>CAZYKP010000058.1:0-46634 GCA_964648025.1 uncultured Pirellulales bacterium | reverse complement strand
GCCTATTCATTCCCTGAAAAGTCCACGCTCTCATCAGTGACCTTCGATCGACAATCCGGGCTTCCGTTGGTCGCACCGGAACTGAAGCTCAATTATTTTCTTAGCAGTTACAGTCTGCATCTCCTTGACAGGTGTGCAAAGGCAAAGGACCTGATAAAGGCTTCACCAACGGAGAGAGCATTCAGCTGCAAGACCAGGACCAATTTCTCAAGAAGGATCAAGTCTCTCGGACCGGCGCGCCGGGCCCTGCGACCCCTCAAAAGATCTCAGCCTAACCGTGTGGGTGCCGAAAGGCGTCGGGTGAGCTACGCTACGAGGGTTGTTGTTCGGGGACTTGGTGTGGTGGGAGTCCTTGCCCTCAGGTGCGTTCTGACGGATCCGCAGAGGCGTCTTCGTGCCGGCTCCACGCCCGGAGGTCCCGAGCGACATCTCATGGACCGAAATGGTTGTATTCCTCCTTCGAGGACTTGCGATGACTTTTGCGATCTCTGGCAAAAACCTTCTCGTGACCGGCGCAAATCGAGGAATCGGCAAGACGATCCTCGAGACTTGCTTGCAGCAAGGCGCCAGCAAAGTGTACGCGGCCGTCCGCGATCTGAAATCAGCCGCTCCCCTGGTTGACGCTCATGGTGGTCAGGTCGTTCCCTTGCAGATCGATCTGAGCAAACCGGAGACCATCCAGGCGGCCGCCGAGGCTGCCGGAGATGTCCACGTTGTGATCAACAACGCTGGGATCCTGTTGACGGCGAACCCGTTGGCTGAAAATGCCCTTGAGGCGCTGCAGTTTGAGATGGAAATCAATGTTTTCGGCTTGATCAGAATGGCCCAGGCGTTTGCCCCGGTTCTGAAGGCCAACGGTGGAGGCGTTTTTGTTCAGCTCAACTCGGTGGCATCGCTGAAGAGCTTTGCTGACTTTGCGACCTACGCTGCGTCCAAGGCAGCGGCCTACTCGATCACTCAGGCCCTTCGCGACACCCTGCGAGAACAGGGCACGCAAGTGGTCAGCGTTCATCCAGGCCCCATTGCCACCGACATGGCCACCAAAGCCGGTTTGGGTGACATGGCCGACCCACCTTCGATGGTCGCTGAGGGTATCCTAGCAGCCTTGAAATCCGGAGAGTTTCACGTGTTCCCAGACACCATGGCTCAGCAGGTTGGGCAGGTCTATCAAAGCTTTGCCAAGAATATCGTCGAAGCAGATCTTATGGAGGGTTAGCAGCCACGGCAGAACCCGTGCGTCGGCCACTGAGATCGGCTCAGGCCGTCCTTCAGCAAAGAAGCCTCCGCCGACGCTCTTTTCCGCAAAGATCTTGCGATGAGAACAGGCACAGGGCAAGGGAATGCCCCCTTTTCGAAACTCCTGTGGACATCGGTCTGTCGTGCCAGAACCCGCTGCATACGTTGAGAACCAAACTCGAACAAGGCCCCGCAAGGCAAGCTTTCAGCGCGGCTGCTTCTTCGGAGACCAGCGACAATCCGTGCGATAGCCACAAGTGTCATGGCTGAAACTCGGTCGCTCCGAGGCCTGCCGACCGACGCTGCCAGTGATTCCGTTCCCGCGAACGCCGGCCAGCAGGCCATTCTGGGGTTCACCCCCCGTCGCTGCCAGAAGCAGATGCGGTACCAGGTTCTGGAGTTGATACACCCAGTTTTTCGGGAGTATCTTCCTTGTCTGTCACGGGACCCCAAAATCGTGCCAAGACGACGCGCACAATACGTGGATCGACACAGTCTCACGCACAAGCGCGACCGTGGTGAAATCGTTCATTTCGTCGACCCGGGGGAACGGCATGCGGTTGAGCCAAGCGACGGATCGGCTTCCCAGGCGAACAGCAACGAGATTCTGGACAAAGGGTGCTGTAACAAACGTTCAGCGGACCTCCAGGCAGGGTGATCCTCTCTTCTGGCCTTCCCAGGAGGGGATGGACATAGGGAGGTCAACCTTCTGGCGGGGTGTGCAACCGCTTGCTGGCTGGGGGCAAGGCAAGCGGTGGGGTTCTCTCGCGCAGGTGTTGCTCTGCTTACTGCAGCTTTCACTTTCGTTGCTGTTTTTCTGTGGGTGCCAAACTCTGCAGCCGAGCAATCCGTCGTTTGCGTTGTCGCTTGGAGAGGCCCGCCGAGAGCTCAAGTTGATGGCCGACGACCCCCGACCGCTGGCGCGGCCACTGGTGATTCTCGATGGTTGGTTGGATCCGGGCTTCTCGGCCTGGGCGATCCGCCGCGAACTGACGCGTGTTCTCCAGCCAGGCGAACCGGTTCTCGCCGTCTCATTCGCTTCTGCCTACAACTTCGACCAGTGCCGGTGTTGGACTATTGAGGCCGTAGAAAAGGCGTTTCCGTCGGCCGACGAAACAGCAACCGTCGAAGTTGACGTCGTCGCGTTTTCGATGGGTGGGTTAGTTGCGCGTTATGCGGCCCTCGAGCAGCCGGGGAAAAAACAGCTGAGGATCGCCAGGCTTTGGACCATCGCCACACCTCACCGAGGAGCTGTGGGTGCTGAGTGCCCTTTGGCCATTTTCCCCAATTGGTACCGCCTTCCAGCTGACATGCGTGCCCAGTCCTCATTTCTGCAACAGCTGCATGCAGCCAAGATCGACTACGCGATTTACCCCTACGTGCGGTGCAACGATCACATGATTGGGGCGGTCAATGCCGCCCCGGCATCGGAAAGCCCTTGGTGGGTTCCGCAACCGCGGTGGCTGCTTCCTCACGCCTTAGCTCCGATGGATTCCCGAATTATTGCGGACATCGCCCGGCGTCTACGTGGCGAGCGACCTTATACATCTTCTCTTCGCCATCCTCTGCCGAACTCATGCGCCAAGTGACTTTTCTGGGAAGGCTTGGGCCAGTTCGTGCTGAGCGTGGCGCTTTGGCAGAGAGCTGGATGCTCGGATCCTCAGCCCTTCAGCATGGGAAAAGACTGGGGAGACGCTGAAGGTCAACTGGGACTGCTGTTGGGAAAAATTCTTGCTCGTCCAAAATGCTGGATAGGCACAACAACCGCTGATTCCGCAGCCTCTCCACCAACCGGACGAGCCAAGATTGATCCCAACCTCAGTAGTCGCCACCGGCCACAGAATCTTACCTGTGAGATCGAACACATTTCCGCGATCCTGTAGAGTGTGAGCGAACTGGGCGCATAATCTGCAATTTTTTCGAATCATTGACGCTGATTGCCAAATGTCAAGCGTAGTGGAGATAGCTGACTGAAGACAGTATCTTATCCATACCTTTGGAGAATGAGGATGTACAAATTTATTAACGAGTTTGGTTTACGAATCCCCTATGCGCTGGCCATGGGCATTGGGGGAGCGGTGGGGTTCGTATGGGTTCAAGTTTTGAACCAACCCAGCGACGTTGCGATCTGGCTGGGGACCGAGGTCGTGAACCTTGGAGGTTATCCTGAACACTTCGTTTCACCGATCGGCTGGACGACGCACTTAGCTGTCTCGGTGAGCTATTCGCTGGTCTGTGCGCTGGTTGCCAGCTTGCCGTTCTTTCCGCGGGATGTTCTCGGCGGTTCAGCGACGGCCCTTGGCGTTGGTCTCCTCCTTGGCTGGGGCACGACCGTTCTCGCCTATCCCGCCCTGTCCATGACAATCAGCTTACTTGCCGGTCAGGGCTTTCCAACAGCTCCCCTGGCTTCGATCAATTGGGGTCAGGACGTGATTCCTCTGATTAACCACTTATGGTTCTTCATCGTAGGTCTTTTCGTCACAGGGGTGATTCCGGGCCTCAGTTCTCAGACTCATACCGAATCGGCCGCCAAACAGCAGACCGGCTGATCGCTGGAGAAGTCTCCCACCGGGTGGGGGTGCTTCAAGGACTTGTGCCGTTCGACTTGGATGCGTCAATGAGGCATCGAAGAGTCACCCGAGTCTGGCTCCGCAGCCGTCCTGCCAGGATTCCGTGGAGCCGAGCCGCACCAACAGTCGTCCGCTGTCGATTCGCCTGGCCAGTTGGATGAAGGGCTTAAGGGTCCCAAGTTTTGGCACCAGCCTGTAGGATGTGCACGGCTGCTCAGGCACCTTCGTAACGAGGTTTGGCCAACAGTCCCTTCGCTGGCGAAGGACAACGGAGCCTTGGAAAAGTCTCCAACAGAAGGCGACCAACAGGACCCTGGTGAGCCCAAGAACAAACACTCCGGCGAACTTGACGCCCGGCCTGTCCAGAAACCCCCACAGCAATCGATCAGCTCGGCCGCCAAAACGGACCCCCAAGCTACCATGCAGCCGAGGGGGCAGGCGAACCGGGCCAACTTAGTGGACCGCATCTCACACTCCGCCAAATTCGCCATCGACGTGAGGACTCGGTCGTCCCCAACTCGAACTGCAGCAAAGGCGACCTAGAGGACTCTTCAAGCTCAGCGATGAGAGAACCAGAGGACAGACCCGTGAAAAGCATCCCGCTGCCACCCTCCCTTCAGAAAATTGTTGAAGGGATCCAACAAGCCGATGCCCTAACACCAGTGGTCGCCAAGTCGATTGTGGTCGGGGCTGCGGTGAAACCAGAGGATTTGACCCCATGGGCAGATTTCGATCATCCCCCGACAGACAGCTACGGCCGCAAGCTTGTCTATGACGGCGGGTTCTTTGAGATCATGGTGATGTCATGGCGGCCTGGCGATGTCTCGGCCATCCACGATCACGGATATACACAATGGGGGGCTGTGCAGGTCTTTGGGCCCGCTGAGCATGCTGTCTTTTTGGTCGAGCCGGAATCGATCACGACGGTCAGCCGAAATCGCCTCTCGCCAGGACGCGTGTTGGCGGTCAACCACGAGTTAGTGCACCAGATGGGCAACCCCGGCGACTCAGAGTTCCTGACCCTTCATCTGTACGGCTCCCCGACACGCACAGCAAGCGTCACTGCCGATGCGCGGGTCATTGACTTATCACGGCAGGAAATCCAGTACACAGACGGAGGGGTGTTTTATGCTCTGCCACCTGAAGCGATCAAGCGGAGGGAGCCCTCTGCGCCTCCGGGTTTTTCGACATGGCTCTTCGATATTGTCCAGCGGCTGCGACGTGAACTGGCAGGCGGCGGTGAGCTCAGTGAGACGATTGGACGTTTGACCGACCGCAGCAACTGGCCTGTGCTGAAAGGGGAACTGCTGGAGAACACCGATGAGAATGGGCACATCATCGATTCCCGTTATTGGAAGATGTTGCTGGAGAACTTGCGTGCAGCTGCCACAATCCAGCAGGAAGTGATTGATCTCTATCAAGCCGGAGATCAGGAGGCTGACCCCTGGCGAACGTACGCACGTCTGTACGATCACGTCATCGGCACGACCAATTCCTACATTCCTCGCTACTTAGGGAAGGTCTTGAGCCACTTTGAGATCGACCCAACTGCGGTCTCGTTTCTGGATATCGGTTGCGGCACCGGATGGCTCCAGGAAGAGCTGGTGCGGCGGTTCCATGTGAATCGGGCTGCGATTTTGGGGGTGGATCCGTCGCAGGCGATGCTGGAGCTTGCCCAAGAGCGATCCCCAGTTGCCCAAGCCGCACTGCCGGAACTGGATATCCAGGGCGGCCCTTTTGATATCGTCTTCTGTAATAGCTATCAGTATATGAGGCATGAAGACCTCCAGCAGGCTATCCGGCGTGTGTTGGACCTGACGAAAGTAGGGGGACTTTGCATCAGCGAGTTTATCACGCAAGACCACATTCGCTGGTATCCCAATGTGGTCTTTTCGGAGGGCGATATGGTCGTCTCTCTGCGCAACCCATCGCTGCACGAGCGAGGAGGGTTCACCTATCAGCATAGTGAAATCTTCAATATCAGTCGCCTTGGACCCCTGCGCGTGACCCACGAAGGAGTCCACAAGCGGTTTCTCGTTTCCCCGGGAAGACTTTACAAGCTCTTTCAGCAACACTCCCCGGGGTCGATTTCGTTGTTTGATGCGCACACCTTTGAGCCGCTCTCGCCCGGGATCGAGACTTGCCCGTCAACTCGTTTTGTGATCTGTGTCCGCAGGGAAGCTTGAGTGATGCCTGCTTCGTTCAAATTCGGTCTCGCCGATGGGCACAAGTACCTAACATTGCTTGCGGCGGTGCTCCTTTCCGCTTTAGGCACGCCGGTGCTCAAGGCTCTGGTGGTCTACGGAGGTCAGTTTGGAACATACCTCCAGGAAGCGATTTCTTATTGCAACGTGCTTTTTGTAGGCAATCTCTGCTCAGCGGCGATTGTGTTCACGCTGTATGGTCCCAAAACACTGATTCGTGGCATGCGTTGGCTATCTCCGCGAGGGTGGTGGACGATGATCGCCAACACACTCTTCGCCAATGTGTTAGCTCCGAGCTTGTTAATTTTGTCGTTAGAGCAGACCGATACGACCGCGGTGATTCTGTTGCTTCAGACTGATTCGGTCTTCTTTGCTTTGCTGGCCTGGTGGGTCTTTGGAGAACGGCCCTCCCGCCAGACACTTGGGGGCCTCGGTCTGATTGGAGTTGGGGTCGTCGTGCTGGCGTTGGTCCAGGGTTTCAGCACGCTTGGGGTCGGCTTTGTCTTGGCAATCCTCGCGGCGTTTTTTCGCTCTCTGGGAACGACCATGGCCCGCAAGACACTAGCCGACCAAGAGGTTTTGCCGTTCTTTTTGGTGTTTCGGAATCTCCTTGGGGCCATCATCTTCTACTGGTTGGCAATGTGGGCCTACGGGCCTCATCACTTTGCTCAAGCGTTTCTTCCAAGTCTGTTGCCCTTCATGTTGGCCTACGCGGGACTCGTGGTCGTCTTGGGGCAAGTGGCTTGGTATCAGGCTGTTTCGCTCCTGCCAGGTCATGTGGTCTCGAAATGGACGACCCTGGTGCCACTTGCCAGTATGATCTTCGCCTATCTCCTACTAGGGACGCTGCCAACTCCCTTCCAATCCGTCAGCATTGGCCTGATCCTCTCGGGCTTAACAATCATGCAGTTGAAGCCATCAGCGAACGGTTGGCACAAGACCAAACCGCCTCAAGGCGAGGTGATGGAACGTCCCTTCACCGGCGGCTGAATAGCCGGCAACGGCAAGCAAGCAGATCACACAAGAAAGATTTCTCAAAGAGTCAGTCGTCCTTCTGCAGCTAGTCCAGGAGGTTTGTTCTTCCCACTACTGATTCCCTGAAAAGTCTTCGACGAAGCGGGGCGTTTCGTTCGGCAATTTGGGCTTCCGGTGGTGCCTCAGGCTGCCCCCTCTTAGGTATCACAGACAAGGGCAGACGGAAAGCCCTGGGTCGAAAACTTCTCCGAAGGTCAGTAGTGGTCGGTTTCCTTCTGATTTGGCAGTTGGTTCTCGTGGAATCGGGGGATTGACGTCCAACCGACTGCCAAAATCAACCGACTGCCAAAATCAACCGACTGCCAAAATCAACCGACTGCCAAAATCATAGGAAACAAGGCACTAGCTGAGATCTCGCTAGTTCCGGTCTTCCAGCCCTGCCGGGAGCAACCACAGCCAATTCAGGCCCAAAGAAGGATGTTGGTCTCTGACCCATCGGTCGGCGAACAAGGCACCCAACCTTGCCAGTTCGGTGGTTGTCTCGATGCCCACAGCCCGCAGCCAAGGGCCGCTTGTTGGGCCGATGTTGCGAAGTTGCTCGATGGATTGATCACTGACCACGGAATCCACTCCTGAGCGCTGGGTCGATATCTCAAGGCATCCGCAACCCCCCTGCAGACTTCCGATCGACCCTGGCCGACCAGGCCTGAGACACATCCCGGGGTGTTCTGATCGGCTTGGCTGCTGAGCAACCTGTGGGGCACTGCATTTTTTTTCGCCAATGAGGTAAAGCGATCGGGTCTGGTGGCGTCTGAAGATCAATCCCACGGCGAACACTGATGCCAAGCCGGTGATTGTTGGTTCCCGGAAGGGTGTTCGACCTTGTCAACGACTCATCCCGGCCATTCGGGTTTCCGATGGTCGCCGTTCGTTCGAAATCTGATCTACTGAGCCTCAGATAAGTCTTTGACCAACGGAAGCCCGGATTGCCGGACGAAACACCCTGCTTCGTCGAAGACTGTTCAGGGAATCAGTAATACTCAACAGGAGGACTGAAATGCCACGCCTTCAACCTGTCACCCAAGACTCGGCTGATGCCCCAACTGTTGAACTGCTCAAGGGCATTCAACGCAAGCTCGGCGGTGTCCCCAACCTTCTGGCAACGATGGCCAACTCTCCAGCTGTCGCCAAGGCTTATCTGGGAATGAGCCAGGAACTGTCAGCTGGCCGTTTATCTGCACGTTTACGCGAGCAGATCGCTTTAACAGTCGGCCAGTCCAACAGCTGTGACTACTGTGTGGCAGCTCACACCGTTTTGGGGAAGAAAGCTGGCCTGAGTGAAGGTGAGACCGTTGACGCTCGGCGAGCTGCGGCCTCCGAACCTAAGGAGCACGCGGCTTTGGAATTCGCTCAGAAGGTTGTCAAAGAGCGAGGCTGGGTCTCTGACGAGGACGTCCACAGCCTTCGACAACATGGTTACGACGACGGTGAGATCGCCGAGATAGTTGCCAATGTGGTTCTGAACATCTTGACCAACTACTTCAACCACGTCGCCGGGACCGAAGTGGACTTCCCCGCCCCTCCGGAACTTGCCAGCCTCTAAGGCCAAGAGGCCACAACGTCCGAGTTCCGGAGACGCGCAATACCACCTGTGGGAGGGAAGACTTATCGTTGAATTGATGGTCAGTTCCGTCAGTCAAAAGTCTTCGACAACGTCGCCCACCTGGGGAGAGGTCCGAAATCGGATGGCCTTTTGGCGTCGGCCCGGGCTCCTGCTGGATCCTGACCTCCCCCCTGGCAAATGCTGATTTTGCATCGTCATCCTATCTTGCAATGATTCCCCAATTCAGACTGGCTGCTGTCAGCCTGAGTTGGGGGATCAACCTTGTCCTTGAGGTCGGCACTCTGCGTGCCGCTGACGTGGGTTTTGTTACAAAGCCTTACAGAACTGAGGTTGAGGAAAATCTTGGCTCGTCCGGCACAACGGAAAGGCTGCCAAATCGCTGATGGATCGGGCGGCTCGTCGGTTTTGGCGGAGCAAGAATTTTCCTCAAGAGCACTAGTGCTTTGTTTCCTGTGATTTTGGCAGTCGGTTGGACGTCAATCCCCCGATTCCAGGAGAACCAGCTGCCAAATCAGACGGAAACCGACCGCTGGGCCAACGGGAGAACCGCCAATCCGTGCGCCTCATCAGCCGAGCGGGTCAACCCCTCCCAGTTCAGTCATCCTGCTTGGCTTCAGGCTCGTCCGGCGTGATTTTGGCTGATGATTCCGAATCAGCTTGTATGGTTGTGGCATCCTCGGAAGTCCCGGTCTGGGGGTTCTCCCTCGAGGAGGTCTTGGTCTGTTCTGGTTGCTCGGTCTGTCCAGATTGCTCGCCGTCGGCTTCTCCAGAGTCAGGATCCTTCGGCTCGGTCTGCTGAGCTTCGGTCATCCCAGGTTCCGCTTTTTCTGGGTCGGCTTGCTTGGGGTCGCTGTTCTCAGGTTTGGTTGTCGCGGGTTCAGGATCACCGACCTTGCGGACTGTATACTGGTGATCTCGTTTTCGGATCACCTCCGCTTTGATAATTCGATCGGGAGGAGGGTCCGACGGGGTGCTGTTCTGCGGGTCGATCCGATTCAGGCTGGTCGCAACGTCCATGCCCTCCAGGACCCTGCCAAAAACGGTATAGAGACGGTCAAGTTCCAAGGTCGCGCGGTAGCAGATGAAGAATTGGGCACAGCCAGAGTCGCGCAATTGCGTGCGGGCCAGGCTCAGGCTGCCTCGGAAGTGCAATCTGGCATCGTCCCGGTAACACTCGCAGGGAATGGTGTAGTTTGGATCACCTAGCCCATCGGGGGAGCGGCCGCCCTGAGCCATGAAGCCGCCGATGACACGATGAAATTGCTTGTCGGTGTAGAAGCCGCTTTCGACCAAATTAATAAAATTTGCGACTGTATTCGGAGCTTGATCTTCGAACAGCTCCAGGAGAATCTCTCCCTTGGTTGTTGTCAGCTTCACACGGGGTAAGTTGGCCTGGGCGTCCTGCTTGCGGAGCTGCTGCTCCTGCTCCCACCGTTCTTTGCGGTATTCAATCCCCTTGAGCACATCCGCGGCAGACGAGATCGGTGTCTGCATCCCCAGTCGCTGCTCAAGCGGGTTGGCAAGCCTGAGTTTGTGCTCAAGGATTTTGGGGAGATATTTTTTGGCATCCTCGAATTGGTTGATCTCCAAAGCAGCGACACCGGCAATGCGAAAGACATTGGCGTTGCGATATTTCTTCTCTGCCAACAACTTGCTCTTAGTCAACGCTTCCCCATACCGGTCTTCGTCGAATGCCTTCTGTGTTTGAGCAGCGATGAAACGGCCTGCCTCGACATTGGATGGGTCAAGCCGGTAGAGATTCTCGGCTGCGGCTCGGACCTTCGGCCTCAGCATGAGCCCCTCGGCAATCCCAGCGTCGTACTCCTTTTTGATCTTCGCTTTCTCCTCGTCGTCCTGACTGGCGCGGTATTGGATCCTTTTGGTACGAAGCTTCCCCAGTAAAGTACGCCATTGCTGAAACAGCTTCTCAAAGGTTTCTTCCTCAACAACGACTTTCTCGGAAACGTCTTGCTGTTTGGAGTCTTGCTGTTGCGAGTCTTGCTCTTGGGATTGATCGGCTGTGTGAGTGCTCGCTGGCGCTGGGTCCTTTCCCTCAGCCTCTGGGTCCGGCTTCGATTCTTGCTGGGAAGATTGTTCCGCGGCGACTGGCCCGACTTCGGATTGCTGGGCAAAGCCCCAGGCAGCTGATTCCTTCACGGCTTGGAGAGCTGCAGCCAGGCAGATCATTCCCAGAAGGCTGCCAACTCCCGTGATCGTTCGCGGCATTGTCCGTTGAAGTGGTCTCATCAAGTTGTCTCTCCTTCGAGTTGACCGTCTATGGCAGAGGGACCTGTGCATCGACAAGGCAACTGACTTCCCAAGATGTGTGTTGGCCGATCAGTCGAAAGAACCTAATTGCTCTTCCAAGAATATGAGTCATGCGGCTCTGACGACAGAGCTTCACAGGGGAGATTTTTTGCTTGCCACTGCCCAAAACGCCCCCGATGGGGTCTCAATCATTGGTCGCCCCATAGTTGGGTTCTCTTGGTTCCCTGAAAGGTTCTCGACGACGTCATTGAGCAACGACCAAAAATCCGGGCTTCCGTTGGTCGACCTCGGTCGAAGCCTTTTCTGAGGCTCAGTCGTTGGAGGCGTCCATTGTTGGTCGAGTTTGCAGCGTACCCATGTCACCCCCTTCCTTTGAACCACTCACTTGAGTAAGAAGCCCTGAGCTTCGGTTGAGCTCGGAGCGGGCCAGGCAAAAGGCAATCACAAAAACCGCCGCCAAAGAAGAGGCGCCGGAATGCGGCGTCCCGTCCTTGGCGACGGCCTTCGAGCTGTCCGTGAGCGAATGTCTTGGCCGAATCGTCAGGTGCCAGAAGGCTGACCGCCCTCAAGCGTCGTGCCCAACTTGATCCCTCCCGATCAAGCTGATAGCGGTACCCTGCTCGGTCCACAACCCCAGCAGCTGTTCGCCACCGCAAGCCTCGTGTCAACGGCGATTCGGGGGCGTGATCGACTCTGCACGCTGCGCCAGGACACGTGGTTCGTACTTGTGATCTCGTTTCCGCAGCACGCGGGCCATGATGATCTTGTCGGGCGTGACTCCCTCAGCCGTCCCCTCGGTACTCTGCAGTTGGTCGACAATTTCTTGGCCCTTGATCACTCGGCCAAAGACGGTGTGCACCCCATCAAGGTGAGGAGTTGGACGAAAGGTGATGAAGAACTGACTGCCACCGGTATCTCGCCCGGCGTGCGCCATGCTCACGCTGTAGGCAAAGTGCACCCGATACACATCGTTGTGACATTCGCACGGAATCCGATAGCCTGGCCCACCGCGACCTGTGCCTTCTGGATCTCCTCCTTGGGCCATGAAACCTTCGATCACCCGATGGAAGGTCAACCCATCATAGAACTTCTGCTCAACCAGGGAGATGAAGTTGGCAACGGTATTGG
Organism: uncultured Pirellulales bacterium; assembly: GCA_964648025.1. Classification (GTDB taxonomy): domain Bacteria; phylum Planctomycetota; class Planctomycetia; order Pirellulales; family Pb10988; genus CAZYKP01. The sequence continues at coordinate 34,629 of CAZYKP010000058.1, read as the reverse complement.
GGGCCTCTTCTTCATAGAGTTGCAGGTAAATATCCCCTTTGGTCGTCCGCAGGAGAACCTGTGGGCAATCCTTCCTCTCGACATCCCGACGTCTGGCTTGGATCTCTCTCAAGTAAGCCTCAGTAAAAGGCTCCAAAGTATCTTTTTCCTTGCCCTTGAGGAGGTATTTTTCTGCTGCCAACAAATCGTTTTGACCAACAGCCGCCACCGCGGCGAAATTCATCAACTGCTTCGAAGGATCAGGGTAGCGGCCGTCAATCAGATAGCCTGCCAGTTGGGCGGCTCTGGCATAATGCTTCTGAGAATCGTTCCCCACAAAAGTCGCTGCTCGAATTTCCGCTGCAACTAAGGCAATTAACACATCCCCAGCATTCTGATAGCGATTGGGATCAAAGGTATAGGCTACCTCAGCAGCAGCTCCCAAACGCCCTTGCAGAGCCATCGCCCGTTCGTCTAGCTGCCGCATCTCAGCCATAAGGGCCTTTTTCTGGTCCAGTCCAGCAGTTTCATACTCTTTGCCAATTTGCTCGGCACGCTGGGTCAAACTCTTCCACTGACCAAGCAGCTTTGGAAAATCCGTCGGCCTCAGCGGCGGCTGCGGCGGAGCCGGAGCAGGGACCTTGTCCTGAGCAGTCACTTGACCGACAAGCGTTAACAGCATGACAACAACACATCCCCAAGTGGAAATGTGCGCCAGTCCGAACTTGGACGAATAACTCCCGAGCATAGTCATCCTCTGGCAAGAAAACGGGTCCGGCTTCTGGACCGGAGGCGCCCGTTGGTTTCAACTCTCTCCGGATGGCCTTCCAAAACTCGCTGGCAGTGTAGGTCCATCCAGCTACGCAGATCCAGGTCACTTCCTCTGACTTGGCAAGCTCGTCCGGGCTGTCTGAACCCCTTGTTTCTCAAAAGAATCCTGGAAGTGAAAAAGCCAGGCCTTTTGGTCACTTAGACTTTTGGTCACTTGGACTTCTGGTCAATTAGATTTTTGGTCCGAAACGTTCCCCAACCAAGGCGTCACCCTGACCATTGACCCCAGGGCAGTCGCAGACGTTCTTCTTGGGTTGCAAGGCGCCTCTTCACTTTACGTCAGGGTCCGACCGATGGGTCGGGCACGGCAGCTTAATAGTCGTACAACAGGCCGAATCCGACTTGTTGTTCATTGTCGCCAAGAAAGATCACCTGGGGAGTTGCTCCGTTGAGATAGTGAGCGGCTAAACGGAACGTATGACCGCTCCGCCCCACCCATTGTACTCCCCCCTGTACGGTGATATTGCCCCCCCAATCGACCTCTTCGCGGAGCCGGGTGTTGACGGCAAAGAACGGGGTTGGCATCAGCCCAGTGGGAGTTCGGGGGCTATACTCGAAGCCAAACTGGAGTTCCCAAGGTTCTGCAGGGCCAAAGGTGGCAAAGGCCCAACCGATTTCGCCGTAGATCCTGAGATCCCTCTGGTAGCGGTAGGCTAGCCCCAGGACCAGGGCATCACGTGCGTAATTGTTTCGCTGGACGTCGGGAAAGCGCTCGATGAATTCATCGATCAAGTGCGAGCTAATGTGGTAGTAGGCGAATTTCGTCTCCCACGGACCCGAGCGATAGGTGAAGGGCACGCCAAATCGGTAGTCGGTGGCTTCCACGTCGTTCTGAAAATCAAGGTTGAGCCGCACAAAAGCTCCACCCTCGATGTCGATCTGAAAACCCTCTGGCCAATGCGGATCAGAGGTCCCATACCGAAGAATGCCAGCACGACCTCCTAAGGTCACCTCCCACCGCCAGCCGAGACCAGGGTCATGCACCCATAACCCAGCAAACCGTGGCTCTCGTGGTCCGGCTAAGTACGACTGATAGAGGATCTGGTCCGGCAGTCCGATCAGTCGGTACTCCTGGTCATACTCACACCCACAATCGGGAACCCGGCCCCAATTCTGCCAGTTGCTCCAGTTCCAATAGGATCTTTCACCCGGCCGGACATCGTCCAACAGCAACGGTCCCTCGCTTTCTTCGCCTTGCGGGCGTAGGACCTCGCCAAGGGTTGAGTGACCGGCGGGACCTTCCCACCCATCCGGACCAAGCATCGGGTAGGTGATCGGGGCTGAGGCACTTCGCTCGGCATAACTGGACCCGTCGAACGAGCGGTTCCGGCGAAACTCTGTGTTTCTCGCAACGTCGAGGGTCCCTGGGGGCCGTGCGTCCTGGCCAGGAATGGACGGCTCACCCTGCAACTGACTGCTTGTTGGGTTCTTAAAGTTAGACCCCTGCTCCCCGGTTGCAAACGATGCCGGTCGCACTTCAGGCGGGCTGTTCGAGGAAAGGAGCGACTCGTTAGCAAAGGGAGCCTCCGCAATTTCCTCGTTTCGGGGGCGTGAGAGCTGGGCTGTGTGAATCCTGCCTGAGTGTCCGCCAACGGAGGAACTAGGCGGGCGCCTGGAAGGAGGCAGGCTTTGCGGAGGCCATCCTGTGTCGGATTCTCTGGCACCAGTGCTAGTGGAGACTGGGGTCCCGAAAGACTGTGGGAAAGTAGTGTTGGGTTGGGTCGGTGGGAAGCGTTGCGGAAAGGAATTGACCTGAGCCAACCCAACGGAGCTCCCCAAACCGATCGCGGCCAGCAAACTAAGCACCAACGCTGCGGCACCTCTCAGGTTTCTGCCACTGGATGCGTGGGCCGCAACGCACCCAAGTTGTGGGCTGAAACCTCCCGGCTGGCGTGCCAGCATGAGATCTTCTCCGACAGGCTTTGTGCCGGCAGGTCGGAAGGATGACATCGCTTTTGGGCAGAATGTGGCCACCTAACAACCCTCCAATGGCGTCGTCCCGCAGGCCAGAACAGGGATGGGGACTCTCCGATCCAAGCCCACAGCGTCGCGGACCTGAGTCATGCGGGGTGGAAAGCTAGCATCCTCGCTAGGCCGAGGACAAGAGCAAACGCGTCGCAAGCAGCGACAAGTTCCCAGGTGCGAGACTTCAGCTGATTAGGGAAGAATGCAAGGGAGGCACAAACGGGTCGAGTCACCACCCGCAGAGGGGATCTGAGTCGGGACGGGCGTTGCTTCGGCCGATCGACGTTGCGAGGGGAGCGATTGCCAGAGGCGGCGATGGCAATGGCCAGCAGCTCGAATGAGGGCAAATGAGCTAGCTTCGTTGCTCCAGAGGGATAAACGGCCGCTCGACCGGCCCGGTGTAAACCTGCCTTGGGCGACCAATTCGGCTGGTTGGAGATCGATGCATCTCCTTCCAATGGGCTAGCCAGCCGGGCAGCCGGCCGATGGCAAATAAGACTGTAAACATGGTCTTTGGGATGCTCATCGCCCGGTAGATGACTCCCGAGTAGAAGTCGACGTTGGGGTAGAGTTTCCGCTCGATGAAGTAGGGGTCATTGAGGGCCACTTCCTCGAGCTCTTGGGCAATGTGGAAAAAAGGGTCCTTCAGACCGAGCTTCTTCAGCAAAATATCGCAGCTGGCTTTGATGATGGTTGCGCGGGGATCGAAGTTCTTATAGACGCGGTGCCCAAAACCCATCAAACGGAAGTCGTTGGACTTATCCTTGGCTAAATCGACATACTTCTTGACGTTGCCGCCGTCCTCCTGAATTCGCTCCAACATGTTGACGACCGCCTCATTGGCGCCACCATGCAGCGGTCCCCACAAGGCACAAATCCCGGCCGAGACGCTGGCAAACAGATTGGCACCGCTACTGCCGACCAGCCGCACAGTGCTGGTGCTGCAGTTCTGCTCGTGGTCGGCATGCACGATCAACAACAGGTTTAAGGCCTTGACGAATTCTGGATCCACCTCGTACGGCTCAGTTGGCACAGCAAACATCATGTGCAAGAAGTTGGCACAGTAGCTCAGGTTGTTGCGGGGGTAGATCAGCGGCTGGCCAATAGATTTTTTGTAGCTATACGCGGCGATTGTGGGCAACTTGGCCATCAAGCGGTGGACCGCCTGCTGGACGTGGTCAGGGTTATGAGGATCCAGAGTATCCTGATAAAACGTACTCATCGCCCCCACGACCGAACTGAGGATGGCCATTGGGTGGGCATCGCGGGGGAACCCGTTGTAGAAGGTTTTTAAGTCCTCATGCAGCATCGTATGACGCTGCAAGTTCGTGCGAAACTGCTCCAGTTGGGCGGGGTTGGGTAGGTCGCCGTTGAGCAACAAGTAGGCGACTTCGGTGAAATCACACTTCTCAGACAAGATTTCAATGGGGTAACCGCAGTAACGGAGTACCCCCTTATCCCCATCTAAGAACGTGATCCCACTTGTGCAACTACCGGTGTTTGCGTACCCCTCATCAAGGGTGATATACCCGGTTGAGGCCCGAAGTTTGGAGATGTTGAGCGCATGTTCTCCTTCGGTTCCCACGACTACCGGAAACTCAACATCCTGACCGGACAACTGGCACTTGACTGTCTCAGCCATGAGATGTGCTCCCCGATTCTTTGGTCACTTGGAGATAATCAACCCACGAGGGCTTGTTGTCGCCACCGTTTCTGGAACCAACAATCAGCAATGCGTCGCATAGGGACCGTCGGCTGCTGAGAACCTGTCCAGCCGGTGAAGAAGGCGATTGGTTCAAGACCTCACGCAATTGTGGAGTTTGTCTCGCGTGCCCCGGTCAGCTCGATGCTGAAAAGGATAGCCGCTGACAAGAACGATTTCAGCCAGGAGAGACTCGTTCACCGGCCTTCGCCGCTAGCTTCAAGATAGCGAGGCACACCAAAGCTGGCCAGCGGTTGACGTCTTCAAGACCCCTTCAACAACCATTCTGGCACTCCACCAGAGGTATTGGCACGATTTGAGCAACTGCAACGGTTGTCACACCTCGTTTGACCCATCACCCCTGATGGATGAGTTGGACAGAGTTGGCCTGGTGTCCGAAAGCCGCCTGCAAGGTGCGATCCGCCCTGCTTGCTCAGCCTGCCACGAATTTCGTGGAAACGGGACGGTTTTCATCCCGGTCGGGCTCGGTGTGACCTTCAACTCGATAGACCGCGATTTGGGCTGGCGGGTACGCGCGGATCCGCCAGTTGGGGAAATCGGGCAACGACGTCAGGGCGAAGGAGGTGTCGCTTTCCACGGCGATGAGGCTGCCCTCCGGCGCTGAGTCTTGCGTTTGAGCAACAACCCGCAACAACTCGCTCCCTTGCGTGTTGAACAAGGCATAAGGCGGAGCGCAGAAGAGCAACACTGGCTGTTGCTCAAAAGTCCGCTGGTGATCCCACCAGTAAAAGGTGTCCGCCACCGCGATCTCGCAGCGTTGCTCCAAGCCAAGTAAGGCAACGTTGTCCTTCAGAATCCTCACACTCGGCCAATGCCGATCCACAAAGGTCGCATAGCTGGCACCCCGGCTCAACGCCTCCAAGCCGAGTGCTCCCGTTCCAGCAAAGAGGTCCACGGCATGTGTGCCCTTGACCTCTGGCCCTAAGAGATTGAATAACGCCTCCCGCACACGGTCCTTCATCGGACGGACGGTGCGGTCGCCGTGGTACTGCAACCGACGCCCGCCAAAAGTCCCGCCGATAATCCGCAATCCGACCGGTTCAACCAAGCCGCCTTTGTTCTGGCTTGTTTGTTTTTGGCCGGTGTTTCTCTGGCCGGTGTTTCTCTGGCCGGTGTTTCTTTGGCCGGTGTTTCTTTGGCTAGGTTTTTGTTGCCCAGGTTTTTGTTTGAGACGCTGGGGATGTTTTCGTTTGTCCAAAGGGCGGGTCCTCGGGTAAGTCCGAGCGGTTTTCAAGGTGACCGTCACAGTCGTCGGATGTGGAAGCCCCCGTCGACATTGAGACGCTCACCAGTACTGAAGGGAAAGAAGCCGCCAACAATTGCCGCAACCGCCTGGGCCACATCCTCAGGCTGACCCCAGCGGCGAATCGGAGAGAGTCCTTCAGCGATGAGCTGACTGTACTTCTCCTGAACGGGGGCAGTCATGTCACTGGCGATCACGCCCGGGCAGATTTCAAAGACAGCAACTTGATGTTCGGCCAATCGTGTGGCCAACAGCTGGGTCATCATCCCCAAGGCGGCTTTGGTCAGGCAGTAGTCGGCTCGGTTCGTGGAGACTGCATAGGCCGAGATCGAATTGATGTTGATGATCCGGCCAGAAAAGGCCAAACCTTCCTCACGCTGGCGGATCATCTGACGCGACACAAGTTGAGATAGGAAAAACGGTCCCTTGAGGTTGGTGGCGAAGACTTGCTCCCAACTTTCTTCAGTCAAATCCAAAAGATCAAGGCGGCCTGGCGAAGTCATCCCAGCGTTGTTGACCAGCAAATCGATGCGTCCGAAGGCCGCCAGCGTTTCTTCGACCATTTGAGCGCGATCGGTGGCCAGGGCGACGTCCCCCTGGACGGCGATGCTCTGGGTGCCCGCCTGGTCAATGGCGTTGACCACTTCCACAGCCAAGTCGCGACTGCGGAGGTAGTTGACTACCACAGCATAACCAAGACGGCCCAGTTCTTCGGCAATCGCCCGTCCGATTCCTCGTGAAGCACCTGTCACTAAAGCGGCCGGAGCGGATTTCATGGATGCTGGCTCATGGACCAAAAAGGCGGTTTCTGAAAAACTGTCTCGGGGAAAACGAGACCCACCACAGTCCATCATGATCGCAGTTTTCTGCTGCGGGGCCAGCCGGGGAACCAACCAACGGCACGATGGTGTGTCAGTGCCTCCGGGCTGGGCAGCTTCTAGGATCTCAGGGTAAAATACTCCGTTTTCCGAACCGAAACACCCTGCTGTGGGGTCCACCTCTGCAGGCAGAACCGAAGTTGAGACGCACCAATGGCCAAAAGCAAAAAAGGGGTTGAGGTGATTCACCTCGTTTGTGAGGAATCCGGCGAGTACAACTACACGCTTCGCCGGAAGCCGGGCGGCGAGAAGCTTCGCCTGAAAAAGTACTGCCCTCGTTTGAGGAAGCACACGATCCACGTCGAGAAGAAAAAGTGAACCACAGCGTGCCGCCGAAGTCGCGGCGAGTTTGGATTGGGCACCTCGTGATCGGTTTCCTTCTGATTGGGCAGTTGGGCACTCGTTGAGTCAAGGGATTCACGTGGAACGGCCGGCCAAAATCCAAGGAAACAAGGCACGTGGAGAGCGCTTGAGGTGCCCTCACAACAATTCAACCCGCTGAGGCTCGAAAGTCGCTGATCAACCGCAGGCCACCGAGCGATGAGACCCGCTCGGAGGCTTGACGGGTACTCCTCAGACGACTTGAGTTCAGACAGGCCTCCGCCTGGGGCATGCAGTGGCTGGTTCTGGAGTTTGCATTTGGTGCCCGAGCCCACATACCCGATTGACGGCCCGAGTCGGAACCTTAAGGTTCCCTCCTTGCTGCTTCCCGATCTCCGCTCCGCGCTGGTCACCAAAGTCTCGCAGATTCCTGAAGGGCACATCAGCACGTTTCGGCGGGTCGCCAACGCCGTGGGAGATTTTGCGGCAACGCGGTGGGTCGCCGACGAAGCACGCGTGGCTGAGCTCGGCACGGTGATCCCCTGGCATCGCCTAGTCCATGAGAGTGGATTGTTGGGCCAAAATCAGCCTCAGCGGGTTCGCGCCCAAGCAGAGCTGCTCCTGGCCGAGGGGTCACTTGGCGACAGGCAACTCGACGATCTGCTCCAGGGAGAAGTTGATCCTGCTCAGACTCCGTTCGACTCATTCGTTGGCCCCCGACCGTTGGCTCAACTCAGCCAGCAGCAAGAGCAGTTGGGACACTCACTCCAGCTCAAGCCATTGGATTGCCCGCCGAGACTGGTCGGCGGACTGGACATCTCCTACGCAACAAACGCTGGCCAAACCAACGTGGTCGCCGCGTACACTCTGTGCCACTGGCCTCATCCTGAGGTAATTTGGTCGCTGACCGAGCAAGCCGTCGTTGAATTCCCTTACATCACCGGCTATCTCAGCTACCGAGAACTTCCGGTCTATCTGAATCTGCTCCGTCGTGTTTGGTCTGCGGACCGTGGCTGTGATCTGCTCATGGTGGATGGCAGTGGCATTTTGCATCCCCGCTTGGCGGGAGTTGCTACCCACTTGGGAATTCTCTTGAATCTCCCCACCGTGGGTGTTTCCAAGAAGAGACTGTGCGGAGAATTGGACCTCAACGGTTTGGAAACCAATCAGGCCCGCCAGGTGACCTATCAGGGCCAGATCCGTGGGGTGGCCTTGCGGCCGAACCGGGCCAGCAAACGACCGCTGTTTGTCTCGCCGGGTCATCTTTGCGATGTTCCCTCGGCAGAGGAATGTGTTCGTCAGATGCTGTCCGATCACCGGCTGCCGGAGCCGATTTTCTGGGCCGATCGTCTCAGCCGAGAACAACTGCAGGTAGTCGGCTGAGCGGCTGGCACATCGCAGAAGCCCTCAGGGCAGTCGATCAAAGGCTCTGAAATCTCCTGTTGGTTGGACAAGCCCGGCCGCCGGAAGCCAAAGGTTCGCTGCCGATTCCGGGCTCGTGGTCGCCAACTCCAATGGACGTCAGTTTGTGACTGCCCACCAGGACCTGCTCAGTCTTGGTTGCTGGGGGCAAACCGAATCAGAAAGTAGAGCAAGGTGAGCACTGCCGAGAGCGTGGCGGCCACGTAGGTCAAGGCCGCTGCGCCCAGCACGTTCTGGACCTCGTCCGCCTGCTGCTGGTTGACAAGCCCGAGGTAGGCGAGCTGCTGTTTGGCACGCGCACTGGCGTCGTATTCCACAGGCAAGTTGACCAACTGAAAGAACACCACCACTGCGTAAAGGCCGATTCCCGCCCAGACCATAAGAGGTCCCAAGGCCATTGCTGCCGAGCTGAGCAACGCTCCGAAGATGATCAAGAGGATGCCGGCGTTACTTCCCAAGCTGGCCACTGGTACCACGGCATTGCGGATCACCAGCGGCGAGTAAGCCTCGGCGTCCTGAATGGCATGGCCCGCCTCGTGGGCAGCCACTCCCACAGCAGCCGCTGTATGGCCGTGATAGACATCTGGGCTCAGCCTGAGCACCTTCTCTGTCGGGTCGTAATGGTCGCTGAGGTAACCCTCGGTTTGCTCGATCCCGACGCTTCGTTCCAGCCCAGCAGATTCCAAAACACGCAAGGCAGCCTCGGCTCCGGAAAGCCGGGTCGGCACCTCTGAGGCCTGACTGAAAGCCGAACGGACCCGCCACTGTGCGTAAAAGCCCAGAAGCAGGGCCGGAGCCAGAAACAAGAAATACAGCGGGTCAAAAAACATCGTCTCCTCTCCATCCAAGAAATGATCGAAGGAACAGCAAAAGGAGCTGTTGAAGATTTTGGTTGATGGTCCTGGTTGCAAACACTTCAAGAAAAAGCTGTGACAGGACCTTCGCTTCCTGAGGATTTTCCGTTGATCTCTGCCGAAACTGTCTCACGTCTCAGAACGGCCCATGACTTGTTGCGGTTTAGCGTCTAGGCAGCAATTTTCATTCCACTCTTAACAACTAGCTGAATCGGGCCGCCAGGGAGCAAAACTCGCTGAGATCTAGCTTGAGCGCGCCGGGCCTGAGTTTGCCGGGCAGAAGGACGCCAGCAGCCGGTCGAGCTCTTCCAGGGGAAGACCAACCACATTACTTTCGCTACCCTCCAGGACCCATACCCAGCCCAAGTTATCCTGGTAGCCGAAGCTTCCGGCTTTGCCTTCCCACAATCCTGATTCGAGATACTCTTCCAATTGTTGGTCGGACAGCTCGGCCATCTGGAGGGTTGTGCGGACGGCCCTCACGGTTGAGCGGCCCTCGGGAACGGCCATCAAGCACACACCGCTGTAGACCTGATGCTGGCGTCCGCTCAGGGTTAAGAGCATCTGCCGTGCATGCTGTTCGTCGGCTGGCTTGCCGAAGATTTGTCCGTCTAGGGCAGCCACGGTGTCGCAACCAAGCACCACAGCTGGCAGATCGACCCTTTGACCGGCTTCAGTCGCCAGCTTGGCAGCCACGTTTTCGGCTTTCTGTCTGGCCAGACGGGTGACCAGTTGACTGGGTGATTCGCCGCTGCAGACCCCGCATTCGGCGGAATCGTCAGCCGGCAGGACCGCAAAGCGGTAGCCAGCATCCTGGAGAAGCTGGCGACGACGCGGGGACCGGCTTGCCAAAATCAAACGGTCTGGTTGGGTAGGCATAGCGATCTCATCCACGTGGCACACAGAGGTCGCTCGTTGCGAGCGGGGTATGGTAAGCTCAAGGCTCAGCAATCGGACTCCAGCGGTCAGCTCAACCAACCATTGTTGGTCCAAGCTACATTCATTGTAGAGGGACTGGGCTCTTTGGTCGTCCAATCTGTGTCGTGCGGCCGATGGCCCAATTCAATAAGGCCTAACTGAACAATCTCAGCCTCGTGGAGGCATTGGGGAGATGGCGTGTGTGCGAGACCGTGCCCGGTAGAAAGTTCTTGGGTGCGATTGCTTGGGAGGCGGCGGTGAAATGCCAACGCCTGCAAACCCCGAGACCGTCACCCTCATTGGTCCCAGCCTGGACCCTGATCCGCAGATGAATGAGCCCCGTCTGAGCGTTCTGTACGAAGACAACCATCTTTTGGCGGTGTTCAAGCCACCGGGGATTGCCACACAGGGGGCAAGGCCTGGCGAAACAAGCCTTTGGGACCTCGCCCGTGAGGATCTGAAGCAGCGGTATGGCAAACCGGGAAATGTCTACCTGGGAGTTGTCAGCCGGTTGGACAAACCTGTTTCCGGCGTGGTGCTCTTCGCGAGAACCTCCAAAGCGGCTGCCCGTCTGAACGATCAGTTCCGCCAACACAGCGTGACGAAAGTCTACTGGGCGATCATTCTTGGCAAGATGGTCCCTGATGAGGGTGAACTGGAGGACTGGCTGGCCCCGGCCGAGGGCTTTGGGACTCAGGTGGTTTCGTTTTCGGGCGGGCCCGATTGCCAGTCGACGGACACCCCCTGCTCGGATACCGACCGTGAGGGGGGATCTGCTATCCAAACGATTGAGGATCGAGATGGTGCCGAGAAGAGCACTCACTCATCTTGCTCCGGGGAGATCAAACGAGCCCTCTTGAGGTATCAAACCAAGTCAAAGGTTGGAAAATATAGCCTGATCAAGGTATACCCGGAAACCGGACGAAAACACCAGATTCGCGTCCAATTTGCCTCTCGGGGCCATCCGATTGTTGGGGATACGCGTTATGGAAGCACACGAAGTTTTGGACGAACTCCCCACCAAACAATCGCGCTGCACGCACGCTCGCTGACCGTTGAGCATCCAACACGCAGGGAACCCCTCACAATCCAGGCTGAGCCTCCGAGAGCGTGGCAGGTGTTTCCATTCTTCCAACCGAGCCAGCTCTTGGATTGAGTTTGTCACCCCCCCACTGAGGACAAGACGAAGGGGCCGAGATCCCCCAATCGGGCGGAAACTGTGCCATCCACGGTCTCAAGACGCCTGAGGCCTTCCGGGGCAGCGAGATTTCCATCGCAGCTGCAAGGCAGGGATCCATCAGCCGAAGAATTCGCGGCAATCAGTCGATGCTAGTTCAATAGATGGCGAACCCTTATTTGCAGGGAACTGGGCTTTGCAGCCGAGGAAGGACCTCTACACTCCAGGGGCTTCTCGATGCAAAACTTGCTGCTAGCAAGAAACAAAGAATCTTAATTCGACTGTTCCAGATGGTGGCAGAGTCCCATCCCATGGGTGGCCAACAGCCACATCCGGGATAGTCCAGTGAACCGACTTGGATCATCTTCGGTCTCCCGCCCGTCTTGGCCGACAACGATCCCCAAGAAGCAGCTAGTCATTTGTATTTACCGGTCTTGGCTTGTTTCCTAGGGACGACCTCGACCGGATCAAGAGACAGTTCCTGACAGACTTTGACCGTGAAGAATCGTCTGCTGACCAAACAATCCGACTTGGAGGCCCTCTGCAAGGAACTCCGACAGGTCGAGGTCATCGGCTTTGATACTGAGTTTGTCTCCGAGCACACCTATCGGCCTGAGCTTTGCTTGATCCAGTTGGCCACCGATGAGCATTTGGTCGCGGTAGATCCCCAAGCGGTTGACGATCTGTGGCCGCTGTGGGAGGTCCTGGCCGAAGGGGATCAAGAGACGGTTGTGCATGCCGCTCGAGAGGAGCTAGGGTTTTGCCTTGACGCAACAAGCAAGCCCTTGGCGGGACTCTTCGATGTGCAGATCGCCGCGGCGATGATCGGCTGTGATTTTCCTGCAGGCTACGGAACGCTGACACAGAGGATCTTGGGCTTGTCGATGGGCAAGACCGAGACACGTACTGACTGGCGGAAACGTCCTCTGACCCGTGAACAGCTTAACTATGCTTTGGATGACGTCCGCCACTTGTTGCCATTGCGAGAGAAGATCTGGGATCAGCTCGAGCAACTCAACCGGGAGGACTGGCTGGATGATGAGCTCACCAGTTGGCAGGAACAGGTCGTGCAGTGGCGTCAAGGCGAGCGGTACCAGAGCGTCTCCGGCAGTGGCAATTTGCATGGGCGAGCCCTGGCGATTTTGCGTGAGTTGTGGTTGTGGCGAGAGCAGGAGGCTCGGGAACGCAACATCCCCTCACGCAAGGTGCTTCGGGATGATCTGCTTGTAGAGATTGCCAAAAGGCAGGTCACCGAACCCCGGTTGCTTGGGGCAATCCGTGGGATGGAGCGATCCAACGTCCGTCAGGCTCTGCCGGCGCTGGTGGAGTGCGTCCGACGAGGTCTTCAGCAACCACCGGAGGCGTTTCCCAAACCACCACGGCAGACGACCCCACCTCAGGCGACGATGTTGGGGCAATTTCTTTCAGCCGCTCTGGCCAGCGTTTGCCGGGAAGCCCAAATTGCGCCGAGTCTGGTTGGCAATCCGACGGACGTCCGCGATTTGATTAGTTATCGCCTTTCGGGAAGCGAACGCAGCGGTGTTGCCCCGCCCCGTTTGGCAACTGGATGGCGGGCCGATCTGGTTGGGGAACTTCTGGCCGACGTGTTGGCAGGCCGCGTCACCATTCGCATCCGCAACCCTCGGAGCGAACAACCTCTCTCCCTCGAGCCTTACCGGGCACACTCCGAGGCCGAGTCCTCTTCTCCTGTTTCTCCCCAAGACTTCTCAGAAGCTCAACGGTCCCGCCAAAAGTCGTCACGGCGTAGAAGCAAGCCGTCAGACAACTGAAGTCGACCCCTGAGTTCTCCTGCGCCTCTCACGCTTCGGATTTTCCTGGAAATTTTTCAGGAGTCGCTTGAATCTCCCCTCAGCATCGGATATTAACAAATATTCAGTACGACACGTTTGTTCTCTGCTGTTTGTTCTCCAACTTTGAGGTACATCGATGCGTAGTGCTTTTGAGTCTAGTTCGTTGCTTCTCGTGCAATCTGCTGTGTTTCTGAAGTTCACCAAGTGTGCTTTAGCGGTCCTGGTGGCCGCCATGATGAACTTGGCTGCGATGCCGGCCCAGGCGCAGCAAGAAAGCACCCCAACCTCTGAGGTGATTGGCAAGGACAGCACGGACACCGAGCCTGCTGACGATCAGGCAAGTGACGATCAGGCAAGTAACATTGAGGCAAGTGAGGGTGACTCAGCCGACATTGAGCGCACCGAAAGTGAGCCCACCGAAAGTGAGCCTACCGAGAGTGAGCCTACCGAGAGTGAGCCTACCGAGAGTGAGCCAAGTGAGAGTGAGCCAAGTGAGAGTAAGCCGAGTGAAAGTGAATCTCAGGACAGCCAGGCCACTGAAACTGAGCGATCACTAACTCCGCAAAGCAGTGACGGAATCGATTTGCCAAGTGACGCTACCGAGGTATCAGCAGCCCAACAGGCTAGCGACCGAGTGAGGTTTGAGCGACCGGCATATTTCCGCCCTCGTCTACCTCCCTACTACACAGAGGTAGTTGATGGTCTTCAAAGGGAACGAATTTATGCCATCCAAAAGCAGTACTGGCAACAAGTGCAAAATTTGAAGGAGCAAATTGCTGAGCTGGAGTCTCGGCGAGATCGGCAGATCGAGTCGCAGCTACGCCCGGAACAACGAGAACGCGTTGAGCAATTGCGACGTGAGGCTTTTGAGAAACGGTCTGCCCAACTAGGCCGTTGAACCAGGCCAGTGCCTGCTGAGAACTCCTCTTGGGAGAGTTCGTCAGATGAAGCTTGGCTCCGTGCGGTGGCCGAAAAGCGAAGCTGACAGACCCTCCCAGCGGGGTGACCCCCAGCAAGGTGCCGACAGGTTTTGAGAATCGGCAGTTTGGTCACTCTGACAGGTTTGCGGGACTGCCACGTGTTCGGCCAGCACTTTTTTGGCCAGCGGGGTTTCGACTGGCAAGGTCGCCGTCGGGCTCCTCCCAATGTTGAGGACCCTGTTGATTGGGCACGCCGGATTCCAGAAACACTGAGGGCTTGAGCATCTCATAGCAAGCCGAGGCACACCAAAATCCTGTGCAATCAGGGTCTCTTACTATCATCGGCTCAATAATTACTGGTACAGACCTGCTTTTTCCAAGCGAGGGCCTTGGGGTTCTGCTCACCGCCGCTGTCAGTTGGAGGTTCTGTGGAAGTGGGTGCGGGAGTGGAGGGGGAGTTGAAGGTATTGTTAAGGTCTTCAGGTCAAAACCGCCACCGCTTGTGACAGACAACCCTGTTGCTTCGACCACCAACGGCAGCCTACCATCGATCCAAGGTGGACGCTCGGGCGAACGTCGTGCTTCTGCGGGCATCGCAACTCGGTATTTCAGTAACAATTTGCGGGAGATGCGGTCCGCCTGATGATTTCAGCGTCATGGGGGGAGGGCGACTTTTTCTCAAACGGGAACTTTTCTTCGTCCTGAGGCGACCAATTCTTCGAAAGCTATGGGCTGGTTCGTCCTGGAGAGGTGACCGCTTTCCTCAGAACTTCTCAACACAACTGGATAATTTCTTTCACCCAGAAGCCAAGCTTGTTCACTTGAGTGTTTTCCCAGTTTGGTTGGCTGATTGAGTTTGATTGGTTGTTCATTTCAAGACGTTTTCCGGGGTGAGCTCAAGTTCACTCAGCTCGACCGTTTTCCTGAGCTCGACTATTTTCCTGAGAACAACTATTTTTCTGAGAACGACTATTTGTCTGAGAACGACTATTTGTCTGAGAACGACGACTTTCCTCAGAGAGACTTTCCTCAGAGAGACTTTCCTCAGAGAGACGAGCTTTCCAAAAGCGACTCGGTTTCAAGACCGTTGCGTTTTTCGACACCGTCTTGGTCGGCGCGAATCCCAACCTGAGGCAGAACCCCCGACCATGCACGAGAACGGACCGGCAGAATCCTCTCTGAGTCCGGTCGTTGTGAACTCGGCCCCAGAGACACTTCTCCGTCGGAGCTGCAGTATGCTGCCCATTTGTACTCGCCTTCTCACCGTGGCTTTCGACCAGGACTTCCGATCACAGGTCAAGACCTGCCGCTTACGACAACACATCAGTTCTGTCACCGCCGGCCGGGTGATGGGACTTGTTGCGTTGGCCTGCCTTGTCCTGGCATTTTGGGAAGGGTTGGCTCCGCTAGGGTACTCGCAGGTCCTCCGGTTACAACCGACCTTCGGGGCCCGAGCTGGCGGTTCCACAGCACGGTTTCAATACAACCGCGAGGCGATGCTCAGGCTCAAGAAAGCTGAGGAACTGATTCAGGAAAAGCAATGGGCCGACGCGGTGCTGTACCTCGGGGCCATCCTGGATGGTGGGCAAGACTACTTTTATCCCACCCAAGACGGTGGCGGCGGAGGCGGCAACTTTCGTAGTCTCAAGGCCCGAGCCTTGGAACTTGTCGAGAAATTGCCTGCCGAGGGCCAGGAAAGTTACCAGTTGGAGTATGGCACCAATGCTCAGCTTTTGCTGGAAGAGGCCGTGGCCTCTGGTGATCCGAGCAAATTGACAGAGGCCTCCCGTCGATTCTTCCACACCAAAGCGGGTTATCAGGCCACTCACCGCTTGGCCATGCATCATTGGGATCATGGACGGCCGCTGGCGGCGGCGTTGTTCTTGCAGCGTCTGTATTCCACACCGCAGGCCCGTCGCCAGTTCGGTCCGATGCTGCCGCTGAAGATCGCTGCTTGCCTGGAACGTGTCGGCACCGAGGAGAGCCGCCAACAGGCCGAACGAATTCTCCAGGAGCTCATTGAGCCGACTGGTGGCCAACAGCCATTGAGAATCGCTGGACGGCTTGTGAAGTTGCCCACCGATCCCGAGAAACGGTTTCAGTGGCTTCGAGGCGTCCTCGGTCCTCAAAATCCGCGATCTCTCCCGGGCAAAGAGGAGTGGGTGATGGTCGGCGGCAACGCTGCCAGAAACGCCTCAAGCGTTGGAGGGCTTCCTCTGTTGAGCTCCCGTTGGCGGACACGATCTTGCGATTATCAGTCCGGGGCTGAGAAAGACGCTGTGGCCCTTCAGAAGGAGTATCACCGCCGAGGGACCGCCGTGCTGCCGGCGATGACCCCTCTGGCGGTCAAACTGGACCGTCGGTCGGCCTCTTTGCTGAAAGAAGAATCACTCCCCACCGGAGAATGGCCCCTTTTTATCCGCCGTCTCCGTGAGGCTGGAGAGCAACCCACGCCCTCTCCGGAAAAGCACGTCTGGGGGATGTTCTCTTTGCAGTTGCGGCGGCAGCTGAAGAATCTCCCTGATGGTGATCTGCCCAGCTATTCTCTGAGGTCTCGCATCGTCGATGAGCTCAATGCGGCCTTGGATCGCTCCGACTTCTATGAGCCCGAGCTCTTTGAAGATGTCGAACTCCGCCTGGAGGCCGAGCAGCTGCTTCGCGTGGGTCTTCAGCAACTCAACCCTGGCGAGCGTTTCCGCTTCAATCGGCTGGTCTTAGAAAGCCTCTTTCGCGATTTCGGCCAGGGGCGTATCTGGGAGAGCCACGCGGATGTTGTCCTGATGAGAACTCATCACAATTTGATGGCGGTGGATTTTGCGACCGGCAAGTTGTTCTGGCAAACCGAACCTTCCGAGACTCAGGACTTTATCGACCGACTTTTCCGGGGCAGCCGACGCCCCCGCGATGGCTCCTCGCCTGCCTCGACGGCGCTTGCCTATCGGCTGTGGCATGATCGGACCTTTGGAACCCTCAGCAGCGACGGAAGATTGGTCTTCAGCGTCGAGGGCGCGCCGACACCTGTGGTGGGTATTGGCTACGATCGACGCTTAGGTCGTCCTCAGATCATCAACCGCCCTGGCCGTACCGGTTCCGAGACCACCTTGGCCAACCGGCTCACCGCTCATGACATCCGCACCGGCAAGATCGTCTGGGGGCGGGCCAACGAGGTCCCCGAGCAGCTGCGGACGGTCTTTTTCATGGGCCCTCCACTTCCCTTGGCGGGCAATCTCTATGCCATTGCCGAGCAGGGTGGCGAGGTCCGGCTGCTCGTTTTGGATGCCGACACCGGTGGGCTGCTCTGGTCTCAGTCCTTAGCTCAGACTCAGCAGTCGCTAATGAACGACCCCTTCCGGCAATTTGCCGGACTCAGCCCCTCCTACGCCGACGGTGTCTTGGTTTGTCCAACCGCCTCCGGGGCGGTCGTCGGCGTGGATCTGACCAACCGATCTCTGTTGTGGGGCTATCAATATCAGTCCAACTCCGCGAGAGGCTTCCCTCCCGGCCGTTTCCGACGCACACCCAGTTCCAAGGATCTCAGCCTCACGGACCGTTGGAGCTCCAGCTTGGCGATCCTCGCAGACGGACATGTGCTGTTGACCCCGCCGGAGAGTGATCAACTCCATTGCCTGAATCTGTTCGACGGGCGAAAGCTCTGGACCACCCGCCGCGATGGTGGCCTCTACATCGGGGGAGTCCGACAGGGCAAGGCCATCATCGTCGGGCAAGATCAGATCCGCGCGGTAGATCTGCAAAACGGCAAAGTGGCTTGGACACAACGCTTGCCGGAGGGTGTGATTCCTGCAGGCCATGGTTTCCTTGCCGAAGACAAGTATTACCTGCCCCTTTCCAATGGGGAGGTCGTCTATGCTGATCTTCAGCAAGGGGGCAAGATTCCGGCGGCAGCACTGCGGAAACAGCGTGCAGAGGGTCATCAAGACGGAGACTCCTGGCTGGGCAATCTGATCTGCTTTCGGGGCAAAGTTCTCTCCCAGGACGTGAAGTGGCTCAAAAGCTTTGATGAACTCGATGTTTTGGCGGGTCAAGTCAGTCAGGACCTGCAGCGGAATCCCAACAACGCTCGTGCCCTCAGTCGACGCGGTGAGATTCACCTGCAGCGGGGCCAAGTGCGAGCTGCCGTGGCCGATTTTCGCCAATCGCTGGAGTTGCTGCCTGACCCCAGTACCCGTCAGCTGCTTGTCGAAGGACTGCTGGAGGGGCTGCAGACGGATTTTCGCAACAACCGGCACTTCGTTGCCGAAATCGAATCCCTGTTGACCAAGCTGCCCGAGCCGGTTCGACCTCAGATCAAAGCACGATTCTTGAGAGTGCTGGGCAGCGGTCTGCAATCGATCGGCGAACAAGACGCCGCTTTTCGGACGTACCTGCAGTTTGCCGACCCCGAAGTGGATTCCTCGGGTCTGGAGCGTATCGACGCGAACTGGGAGGTCCGACGCGATCGTTGGGTCAGCGAGCGGGTCGGAGAGCTTTTGCAACAGGCCCCCCCTCTGCGAGCTGCGGAGATGGACCTGGAGGTCCAGGAGAGATTAAGTGCTGCCCAAAAGGCCAATGACCCTGAGTCCCTGGAGCATTTCCTGGACTTCTTCGGAGAAACTGCGGCCGCCGCCAAAGTCCGCTTAGAACTGGCCGACGGTTACCTGCAGGCCAACAAGCTGCTGCGAGCTGAGCTGATGCTGCAAAAGTTGGCCCAGAGCGACCAGCCGGCACTGCGAGGCCCCGCAGTGGCCAAGCTCGCCGAACTGCTCGTCTCGGCAGGACGGCCCGACAGTGCCCTCGTCTATTATCGACAACTTGCCGGACCCTTAGCTGAAGTGGCCTGCAACACCGCGGGCGACACCGGGCGACAAATCGTTGAGAAACTCCCCGAAGGTTCTCCGGTTCGGCAGCTGCTCCAGGATCCCCACCCCTGGCCAGAGGGCCAGGTTGTCGCCGAGCAGACCACGCGTCGCGGTGACAGCGGATGGCGAATGTCGCCGGTTGTCCAGAATGGCCCCTCAAGCCCCTTCTTTCCTCACGGAAGTCTCCTGATGGACAGTCGCCAACGACGCTTCTTTGCCAAAGATGCCACCGGCAACGTCCTCTGGGAGACTCGGCTCCAGGATAATCAACGCTTTCGCCACCTGTGGCAGAATCCCGTCGGAAACACCGCTCGGAGTGTTGGGCATCTCGTCCTGCTCAGCACCGGCCAACACCTGTTTGCTTTGGACACCCTGGCCAACCGCCAAGGCAACGACCCCCTACGGCCCAATCAGGCAAAAACCCTTTGGTCGGTCGACTTCCTGGCTGGCCTGGAAACGCTGGCCAACCAGCCCCGTATCAGGATTCAGGCTCGCATCAACGCGGCCGGGGGACAGGGGTTTGTCATCAAAGACGAGCGGAATCAGCCCATCAGGATCCTCGGCCCAAGCTTCTCCAACTACGTGGCCTACGTGCAACGCCGCGACCTGATCGCCGTGGATCCGCTCTCGGGAGAACGGCTGTGGGTCCGCCACGATTGTGACCCCAACAGCGTCCTCTTCGGAGATGAAGACTACATCATTGTCATTCCCACCGATGGGGGCCGGGCGCAAATCGTTCGTTCCTTGACCGGACGTCTTGTGGCGACTCGCCTGGTGCCTCCGACCGATCAACATGTCGCCACGCTTGGTCGCTGTCTGTACACCTGGGAGCCCAGCAACGGAGAATACGAACTGGCTTGTCGGGACCTTGTGAAGGATCAAAAACTCTGGATCAAACGATTTCCTCTGCAAAGCAACACGCGATTGGTCGACGGGGGCCGAGAAATCGCCATCTACAATCCCAAAGGGCGGCTTTCAATTGTGCGGTTGGCCAACGGAGAGATCTTGGTGGACGCCAAGGTCGCTGCCGAGCCCAAGATTGCGGGCGTCTATGTCCTTAAACAGCAGGACAAGTATCTGGCCATCCTCAGTCGTCCCTGGAACCGAGCCAACAACCGGCGGCAGATTTGGTCGGTCATCAGCGGAGTAAACAACCCAACCATCCATGGCCATGTCTACGGTTTTGATGCTCGCTCGGGCAAGCAGCTTTGGCACACGCCGGTGGAGAACCAGGCGATCGCCCTGTGGCAGAATAGTCATTTGCCCATCCTCGTCTTCGCGGCGCAAATCCATGAACGAGGGGCGCCCCAACGCTGCCAGCTGATGTGCCTGGACAAACGCAACGGCCGGATTGTCTACCAGAAGAAGTTCGAGCGAGAACGAGTGCGAGGCTATGAGACTGAGGCAGATCGAGACAACGCTGAGGTTGTGCTCAAACTCGATCAGTCGCAAGTCAAACTTCGCTTTACCGACAAACCCTGGGACGACCTGACGAAGAACCCCTCAGCTGCTCAGACAGAAGACAGCAGGTGAGGCTGGTGTCGATCGCGGGTGTTTGGCAAACCCCCCTTGCGGCCATCTCCCGAGCGACGGTGTCCGCTGCCCCAAGAATCCGCGACCATCCGTCAAGGGTCAGGATGCCGGTTCAAGGTGTCCAGCAAAAAGCGTTCCCAGGATAGTCTCAATGTTCGGGTCTTCACTCAGCAAGGTCCTGTCCCGGTTCCGCTGAATGGACACCCCAAAGACCCTGTGGCTCCCCAAAGTTGACCGATCGCCACACTGCCATCGCTTGGTCGGCCCATTCGGTGGGGGTCGTTTGGGAATGCTGTCGACTTGCCTGTTGCGAGCACAGCGTCAGAATTTCGGATGAGCGGACTCTTCCCATCACCTCTGACCCAGTCCCAGCCAGTTTTCAATTGACAACTGAGAGGACCTCGTGGTCAGTTTCCTGCTGATTGGGCAGTTGGGTTCTCGTTGAATTGGGGGATTCACGTCGAACCGACGGCAAAAATCCAAGGAAACAAGGCACTCGACGGACCATTCGCCCTTGGCGGGATTTGGTGAACTTTTGCCGGCCGCTTCGGCACCCAAGATCTGCGACTGCAGAATCACTCTCCGGCTGGATGCCCAATCGCTCCTCGCTGTCGTCTCGGCTCGGAAAACTCAACCCTTCTCGGGGAACGATCGCCCCACAACGTTCAGACGCAATCAGCACCACCACATGCTGAAGCCCCAAGGGTCAGAACGATTTTTCCCAAGCCTTGACAGATTGTAGCCAGTCAGCATCTAAGTTTATCCAAGGAAACACCGGTCGGCGACCTGAGGGTTGTTCGGGAATTGGGAGATTCCAACAAATCTGAGCGGAGTGCAGCAGAGGGCGGGAGGCGATGAAACCAGGCCGATGAAGCAGAGCTGTCGGTCTTCGATAAACCCAAACCCTACTGAGTTTCAGTGGAGGACAAGATGAACCGAACAGATCGAACGAGAGGCCGCGCAGTTCTGCAAGGAGCAGTGCTGGGCTGTTGCCTACTGGCTGCCCTCGGATGGGGTCAGCCAGCGGCCGTTGGCAAGGATCAGGATGAACGCGTCAAGAAAGCGATCTCAAGAGGATTAGACTGGTTGGCCAAGAATCAAAACCGAGACGGCAGTTGGGTGGCCAGCAACGGCCAATATCCCACAGCCATGACCGGGATGGCGGGCATGGCTTTGATCGCCGAGGGTTCGACAACTACACAGGGCAAGTACTCTGCCAATATTCGTCGGGCGGTCGATTTTCTGGTTGCTCGATCCAATCCCGAAACGGGATTGATCGGTGACGGCCCCAGTGATAACCGCTATACCTATGGGCATGGCTTTGCCATGCTCTTCCTGTCTCAGGCTCTTGGTGAGGAAGAAGACCGGGATCGGAGACGAACTTTGGTGAAGGTGTTGACCAAGGCGGTGGAGTTCACCGGCAATGCCCAAACGTCCTCAGGGGGTTGGGGCTATGTCAGCGCTCGCGATGGAAACGATTTCGACGAAGGGTCCACCACCATCACGCAGGTGCAAGGTTTGCGTGCCTGCCGCAACGCGGGGATTCCTGTTCCCACTCAGATCATTGAAAAGGCGATCAAATACATCAGAAACTGCACCAACTCCGATGGCGGCGTGCAGTACAGCTCGAAAAGTGGTGGAGGAAGTCGTCCGCCGATCACCGCTGCAGCGATCGCCTGTCTTTTCAATGCTGGCCAATACGACAGCAAATATGTGCCCAAGCTCTTGAACTACTGCCGACGCAACCCGCAACTGAACAATCCTAGCAACGGCGGGGGTGGACACTGGCACTACGCGCATTACTACTACTCTCAGGTAATGTACCGCCAAGCAGGAGACGAATGGGACACCTACCGCAAACAGATGTTTGCGAAACTTGTCAATGAGCAAGCTCAGAATGGCTCTTGGAGCCAGGGTTACGTGGGAGGGGTCTACACCACCAGCATCAACCTCACCATCCTCCAGCTCGAGAACGCATACTTGCCGATCTATCAAAGATGAGTGTCTCACCAGCTCCCGAGCTTCTGCTCGGCCAGCGTGTGGGTGAGTGGCCCTCGGTGGAAGGAACAACCCTCAGAGAGAGGTCTTCCGAGCAACCGCTCGGGCATCCCTCCGCAACAAACGCAAGGCCAAGTACAAACGCAAGGCCAAGTACAAACGAATCAGGCGGTTGGCACATCTTTGTCAAGCCGCCTCAAACAGTGCAGTCTCTCAGAGGGTGAACCTGCTAGCAATTTGCACTAAATATTAGCTTCACAAACCTTGACAGATCCCAGGACAACTTGACCGGCCAAGTTGATTGACTGGCTGGCCGGATTCTCTGAAAATTTTGTAGGTCTTTTCATGAATGATGTTGCCGCCCCCAGCGAGGACGCGATTCAGAAGCTTTCTGAGGCGCGACAGCGGATTTTGGAACAGCTTGGCCAGGTGATCGTTGGTCAGCAAGAGGTCATCGATCAGCTGCTGATTTCTTTGTTCACTCGAAGTCACTGCATGCTTGAGGGTGTCCCTGGCTTGGCTAAGACGCTGATGATCAGCACCTTGAGCCGCACACTTTCGCTGTCGTTTAACCGCATCCAGTTTACTCCCGACCTCATGCCCTCCGACATCACCGGGACTGAGGTGATCGAAGAGAATAAGACCACCGGCACTCGGGAATTCCGCTTCCTGGAGGGACCGCTCTTTGCCAACGTGGTGTTGGCCGACGAAATCAATCGAACCCCGCCGAAAACCCAAGCGGCCTTGTTGGAAGCCATGCAAGAACGGCAGGTCTCCATCGGGCGTGTCCGCCATCAGCTGGCCAACCCCTTCTTTGTGCTGGCCACCCAGAACCCGATTGAGCAAGAGGGAACCTACCCCTTGCCCGAAGCTCAGCAAGACCGCTTCATGTTCAAAGTCTTCGTCGACTACCCCACCTTCGACGAGGAGTTCGAAATCGCCCGG
This sequence comes from uncultured Pirellulales bacterium, assembly GCA_964648025.1. GTDB lineage: Bacteria > Planctomycetota > Planctomycetia > Pirellulales > Pb10988 > CAZYKP01. The sequence goes on along the minus strand of CAZYKP010000058.1, from coordinate 11,255 downwards.
CGGACCACAACCGTCTTGCAAGATAACATTGTGCCGGTGCTCAGCGGCGAGGAGATCATCGGTCTGCAACAGACCGTTCGCCAGGTACCAGTGAGTGACCATGTCATTCGCTACGCCATCTCTTTGGTGCGGCAAACCCGCGTTGGGCGCGAGGGTGTGCCGGAGTTCGCTGTGGAGCATCTCAGCTGGGGGGCCGGTCCCCGTGCGGTGCAGAACTTGGTCTTAGGGGGGAAGGCTCGTGCTCTGCTGAACGGACGCACGCACGTCTCCACCGAAGATATCGCAGAACTGAGCAAGCCTGTGCTGCGTCACCGGGTGGTGACCAACTTCGCTGCCGAAAGCGAAGGAGTTACGCCGGACAAAGTCATTGACAAAATCGTTGAGATCACTCCGACAGCTGAAGATGAACTTCTTCAAGACCCCCGTTTTCAGAAGATCTTCGCCTCCTGAGACAACCAAGCGACCTCGGAGTCCCCAACAACGAAATCCCGAGCCGTTGATCTCCTCAACAAGACAAGCTCCCGGAGACCACCTTCGAGAAACACCCTGCATGACCCTCAGAGAAACGGCTTTTGGCGGCCGGCTTCACCTCTGCTGGCCGCCGAACCAACCTATCTTGGGCACGGGTCCTCGGGCCTGCCAAGAGAGCGGCCTCTGAGGGCGATGATCTTCCCAGACTCCTGGCAGTGCTCGAAGTCCGACGGGAGAGTCACTCCAAGACTTGTGATCAGGACAGGGCGTGATCTTGTTAGGGCGTGATCAAGAGGAGCCTCAGTTCTGGCGATTCTGCAGATCGGGCAAAGGGTATTCGGTTAGGAACGACAACTGCTGACAGCTGGGACATCGTGATCCCTGACAACGAGTCACCTTAGAAAACGAGTCACCTTAGAAAACGAGTCACCTTAGAAAACGAGTCACCTCAAAAAAGCGGTGGGCATCGGCAAAGGTTGCTTCCACTCACCGCAGAAGTAGTAACAAACTATGACCACAGCCACACGCAGGTTTCTTCATCCGGAGGCCATCAGCCGGATCGGTCGGATGGAAATCCGAGCTCGGCATATTGTTGAGGGGTTCCTCTCGGGGATGCACCGCAGCCCTTACTTTGGCCAATCCATTGAGTTCTTGCAGCACCGCGAGTACGTCCGCGGTGATGACATGCGGCACATCGACTGGAAGGTCTGGGGTAAAACAGGGCGTTACTACGTCAAACAGTACGAAGAGGAAACCAACCTGCGATGTAAGCTCTTGGTCGACGTCTCCAAGAGCATGCTGTACGGGCGTGGTGCGATGAACAAGTTTGATTACGCCTGCACCGCGGCAGTGAGTTTGGCGTTCTTACTTCTTCGACAACAGGACGCAGTGAGTTGCTTGGCCTTTGACGACCGCAAGAGAACCAATCTGCCCTACCGCAGCAAGCGCAACCATCTGATGGCGGTGATCGAGGCGTTGGATGTCATCAAGCCTTCCGACAAAACCGACATGGGGAAAATCCTCAGGCGTGTGGCCGAAGAAGAGCCTCGCCGGGGTATGATGGTGATCGTCTCGGATTTGCTGACTGAGCGAGAGAGTTTGGTCCGAGGCTTGAAGTTGTTGCGACAGCGGGGCCATGATGTCCTGGTTTTGCACATCATGGATGACGACGAACTCGACTTCCCGTTCTCTGGCCCTCACCGATTTGAAGGGCTGGAAACCGACGACCGCCTCAACTGCAATCCTCGCGCCCTCAGGGAGGGCTATCTGGCTGCGTTAAATCGCTTCCTTGAATACGTCCGAAAGGGTTGTTCCCAAAACACGGTCGATTACGCTTTGATTCGCACCAGTGAACCCCTCGATGCCGCTCTGGCCACATTCCTGAGCAACCGATTGGGGTTGATGCGGAGAGTTTAGAACCAATCACACTCAACCAGCCAGAACCCAAGACATCAACAACCAGAGTGCAGCCGCACTCTCGGCCCTCGGTCCAGGGAAAGCCTGAGTCCTGGAAATGGCCGGAGGTCATCGGATGAGCTGAGTTCACAGTCTCACCATACCCATGGCTGCGGTTTGGGCTCAGATGCCTTTGGGCCCAGATCACCTGGAGGCCCTGATCACCTGGAGGCCCTGATCACCTGGAGGCCCTGATCACCTGGAGGCCCAGATGCCTTTGGGCTGGACTGGATCTGGGCCCGAAAATCAATCAGTCCAGATTTGGTTTGGGCTGTGGATGAGTTTGGCAAGAAGTGAATGTGTGACCATTTTTTGTTTGGTCGAGTTGGACTGAACAGATTCCGTTGCAGGTCTGGCGATGCACGCGGGCCTGTCGAGCTTTGGTGAGCGATGTTTGACTTACCGTTGATCAACCCCAGTGTTTTTTACGTCGGAGCTGCTCTGGTTTCGGTGCCTTTGATCATTCACTTGATCAATATGATGCGGCACCGCCGGATCGAATGGGCGGCGATGGAGTTCTTGCTGGAAAGCAAGAAAAAGAACAGCACCTACATCTTTCTGAAGCAGCTGTTGTTGTTGCTCTGCCGGATGGCAGCGGTTTTACTGCTGGCGTTGATCTTGGGGCAGTTGGTGCTTAAGAACTCCCTTTTGGGTGGGGCGGGAACTCATCATGTGATCGTCCTGCAGGATGATCTCTCCACCAGCGAAGCGGGCACCGACAACAAGAACACATTGCAGGCAGGGAAGGAAGTCATCGAGGAGGTCGGTCGGCTGGCTGCCAGCCAAACGGGCCATCGGGTGACTCTGCTGCGTACCAGCAACAACGAGGCGGTCTTCAGCAGCACACCGGCTGACCAACAATTTCCCGCGAGGCTGGAAGAAGAACTCCAAGCGATCCAGCCAACGGCATTGCGAGCGTCTCCCTTGGAGTCTCTGACGAGAGTCCGTCAACTCATCGGCGAGGAGACCGGCGATGAGCAACGGGTCATCTATCTGGTCAGTGATTTCCGAGATCAGGATGTTCGCCAGGGGGGCGATTTAGCTGAGGCCCTGCGAGAGCTTCAAGGAGAGAACACTGAGATCGTGCTGGTGCGGACTGCTCAGCAGCGGCGTGCGAACTTGGCCATCACCGGCATGAAAAGCCAGACGTCGACCCCAGTGACCGACCGTCCCATTCGCGTGGAAGTGGAGGTCTCGAACTTCAGCCCCGATGTCGCCAGGAACGTCTCGGTGACCATTGTGGAGGACGGCCAGGAGCGTCCCATCAAAAAGGTCATCGACTCGATCCCCCAGGGCGGCAGTGTCAAGTTCACCTTTGATTCACGCTTCTCCACCGCCGGGCCACACCACCTCCAAGCCAAACTTCCCGGTGACGCCTTGCTGGGTGACAACGTTCGTCACCTCATTGTCGAATGCACACGTGAGGTGCCGGTGCTGTTAATCGACGACGCCCCGGACCGAAAGGAATCCGCGCTGGTGGCTGGTGTGATGGATCTGCGACCCCTCTTAAACACCGGGCTGGCTCCGGAGATCAAAAGTAGCACCTTTCTCAGTGACCCCTCGACCGATCTAAGCCGGTACAAGGCTGTGTTTCTCTTCAATCTGAAGAACCTGCTCCCACCGGTGGTCGACAAATTGGAGGAGTTTGCCAAGCAAGGCGGCGGCGTGTGTTTCTTTGTGGGACATCAAGACACCAATGATGTGACTTTCTATAACGCTCAGCTTTACAACCAAGGTGAAGGACTCTTTCCTGCGCCTTTATCGAAACGGCAGCAGTTCATCGGGGATCGAATCAACCCACAACCGGATCTCAAGCGAACCGACCACCCTCTCTTCAGCAAGCAGTTCTCGATGCAGAGACCGCCTCTGGAAAGCCTAAAGATCTACACATACTGGCTGGTGCAGCCAGGCTGGACGCCCCCTCCGGATAGTTCAGTGGTGGTCGTGCTGGAATTGCAAAACGGCCATCCCTTTATTCTGGAGAAACGCTTCGGCCAGGGTCGCGTCTTGGCGCTGCTGACGGGAATCGGACGGCCGGGCACCCGGGATGCTGGTTTCAATTCCTGGCAGACCAATCCCAGCTTCGTCCTGACGATTCTGGATCTTTGCGAGCACATCATTTCCAAGACGGCTGCCGATCGTTCACGTCAGGTGGGAGATGAGATTTCTGAAACCGTCAGCCAGCTCGGCTATAACCAGCAAGTCGAGCTGATACCGCCTGGGGCCAGCCGGGCGGGGCCCCCAACCGATGCCATCGGCGATGAGGCCTCCAAGACCTGGAATATCGTCTTTCCCACCGATGCAGCCGGCGTCTACACAGTTCGGCTCACTCGGCTGGATGGTTCGCTTGAGCAGCGAAAGTATGCCTTCAATGTTGATCCTGCTGAGAGCCAATTGAGGGTGGCCGATCAGTCCACCATTGAGGCATCGTTGCCTCAACTTGAGTACACGTTGCAGGATGCTGGGAGTTTTTCTCAAACAAGCGGTGAGGCCGCCAAACGAAATTATAGTGAGGCATTTCTCTACATTATGATTGGACTGTTGCTTCTGGAGCAATTCTTGGCCTACCTCTTCAGTTACCATCCCAGTTCGTCAAGCAAGGGAGGCCCCCAGTAATGCTTCCGACTTTGGCATCCTCCTGTTCGGTGTTCTTCTCCTTGTTCCCGCAGATCCCTGCTAACATGATGGGCTTTTTGGCCAACCTCCCCATCCTCGCTCAGTCCACCAGCGACCCGACCTTTCAATTCGTCCGCATGCAGGACGAGTGGATGGTGCTTGTGGGTGTGGGGGTGTTGGCACTGATCTTGGTGTTTGTGCTGTACACCTACATCCGCGACGCGGTGGAGTTGCACTGGAGCGTTGCGACGATCTTGGTGCTTTTGCGGGTCGGTGCATTCGGCTTGCTGTTTTGGATCTGGTTGGTCCCCCAAAGCCAAGAGTTTGAAACCATTAAGCAAAATTCCCGCGTCGCGGTACTCGTGGATGTGAGCACCAGCATGGCCCATCGCGACAGCAACGAGACGCCGGGACTGCCCGGCGAGCAACGTCTCACCCTTGTCCAAAACTTGCTCAGCAAATCCCCTCTCGTCGAGGACCTCCGTCAGAACCATGACCTGGTGGTCCTACGGTTCTTCGACGACAAACTCCAGGCCATCACCGAGCTGAAGCGGCTGACACCCGAGGGTGAGCAACCAGAGCAAGAGGGAGCCTCGGACTCAGCAGAGGGAGAGGCAGCCGAGCCCAAGACACCGAGCTCCGAGGGCCAGCCAGAAGAGCAGTGGTATCAGAAGCTGGGTTTGCCCGAAGGCGGGGAAACGCGACTGGGAGAAGCGCTTCAGCGGACCATTGCGGAGTATCGGGGGGGGTTGTTGGCCGGGGTGGTCGTGCTGACCGACGGCCAGAACAACACCGGCCCGGCGCCGCAGGCGGTGGTCGAGTTGGCCCAGCAGGCCAAGGTCCCCATTTTCCCCATTGGGGTTGGCACGACCGATCAACCGATTAACGTCCGCGTCGATTCGCTGAATGTCCCCTACCAGGCCTACCTGGATGACGAATACCGCATCGAAGGAGTCGTTTTGGGCACAGGCGGTCCCCGCATCGCTGGGCAAACGGTCCGGCTGGAGCTGGCCCGCACGCCAGTGATTGAGGGAACCGTGGCCGAAGCGGAGGAGAAAGTCTTAGAGGTCAAGCCGGTGGAGTTGGTTGGCAACGGCGAGCCCCAACCAGTCGAGTTCACCCTGCCGGCGAAGGAGTTGGGACGCTACCGCTTTGAGCTCCGCATCGCCGATCCCCCCAAAGACGACTACAACAGCAGTGACAATCAGCGTCGTGCGGAGGTCAAGATCGTCAAGCAGGAGACCAACGTGCTGCTGTTTGCCGGTGGTCCCAACCGCGACTACCAATTTGTGATGTCGATGCTGGCACGGGAGGCCCGGCGGGAGAACTCCAATGTCACTGTGGATGTGCTGTTGCAGATCGCCCAGGGTGAACTCGCCTCCATGATCAATCAGGACGCGACCAATACCCTCTCGGCCTTTCCAACAACTGCCAAGCAGCTCTCGCAATACGATTGCATCATCGCCTTCGACCCAGCTTGGCTTGGGGAACGCGGTGGCCCCTCAGGTCTCACACAAGACCAGATGGAGCTGGTTGAGGATTGGGTCTTCCGTCAGGGCGGCGGCTTGATCGTCACCTGTGGGCCGGTCTACACCGAGACCTGGGCGACCAAACCCGAGGCAGAGTTGATCCGAAGGTTGTATCCGGTGGAGTTCGAACGCCGGTTGGTCTTGTTGGAGGGTGGACGTTTCAAGAACACCAAGCCACGCAAGATCCTGCAGACCGCCGAGGGCCTGGATGCCAACATCCTCTGGTTGGAGGATGACAGACTCGCCAGCGTGCGTGCATGGAACGAGTTTGAAGGCGTCTACGGCTACTATAAAGTTCGCGGGCCCAAAACCACAGCCGTGGTGTATGCACGCGTCGACGGCCCCGAAACGGACAACCCCTTTGAAGAACCCGTCTATATGGCCGATATGATCTATGGCTCAGGACGGGTGTTTTATCTCGGCAGCCCCGAGATCTGGAGACTTCGAAAGCAAGACGGCCAGTATCTCGATCGCTTCTACAACAAGCTCATTCGCTACATCTCGGCAGGCCGGGGACAAGCGGGCAACCGCCGAGGGGCTCTGATTCTTCAGAAGGACAATTACCTTTGGGGGCAGCCGGTCTCGGTCTCCGCTCAGCTGCGGGGGCTCGACCAGAAACCGTTAGACCGGCGGGCGCATCCCACCGTCACCTTGAATTTGCTCAATCCTGCAGGAAACCCTGAAAACATTCTTCTGCTCCCAAACGACACAGAAGGCGCCGGGACCTACGTCGGGCAATTTGTGCCCAGGCAGCAAGGCGATTACCGTCTTGAGCTGCAAATCCCTGACGGCGGACCGAAGGACCAGCTCACCCGAACAGTCCAAGTGAGCATGCCGAATCTGGAATTGGCCAATCTCGCCCGCAACGACGCCGTCTTAACGGATTTAGCGGAGAAAACAGGAGCCAGCTACACAGTTCTTGGCCAAGACGACCCCAAGAAGATCGCTGAGCAACTCCCTGCACAAACAAGAACCGATAAGCGCCTGCAAAAAACCGAGGATCTGTGGGACGACGCCTGGGTCCTTTATACCATCGTGGGACTCCTAGGAGCGGAGTGGATGATCCGCCGCCTCGCCCGCTTGGCCTGAGGCCAGCGGCCCTGGATGCCTGGATGACTCACATTGAAGCCGCAATTTTAGAGCCGGTGCCCAACGAGCGGTTCACATTGAGCTCCCATCCGGCAGGACCGCAAGGACTGGCCGGAGACACCTCAGGCTAGAGACACCTCAGGCTAGAGACACCTTGAGGATGCGTCATTTTTTTGACCGCTGATTCCTCTCCGGATTCGTTATTCACGCAAGTAACTGTTTGACCAAGCAAGTGACTGGAGGGATCACGAGCGATTTCTCCGACCAAGCGAATCAAACTGAGACTGCCATCGAGATTACCCATGGTCACCACAGCGGCCCCTCCAATTTCCTCCAGACCTCCCCTGGATTCCGCTGCGCTGGATGCCGTAGCCACCGACCCAGAGATCAACCGGGTGTTGGCTCGATTAAGAGGCCGAATTCGCCTGTATGTGTTCTTGGAAGGGATTGGGCTGCTTCTGGTTTTTCTTGGAGTCGCCTTTTGGCTCAGCATGGGAATCGACCGTCTCATTGAGCTGCCCACTCCGGCCAGGCAGGTCGGCCTTGTGTTGGTCGGAGTCGGTTCATTAGTCTTGCTGATGAGATATATTCTTCAGCGATTTCTGGTACCCCTGCAGGACAGGGCGATGGCTGCGATCCTTGAGCGGCGCTTTCGTCAGAAGTTCGGGGATTCGCTATTGACGGTCGTGGAGCTGATACGCCGGCAGCAGGCTGGTGATGGACCGGACGGGCTCGCTCCCTACGACCGGCAGATGTTTGAGATTACGCACCGCCGTGCGGTGCAGGAGGCACGTGAAGTCAAAGTCGGAGACGTTTTCAATGCTGGCCCTTTGGGGCGAGCGTTGCTTTTCTCGCTCTTGCTGGTGGTCTCCATTGGGGTCTTTGCCGCCGCAGCCCCGCGGGACTTAAACATTTGGTACCAACGATGGCTCTTGCTCAGCGACAAGCCCTGGCCCAGAGCTGTCTACTTGACGGTCAGGGAACCGGAGGGCCTCTCCGAGCAGAACGGTAGCTACAAGGTCGCCCGTGATAGCGAGGTGAAGCTCGTTGTCCGCGCGACACTGAACACCGAAGAGTTCCCGGATGCGACTTACCCCGAGCTGGTGCGGATTTACCACCGAAGCGGAGACCGGCTCGTTCGCAACATGACCAGCCTCGGAGAAGCGAAGTCGCAGGTCCCCTTCCGTGACTACGAGTTCACCTTCCCGCCACTGCGAGAACCGACCTCCTTCGACATTCGCGGCGGTGACGGGGCTTTACGGAATCTGACCATCGAGGTGGTTCCGCGTCCAAGCATCAACAAGTGGTTGATGGAGATCACCTACCCGGAATACACCGGCAGGTTGCCAGAAACCACCGAGCCAACGAGCACGATGCCGTTGACCCGAGGAAGCCAGGTGGTGTTGACGGCACGGTCAGAGAAGACACTCGTTTCAGCAGACGTGTACTATTCCTTCGACGAAGGCCCCAACCAACCAGCCCAAATGACACCGGTCTTCCTGGACCGCGGGACCTTCCAAGAGTTCCGCATGCGGTTTCGGGTCGACGGCAATCGGCGGATTCTCTTCAAACTGAAAGATACCGACGGGATCGAAAACCAAGAGCCTGATGTCCTCTCAATCGTCTCGGTGGCAGACACCCCACCGACGGTCGCCCTACAACCGGTTGGGGTCAGCGGGATCGTCACAGCCCGAGCTCGGATTCCGTTTGAGGGTCAGGTCGAAGATGACCATGGTCTGGATCGTGTGTTCGTAACTCCCCAAGCAGAGCGGCCAGGCACGGCTGGGCCATTGCGGTTGCCGGCGCTGGAGGTTGTGCCAGTGCCGGACATCATGTCGGAGGTCCCCGGCCAGAGCCAGGATCTCCCGGTGGATCTTTCCTGGGTTCGTCCTGGCCTAGATGAGACGCTGTTAAAGGTAAGCCTTAACAAGGAAGACAACGCTTTCGAGGTTCGCGATCTGGGGTTGAAACCAGGAGACAAGCTCAGCCTTCAGGTCAACGCCCAAGACCGCTACGAGTTAGAGATCGGATCCGAAGTGGAAGGGCCGAATCTTACTGGAAGTGCGGTGTTCTCCTTCAAGATCGTCACCGAGAACGAACTTCGTGCTTCCTTGGAAGCTCGCGAGCTCAGCTTGCGACAACAGTTTGAGGCGATCATCCGAGAGACCGAGGAAAACCAAGCTGATCTGGCGGAGCGGTTCTCCACAGATGATTTGGGTGACAGGTTCGAGATTCAGCCTCAAGGAAAAGAATCCTTGGAAGAGGCCCAGCGGCGGACGCTTTTGCAAGCACGCAAACTTCAAGCGGAACGATCCTTGCAGACTGGCAAGAAGAACCAGGCTGAGACCCTGGGGATGGCTCAGAGTTTCGAAGCCATCATCGCGGAGCTGACCAACAACCGCATTGATAACTCGGAGCTTCGCGGCCGGCTGGCTGAAGATGTCGCCCAGCCGCTGAGGCTCATCGGTGAAGAGCTCTTCGCTGAACTTGAACAACGCCTTGAGGCACTGAAGGTCGAGCTGGCCAGCGGTGACCCCGAGTCGAGAGGGGTCAAGCTCGCTTCCCGCCTCGCTGAGGAGCAACTCACCGAAATCCTGGCGGCTATGCAAGCTGTCTTGAAAAGGATGGAAAGGCTTGAGACCTTCAATGAAATGCTGGCAATGCTCCGGGAGATGATCGAAGACCACGAAAAAATCATCCAGTTGACCGAGCGGGAAAAGTTCGAAGCCGGCAAACGGACACTGGAAACTCTCCGAGGCCTTGAGGGCTTAGAAGAGGAAGACGAGCCCCGCCCGAACGAATCAGAACCCAGTGACTCCAACAACAGTGACTCCAACAACAGCGACTCCAACAACAACCAGAGCAACTAGCGGAGACTCCAAAGAGTTGGCCTGTTGGGCAGTCATCCAAAATCGGCGGGAATTTCTTCAATGAGCAGGTCGTTTCCCGGGTAGGAATTCCTAGAACTGCACAGCCTGAAAACTCGAGCCGAAAGAGAGTCGGTCGTGGACATGAACAACAGTGCACTCCAAAAACAGTGCACTCCAACAATGGTGCACTCCAACAATGGTGCCAGTCCTTGAGAAGCTCAAATCCCTGCTGAAGCTTTCCGCCTGACCAACGATCCGCTCCTCCAAATAGACAAGTTCTCAAGACCAGTTTCCTGACTCAGGAGGTCGACATGATGCCTTCTTTTCGTGACCTGAACGTGCCCTGCAGCTTCGCCCTCTTGGGGATTTTGGTGCTTGCCTGGACTGTCCCCACCCCCCTAGCTGGGCAAGAGGCAGTGCAGCAGGCAGCTGGAGAGCAGGCGGCAGGGGAACAACAGTCTGACCAGGATCAAGAAGTTTCTGCTTTAGAAACCCCGACTCAAGAGGGAGAGGACGCCAACGCAGAGGAACAAAGCTCTGCGAAGGTCCCTCAGCCGACGCTTGCCGAGCGTGAGCGACGCTTAGCTGAGCGGTTTCGTCAGTTTGAAGATCGTTTGGTGCGTCTGCGTCAATACATCGATGACCAAGACCAGGCCGATCTGCTGACCAAGGCCTTCCAGGAAAGTCGCCAGTCCGCCATCGTCGAGCGGTTTCGAGGTTTGTCCGACAAACTGACCGAAGACTACACCCTGAAGCATTTGACCGACGTCCGATCCGAACAAGATCGCCTGCAGGTCGACCTCCGAAAAATCCTCGACCTCCTGCAATCCGAGCAGATTGCCTCTGAGCAAAAGGAACGTCGCGAAACGATCAAGCAAGTCCTCAAAGACGTGGAGAAGCTGCTCGACCGCGAACGTGCTATCAAGGAGCTCACACAGAGGGGCGGAAAACCCATCGGTGACCAGAAACAGGCCGCCGACGAAGCCCAGCGTATCGCCCGTGCGATGGGCGGGCCCGGCCAGCAAGGAGGCCAACAGGGCGGCCAGCAAGGTGGTCAACAAAACGGCGAAGGTTCCAAAGATGGAGAGGGTGGTCAAGGTTCCCAAGATGGGGAAGGCGGTGAAGGCTCCAAGGATGGCAAGGGTGGTGAAGGCTCCAAAGACGGCAAAGGCGGTGAAGCCTCCAAAGACGGCAAAGGTGGTGAAGGCTCCAAGGATGGCAAGGG
>CAZYKP010000057.1:27678-53959 GCA_964648025.1 uncultured Pirellulales bacterium | reverse complement strand
GGTCTCCGTTGGCATCCGCTTGCACTGCTCAGGGTCGTTGGAAAGCTTTCGGGCCGCCGATCCTTTCCAAAGCTGGGTGCGGATTCATCGGTTGGAAGTGTCTGGAATTTTTCTTGATGAACAAGAGCCCAGAGAGATCTTTTCCCGGCCAGCCTTCCAAGATCTTCGTAGCCTGATCATCCGATCCGTGTGCACGCCCCGTGTCGCCCTGGAGGCGCTCGCCCATCAGGCCGACTGGCCTGATCTGCAAGCGTTGCGGATCGTTTCCACCAGTATTGGTCGAGCTGGGTGTCGGGCTCTGGCAAGTTCGGCACTTGCCGGCAAAATCCGGCATCTGGAATTGAGGCAAGTCTGCCCCGGCTCACGAGGGGTTGAGGCTTTGGTAGCCTCGCCGCTGCTTGCGGGTTTCCGGGTGTTACGCCTCCCGGCAAACCAATTCAAGGACAGACATGTGGCGAAGCTGAGCGAAGCCGTCTCGTTGGCAGAGCTGGAGCTGCTTGATCTCTCTGGACAGAAAATTAGGGACCATGACGCCGAAGCAGTGGCAAGCAGCCCCAACATGGGTCGCCTCAAAATCCTCAACCTCGCCTCCAACCCCATTTCCGACCTGGGAGCTCTGGCGCTGGCGAGGTCGGGCTATCTCCCCAAGGATTGTGTTGTCGATCTGCGGGAGACCGGCATTGGCGCCCCGTCTGCACAAGATGCTCTGCGAGAGCGGTTTGCCGAGGTGCTGCTGTGAAACTGTTGAGACTACTGACCTTCGGAAAGATCTTTCAGAAATCGAAGGCTGACAGTGCTGAGAGTGTGGGCTTGTGTCCTCAGTCGGATGGGTTCCTGAGCCGTCACAGGCGAGACATGTCCATGCTTGAAACAGAGGAATCCGCCTTACTGCGGGCCGTCATCGCTGATCCGGAAAGCGACACGCCGCGGTTGCTGTATGCGGACTGGCTCGATCAACGTGAGGACGAGGCAGCGCGAGCTCAGGCCGAATTCATCCGTTTGCAGTGCCGTCTTGCATGCTGCCAGCCAGAGCTTCCCTCATCAGAGCAATTGGCTACGAAAGCCAAAGAAATTTTTGAAATCTTTTCGCAACAATGGTGGCCCTGGTTGGGAGCGGCTGTCTGGCCAGATCTCACCTGTCCCACGCCAGATTGGCGATTTGTGAAAAACAACGGGGCCCCAGTCTATGTGGTCAGGCGTGGATTCCCGGACCGGCTGCTTTTTGGTCAGCTTGAGCATCTTCGAGCCCACGGCCAAGGATGGCTCCGAGCAGCTCCTACCCTTCGCCATCTCGAACTCAGCCCACTGGTCGGCAGTGCCGCCGCGTCACCACAGCCTGACGTGCCGGCTATCCCAGATGATCGTCAGGCTGATCTCGCTGAGTCCAAAAGCTGGGACATATTCCCTCAAAGAGTTTCTCTGGAGTTTAACTGTCGCTCAACAAGATCGCTGGATAATTTCCTTAGAGACAGATCTCTACCGAGCTGGGTCACGATTCGTGGCTTGAGCCTGACTGGCGAACTGCGTCCTGACAGGGTGTGGGAATCGCTGGCTGCCGCACCCGAATTGCGGCACCTCCAGCAGCTGACGATGACCTATCTCCACCCTGCCTGGCCGGTTCTCCCAATTTTCTTCAGCAGACCTCGCTGGCCTGAGCTGGAGAAACTGCGGATCGTTGATTCTGGACTAGGCCGAGAAGGCTGCCTGGCCCTGGCCCAGTGGCCGACGGCAAAACGATTGCGGACCCTGGAGATCAGCCAGACCTCCCCGGGACGACGAGGATTGGAGGCTCTGGCCAACTCGCCTGTGATGGAAGGGCTTCAAGAGCTACGTCTTTCGATGAACAATTTTGGTGACAAAGAAGTTCTTCGGCTGACTCAGGTTCCAACTCTGGATGGTCTGGAGGTTCTCGACTTCTCGAGGCAACAGGTGGAGACCGCCGGAGCTGTGGCGGTGGCCTACTGCCGAGCGTTCCGCCGGCTCCGTGTGCTCAGGCTTTCTCACAACCCGATCTCAGATGTCGGGGCCTTGGCACTGTACAACTCTCCCTACTTGGCAGACGACTGCGTGATTGACCTACGCAAGACGAAGATCTCGGCCATGTCAGTCCGTCGCAAACTCCGCAACCGTTTTGGAGAGCGCGTGCTGTTGGACGATTGCCCAAAACCAATCCATGCGAGAACCTGAGAAATCCGCGTTGCTACAGGCGGTGGTTGTCGAACCTCACAACGATACACCACGCTTGCTCTATGCAGACTGGCTGGATCGCCGTGGGGATCAAGCCGCCGCGGCTCATGCAGAATTTATCCGCCTCCAGTGCCACCTCGTTCAGCTCCAGCCAATCGACTCCAGGAACCGACTAGCCCAAAGAGCCCAAGAACTGTTTCAGCGATTTGGCCGCCAATGGTTTCCTGCTCTGGGGAAAATCGTGTGGCTGGACGGCACCTCACCGGGCGCTGTTGGCTGGGAGTCGTTTCCGGTCTGGGTCATCCGCCGTGGGTTCCCCGACGAATTGGTCGTGGAGACGATCCTGCAGCTCCGACAGATCTCCCTCAGTTGGCCAAGACCCCTTCCCACCTTGCAGCGGCTCACCCTGGGACGCCAGCCCGATTGGAACGCCTCGAACGCTTCCGCCCCCAGGGGTGTCTCTTCGATGTCGGTGGGGAACTTGAGGACGCAGGAATCGGTAGCAGACGGTGGACAGATCCGGTCTTTGGCCATCCAAGGGAGAGAATGCACGCTCCAAGATTGTCAAGCTTTGGGGTCCTTCATGACGCTCAGCGAGCTCCGCAGTCTGAAGATCAGGTCGCTGGGCTTAGCTCGTCCTGCGATCGAGCAGCTGACGCAGGCGGCTCAGTGGCCTGCTCTTGAAGAACTCCGCATCCGATATTCCGATCTGGGGCGGCGTGGTTTGCTCGTGTTAGCCAAATGGCCTTCTGCACGCGCGATTCAGCGGTTGGAACTTCGCCGAGTCAGTCCCGGGGAACATGGCCTGGATCCGTTGGGGAAATCGCCCCTGCTGGCTGAGTTACGAGAGCTGAGCTTGCCGGAGAACGGTCTCCACGATGGGCATGTGACCAAGCTGACACGGTCAGCAGCTCTGTCGAGTTTGGAGAGCCTCGATCTTTCCGAGCAGGGGATCGGCAACGAGGGAGCCAAGGCCCTCGCGTCCTGCCCTCACCTTGGCCGACTCAAAATGCTCAACCTCTCAGGCAACCCGATCTTCTGTGCAGGCGCGCTGGCCATCGCTCGCTCTCGGTATTTGCGAGAGGACTGTGCCCTCGATCTGCGGCGGATTGGAGCCCATGATCCGTCCATTCAGAAGACGCTGAAGCAGCGATTTGGAGAGAACGTCTTTTTGTAATCACCAGCCAATATCCGCAAATACTCCCCAGATGCTCTCGGTGAACGAACAGATCCTCTTGGAAGCAATTGCCGCTGATCGAGAAAGTGATACACCACGCTTAGTGTACGCGGATTGGCTGAGCCAACCCAACTGTGCTGCCGATCCGGCGGCAATCGCCCGAGCGGAATTGATTCGCGTTGAATGCCGGCTGGCCCAACTCCATCCGGAGTTGCCCGAAGCACGCTGCTTGGCCAAGCGGTCCCGACAGCTGCTGAGCCGATTCCGGGATCTCTGGCTGGGTCCACTTGCCGAAGCACGCATTGTCCCACAGCGGCCGCCCCATCACCGGGGAATCACTCAACTCGATTTTTCGTTCCGACGGGGTTTTGTGGAGGAGGTAAGCTGTCGAGGAGCCGAGAAACTCACAGAAACCGGTGAGATCTGGTTGGCGAAGACACCCACGTTGGACTCTCTGAGGTTCACAGAATCCTCCTCCGAGGATCTGCACCTGCTGTCCCGGTGGCCAGGATTGACGCACCTGCGTGGTTTGTCCCTGAGTCTCCAAGAGGGCAGATATGCCCGGAGGCTTCCTCGAGAACTGTGTCGGCTTTTGGGCTCTCTCGATCCCGTTCAGCTAAAACGGCTGGAGATTCGTGCTGGGGAGTCTTCCGGACTAGCGATCCTCCGTGCTCTGGAATCGGTGAGGTTGCCCCGGCTGCGAACGCTTTCCTTACGACGAATCCATCCAGACTGCGTGGAGATGGAACAGGTCCTGGTGGAACTGGCCTCGGAAGGTTTTCTCACAGAAGCGGATGAGTTGGAGGAACTCGACCTATCCGGAAACAACTTCGGCAAACGCGGCTACCGAGCGCTGGCGAATTGGACTCTGGCGGGTCGACTGCGACGTTTGAATTTGTCGATGACTCACGCCGGGAAGCGCTCGATCAGCTTTTTACGGCAGTCGCCGCTGCTTGTCGGCCTCCAAGCCCTTTCGCTGGCGGGCAATGCCTGGAACCATCGGATTGCCAGCGAATTGGCGAATCTCTCTGAGTTGGCATCTTTGGAGGTGTTGGATCTCAGTCGGCAGTATCTTTGTGATGCCGGAGCGGTCGCCTTGGCAGCTCCCAATGTTCTAGGTCGGCTCAAGGTCCTCAACTTGGCCTCCAACCAGATTGGTGACCGCGGTGCGATGGCTCTGCTGGACTCACCGAACCTGGCGAACATCCAACGCCTGGATCTTTCTCACAATCCCACCATCACTCGGTCGGTTCGGCTGGCGCTGGTCGAAAGGTTCGGCCAAAAGGTGACTGCGTGATCCCCATAGAGGAGACCAACCTGTCGAGGGCCGACAGGTTGGGCTTTTGTCACAATCGGGGACAGCCGAGAGAGACATTGTTGCCGTCGATCATCGGATCGACTCGCGTCATGGATGTGTCTCAGGGTTTGGCATTGAACGTGGGAACCATGGTGATGGTCAGTCCTGCCGGATTTGTGCCCTGAATGACAATCTGCATATTCGCGGTTGTTTGGTAGTAGTGATGGGTGGCTCGCACATTCCCAGTCGCGGCATCCGCAACCGAGACGATCCGCCAACCATGGGTGAAGTCATCCAAGTCGCTGCTGCCCCCAGAGACGACTATCGGCGGAGCCCAATACGCGTCATCGGGTTTGGTGAAATGGTGAACGACAACTTTGACGTCTGTGCTGCTGTGGTTGTACACCCGAACAAGGTGCCCGAACGCATCACTTGCAGTGAGAGCCAAGATGAGCAGAGCGATCGGGACAGCATAGAGGAAGCGGCGCATGGTAGCTCTCCTTGTGATCAGAGTGCATCATCGCTGTCGCCGTGGGGAGTGAGATTGCAGCAAGCGGTGATGTCGGATATCCCTCTTTCAGGCTACCACATCACTCATCGACCGAAAACGACGCATGAGCGGCTTGAAGCAAAAATGGTGGATTTCACCAGCCAAGGCAAGCGAAGCCCAGAAGCCAAGGCATCACCGACAGGGCCAGGCACTTGGAAAGCCACGACAACCGGGATCACCGCTGCCAGAGCGGCATCGCGGTTTCAGGGGGCTTGTGGTTCAGGCGAAAAAGCGGCCGCGAGGTCCGGTTCCTGGTGCCTGCCGTTGCTTAAGTCGAGGCTGGTTGAGAATCGGACGTCGATCTTTTCATGACTCCAGCAACGATCGTCGCAATCACAAAGACCCCTGCGGCAATCAATCCACCCCATTTCGCACGGCTCCAGATCGCCCAGATGGCCCCAAAGCCGGAGAAGGCCACAGCCACAGCCATCAGCACGTTCCAGAGGATCAGCGATCCACCTTGGGGTCGGTTCTGACCCATCAGGCTCCGCGAGTTCATCATCAAAAAGAATGTCACATAAGCCACCGGCAATAACATCAGGCCAAAAACGCTTGTCGGCACAACCAAATAGAAGGCGGCATCACTCCAGATAAACGGGCCCAGAACCCCAATGCCCGCCGCCAGACAACCAATCCGGTGCGTCCACCCTCCTTGTTCCACACCGAGCATCTCACAGATGACAAAGCCACTGATGAGCATCAATATGATGATCGTGGAGACGGCCATTCCCAATACGCCAACCCCGAAGATCAGGTTGGCAAGAACCGATCTGCCCGAGGTCTCAGCCCGATCGTCCTGCCCAACGGTCAGTGGCTTCAGGCTGCGTGAGAAGTCAAAGGCATCGGGTTTGGCCAGCATCACAGCCACTTCCTTCTCGGCGGCCTCCAGCCCATTGACCAGGCTCTGCCGCTCTTGAAGGAACTCTTCCATCTTCCCCTTGTCTGCCTCGCTGGGCTGTTCTTCTTTCTTGAGCTCTTGATAAGCCTTCAGACCATTGGCAAAAGTCTCATTGCCCAGTGACAGACGCGCGTCGACCAGCTTGTCGTACTGTTTTTGCAGGCCCGGGGAGATCTTCCAGTTCTCGCCGTTTTCGTCCAAAGCGGGCAAATTCCCATAGAAGACGGTTGCTGAGGCGATGACCACACAGCTGGTCACCAGCACATAGGGGATCGCCATTCCAGTGGAAAGGTCGAAAACCGCCAGGCCGCGGAACTGCCGGTCCCAACCGCGAGCCAGCATCGAGTAGGGCAGCAAGAAGGTCATGTTGATGCCGACTGCTGTGGCCACTGCGCTGATGATGACATCCCGCTGAGTGGCAACGATGCGGTCACTCCAGAACTTCTGAGCCTCCTGACCCAGACCTTGGAGCTTGGCCTGGAAGGCTGGGGCTGGTTGGGTGAAGTAGTTCACATCCGGCACAAAGCCTGCCAAGATCCTCGACCAGGGCAGACCATCCTCAGAAAGGGACAGGTAAATCACCACACCGAAGAAGCTCAAGACGATCAACGCAATCATCGCCTTGAGCAGCCCCTCGAACAGCTTGATCCCCCATCCTCCTGAATCGTACAACCAAACCACCACCACACAGACCAACAACATCGTCCCGGCAATCGCAACCTGAGCCCCGAAAAGATCTGGGTGATCGGGCCCAAATCTCAGGAAGTTTTGGGTGACCGCCGCGGTCCCCAAGTTGAACTGCGGCAAGCTCCAGACCATGTTGGCTGCCAGAGTGGCCAGGGCCCAGGCCCAGCCGAGGACCGGATTGATGTGTGTGTTGATCGCTTGAAACGGCCGTTGGCCCGTCGAGAGGGTCACATAGCCGATGGCCGAAAGCATGATCACCCCGCAGATGATCGCCACCAGTTGAACCCACAGCAGTCCGTAGCCGGCCAGCACACCCAAGTAAAGAGCCGAACCAAGCGAGCCTCCCCCCAAGGTGATCGCACTCTGCAGCCAGCCGGGCCCCGAGAGGCGAACGTAAGCCCCCAAGGTGGCAAGAGAACCTTTCTGCTGAGCTTCGGCCAGCCGCTGTCGGTCCCGGGCGACCTGGTCAGCTGGTTCAACAGTTGCTTGTGGATCGACCGACGCCTGTTGCGAGGTGGCGTCGTCCGATGGCGGAGTCTGCAGGTCAGGTTGGGTCGTCATCGGAGGGACTAAAGGTCTGAGGTGTTCGAGGGACGATCTCTGAGGCCGCTGATTGTGTCCTGGCCACAGATCTCCCGCAAGGTGAAGGGAGCATGAACCGCCAGACTCTCGTCTGTCCAGAGCGTCCTCCGTGGCGTTTCCTCCAGATGATGGTTGCCTCCAGACCAGAGCAACAAGCAGCCGACCCCCCTGGCAGCTACAACAGGCAGGCACCCAAACGCGAAGAGTCCGTTAGCATCGCGAGGCCGCCAGATCGCGCGAGTCTACCAGATCCCGCGAGTCTACCAGATCCCGCGAGTCTACCAGATCCCGCGAGTCTACCAGATGGCGCGAGTGTTTGACCGGCTGCTGGCTCCCTCGAAGTGGTCTCCGTGCTGGCCGGTCGAAACGATCAGCGGCAATCACAGAGGCGGCAGGATTCGTTTGATCGCAGTGACAAAGTCGAGCCAGGACTTGTCATCTGGAAACATCCGGCGAGGGAAAGGGTCGATTTGGTCGTCGTTGTGATAAAGCAACACAACCTGCTGGGAGATCCGACACCCCTGGTATCGACCCCACGGTCGAGTGACCGTGTTTTTGCCGGACTGAGAAGCCTCGAAAGCGTGTGGGTCGTCGCTGCTGGCCTCGCCAGCGGTCAGGATGATCGCCCGAGGTGAGATCCAGCGACATTGAACTTTCAGCCAAAAACCACCTTGCAGCCAAAGCCACCAGCCAACAAGCGTTTGACTGGTTGCTCGGTGAATGGCGAGGGCCAACATCGAGCCACCGGCGACGACCACAGCACTGAGGCCCCACTGCCAACTCGCTGGTAAGGAAGCCAACCCCTGCAGGAGAGACCCCAAGGCGACAAACAGACCGACCCAGGCAAGCAAGAGACCAAGTCCATCGTGCCCATGCAGCAGGGCCATCCAGCCACAATCCTCAGCAGTGAGACGGCCTGGCAGGACCAATTCCGGGATGACGGGCCTCTGGCAGTCGGCCTGTTCTGCCAACCAGGTGCCAGACCGAGGTTCAGCCAAGCAATCAGCTGGAGCTTTCGGGGGAGTGTCGGCTGTCAGGGCGTCATCCGGTTGGCAACCGTCAGAAGGACTCTCAGCCATCGATGTCTCAGTCGTCGGTGTCTGGCTTGGTTTTGTCTGGCTCTGTGGGCCGCGGGACGATCCAGGATTTTGGAGTGGTCCCATCTGGCCACAAGCAACCGCAGAGAATCTCCAGCAGAGAATCTCCAGCAGAGAATATTCAATAGGGATTGTTGTCAAACACCCCGACATCGGAAAGCTCTGACGACGGCTGCCCAACACGAGTGAGCCCTATAAGACCAAGCTAATACACTTTGGAGAAAGTGTTGGTTGGGAGGTCGTTGACTCGCAGGTTGCCAGCAGGCAGAGCTCCGACGTCTCCTTGGATCGCTTCGCCCGCCCGGAGGGCCTCGCCAACCTGGAGAGCATCGCGAGCCTGCAGGGCTTCACTGGCCTGCAGGGCTTCGCTGGCTTGGAATGTTTCGCCGCTTTGGAGTGGTTGGCATGATCCAAGCCAACGGATCTGCGTGGCCCCAACGCAGCATGTGCCGCGGCACACATGAGCGCCGTTCCAGACACCGCCGCAGTGAGGGCATTGCAACTGGAACTGGGCGAGCTTGGCCCGATCGTGGGCCAGGGAGTAACAGTTCCAGGCATCGCGGGGCCGGTTTTCTTCGATGAAGCGATCACCGACTTTGACCAAGCCGGCCTGGGCGTCTCGCAGAAGTCGATCGGCTTCCTCGGAGAAGCCCTGGGCACGTTTTTTCTCTGCAAGGTGTCGAAGTTTGTTGAATGCTCGCTCGCTGGCACGGAGGCTGTTGTCGGCCAACAGCCGATGCCCCAATTGTTCCAGAAGAGGACCGGCTGCGGCCTCTGCAAAGAGCCTTTCGGCGTTGCGAAGATCGCCCTGGCTTTGATACAGCAGGCCAACTTGGGCCAGCCGCCACATGTTGCCGGTCAGTTGGAAGAGCCGCTCGGCGTTGACGGGTTGCTCGTTTTGGAGGTAAGCCTCGCCAACCTGTTCCAACCCGTAGCTGTCTTGGAGCAACCGGAAAAGCCTTTCTGCGTTCTGCAGATCGTCACTTTCGAGAATGGCTTGGGCAACTCGTGTGAGGTTCTGAAGATCACTAGCAGCGGTGAACGCTCGCTCAGCTGCGAGCAGATCCCCCAGAGAGAAATAGCGATGCCCGACCTCGGTGAGCCTGTGGCGATTATTCAGATTAGTAAAGACAAACTCCGCCTGGAGGATGTCCCCCCGGCCCCAATACACCTGACCAAGCGGCGGCAACAGGGCCCGATGCTGAATTCTGCGAACAAGCTGCTGAGCTTGGTCCAAACAGCGGTGGGTCAGCAAAGCGTGGAGTTGCAGGACCAACATTAAGTCACAGCCCAACCTCCCACCTGCGGCCGAGACCAACGAGACCTCCCGGCGATTCACTGCACGAATGAGCATCCGAGCCAAGGCCGCCCGATCTCCCAGGTGTTTGTAGGTGGTTGCGGCAAGTCGCGAGAGCCCCATCTTCTCCACCAGCCGCCCCATCCAACCCAAAACCGTCCGTCGAAATCCCACCAAGTCCCCGTTCATGCTGTCCTCCCCGAAGGCTCGCTTCTGCTTGCGGCCTGTGCTTGGTGCTGACGCTGGAGAACATGAACACACGCCCGAATCGCGTCAAAGCGATCGCTATGTCCTCCCGCAAGACTCTCTTAACAACAAAACGTATGACGTTCTCACCTTTTTTTTGAAAACTCTTTTCTAAATCCCACCTTAAAGAACTGATCACGGACAAGCACTCCAGCCCATCTGGAAGGCCGTTACTTGCATTTTGCAGATATCCCTGCATCCTTGGGCAAGAACGCACAGGAGAGCACCCCTCCCCGCAGGAACTCAGTTCACGATCAACAAGAGCCAGCCGATTCGTTTTCAAGCAAAGAAATTGCTTTTTTCTGGCAAAAACCAGCAGGGATAAGCCGTTGAGTTGGTCGCTCACTGAACTTCAAGCAACTGCCCCCAAACAACTAGTGACGGGCGACTGTCGACGGGCAACAACCGGCAACAAACCCTGAGAGTTTCGGGGCCTGCGTTGGTCTGCAGCAGACCGGCCAGAGGAACACGACGCTCGGCCACTTATGCTTGCCCATCACCCATTTGAATGGGTTATACTCCTGGGGAGTCCCTGGATTCAACCGAGCTTTCCAAGATCCCAGGATTTTTTGGGGATTCCTGAGCTGGACTGTTGCGGATTGTGGCGGAGGCTCACGCGATTAGACTTGAATGCAACAACAGCTGGGTGGGCACAGCATCTTGGGCGGCAAGGCCCACATCTGGGACTGTCCCCGTCGTGTTGCTTGATAATGAAATGGGAGCGGTGGGGGTGCACGCCAACGGAGATTTGATCCACATCGCCGAGAAGCGTACCGAGGGCCAGGACCGTTGGGGGCTAGCTACCGAATTGGCCGATGACTTTCCAGGGAACTAAGAGATGTCGCCTGAGCAAGTCCGCAGTGAGCCTCACAGACTCGATGCTCGCAGCGACACTGACAGTCTGTCCGAAAAGCACCGGAATCCACCTGGATCGTGTTGCACCATGACTTCGGCTCCACAACATAGTGGATTGCCGGATGCTTTTCGGAGAGTCTCTGAGAACTCGGAGGTCGTCTTTCTCAAGCGAAGATCAGGTGGATGAGGCATCTGAGGGACTGCCCGCCTGCTCTGGCTGCCAGGGATCGGTGAGGTTTTGCTGCAGCCTGGATGCCCAGAAGAAACATCCTCACTCAAAATGCCAAGAACGGATAGCAAGTGGTTTGCTGCGAAGAGAATCTCAGGTTGTTGGCAGTCAACGTGAGTGACAGCCGCCAAGATCCTTGAGTTTTTTCGCTGGTGATATCCTGAGAACTGGGCGAATCCCCGATACGGGTCCAAGATTTTTCAGGCGATTTGGATCACGGAGATCCGACCCCAAAGCTGTTCACAGCCGCCCCTCCGTAATACTCCGGGTGTCGGTGGCGTATTGTTGGTCGTTTGGCCCATCGGCTCGTTTGGCCCATCGGCTCGTTTGGCCCATCGAACGGGCAGGCTTTACCCGAGGGAAAAGATCTTGCCCCCCTTTGGAAGCAGGACACCACGGAGAGTAAGTGTCCATTTTCGTCAGAAAAGCACGCCAAAACCACTCACCTAGCGGGGCGAAAACACGAGTCTTTCGCCAAAATGAGTGTGATATCTTAGCGATAATTTGCAAATTTCGTGCGTTTTCACGGGAAAATGGACACTTACCACGGAGAGTGGTTCCTGCAGGAAAGTTTTCCACTTGACGCCGTCGTCTCACAGCTTCAAAGGTTCGACCGCCCGCACCATCAGCTTGACCTCTGCTTGAGCAATGGCTCACCAACGACCTGCCATTGGGGAGCAACAACGATGGCGAAGTCTTTGAGAGAATTTGAGAACGCGACCCGCAACAGCCCTGCCAGATCAACTCCGGCCTCCCAACAGAGCTCACTCGCGTCTCTCTGGCTTCTGAGCAACAATCCGCCGCCGATCGCCTATAGACGACCGTCAACCGGACCGACGATCTGCGATGATCGCTTCAGAGCAAGCCACAAACACCGCCCAGCAGGCACTCAGAAAACCGGGACTTCACCGACCGGGACCTAGCAAGCTGCGCTAGATAGGCAGCGGGCCATACGCAAGCCTTTTCATTAAAAACACCACCAAAAAACATCCCGCCCAAAATTGCCCTATCATAAAAATGGCCTGCGTCTTGCCAAGCTAGTATTCGGCAAGACGCAGGCAGACTGACAGTCTGTCCGAAAAGCACCGGAATCCACCTGGATCGTGTTGCACCATGACTTCGGCTCCACAACATAGTGGATTGCCGGATGCTTTTCGGAGAGTCTCTGAGACGCGTCAAGTTTTGCTGAAGTTGGAAGCGTGACTCAGCGACGACGACGCCCGGCGACACAGGCCCCCAGGCCCACAACCGACCAAATCGCCAGGGTGGTTGGCTCTGGGATGACCGTAGCGTTACGGCCGAAGACTTGGACCTCGGCCAGTGACAAGACACCGTTACCTTCGTTGTTGTTTCCCAGCAACTGAACTCGCAGACGGTCTGCCTGAACGTCCGAGGGCAACAGGATCTGCAACTGCCCACCTTGGGCGACGCTTCCGCTGCCAACGAAGAAATCCTCTCCGAAAACCTCCACCGAGCCGTCAAAGGCGGAGACTCGGAAATTGGACAGACGGATGCCGCAGCAATCAGCCCGGTTGAACAGGACGATCTCTTCAAGGACGGACAGTTCCGGCAACTGCAGTTCCCAAAAGCTGTCCGGCATATCCAGGGTGTGAGTGACCGAGCCATCCGAGAAATTGCCGTCGGTGTTTCCGTCGATGGCGAAACTAGCCTCGTTGCCGCCACTGCCCACGCGTGTGGAGGACTGAGTGGCCACAGCGCCAGGGGCTCGGGCGAGGTTGGTCACATCGCCACCAAAAACCTGGGCCTCGGCCAGAGAAATGATGCCGTTGCCTTCGTTGTTGTTGCCCAGCAATTCGAGCCGCACGCGATCGCCGGTTGTGCCGAAAGGCAATGGCACATGGAAATCACCCCCTTGGGCCACACTACCACTGCCGACGAAAAAGTCGTCTCCGAAGACTTCCGTGGAGCCATCAAATGCCGACAAGCGGAAATTGGAGAGGCGAATACCGCAGCAATCGGAACGGTTGAACAGCACAACCTCTGCTAAGTTGGAACTCTCAGGAAGTTGAACTTCCCAGAACGAGTTCGGCTGATCCTGCGTGTGAGTGACCGAGCCAGCACCGAAGCTGCCATTGGTATTTCCGTCGATGGCGAAGCGGGCCTCGTTGCCGCCACTGCCCACGCGTGTGGAAGATTGCGTGGCCACACCACCGGCACTCTCCAGGGCCAAATTGACAAAGCCCGCCCAAGCCACCGATGGGCTCAGGCACAGGACAACAAAGCATACAAACGGGGCAATCTGTGGTTTTCTCATGGGTGGGTCGTTGGGTTTGGGGTCCTTAAAAGCAGTCAACAGCTCACACAACGCAGAGACCCGCACCACCAGGCCAGCATTGCCTGCAGGGTGCCTCAAGATCTTGATCAGGATTTGCAGCAACCAACCTTGAATCGTCGATGCTGCCAAGACCTTTGGGTGGTCTGGTATGGAAAGTTAGAGTTCAGCGCGACAGGCTCAACGGAGGCAAGACGCGTTCTCGTGGCTTATCAAATCGTGGCTTATCAAATCGTGGCGTATCAGAAGTCGCCAAAGACGTGTTGCATCAGTTCTTTTTGGACACCATGAGGTGGTCAGGTGATTGCGCACATCAGCGGTGATGCTGGGGAACGAACGACAGGGGGGATGGTCGGGTTTATGGCGCAACTCGCCGGTAAGCTTATCTCACAGTGAACTCACGATAAAGTAACAGAAACCTCAAAAAGCTTCAATCATTTTTCGTAAAACCAGACAAACCCATCCAATAGGGGAGAACAAAGATCCGCCTCAGTGGTTCCCGCATTGGGTCAAGCAAGAATGCTCCGCAAGAACAAAGGCAACAAAACCCTGGCAATCAATACCTGGCAATCAAAGCTCTGGCAATCAAAGCTCTGGCAACGACGTTTCTTGGGAGGGCTCGCCAAATTGACCTCGGTATTGACTAGGAGAAACTCTGAGTTCTTGACCGAAGACACGGGCCATGTATTGCGCGGTTCCAAAACCCACCAGCGTCGCGATCTGCGAACAACTCAGCTCGGAGCTGGCCAGCAGCCGCTTGGCATGCTCCACGCGGACACGTCGGATCTCAGCGCCAACCGAGCGGCCCAAATGCCGGGCAAAACGCTGCTCCAGCGTCCGACGTGAGACCCGCACAACAGCGGCAATCTCATCCACGCTGATGGAACGCCGGGCGTGCTGGGCAATGAACTGCATCGCGAAGGAGACAGCCTCCTCCTGAACGTAAACAAAATCGCTGGACTGACGGACTACAAGTTCTCGAGGAGGAATCCAGATTGGTTCTCGGGGGACGTTGTGCCCTCGAAGCATCTGATGCAACGTTCTGGCGGCCTGGTAGCCGAGACGGTCAAGACCATATTCCACGCTGGTCAACGCCGGATCAGGATAAAGACAGACCGTCGGCTCATTATCTCCGCCGGCAATGGCAACATCCTGAGGAACACGCAAGCCCATTCCTTTGCAGATTTGCGCTAAATGTCGGCCGAGCAGGTCGACGCCGACAACAGCGCCCACCGGCATCGTTGCTTGGTCGAGCCAGGCCTCGATCCAAGCACGGGTCTTCTTCCATTGCCAGTGGGAATGGGCAAACCGGAGGGGGACCTGGTGCAGATCGCAATGACACCCTGCCTCGGTGACCAACTGTTGAAACCGCTCAGCCAGCTGGGCTTCTCCCTGATCGTTACGACGGATCAGGCAGAGAAACCTGCGAATGCCGCGTGCCAGAAGATGCTCGGCAACAAGCTGCCCTGCCTGTCTGGAATCCCGAAACAACGAAACCAACTGGCTGACCGGGGAACTCAACCACACATTGACCAGTGGCAGCTCTCGCCTGCCTGCCTCAGCCGCCAGGGCCGGAGTGACCCGGCCGATCACACCATCGTAAGGACTCTCTTGGCCAGACTCGGCCAGAGTTCGATCAGCAAAATCATCGACGATGCACTGGAATCCTTCGTGCTCCTCGGCATATCGTGCCACCCCGGCAAAAATATCCGTGTGCCGTTTGAAGTTGTGCGTCAGCTCCAGGGTGACGGAAATCCGCCACACCCCGGCGAGGGTTTGTCCCATCATGGCTGGCCAGCTGCGGATTTGCGGAAAATGATCCGGTTTTTGCGCAATCAGACACCTTCCTTCAGTTAACCTTAATACCAATCTTACCTTCTGCACAACATTCCTGATGGCAACTTAAACCCTCAATCCCATCCACCGGCCTCAACCTGGCTCTCCATCAGCCCTGGCCGACGGTCCCCGGACCGGAAGTCCCCACAACCGACTGCCTTGGGGAAATGCTTGGTCGTCCCAAACGCGGGCGCCGCCGGAATCACCAGTGCTCTGCCAGCGGTTGATCTGCCAGCGGTTGATCTGCCGGCGGTTGATCTGCCGGCGGTTGATCTGCCAGCCTTTCCGCAGTGCCGGGCCAGCCAAGATCTTCCTCGAAGTCAATCATGGGACTGTCCCCAATGTGACCCAGTCTACCTCAGGATGCCACTCTCAGGAGTTTGTGGATGAGCCTCGTGGCGGAACCTCCCACAAAGTGCAGAAGTTGAGGCAAGAACCTCCCAGCGTGACTGCGTGCCTGGAAAGTCCTTGGCTTGCAGGCTGAGAATTCCGGGCACATCGATGCGGCCCCAAGGATCACCAGCTTCTTGCTCCCCAAGAGCAAAGAATTCCTCAACCTTGAGTCAGGCTTAACCCCGATCCCCAACACCGTTTTGGAGAAAACCCTAATGAAAGACAGCAAAAGCCCACTCGTCCTTGCCTTGGTTCTGCTTCTGTGTGCTTGGCAGGCGGAGGCTGCCCCTCTGACAGTCGATTTGATCAGCGGAGCGACGATCGGAGGAGGAGGCGGCAACCCAAACAACGGAGGCGTGTTTCAGAACCCACCAACGACCAATCCACCGCCGTCTGTGGGCGGCGTGACGACCACATTGATTGCCCGGAGCGGTGGCAATAGCACCCCGGGAATTGTCACCTACAACGTCGTTGATGCAGCCACAGGCGCTGATTTCAACTTCGATGTCACCTACGAGGGCCTTCTTTCGGATTCGTCCGGAACAATCACACCAGGGGTGCAAGGCAGGTTTTCCGGCGGACATTTTTCTGTGGATTCGCCACTTCCCGGAGAGAACAGGAACGCGATTGACTCCGCAGCGAGTCTGAATCTGAGTGGCGGTGATTTTGAGTTTGCTCGGCTCTCACTGGGCAATATCGTCGTGAACTCGGCGCATACAGTTTCCACTGCCGGCTTTGAGACTCTCTACTTGAAACTCGCCCAAGACTCTCCTGACGAGGCAGGCGAGGTTCGACAAGCCGGCACGACGACGGTCTTGGGTTCTTACAGCGGGCCATTTGCCAGCATCAACTCCGGACCTGTCGGACTGACACCCTCAACATCGATCGACTACGTGCCAACTGGCGACGCAGCGGCCATTCAGGGTTTTCAGGTCACCTTTGACGTCAACGACTCCCAAGTCATCCCCGAGCCTGCCAGCCTGTCGGTTTGGTTCCTCGGAGCTGGCTTGTGGAGCTTCCGCACACGAAGACGCTCTTGAACCTCCCAGTCCTCTGGAATCCGATCCGACCAACCTCAGCCGGTTGCCCAGTGCAACCGGCTTTTTTCAAAGCTCGACTGCCTGCATCCCGGAGGCCAGCCAACTGGGGCTACCAGCCTGTGTCCTCAACACGCCACTCCAAAACCCTCACCCTCCTCCGAGACTACCTTTGGACCAACAAGTCTTTCTGGATTCTCAGAAAAACCTTGACGATTCGAGCACGAAAGGCCTTCTCTCCCCGGGCTTCGGTCCCCAGTCGGAAACCTTCCTGAGCGTCCATACCTCGATGTGAGGCGAGCTGGTCGTCCAGCCAAGGCCGGCAGACAGCCCTGCGACCATCCTGCTGGCTGCAGGGTGTGTCCCTCAGTGCCGTCTGTTGGCCCAGGTCATCAGAGAGGCCCGCCTTCTCTCAAAGGCTGGTGGCTGATGAAAACGGGATTGCCGCCAGCGAGCTGCCTTTTGTGGCTGCGCCGGCAGTCAATAGGAGTGACCTTCAGCCACACGCTTGACCCCTGCGGCGGAGATCACATCGGGCTGGAGGTGATCCGCAGCGTTCTCCAATCACCCCTTCGGATGCCGCTGGTACGTATCGATGTCGATCGACCTGAGACAGACAACGATCCTCCAATCAGATCCCCAATCGCTTCAGGCTAAAGCACCCAAGAAATAGTTCCCCTAAAAGCTTAAATATACTTATTTCGATAATCATTTGAGCCAGATCTTTCCAATGAAAATTCGAACAATAAAAACTCAAACACTTAGCTAGCGTGATGCCGGTTCAATGGCCAACGTACTGCTGAAAGGTCGCTCTCCCGACTTACCGAGATCTTCCAGAAGACACCTGATGATCATGAAAAGGTGGTTTCACGAACTTGCTAAGACAGGATCGCGGACAAGATGGGCCGGCCTGCCTACTAAGGCTGGGACAAAACTTGGCTCGTCCGGTTTGGAGAACGGCTGCGAAATCGAGGGTTATCGTGCCGCTTGAGTGATCCTCCGATAAGTTTCCGACCCAGGGCGACCAAGGGAAGCCCGGATTGCCGGTGGTTCCTCAATGAGATCGTCGAGAGCTTCTCAGGGAATCAATAGCGTCTTGGACGAGCAAGAAGCACCTCCAAGGTCACCAGGAAAACGCGCCCCCCAGAATCTTCGAGCACCCGAACGAAAGCATCTTGAGATTTCCTCTGTCATTGCCAGCTGGATGAAGGGAATGTTTTGTTGAGGTAGCTTTGTTGATCTCAAACGACCGCAGCCGGTGAGAGGTTTTGCTTAGACGGAGTAACCGCAGCCTCAGTCGCATGAGGCCAGCGAATTTTGTCTCAAAGGTCTTTGCCGGAAGAAGCCTTCAGGGCAGATTTTCTTATCATTGCCGATGTAGCTTTTCTGATACGATCCTGTTGCGAGTTAAGCATTCTGCACATTCGCGTTGCCAACTTCAACATCTTCGCATTCAGCGTTATCTCAAAACGATTGCTTCGAAAAACCGCTGATCAACACGAAATCAACCGGACAAGTCGCGGTTGTGGAAGTATGCGGCTCTGTCTCAGAACACCAATCCCTGGGCTTAGGGCGGCTGGATTGTGCCGCCAGCGGTGTTATCGACGAATCTCCTGGACTTGCAAGCTCCGCCCTCCTTGGCAGCAACTCGCTGATCGCGTCCCCTGGCCGACCGGCGAGTTTTGAGACTGAGCCTGCGTTCACCTGCTGACCTTCGGAGAAGTTTTCGACCCAGGGCAACCGTCTGCCCCTGTTTGCGATGATCTCAAGGGGCCAGCCTGAGGCTGACCGGAAGCCCGGATCGCCGGAACAAAGGTGCCTGCTTCGTCGAACCTTTTGAGGGAATCCATAGAGTTCTTGGAGGGTTTCTTCGTCCTGCACTCTCGGACAAGTTCTGTAGATCAAGCGGCCAAAGCCACGAGGTGTTGAGCGAGTTGGATGATTCCACGATCCAGCCTTAACAGCTGTGCGAACTCCTCAGCGTCGACGAACGCACTCTCGACCAGCGTGACTAACTTCTTTCGCAGAGCAGTGGAGAGAGTCTGGTTTGAGGGAACAGGGCCCACGGTTCATGCCTGGGCATCTGACTCTCTGTCGCCTTCTACAACCACGGCAAGGATAATCCAGCTTATCCCGGACGCAACCGCCCGGCAAACCTCGGGGACACGAGGAGCTCACGCTCAACGACAACGCTGCCGCGATGCGGTGGGATCAGTGGCCTCAGTGCCACATCGCTTGCGAGCTTCCCGCTGCCTGATTCCGACCCCCGAGCACCACGACAGCAAGCGGTCGGGATTCCTTGCGTGGACGAGTCGTCGTTCGCCGAACTCGAGACTTGCGAAAATCATCAGATTCTTGCAAGCAATCCGGCAGGTGGCGACATAAGTCCGTTGCCGGCGACAAACCTCCCGTACCTACCTTCATTTGGCATCTGGTGTTTGCTGGACCAAACCCCAGGTGTTCAAGCCCGCCCTGGATCAGCTGTTTGGGGTGCCGGCTACGGATTTGCTTCGTCACAACGTATCCCGACTCATGGAGAAACTCATGAGTTTGGGTAAGTTGACAGCGAAGCAAATTGGGCAAAAGTCCTCGATCTGTGTGTTTCACCAACCCACGTTGACCCCTTTGAGTGAGAAACCCATGAGTCACACCTTACGCACTCTCGCACTCGTTGCAGCACTTTGCTGGGTCTCGACCAGCCAGCTGAAGGCAGACACCTTCCTGATTAACGCCGCAACGGGGAACCCTGCCAATCGCCAGTTCTTCGATGTTGCCAACGACACTTGGGTTCTGGATCTCAACGACTTCCCTCTCGCCGGTGAGCTGGTGTTCTCCAATGATGTGGGTGGGAACCCCGGTGTCCTCGACACCGCACTGGACGACATCAACACCTTCTCAAGCGACGCCAACGTGATCGTCCTGCAAAACTTCGACAACAATGATCCCGAGGGATTCCCCGCCAACTGGGACAATTCGTTCAACGCCCGAACGGCGCTGCAGGCGATCGCGAACAACACCGACGGCGATCGCCCGGGCTTTTACCTCTATTGGAACGAGAGACTCGGCGTCAATCGTCTGGTCTACACCGAGAATCTCAACGACGGCGGTGCGAACTTGCAGGTGCTCTTTGCGATCAACTCGGACAATCTGATCTCGAATTCCGACGACCTCCAAGCGGACGCGACCTTCCGTCCGGAAGCCAACCAGAACTTCAACATGCTTGCGGATTTTACTGCTGCCAACTTCAGGGTTGTTCCTGAGCCGTCCACAACCGTCCTGCTCAGCTTCGGCCTCTTGGGGTTCGCGCTGCGACGCCGAAAAACGGCCTGAGTTTCGGCTCGGGACCCCACAACTGACCAATCTCCCTCCGCCCCTGCTTCCTCGGCAGGGGTGTTGTTGCCCGGGCGTCCCGTCGCCCAACAGAATTGATTGCTTCGGCCGACCTGCCTCAGCGATTCGTGCTCCCCATCCGGTCGGAGTTACAGGATTCCGGCAAACTCACCCTCTCATTTGGCTGAAACGGAGTCGATGGGCTTGCCGGTTGCTCTCGCTCCGACCGAAACTCGGATGGGTCAGCACTCATGCTCCCCAGCACCAGCGTTCATCAGCAAGGGCGTTCACCAACACCAGCGTTCAACAGTCAGGGCAGATCTTCACAGCACAAGTTGACCGACAGTTCGTCCCCCGTTTGGCTTTCTGGCAGCGTTCTCAAGGAGATCGCCCCTGTGAAACCAACCGCTGCCCATGTTCCTGGAAAAGCTCTTGAGAGGATCCAAGAGGCATGACGGAGGACGCGGTTGTCACCCCAGGGTAAATGCATTGAATTAGCGGTGGGGATAGCACTGCACTTTCGGAGAAGTTCTATAGATCAAGCGGCCAAAGCCACGAGGTGTTGAGCGAGTTGGATGATTTGTTGCGTTGTCGAGTTGCCAGTGGCAAGCGTCGAGAATTCGTTTTGAATGATCTGCTGGCGCAGGACATTGCGACGATCAGCATGAGAAGGACGTCGGCGAGGGTCGTCCCAGGGTGAAGCGGTTCGATCGCAAAGTTCCTCGTGACTTCGGTTCCAAGACCACAACTCCACCAGCGTGTGCATTCACAGATTCAAGTTGTAGGTGCCCACGTTGGCCCAGATCGTCCGCACCTGTTGCTGACCCGCTCCCCACACCTCCTTGACATCATGGAAATCCTGTTCGATCGTCGCTCTGTCGGCATACGCTTCTATGATTTCCTGGACGCCTGCATTTGGGTCTGTCCAGAAGAAAGCTATCCAACCCTCCGTCGCGCGGACGATCACCACTTGTATCTTGCCCCGTGCCGGGCGGTACGTCGCCAGAAAACTCTTATAGGTCTTGACGACTTGCCGTCCTTACATCGAACAGGTCATTTGCTGCCACCCACCTTTGTGCCCTGCTCGTTTGGCCAGGCTGATGGTGTTCTTGCCGTACTTGCGAGGACCACCTCGAGGGCGACGTTTGGGCTGAACCGGGACATCGTTCAAACGGGCATCCTTGCGAAGCCGACCAACCACGACCACACCCGCTGCCTGAGCGGGTTTGAGAAACGGCAGCTTGGTGTAACCGCCATCCACCACGACCCAGACGAGTTTGTCCGCTGCTTGAAGGATGGGAGCAATCCACCGCACCAGGTCTGCTGCCAGTTCCAATTTGGTGGCGAACTTCCAGCGACGCTTTTGTGCCAGGGCGGGCAGGGCTCTCTGGCGGACGTACAACAAGGCCAGCAGAGGCAATCCCAGAGCCCCAAAGACCGGATGTCGAATGGCCAAAGAGATCGTGACCCAGATGTGCCCGTAGAGATACTTGTGTTTGGCCGGGCCGGAGGTGGGATTGCGATGAATGTCCGCTCCTTCGACCTTGCGTCTGTACCGTTTGATGGGCGAATCGTCGATGGTCAGCAACACTCGCTCCGGCGGAGGGAGCCTCCGCAGAATCACCACGGCCAGCGAGGTAGCCACCAATTTGCTGTTGCGTCCCAGGCTGCCCAG
This sequence comes from uncultured Pirellulales bacterium, assembly GCA_964648025.1. Taxonomy (GTDB): domain Bacteria; phylum Planctomycetota; class Planctomycetia; order Pirellulales; family Pb10988; genus CAZYKP01. The sequence goes on along the minus strand of CAZYKP010000057.1, from coordinate 32,293 downwards.
AAAGTAATAATAGTTGTCGAATTGGTCGCTGACCCCAGCGGCACGGAGCCATGTGGTCACGGTGCGTCGGCCTTGGGCAAACAACAGGCCGATCATCAGCACCGGCAGCCGCCAACGGTTGCGAGCATGCAACCCGTCACTGAGCCACTCGCTCCATTCGGACCACTGCTGAGGAGGGCTCCAACGGCATTCTCCTTCGGCCATCCTTGGCTCTCCCATTGTGCGGTGTATGTGGTAACCGCAGCATGATGGGAGAGCTTTTTTTGTGGATATCAGTTTTTTCCGAAAGTGCAGTTCGTCACTGAAAAGCGAGTGCCTGCAAACGGCCGAACTCACGAAGTTGGATTTGAGATAGTCCCTTTGCAAAACTTCAGTGACTGACGAATTTCTCCTGTCACCTCTGCTGCGAGTTTTGTAGGAACAGTCCCATCGGTCATTGTGTGCTACTGACCTATCGTGTTCTTTTTTCCACAAAGTTTGGCCGAAGAGGCCCTTCCAGACAGAGTTTTGTTTGGCTCCCCTTAAGGCGATGGGGTGCCGCGTGAGAACCTCGAGGTACAAATGCTCGTATATTGGGCACAAGCGCTGTGGCGTTTTCTTCTCATCGGCATCTTAGGGAAACGATCCCTTAGGTCTCTGCCGGGTAAGGTTTTTCACTTGGCAACTGTTTGGGACGCAGTTGTCCGTTCCGGCAAGCCTGGTTCTTGATCTTCACCAAAGGCTTCCCCCGAGACAGGTCTTGCCTGGTCTAAGCCGGGTTGAGTTCTGGCCGGACTCACGATCCGGGACCGAGGAACGGATGACCGTTCTTCCTGGGATGCGTGGGGCCAATCCCCTCTGGGAGATGTTGAATCTGCAGACGCTTCAGATTCGAAGCAAACCGCGAGCATCCGCGGGAAATCTGTCCCCGTCGGAGGCCATTCTGACAAAACCAACTGGAGTACCCTCTGAGGACATAGCTACGCAGACCGTGGTCCATAATTCCTTGACCCGGTCTCGATGGATCGGTTAGCGAGCCAAGCTTCAGTTTAATCTTGCTCACAAGCTCAGAAGAGAACGGGTTTTTTTCCTACAGTTCCCTAGTTCGACTGTTCCAGATTGTGGCAGTGGCCCAACATGGAGGGCCCCCAACAGTTTCGTGCAGCGACATATGGCTGGTCCGGGCGACATCTGGGACAGCCCAACTATGGCCTTTCGGAAATTTCCACGTTTCTCGAGTTCGCCGACTGGGATTCGACAACCACTCATTCGCTGGGGGAGAGATGCGGCACACACACAGCTCCGGCCCGCAGAAGACACGGCAACCCACACGCTCGGTCTTGCTAAGCGTCGAGTCACTGGAATCACGGATTGTCCTTGATGGCGACCCATTGGAGTTCTTCGTCGACCCGACGGCCAGTCTTGCTCCCCCGAGCGACGAAGGGACCATCGCTGAGGCAGTTTTCGAGATCCAAGCCGACCCTCGTTCGGCCGATCAGGCTTATGCTAAGCTCGACTCCACCTTGCAGAGTGTCGCGCAGGACCCCAATGTCGACTGGGAGTCAGGCCCTGCTTCCAGCTTGCAAGTCTCCGAAGATTTCGTGGCCGTCGAAGTCGCTGCCTCGCAGGGTCTCGACGCTCTTCTTGCGGATCTGCAGCCTTTGGGCTTTGTCGCCGATGCCAGTTTTGAGTTCCTTGTCTCAGGCTGGTTGCCGATGGACCAGTTGGCCGTGATCTCACAACTGGAGAGCGTCCAGTTTGTCGCCTCGGCCTTGGAACCCATTCGCTTCGTCGGTTCGGTCACCTCACAGGGAGACCCGGCGAGCAATGCCGATCTGGCACGCTCGCAATTTAACGTGGATGGAAGCGGCGTGACTGTGGGAATTCTCTCAGACAGCTTCGACAGAGCACCTGGCTCCAGCTATGCCGCCGATGTGGCCAGCGGTGACTTGCCAGATGATGTGACGGTATTGCAGGAATTCCCTTTTGGCACCGATGAAGGCCGAGCAATGGCCCAGTTGGTCGCGGACATCGCGCCAGGGGCAGACCTGGCCTTCACCACGGCATTTGGGGGAATCACCGGCTTTGCCAATGGGATCCTGAATTTGGCAGCCTTCGGAGCCGATGTCATCGTCGATGATGTCATCAACTTGAGGGAGCCGATGTTTCAGGACGGCCTGATTGCTCAAGCGGTCGATCAAGTCGTCGCCCAAGGGGTCTCCTACTTCTCCTCAGCAGGCAATCAAGGAGCCAACAGCTACCAGTCGCAGTTCGTCGACAGCGGGACAAATCTGGTGGCAGGCAATGTCTCCCTCGGCGATCTTCATGATTTCGATCCTGGCGCCGGAGTCGACTTCAGCCAGAGCATCTCCGTCCCCGTTGGCAGCACCTTTCAGGTTTCCTTCCAGTGGGATGAGCCTTTCTTTTCCGTCAGCGGTGGGCTTGGCAGCCAAAGCGACTACGATATCTACTTAGTCTCCGGGAGTTCCATCGCCGCTGCGGCAACCACCAACAATCTCGGCGGCGACGCCGTCGAAATCCTCACCTTTGAGAACACCGGGCAATTTGGAAGCCAAACACAGTTCGAGTTATTCATCACCCGTGTGGCTGGCTCAGACAACCTCCTCAAATACGTCGACTTCAGCAGTCAAAACGTCCAGATCAATGAATACCTCACCGGCAGCCCCACGCTCTTTGGCCATGCCAACGCGACGGGCGCTCAGGCGGTGGGGGCAGCTTTCTTCGGCGATACGCCTCGTTTTGGACAGGATCCGGCTGAGGTTGAGCCATTTTCCGCACTCGGCGGAGTGCCCATCCTCTTCGACACTGACGGCAACCGCCTGGAGACCCCAGAGATCCGCCAGAAGCCGGAACTGGTTGGGCCCGATGGAGCCAACACGACTTTCTTTGGAACCGACATCAGTTCGGATGCTGACTCATTTCCCAATTTCTTCGGGACCTCAGCAGCGGCCCCCCACGTGGCTGCTGTTGCGGCCTTGATGCTGCAAGCAGACCCGAGCCTGACGCCAGACCAGGTTTATCAAATCCTGCAGGAGACTGCCCAGGAGATTGGCCCAGCTGGCCCGGATGCGATCTCTGGGTTTGGGTTGGTCGATGCCTTGGCGGCTGTCGGAGTAGCCTCGGGGTCGATCGATTCCCCCACAGCAGCAAGCGACGCCTTCACAGTCAACGAAGATTCTGGGCTGACCACCTTCGAGGTGCTGGCCAACGACCAAGACGGCGGCGGAACCCTCGCCATCATCTCTGCCTCCTCCGGTTCCGCTGGTGGCTCGGTGACTATCAACAACGGCCAAAGCATCAACTATCAGCCTGCTGCCAACTTCTTCGGCACCGAGACTTTCTCTTACACCATCGAAAACGCCGCCGGTCAGTCCACCGCCACGGTGACCGTCTCCGTCCTGCCCATCAACGATCTGCCCACCGCTGCCGACGATTCCTTCACCGTCATTGAAGGCAGCCAAGACAACTCCTTTGAGGTGCTGGCCAACGACTCGATTAGCCCTGACACCGGTGAGACCTTGACTGTTGTCAGCGTGGGGACCGGCTCGCAAGGAGGAACTATTACCACCGATGGCCAGAGTGTCACTTACACTCCCCAAGCTGGATTCAGCGGCACTGAGAGTTTTACCTACACCGTCAACGATGGAACTCCAGGTGGCGATGCCACAGCCACTGTGACCGTCACTGTGCTCGCCGACGGCGATTTCATCAACTTCAACGAGTTCAGCATTGATTCTTACGGGGGAAGCAATGACGACACGGGGCCGGTGACCATCGAAGACAATGGGGCAACGCTGCGGTTGGCAGGCAACCGCTGGAAGAAGATCGACTTCCCCTACGAAGTGACAGCCAACACGATTCTGGAGTTTGACTTCAGCAGCAGCTCGCAGGGAGAAATCCACGGGATCGGCTTTGATGACGACACCGCTCATCAACCGAATCGTACTTTCCAAGTGTATGGGACCCAAGACTGGGGGATTCTGGACTTTGCGGACTACGCGGACTCCGCACCTGGGGTCAGGCGATACACGATTCGGGTGGGAGATTTTTACACGGGACAGATGAATCATCTGTTCTTCACCAGTGACGACGATGCCAACGTCAACTCCGAGAGTGTCTTCAGCAACATCCTTGTTTACGAGGATGGCGTAGAGACGATCGGCAATCCTGTTGATCCGCCCACAGCAGCCGGTGATGCCTTCACAGTCAACGAAGACTCTGGGGTGACCACCTTCGAGGTGCTGGCCAACGACCAAGACGGCGGCGGAACCCTCGCCATCATCTCTGCCTCCTCCGGTTCCGCTGGTGGCTCGGTGACTATCAACAACGGCCAAAGCATCAACTATCAGCCTGCTGCCAACTTCTTCGGCACCGAGACTTTCTCTTACACCATCGAAAACGCCGCCGGTCAGTCCACCGCCACGGTGACCGTCTCCGTCCTGCCCATCAACGATCTGCCCACCGCTGCCGACGATTCCTTCACCGTCATTGAAGGCAGCCAAGACAACTCCTTTGAGGTGCTGGCCAACGACTCGATTAGCCCTGACACCGGTGAGACCTTGACTGTTGTCAGCGTGGGGACCGGCTCGCAAGGAGGAACTATTACCACCGATGG
>CAZYKP010000057.1:0-27578 GCA_964648025.1 uncultured Pirellulales bacterium | reverse complement strand
TGACTGTTGTCAGCGTGGGGACCGGCTCGCAAGGAGGAACTATTACCACCGATGGTCAGAGTGTCACTTACACTCCCCAAGCTGGTTTCAGCGGCGCTGAGAGTTTTACCTACACCATCAACGATGGAACTCCAGGCGGCGATGCCACAGCCACTGTGACCGTCACGGTTCAGGCAAATCTAGACGATGCCATCAACTTCAACGAATTTAGCATTGATTCTTACGGGGGAAGCAATGACGACACGGGGCCGGTGACCATCGAAGACAATGGGGCAACGCTGCGGTTGGCAGGCAACCGCTGGAAGAAGATCGACTTCCCCTACGAAGTGACAGCCAACACGATTCTGGAGTTTGACTTCAGCAGCAGCTCGCAGGGAGAAATCCACGGGATCGGCTTTGATGACGACACCGCTCATCAACCGAATCGTACTTTCCAAGTGTATGGGACCCAAGACTGGGGGATTCTGGACTTTGCGGACTACGCGGACTCCGCACCTGAGGTCAGGCGATACACGATTCGGGTGGGAGATTTTTACACAGGACAGATGAACCATCTGTTCTTCACCAGTGACGACGATGCCAACGTCAACTCCGAGAGCATCTTCAGCAACATCCGCGTCTATGAAGAAACCACCGGCACATCGGCAACCGCACAGGCCGAAACTGGCTTGTCAACTTCTCCTGGAGTCCTGACCCTCGGGCAGGAAATTCGCGCCTCCTTGAGCGACCGGAGTGGCTTCCAGCTTGCGACGCCCGAGCTTGCTTCGGCGGGAACCGCAGCAAGCGGGACTGAGGGAAGTTCTTTCTCAACAAAAGCACTGTTGGTTCTCGGATCCCCCGCAACGGTGATCGATTTCGCCTCACTGGCACGAGACACTGTCCAAGAATTCGAGAACCGGCTCTTTGATGCCCAGAACGATCGGTCACTGAAGGTTCTGGACGGGGTCTTCGCGAAGCTGGGCCTGGGCGATTTTGGATTCGAGGATTGACCATCCCGATAGCAGCAGAGCCGAATGCTTCAGCGTCAGTCAAACCCCGATCACAGCACGGGGGCCTGAAGCATTCGGTCGGTGCTGGCTTGGACCATATCCGCTGTGGGCAACCGGAGAAACTGCGGCAACATTGCCGACACAAGCAACCCTAACGATGCAAGCCATTGCACCGACAACACCCAAATTTCCGCCACGGCAATCACCTCCAACCCTCCCTGCCCCCAAAAACCGACAAAAACTCAACACAAAAACAGCCATCACAACCCCTGTCTGCTGCGACTGACCTTCCGATCCAAGGAGTGGAGATGTGCCGGTCTTGGGAAGCTGCCTGCATCCAGGTGCACAAACGCCAGGCTGGCCTGATGCTGCTTGTTCTGATGGGATGGGTCGGTCTTGGGCAGCGGACCGAAGCTCAACAAGGATGGACTCGAGGTCTGCAGACAGCTGTTGCCTTCCCAGCCGAACCAACGGCTGTCACCTCCAGCGTGTTCCAGCGTAGCACCCAACGGACAACCTCCCATCGGGGAGCTTTCTGTGTGGTTCGGCTTCCGCCGGTAGACTCGCCAGTAGAATCGCCAGTAGAATTGCCTGGAGGATCGCCGGAGCCATCGGTGGACACGCCCGGGGAGCCAGCAGAGGACTCGGCCGAAGAGTCATCGGATGACTCACCAGAAGAGACCACCTGGAATCTTGAGTCTTTGCAGCAACTGGCCTTGCGGTCCAACCCAACACTGAATCTTGTTGGTTTCCAGGTGCAGGCGCTTCGTGGACAGAGGGTGCAGGCGGGGCTTTATCCCAACCCGACCTTCGTTTACCAGGCCACCGAGGTCGGCTTGGAGTCTGATGCAGGTCAGCATAATCTCTTTCTCAACCAGCCGATTGTCGTTCAAGAGAAAATCCCTCTCAGGCAAGCGGTGGCTGCACGCCGCGTTGAGGAAGCGACGCAAGAACAGGCGGCCCAGAGGTTCCGGGTGCGAACCGCTGTCAGGCGGCAATTCTTTCGTGTACTGGCCGCTCAAGAACTCCGTCGCATTGGCCAGCAGCTAGTAGAAATTACCAAAAAAAGCGAGGAGACCACCCAGCGATTGGTCGAGGCCGAGGAGCGGAGTGAGGTTGACGCCTTGCAGGCCAAGATCGAGGCGAACAACGCCCTTGTGCAGCTTCGTCGCTTTCAGGCCAACTACCAAGGAGCCTGGCGTCAACTCGTCGCGGTCATTGGACAGCCCGATTTGCCGCTTCGCAGGCTCGATGGGCAGATCGGCCAGAACTTGCCCCAGCTTGACTGGGAGACCGTTTTGGGGCAGATCATTTCGCAGAGCCCGCAAATCCAGCAAGCCGAGATTGCACTGAGGCGTGCTCAGGCCGCCATCCAGTTGGCTTGTGCTGAGCGTGTCCCTGATCCGACTGTCAGTCTCGGCGTTGGCCACGACGCCGCGGCCGAGAACGTGATTGGCCATCTGCAGATCAGCTGGCCGCTTCCGATCTTTAACAGCAACCAAGGGAATTTGCTCGCTGCCCAAGCGCAATTCAACATCGCCGCGGAAAACCTGCAGCGGATCAAGCTCGATCTGCAGCGCCGGCTGGCTCAGGCCATGCAGCAGTACACCGCCACGCGTCGCCAGGCCGAACTGTATCGTGAGGAAATTCTGGAGGACGCCGAAAGATCATTGGAGCTCATCGGTCAGGGTTACCAGGAAGGCCAATTGAGCTACCTGCAGTTACTCACCGCCCAGCAGACGTTCTTTCAGACTCATGTCGCTTACTATCAAGCCTTGCAAGAAGCGGAGTTAGCTCTTGCCCTGATCGAGGGCCTGCTCTTGGATGGAGCCTTGGACCCGGTCCCCTCGGCAGGCGGTTCGTCCTTCTGAGGTTGAGGAAAATCTCCGCTTCTCCGGCACTGTGCAAAGCCTGCCAGGTCAACAGCCAGATCAACAGCGGCCAGATCAACAGCGGCCAGATCAACAGCTGCCAGGTCACCGGTGATTGCGGTGGTTCCCACGTTTTGGATGAGCAAGGATTGTCCGAAGGCAGCGGTAGCAGCCACTGGTCCAGGGCTCAACAGGCACACTAGTTTGCTGAGGGGTGTTGGTCGTTCAAGCTCCAATCGTAGTCTAAGAACGTGACACTCACAGCCTGACGCAAGGCAGCCTGGCGAGCGGCTTCGGTCGGAAGCCAACGGGCGATTCGACGGAGTTGCCTCTGCCGGTTGCTGCCAAAATCTCGGCCGAACCAGCTGAGAAGCGACGAGAGATAGAACCGCTGATTGGGCTGGTCGTAGCGAAAGTTTCTGCTCCGAGCGAAGAAGTCGCGTGCGTTGTTGTCCAGTTGCTGCTCAAGTTGTTCGGGGAGATAAGCTTCGTTGAGCAACCGAGGGCAGCCCACCGAAGCACAGACGATGGCGAAATGGATCCGCGGTTCGTCCATCTTCCGCAGAATCTCATGTTCGATCTGGTCCAGGGAATACGGCCGTCCGCCGACATAGAGCTGCAAGTCTTTCCAGATATTGTATCCGAAGATCTTGGCGGTATGGTTGCGGATACTGGAGGTTGGATACTCCCGCACGATCCCGCGAACGGTCACCGCATTGTAAGCATTGATCCAAAAAGCCAGCTTCCCGCCACGGGTGCTCGGGATCTGCGGGCCCGCAGTCGAGAGCGTTTTCAGGTAGCTGTCTAAAGCGCTCACAGCGGCTTTTGAGGAGACAATCCCGCGGTAGTTGACCATGCCGTGGTCATCAACATACTGCCGCAGGATCGCACTCCAGGCTGAGTGGTCGATGCGGTCCAGCGAGACCTGCTCGCCGGAGGCCACCCGCACACCCAAATAGACCTTAGGTCCTGCCTGAACCGTCAGCGCGCCGGCGACAGTCAGCAGCAAAGCCAGACTCAACGTCAAGACAAATCGCAACATGATCAGGGACCTCTTCGGTTCTTCAGCCATCAGCACACCAAAACCTTTTCCCACAAAAAGCTTGCCCTCACTGCTTTTGAGGCAAATTATGGTTTGTCGAGAACGCGGGAACCAGCGGAATCACCGGTGATCTGGCAGCTGTTGATCTGGCAGCTGTTGACCTGGCAGGCTTTGCACAGTGCCGGAGGAGGCAAGATTCTCCTCAACTCAGTCGAGTGATCTCCCGGGCGGTGGCAACCCAGACGCCTGGACAATCCACATCCGCAGCAGGGCAACACTGCATCTTTCTGGTCATCGAGTCAAGGCAAGTCTGAAGAGTGTGAGAGATCGCACAGTGATATTCCGAGTTCTGGGCTCCGTTTCAGACACCAGGAGAGCCCGCAGCCGCCGGAGCACCTGCTTCTCTGCCGGAGCAACTGCTTCTCTGCCGGAGCAACTGCTCCTCTGCTGGCGGTCTGCTGAGACCGGCAGCGAGGTCACCGTTGCGTGAGCAGGAGAGAGCTGAGAGAGCAGGATCCCTATCGGAGGGAACACCCTCACGGGGAGGTTGATCCAGAGCGGCAACGGCCTGTCTGAGGAGGAAGGTTTCTCTGAAGACTGGTCGTCTGTGATGAGAATTCCGCTTGCTGTTGTTCCGTGCCTTTCGCAGAGCTTCAGGACCTGCTAGGAAAGACAAAAGGTGTGGCCGAGAAACAATGACGTGGCAGTCATCAGCACACCATCTGCAACTTGCCCCAGTTGGTTCCCAAGGCTGATAGCAACGCTCTCTGAACAGCAGCTCTGATCAACAGTCAATGTGAGACGTTTCACAGACGCACGATGTTAATTTGGTCATCTTACCAACTCACACTGGGCCAACTCACACTGGGCCAACTCACACTGGGCCAACTCACACTGGGCCAACTCACACTGGGCAGCAAGAGTTGCAGGGATGCGAAGCGTCAGTTGAGGAAAGATTATGTCGACGGCTACGACCAATTCCCACCAGACGGGGCCCGCCTACTTGGCCACCGTTCCGCCCCAGGAAATCCTCCCGGTTGTCAACGACCGCTACGAATCCAGCGTCGCTGGGATTTACGTCATCGGCGACGTGACAGGTCAGCCGTTGGTCAAGATCGCTGCCAACCAAGGTGCCGAGGTCATCGCCAAGATGGATGCTGGCGGGGCATTTCGGCAGCGGCAGGAGGACGGGCCCTTAGATCTGGTGATCATCGGTGGGGGACCTGCTGGCCTCTCTGCTGCTGTGCAAGCTCAAGAGCGTGGGCTCCGCTATGTGCTCTTGGAACGCGACAAGGTCGCAGCCACCATTGGCAGCTTTCCGCCGGGCAAGAAGGTTTATGCCGAGCCCTACTCGCTGGCCAATCGAAGTCGCCTGGAGATCGACGAAGATCTGGAGAAAGGGGAATTTCTCCAGCGGATCGAAAGACTCATCCAGAAGTACCACTTGCAGATCAAGGAGGAGACCGAAGTCACCCGTGTTCGCAAGGTGGCTGACGATCACTTCGCCGTGGAGACCGCTTCGGGGCGATCCTTTCCTGCCAAGCGAGTGCTGGTGGCGATTGGACGCCAAGGTCAACCTCGGCTGCTCCAATGCCCGGGAGCGGACAAAACCGAGAAGGTGACCTACCGGCTCCACAACCCAGAAGACTACACCGACAAGCACATTCTCGTCGTCGGGGGTGGGAACTCGGCCATTGAGACAGCCCTCCTGCTGATGGACCATAACCAGGTGACGCTCTCGTATCGTGGCGATCATCTGTTCCGCGCCAAGGAAGAAAACCGGCGAAGGATCGAACAAGCCGAGCATGATGGCAAGCTCACCATTCTCTATGACAGCCACGTTCAAGAAATCGGTGATCATGAGGTGATTGTCCAAGTTGGCCAACTGCGACAGACGTTGCCCAACGATCACGTGATCGCCCAGCTCGGCACGTTGCCGCCTGTTGAGTTCCTCATGGAGATGGGGCTGGAACTCGATGGGATCTGGAACGTGCGTCGCCTGCTGCTGGCGATCTTGGGATTGGCCGTCGGGGTTTTTGTTTACTTTGGCGCCAAGAATTTTGTGCTCACTCCAGAAGCAGCCGGAGAAGGCAAGCTGTTGATCCCGGGGCTTGCCTGGTTGGTTGGCTCCTCGCTGGTGGGTTATGCGGCCTTCCTTGGGCAGGTCGTCTTGCCGGTGCTGTGGCTGGTTGGACTGGCCTTACGGATCATCAGCGGCAATCTGGCCGCCTGGGGTCAGAAACCAACGGTTCCGGTTCAGCAGACACGAAATTGGCTGATTGCTGGAGCCGTCGTGTATGGCCTTGTGCTGGTCGCTCCTAGCATCTTCACACTCGATGCCCAGCAAAGCGGGAATGGCCCGTATTATGTGCCCGGCTTTGGGTGGTTGTATCAGGCCATCCCCACCTATTTTTCCAATCTCTACGGGCTGTATTATCTCTTCTACTTTTCTGCCATTCTCGTCTTTGGCCTGTATTGGGCTTACCGGTCTGGGCACAAACTGATCTGGCGTCGGAACTTGACAGCCATTCTCTGCCAATGGACCCTGTGGTGGGGGATTCCAACCTTTCTGGTGGTGTTTCTGGGGAGAAACCCTTGGACGCCTCTCTTGCTGCGGTCGCTCAACGCCTGGCCGCTGAATGTGAGCGCCTTCCAACTGGATCCCACTGTGGGCCCCGGTGACCCAGCCTGGTGGCACACCGTTGCCGTTGTTGGGGTTGTCTGGGCAGCGGTCTTAACGTTCATCATCATCCCGCTTGTGACGATCCGCTGGGGTAAGATCTACTGCTCATATATCTGTTCTTGCGGTGCGTTGGCCGAAACGGTCGGCAACAGCTTTCGCCACCGTGGCCCCAAGGGAGACTTTCCCCGCAAACTCGAGCGTTGGGGATTTCTTTTTATCGTGCTGGCAAGTCTCGCCACAATCGCGCACCTCCAAGGATATTCGCAATTCCTGAGCGGCTACAATCTTTGGGTCGGAACCGGGTTGGCAGGAGCAGTCGCCATTGGGCTGTACCCGTTTTTAGGACAAAGATTATGGTGCCGTCTCTGGTGCCCGCTGGCATTTTGGATGAACTTTTGGGGCCGCTGGTCAAAATTTCAGATCTCCGCGGAGAAAGGCAAATGCATCGACTGCAATGTCTGCAATCAGTATTGCCAGATGGGCATTGACATCAAATCACGAGCCCTGCGAGGTCAACCGGTTACCTTGGTCGATTCGCCTTGCGTCGGCTGTGCCGAGTGTGTCGTCCGATGCCCCATGGAGATCTTGCATCTGGGTGAGATTCCCGCAAAAGAACCGTCCCCCCAGCCCAAGTTGCCGGTCCTTGGGCAGTCGTAGTCGACCCAAACCACTTACCACGAAAAACCAAATCTCCATCCGGTTCATCACAACTCACGGGGCGGATGATCGATGACGCAGAAACCGTCTTCCTATTACGGACCATTCTTTTGGCTGGCTGTGGTCTCTTTTCTTGTGCCTTTAGTCGTGGCGGCCAGGGCTTTTTATGAAGTACGTCTGGCCACCAGGCCGACTCCTGCTCCCGATGCCTCAGGGGTCGATCATGCCTTGTGGGATGATCTGCTGAAAACATACGTTGAAAACGGCTTGGTCGATTACGATGGCTTATCACGGGATTATCTCTTCCGCACGTATCTGCGGCAGCTCTCGGCAGCGGATCCCTCCAAGCTTGAGACAACAAGTCAGAAGTTGGCGCTGCACTGTAATGCCTACAATGCTTTTGTCATCAATGGAGTGATCGTCCACAAGATCTCTGATTCGGTCCGTCCTTTTGAGGTCGAGGGGGTCAATTTCTTTGATCTCAAGGAGCATATCTACTGTGGTCGGACCATCAGCCTGAACCATTTGGAACACGAGCTGATCCGCAGCCGCTTTTCTGAGCCGCGGATCCACATGGCCTTGGTTTGTGCTGCCAAAAGCTGCCCGCCGATTCGACCCGAAGCTTATCTGGGCAAGCAACTTGATGAGCAACTCGAAGACCAAGCGGTGCAATTTGCCAATCACCCCAAATATGTCGCCTACGATTCGCAGAGCCAGACTCTGCTGCTCAGCCAGATTCTCAACTGGTACGGGAGTGATTGGGATCATCTGGGAGGGTATCTGCCCTGGCTGCAACGACGAGCGAAGGACCCGACTTTGGCGGAGGCTCTTGGACGGGCCCAGCGGAAGGAAATCCCCATTGCCTTCGCCGACTACGACTGGTCCCTCAATGCCCAGACTTCCTCTGGTCAAACGGCCGCACCCCAGCCAAGTGGCGAGTTTGGCTCCGGCTCCGTCCCCAACCAATGACCCATCAAAGCCCGGATTGACCTGAGATTTTACCATGGATAGTCACCCCGAAAGGCAAGACGCTGAACTTTCCCCGGAGACAACTCTCTCAAAAGTGACGGTGATCATCCCTGCCCTGAACGAAGAGAAGTCCTTGCCGCTGGTTTTGGAAGCATTGCCGCCGGTTGGCCAGGTCATTGTTGTTGACAACGGCTCGACCGACCGCACCGCTTTTGTGGCCAAGCAGTATCCGGTCACTGTGGTTTGCGAAGGGCAACGCGGCTATGGTGCTGCCTGCTTACGAGGCATCAAGGAAATCGGCCTGGCCATCCAACGCGGGCACAAAGCTCCTGAGATTGTCGTTTTTCTCGATGGTGATTACAGCGACCACCCTGAGCAGCTTCCGGAACTGGTGGCGCCGATTGCAGCCGGCCAAGCTGAGTTCGTCTTAGGATCACGGCTGTTGGGAGAGCGTGAACCTGGGGCGATGCCACCCCAGAGCGTTTATGGCAACAAGCTGGCCTGTTTCCTGATGCGATGGCTCTTTAGGGGGCATTACACGGATTTGGGTCCGTTTCGGGCGATCGACTATCTTAAACTGATCGAACTGAACATGACCGATCAGAATTTTGGCTGGACCATTGAGATGCAGATCAAAGCCGCCTGGGCCGGACTGCGAACTCAAGAAGTCCCGGTGGCCTATCGCAAAAGGGTCGGCACCAGCAAAATCAGTGGAACCATCCGTGGCACCATCAAAGCCGGCTCCAAAATCCTCTATACCATCGCCAAATATTGGTTCTCCAAACCGTCAGCCTCATCCGCAAGCACAACCCATGCAGACTCCCAGAAAAAGGCCGCCGCGTGAGTGAATCTGTGCCCCCAGAGGAAGCTCGCAGTGAGCCCTACGTCTGCGTCTTGGTGATCTTGGCAGCTCTTTCGGCCTTCCTGTACGCTGGGGTCAGCTTCCTGAGCTGGCAGTTTCGCTTTGATACCCCGTTTACGCAGCGTCCCATCCTGGTTGTGTTGCTGCTCTTGGGTGCGGCGTTTTTCCTCTATATCGCCGCTGTCAATCTGGTCCGCCAGGCACCATCGAGTCGGCGTCTGCTGACTGTGATCATTTGGTCGGCCATCCTATTTCGGGTGACGCTGCTGTTCTCAGTGCCCATCCAGGAAATCGACATCTACCGTTACCTGTGGGACGGAGCCGTTCTGGCTCACGGAGTCAGCCCGTTCCGTTTCAGCCCCGGGCAGGTCCGAGAAGCTCCTTCTATTCCCCGAGCACAAGATGATCTCTCCGCCTTAGGACGCCTCCGCGAAGAACAACCTAGCTTCAAACAAATTCTTCAGCGAATTCACTATAGCCATTTGCCGACAATCTATCCACCAACAAGCCAGGTGATCTTCGCGGCAGCCAGCCTGACAACACCCCGAGACGCATCCGTGCTCGAGCGTATCTTTGTGATGAAGCTCTGGTTGCTGGCCTTTGAGTTGGGGACGCTCTTTTTGGTCATCGGCCTGCTGAAGTTATGCCAGCAGCCGCCTGGTTTATGTGTCATCTATGGATGGTGTCCCCTGTTGATGAAGGAGACGGCCAACAGCGGGCATCTCGATTCGATTGCGGTCTTCTTCACCATTCTGGCCATTTTTCTGACAGTCAGGCTGTTGGCACGCCGCAGGCAACCGACCCGCTCTCACGAACTGACGCAGGCAACTCTGGTTGGCCTCTGTCTGGCTTTGGCCATTGGTGCCAAGCTGTATCCGGTGGTTCTTGCACCGTTGGTGGGTCTTGCCCTGGGCCAGGCGATCGGCTGGCGTCGCATGCTCCTTCCTGCGGTGGTCTGTTTGGGCGGCACCGTGCTGGTGCTCTGGCCAATGCTTCCGTCTCTCCCAAATCCTCAGAAAACGGCACCTCCACAGTCAGCGGCTTCTGCTGCGGTCGAGGATCTTCCGGCCACGCTTCCACCATCGCTGGAAGAAGCCATCGAAGATCCTCCGGCTTTACCTCCCACTGAGGCCGAGGCTTCTCCTGTTAGCAGCCCGAAACCCAGCAGCCCGAAACCCAGCAGCCCGAAACCCAGCGACCCGAGTTTGGGGCTGACCACCTTTTTGCGTCGTTGGGAGATGAATGACTTTCTCTTTCTGGTGGTTGTAGAAAATTTGAAACTCACTCCACAAACTGCCCAAGGCCCCCCAGTTTGGTTCTCCCTAGTTCCAGAGAGCTTTCGGCAGCAAGTGATTTCGTTCTCTGCAAATCATACCGGCTTGGCAAAAGTGGAGCTGCCCTTTGCCATCACACGTGCTTTGACGGGACTTGTGTTTTTGGGGATCGCCTTGTCGCTGGCTTGGCGGTTTGGGAAAGCCCCTCGATTGAGAGACTTTTGTGAGGCGGGGTTCTTGACGCTGGCCTGGTTCTGGCTGTTGTGTCCCACCCAGAATCCCTGGTATTGGACCTGGGCATTGCCGTTGCTCCCGTTTGCTCGCAACCGCGCTTGGATGGCCCTCAGCGGTCTGGTCTTGTTGTATTACTTACGATTTTGGTTGCTCTACCATTGGCCAGAAACTCCTGTGCTGGGCACTGGATATCGGGGGTCTGCTTTCTTCGACTTTGTGGTCACCTGGATTGAGTTTGGGCCGTGGTTTGTCTGGTTGGCTGTGCAATCGTACTTTCTCCATCGACAAATCCCCTCGGCCGACTCTCAGGCGTTCCAGTCTTCATCGTTCCCCTCTTCATCGCTCCAGCCTTAGCTGGACCCCCGGGGACTTGGCACCTTCTGGCTTTCCTGGATCCTGCTCTTCTTGGCCGGCATGTTGCGGCCAGCTGGAGTGCAGGGCATAGAAGCTGGCGAGCTGATTCGGAGAGATCCCGAGCTTGTAGGCGCTGATCAGGGCCCAGTTCCGGAGAGTTTGTCGGACAACTCCGTGCTTCTGCCAGCGGCGAGCGCTCACATGCAACCGTCCGGGCAACAGCACCGGGCGGCTCTGTCGCCGGGCGTGCTGGGAGAAGATCAAGTCCTCCATCAATGGAACTCTGGGGAAGCCGCCTTGGCTGAAGAAGAAGCTCTTGCGGACGAAGAGCCCTTGGTCTCCGTAGACCCAACCCCAGCGATGGACCCGGTAAGCGTTTCCTCGCTCCAGCAGGCGATAGGGGCTGCCGGTGGCCTCGATGGTTTGCCGGAATCCGCCAAATTGAACAATTGGGTTCTGCAAAACTTGCAAAATTTGTGTGACACCACTGGGATCCAGCCAGTTGTCGGCGTGCAAAAACAAAAGCACATCCCCAATTGCTTCGCAAGCAGCAGCGTTTTGCTGCAGGGCCCTTTCTCGGCCGGTCACCATCACCCGGCTGGCAGCCCCTGCGCGGCAGACCGTCTCGTCGGTGCTTCCCCCATCGACCACAAGGATCTCGTCTGGGCCGGTCTCCCAAGCCCGCGAGACGGCCGATCCGATCCGCTCGGCCTCGTTCCAAGTCGGAATGATAATCGAGACACGCATAGTTCGCTGAGATCCGTGGCGTCGTTGCAGGGGTCACTCACCTCCAGAACATTCCTTGCCGCTCAACGTTGGCTCGCTGGGCACAGTTTATGCTCAGAGATCTCCGGGGCTGCGTGACCGCGGCAGAATCCCTTCCTCTGGCTTATTGTACAACACGACGACGGTAAGGCAGGGCACAGTCTCCAGCCCTGATGCTGTTTCTGTGCGATCCTTGTAGTGAGGGATGCTTTGTCAACGGAAGATTGGTCCGCACGATCTTCGGGACCTTTGGTTGACCAGCTTTTGTGACGCCCTTGACAGAGGCAGGGCTTCCCCAAGGCCGAAGAACACCATCGTCCCAATCGGGGCACTGAACTACCGGACCAAAGGAAAAGCCCCGACCTCAAGATTTCAACCGGAGGAAAAACGGTGACAATAACCGCCGACAAGCTGCCGATGACCGCCCATTCCGGTTTCCTGGTCAGGCTCACAGTTGGTTCCCTGGCAGCCTGTGCGCTGCTGGCAAGTGGCTGCTACCGAGCCGGGGGATGCGTTGGTGGAAGTTGTCCGGTTCCCGGTCAAATCTCAGCCAACGGGTACCCAGGCACGAGCTACTCAACTCCCACCACCTTGTCGAAGGCTCAGCAAGTTGCCCCGCCGCCAACTGACATCCCAGTCCCCCAGGGATCCGGCTCGCGGTAGGCCGGCCAACTGATTGATCGCCTGAGAAGTTCTCAACAACTGACCTGAGAAACAACCGACCCGAGAAACAACCGACCCGAGAAACAACCGACCTGAGAACGACTGAGGATCCAAGCTTCCGGTGGTGCCGCTGGCTGCCCTCCTTGGTCATCAGGAACTTTGGGCAGAGTGTCGCCCTGGGTCGAATCCTGATCTGAGGCTGTCTCGCCCTGCCAACCGAGCGAAATTGAGGAAGAGAATGAGGATGTTCTTAAATTTCAGGGAGGAGAGAGGGATGAGCTTCCGACAGCGGCATCGACGACGGGCGAGTCGATTCTGGTTGAGTGCTCTGGCTTTCGGAGCAACAGGGGTTGTACTGGCGGGAATGGGTCTCCCTTGGCCGGTGTTTCCTGCTGATTTGCCGGGTCAGCGAGGATTCACCCATCCCCAAGAGGAGATGAACCGGCAACCCGAGTTGGGCCGCAACCTCAGTGCTCAGCGGGAGAAATCCGCAGGTTGGGTGTTTGGACGAGTTATGGGTGTGCAGGCAACGACTTCACCACCGCCTGGTTATGTGGCCCAGGCGGAGTTGGGCCGTCGTTGACCAGGATCAGGAGCCCAGCCGGCCGAGCGTCGCAAATCAAACCACAAAACCAACAGGCGAATTGATTGGTTCCGGAGAAGGTGTTCGACCGCGACAGGTCTGGATTCCTGCTGCCCGGGCTTCCGTGAGTCGCCCTCGATCGGAATCTCATCGGAGGCCTCGATGGTCCACGTCCTCCGTTGCCAGCAGACGCTTGGCATGAGTGCAGATGACGTTGCGGACGAACTTGTCGACTTGTGGATCAATGGAGAGGCGGTGGAAAAAGTCGTCTCGCCAGAGCAAAGCCAGCCGGCTGCGGCAACGCGGGTCGGAGACCGCGGCGATGTGCTGGAGACCTTCGTTGAAGTCTTGCAGCAGACGCGAGACCTTTTTGGAGATCAGAGGGTTCCCCAGGCCATCGAGCATCTCGGCAAGGGTTTCAGCGGCCGGGAAGGCGCCAAAAGTAGTTGGTTGCATCGTTTCTCCTCGTTCAAGGCAAATCAGCCGGGACTGCCTTGTTTCCATACCGTCAGAGGTGCCATGAATCTGGTGGAGGCTATCAACAAAGCGAGGGCAATGGTGACTCGATTCGGTCTCGCAGAATTCTTGATCACAAAACCAGTTCTCTAGTGATTCCCTGAAAAGTTCTCGACGACTTCCTTGCGGAACGACCGGCAATCCGGGCTTCCGTTGGTCGCCCTGGTGCCTTGTTTCCTATGATTTTGGCAGTCGGTTGCTTTTGGCAGTCGGTTGGACGTGAATCCCCCGATTCCACGAGAACCAACTGCCAAATCAGAAGGAAACCGACCACTAGGTCGGAAACTTCTCTGAGGATCCGTCGACTTCCCCGACGGTGAGGCGTTGCTGGCATCAATGAAGAAACGGAGACAAACTGACTGCTGAGGTGGCTTCAAAACGTGTCAGGTGGAGTTTCTGAAGCAGCCGACACCAGCGTGCTGACCGGTCCCCCGCGTGTGTGATTGCCAAGTGAAAACGGCATACGGTCTCGATTTCGCTGTCAGAGGTGGACGAAGTAGTCGTCGGAGGGCTTTCGCCTTTGAGGAAAGGCCGCTCACCGCTTCCATGACCAATGCTTCAGTGTGCCACCGTGATTGACTGCAATGTTTCACTGCGGAATTTGACCCATCGACCGACTGCCTTGATGAGCGTTCAGCCTGGCTCCTTCTGGCAGACGTTGGCTGTTTTCGGCTTCCTGGGAATGGTGATTGCCCCAAGTCAGGCAGCCGATGAAGCATCCCCAAAGCTCAGCCAGAGATTATTCTACAACCCGATCCGTTCCCGAGCGAGTCAGGCCAATTCTCACTTGGCTGGGCTGAGGTACTTTCGTTTTCCTGCTGCTGAAGCCCGAGAAGGCCGAGGGGAGATGCTGCCTTCCGCGAGATCGCCAAGGCGGTCGGATGATGACGCGATTCTCATGCCCAAGTTGTCAGCCGGGCTCTTCAGGCGACCTCAGGGGTTGCCCCCAAAAATGCCAAGCCCAACACCGGCGCTGCGTTTCAGCCGGCTTTCGCCAAGCCTCCATCCGCCTCGTGATCGCCAAGACTCTCATCAAACTGCCGGCATGTCATTGCCTGGGCTATCTTTTGTACGCACAGGCGTGCACCAAAGGAGGCAGCCGGTAAGCAACAGGGTTTCCTCAAGACGAATCTCACCAAAAGCAACTCACTTTTCATCGAGGGATTCATCGCCTGACCAAGCAGATCAGCCGGTTCTTTCGCAAGGCCCTGTTCTGTCGGCTCCGCAGCTGCAAGATTCCCAAGCCGACCCTGAAGGTCCAACGCTCTCTCCATCGGTGAAGCCACACTCTGCTTGGCTGCTGCGATTCTCCCCTTTGAAGCGAATAAGAAACTTGTGGTATTCAACCTCCTCCTGAAAATCTCCTTTTTCAATGAAATCAAATCGTCCCGGCAAATCCCCTCACGCAACACAGGCAGACAACAAAGTATAGCTTGTTCTTTTAGTAATCTTCATTGATAAGTTTCATCGCCCCAAACCAGAGGAAAGATCTGTCTGCTCTCAATCCCAGAAAATTCTTTCCTGAATATCCGGGGCTGGTGATCGGGGCCTGAGGCGGCATAATACAGAAAAGACTGGTTGGCCAACACGCCTGCCCCCGAAGGGCTGCCGGAAACCCCTGAAGGCTTCTCTTTGGAAGTTTTCTCTTTGGAAGGTTTCTCTTTGGAAGTTTTCTCTTTGGAAGTTTTCTCTTTGGAAGGTTTCTCTCCGGCGAACTCTTCTGCAAACTCAGTGGAAATCCCGCCGCCTCGTAGATCAGTGAGCTGAAGTCTTGTACGCCATCATCACCCTGCTGGTGGTCTTCACACTTTCCCTGGTGATTACACGAATTGCCTCGGTCGCCTTGATGATGACCGGCCTAAGCCGGGATGTCGCTCGTTTTCAGGCTCGCAGTGCGTTTACAGGGGTTGGCTTTCCCACGCAGGAAGCAGAAACGGTCATGCGACATCCGGTTCGCCGGCAGATCATCATGACATTGATGTTGCTCAACAACGTCGGTCTGGCGACTGTGATTGCCACGATCGTCATTGGGGCGTTGGACGCTCAGAAGGGAACAGTCAACTGGGGTCTGAACTTGACTGTCCTCTTTGCCGGTCTGACGCTGCTCTGGGCGACCTTCACCAACCCCTGGATTGACCGCCAGACCAGCAAAGTCATCGCCTGGATGTTGGCCCGATTTACCGATCTGGAGATTCAGGATTACGCAGCCCTGCTGCACCTCTCCAGCGATTACGCTGTGCTGGAACTGAAAATCGAGGCCGGCCACTGGTTGGTCAACAAAACCCTGGCCGAGCTGAAGCTCCCCGCAGAAGGGATTTTGATCTTAGGGATCGAGCGGTCGACGAACTCTGATGGGGCGACTTTCTCTCCCCGAGTCACCGCCGGTGTCTCAGGACGATCGCGTGGGTTCTATGTCGGCGTCCCTCATGGTGGCACCCGCTTGTTGGCCAACGACTTGCTCATCCTCTACGGACCCTTGGATCGAATCCGAGAACTCGACCGCCGCCGCAAAGACCTCGCCGGGTATCTCGCGCAGCTACGCGCTCGCACCGATCGCGAGAAACGAATCGAGCCTCAACCCTCCTCGGTGCAGCAGCCCCAGGACCCTCAAGACCCTTCTCATCCCGACCGGACCCCAGGCAACACCGCCTCCCTCGAACCCAGCGAAACCTCGCCCCTGCCAACCATCGAGCAAACCACTCGAGCCTGATCCAGCAGAAAACGGACCCTGCCGAAGACCCCCAATCACCGAGCCCCGCATCTTCTCATCGTCAGGCAAAGGTTCCCTAACTTTCCGAGCACCTCCCAGGGCGGTTTCTCTTGGCCCCAGTTGGCTCACCAGCCGATGCCACAATCGCAATTGACCGCTTCTGACACAGATCCCTCGGCGTCACGGGCCCTTTGACGGCTGCCATGTTCAACATCTTTCGAAAACTGTTCACTCGAGAAGCTCCTGCCTCTGATCGGGAGAAAACGCCCACCAATCCAGGGGGGCCAACCACGGCCGGCAACACCAACACCGTTGCTGAGAGGATTCTTAACTGGAACGAAGTCCTGGCCTGGGTCGAAGCCACAGCTGCCAGTCGGATTCTGGAGCTGGGGTTGGGAGAGGGAGACAGGGCCAGGGAGTTGATCCAGGCGGCCTGCCGGGCGCAGGAGGCCGGCGCGGTCAATTATCAGGCGGTGGACCTGTTCGAAGCTGGCCAGGGACAGCCCTTGCGGGAGGCCTACCGCCGACTCCGAGCAACTGGTGTCACCGTCCGCTTGATTCCAGCAGCGCCAGGTGAGCCGCTTCGTTCATTTGCCAACACCGTCTCCAATGTCGATCTGCTGATCGTCTCGGCCGAGTGGTATCAGGCGGCTTCCCCGCTGGTGTGGTTCTTCGTGCCACGCATGCTGCACCCAGCCAGCCGCATCTACGTTGAGACACCCTGCCAGCCCCCCAAAGACCACCTGAGCCAACTGCGGTTACTCCCTCGCAGTGAGCTGGACGCCCTTTGCGGCCCCCCCCTCCGCCATGCTGGCTAGACAAACCCTTGTATTGAACAAACGTCCTTAAACAAGCCTGCTTGAATACGGCTGTTTGAACACATTCAGCGAAACGCGGGAAACTTTCCCCCGGATGGCCTGTGCGGAGGTCCTGTTTGGGTCCTGAGGGGCCCCTCCTGTTTGCTGCCCCGTTCTCAGAGTCGCCTTGTTCGCTTATGACTGAACAGCAGAATGCATTATCGTTGGCGAAGTTTGAGTGACGATTGTTTGGGGAGGATTCATGGGAGCGTTCCGCAGGTTTGCCACCTTTTTGGCCCCCTACCGTTCTCTGGTAGTCGTCGCAGTCATTGCTGTGGCGGCTGTGGGTGGCCTGCGGTTGGTCTTTCCACTGGCAGGCAAGTTCTTGGCCGATTCTGTGCTGATCCAACCCGAACTCTCGGCGGATGAGAAATACTCACGCCTGAATCTTTTTGCCGGGTTTCTGCTGGGGCTTGTCTTAGTTCAGACCACCGTCAATGTCGCTCAGCGTTATCTCTTGACTTACCTTGGAGAACGTGTCGTTGTCGATCTGCGAGATCGGCTGTATCGCAAACTGCAGAGTTTGGATTTGCGGTTCTTCGTCGACCGGCCCATCGGCGAGATCACCTCCCGGCTGACCAACGATGTCACCGCGGTGCAAAATGTGGTCACCCAGCAGGTGATTGGGTTTCTCACCGACTTGCTGGTTTTCCTCGGGGCCCTGGGCCTGATCTTTTACATCAACGCCGAGTTGGCCACCCTGATGCTGGTTGTGGTGCCTCCGGTGGTCCTGGTGGGAAGGGTCTTAGGCAAGAAACTCCATGACATCTCCACGGAAATCCAAGACCGGCTAGCAGATTCCACGGCTATTTTGGAGGAAAGCATTGGCGGAGTTCGGGTGGTCAAGAGCTTTGTTCGCCAGCCTTATGAGATCGATCGCTATGGCCAGGCCATCGGCTCGGTGCTCTCGGCGGCTCTGAGACGTGCCAAGTTCCGCGCGATCTTTGTGCCGGTGATCCTCTGCAGCGGCTTCGGCGGAATGACGCTGGTGCTGTGGTACGGAGGGCGGCAGCTGATTGCCGGCGAGATGACGCCAGGCGACTTGGTCTGGTTTCTTTTCTTAACTGTGATGATCGCTGGCAGCACGGCCAACTTTGCCGGAGTCTACGGGCAAATCCAGGAAGCGTTGGGCTCCTTGCGTCGACTGTTTGAGTTGTTGGATATCCCAACGCACATTTCCGACGCCCCCGATGCCAAGACGCTGCCGTCTGTCTCAGGTGTTCTTCGGCTGGAAAACGTCAGCTTCGGCTACGATGACGGCCATCCTGTGTTGCGGGAGATCGACTTGGAGATCCCGGCTGGGGAGGTGTTGGCCTTGGTGGGTCCTTCAGGGAGCGGAAAGACCACTTTGCTGAATCTGATCCCGCGGTTCTATGACCCCACCCAAGGACGTGTCCTGGTTGATGGACACGATATCCGGGAGGTCAAGTTGGCTGAACTGCGGGGGCAAATTGGGATCGTCCCCCAGGAAACGTTGCTTTTTAGCCGTTCGGTTCGGGAGAACATCCTCTACGGGCGTCTGGAAGCCAGCGACGACGAGGTGATTGAGGCGGCGCGTGCAGCCAACGCTCATGAGTTCATCAGCCGGCTACCTCGAGGATATGACACTCAAGTCGGAGAACGCGGCCTGAGACTCTCCGGCGGCCAAAGACAGCGGATCGCCATCGCCCGTATGTTGCTGAAGAACCCACGGATTCTGCTGTTGGATGAAGCGACCTCGGCCTTGGATGCTGAGAACGAGAAGGCTGTGCAGGAAGCCCTGGGCCGCCTGCTGCAAGATCGCACAACAATCATTATCGCGCATCGCCTGGCCACCGTGACCATCGCCGACCGAGTGGCGGTCCTGGATGAAGGACAACTCCTTGAGGTGGGGCCCCATCAGGAACTGCTGGCTCGAGGCGGACTGTATGCTCATCTTCACGCCTTGCAGTTTCGTCCCACGGTGCGAGCTCAGCCGGTTGGCGGCCCCTGAAGGGAGGCTGCTTCCAGTTCGCTGGACTGAGCACCGCTTGCGAGCAACAACTGCGATGTTCTGCCGAGAAAGAAATCCCAGGCCAGCAGCATCAGGATGATGCCGGCGGGATGGACGGCCATCTCAAAGAACGACAGGGACGCTCCGGCAACCAGTGCCCCCAAAGGTGTGACAACCCAGATGATGGAGCCCCAAGCAAGCCATCGATCTTGCCCTTCAGGATAGGCCTGCCAGAGCAGGGCCATGGGGATGATCAACAACGTCCAGTCATAGACCATCGAGTGTGGCGAGAGGCAAACGGTGGCCACAATGGCACCGGCAAACTGAATGGTCAGATTTCCAGGATGTTGCCGGAGAAAACGCACATAAGCCGCAGCGATCACCAGAGAGACCAGCACCACCAAGGCATCGATCAGCCAAGGGGACAACAGCAGCCGCAACAAACACCAGAAAAACGACCGGATGGTGAACAAAAGTTGCAGGAAATCCGGATTCGTGGAAATCGCCGGCAGCACCTCACGTCCCACTTGGATGTAGGCCAGGCACATCTGCGGCAGAAACACCCACAAGGCCCCAAACAAGAGCAAAACCGTCGCGGCCAAGCTCGTCATTGCTCGTTTGTACTGAGCAAACTCCACCAGCAAGAGCAGTCCAACCCCAACAAGATACTGCGGTTTATAGGCCAGCAAACCAGCCACAACGCCCGCGAAAAGGAAGGAACGCCTTTGCAACAACCAGTAAGTCAGACAGAGCAACACCAAGGTGATCGTCGCGTTCTGACCTAGGCGAAACGAGAAAAACACCGGAAAGAACGCCAACGACCAGAAAAACCCCCATCCGGCAAAGCGGAGGCCCAGCAGTTTCAGGCTCACAGCAAGAGCCCCGAGGTTCAGAACAACCCAGACCGTGAGGGCCACTGGAAAGGGCAGCATGGCAAAGGGAGCCATCAAAACGGTAAACAGAGGCGGATAGATGTTCGGCCCCACAGCCGCGTCTGTCAGTTTCTCCTGGGCGTTGTTGAGCAGCTCTTGGTTGTAGACCTCGCCAGCCCCGTGCTCAAACCAAACTTGCCCAAAGGAGTAAAACGTCAAAAAGTCCGTGGCAAAGGTCTCAAAACGCCCAATCGGCAGCGATGTCACAGACAACGAGATCAGCCAGGTGACCCACATCAACAGCCCAGCCACCAAGGCGACCGGATAGCGTCTTCTGAGGATCTCTTGCAGAGAGTCGGAACGATCCATCAAGCATGTCCTCAGAATCAGTCTTCAGGCCAGCGGTTCATGAAGTCTTCGCTGGTGGTTGCTTCGCTATCTTCAGATAGGGGAGGCTCTACCTGGTGGTTGATCAGGAGGTCTGCCGGGCGGAGGCGATGGCACACTTGGTCGCACAGCTCCCGCAGCCCCCTGAGGAAGCGTGGCTTGTTTGACAGGTTTCCTTGGTGCCACATCCCGGGCCGCATCCTTCCTCCACCGTTTGGGTGAACTTGCGGAACTGAACTTCGGCCTCGTACCGTTCGGTCAACTCGGCAACGATTTCCTCCAGTTCAGGCAGCTGCTCTCCTACGAAGTAAAACACCAGCGACGAGCCATCAAAGAGATGCTCCACGTCGATGAGCACCACAGGCAATCCCAGCTCAGCCACACGGTCGGCACAACGCTGAAACGCCTCCTGGCGATGGCGTTCGATCCGCTGCCGAAGCAGCTCATCAGCAGCGGTCACCCTGCGGAGGATCGTCCCATCGGCATTGCCAGCCGACAGACCACCCTCTTGGAAGGAGTCCCCGGGACCAGCAGCATCCGGGCTGGTGAGCACTTCTCCCAATTCCAACCCGCGATCGGTTCGCAGGACCACCTGTTGGTGACGTTCATAGCGGATCGCGCCTGCGGAGGTGAACTGCCCCACACAGGCACTGGCCCCATAACGGACGAGGTGAAAACGCGACATGGATTTGTTGTTGAGATGCTATTTTTTCTCGGATTGCGCAACTCTCTTTGGTTATCGGGCATCGGCCACAAGGCCGTCAACCAACCAGGCCACAAGGCCGTCAACCAACCAGGCCACAAGGCCGTCAACCAACCAGGCCACAAGGCCGTCAACCAACCAGGCCACAAGGCCGTCAACCAACCAGGCCACAAGGCCGTCAACCAACCAGGCCACAAGGCCGTCAACCAACCAGGCCACAGGGCTGGCAGGGACTGCCTCTTGAGCCGGTGTCAGCTCGGGCCATACTGAAGCTATTGGCTGTGACTGCCGAGGCATTGCAGCAACAGCTTTCCCCCCAAAAGAATTAGCACCTGACGATTTGGCGCCATGGATTCGGTGAACCCTTCTTCCCCAACGATCGCTGAGACAATGATCGCTGAGACGACTTCCCGTTGGCAGCAGTTGGCTGACCGTGTGTTAGCAGGAGAGAAGCTGTCCGAGGCGGAGGCAACCAGCGTGCTGGCCTGTCCTGATGAAGAGCTGTTGGATCTGCTCTCGGCGGCTTACCGTGTTCGCCGACGATACTTCGGCAACCGAGTTCAGCTCTACCTGCTGATGAACGCCAAAAGCGGACTCTGCCCCGAGGACTGCGGCTACTGCTCGCAATCGAAGGTCAGCGAGGCAGAAATCCCCAAATACAACTTGCTCAAAGCTGACAAGCTGCTCGATGGTGCTCGTCTGGCTGCCGAACAACAGGCCAAAACTTACTGCATCGTCATCAGCGGCCGAGCGCCGACCAACCGCGAAATGCAGGCAGTCACCTCAATCGTTCGACAGATCAAAACCTCCTACAACCTAAAGATCTGTGCTTGCCTGGGATTGCTGACGCCCGATCAGGCCCGGCAGCTCAAAGAGGCTGGGGTGGACCGGGTCAACCATAACCTCAACACCAGTGAAGAACACCACGAGCAGATCTGCTCGACACACACATACGCTGACCGAGTGTCAACTTTGGAGGCCGTCCGGGATGCCGGTTTGGAGATCTGCTCCGGAGGGATTATCGGCATGGGCGAGCAGCCGCTGGACGTTGTGCGGATGGCCATCGCCTTGCGGGATCTGGGGGCAACAAGCATCCCTGTGAATTACCTCAACCCCATTGATGGCACCCCCCTGGCTGGCCGCAAGGACCTGAATCCGCGGTACTGCCTGAAGGTGCTGGCGATGTTTCGGCTGGTCAATCCCGACCGAGAGATCCGCATCGCCGGTGGCCGAGAGATGCATTTGGGCAGTTTGCAGCCGTTGGGGTTGTACGCCGCCAACAGCATCTTCATCGGCGACTATCTCACCACCAAGGGCCAGGCCCCCACGGCCGATTTGGCGATGCTCCGCGACATGGGCTTTGAAGTCGAAACCTGCCAGCCTGAGGTCCACTGCGAGGCAAAAACGAGTTCCCATCACGGGCTCTAACCAGCCAGCGGACTTTGCAACGTCCTCAACTCAAGGGCTAGCAAGACTAGTGTCCTGGCAAGACTAGTGTCCTGGCAAGACTAGTGTCCTGGCAAGACTAGTGTCCTGGCAAGACTAGTGGCTGGCAAGACTAGTGGCCTGGCAAGACTAAGGAGCCGCGAAACTGAGTTGGACCTGAGGATGGGTTTTCCGGAATTGCTCAACGGCTGCCTGGCTGACGGAGGTGTTACTGACCGAAGCCCAACGCAATTTGGGAAATCGTCTCAAAGAGCCGAGCCCCGCATCGGTGATCTGAGTTCCCGCTAAGCCCAGATCGGCCAGCTCAGCAAGGGCAAGGAGCTGGTCAATCCCTTGGTCGGTCACACGGGTCCCGTTGAGGCCGAGTTGTTGCAGCTTGGTCAGAGATGCCAAATGGCCTAGCCCCGCCCCGGTGATCGCGGTTTGGTTGAGCAACAACGACCGAAGGTTGGTCAGGCCAGCCAGAGAAGAAAGATCGTTGTCGGTGACCGCGGTCCCGGTCAGATTGAGTTGTTCCAACTGGTTGAGGCCCGCTAAGTGTCGGAGGCCGTCGCCGGCGACTTGCGTTTGTTCCAGATTCAGCCAGCGGAGCTCTTCAAGATCAGACAAAAGGGCCAGCCCATCTTCCTGGAGCTTCAGGGCACTCAAGTTGAGAGCTTGCAGCTTGGGGATCGCCGCCACAAAGCGGAGCCCCGAACCGGTGACCGCCGTCTCCGACAGAGAAAGCGATCGCAGATTGGCAAGGTTCGCTAAGTGCTTGAGGCCTTCATCAGTGATCTCCAGACCAGTCAAGTTCAGATGCTCGAGCTGTGGGAGACTGGCCAAATGCTGCAGTCCATCATTGGTCACCTGCGTCTGTTGCAAGTTCAGCAAACGTAATTCCTTCAACCCAGAAAGATGAGCAAGCCCTTCGTCGGTGATCCGCATGGCGCCTAAGTTGATCACCCGGAGCGTGGGAATCTCGCCCAGAGCTGCCAGTCCCTTGTCGGTGACCTCCAAATTCTCCAAGAACACAACAGCCTCAAGCTGGTCAAAAGCTTTCAGGCTCTGGAGGTCAACATCCCCCACTGAGGTCGACTCGAAGTTGACGGCAGTGACGGGGTTTCCCGGCCGCGAGTCATCACGCAGCAGCAAGGCATTGATTCGCCGCAGACGGGCTTCTGCCTGCTGCTGCGGGCTGCCTGAACAACCAGTGACCCCAAGGGCTACTGCACAAACGACGGCGACTGCCGTCCCAATTGTCAACAGGAAAGGGAAGGCTTGATTCCTCACAGGCTTCGCCATTCTTGTTTTCCACCGTTCTTTGTTCGAGGAAGACGCTTGTTGCCGAAAATCTCAGGCGGCAGATCTTAGCCCAAGCGAAGCCGCCGACCAACGCCAGCGGCCAACAAGCTGCCCTGGCCTGACTCAAGCTCCTTGGCTTGCTTCTTGGCTGGCTCACTGGCTTTTCTCCGGCTGGCAAGATCGCTGGTGGCTGGCCTACCATGTCCTGGCTTGCAAGTTCCCAGATTCCAAGTTCCCAGATTCCAAGTTCTTTTGCTGCAGGCAGAGGTTCACCGCGATCAGCTCCCGCAGCTGGCCTAAGTTGCCCATCGACGAGTTGTTGCCGCAGGTCCTTCAGGCCCTGTCTGCCGAAGGGTGCGTTGTGCTTCAGGCCGCTCCAGGAGCGGGGAAGACCACCCGGGTTCCGCCAGCAATCCTGGATGCGGGTCTGGCAGTTGACAAGCAAGTGGTGATGTTGGAACCGCGGCGTTTGGCCGCTCGTTCGGCAGCGGCACGGATCGCTGCCGAACGGGGAACGACTCTGGGAACCGAAATCGGCTATCAGGTGCGGTTTGATCGCAAATCGTCTCCCCAGACGAAACTCCTGATTGTCACCGAAGGGATCTTGGTGCGCATGCTCCAAGACGATCCCTTCCTGGATGCAGTCGGTGTGGTCGTCTTTGACGAATTCCACGAGCGGAACCTCGATGCCGATCTTGCCTTGGCCATGACCCGCCGAGTCCGGCAAGACGTCCGCGATGACCTCAAACTGGTCATCATGTCCGCCACAGTGGAGACCGAGCCGCTTGCCGCTTACCTGGGCAACTGCCCAGTGGTGACAAGCCCAGGTCGTGCCTTTCCCGTTGATCTCCTTGATCGCCCTCCTGCAGCTCGGGAGTCGATCCCCCATCAGGTCGCCGCCGGGGTCGAGCTGCTGCTGCAGCAAACCCCAGGCGATGTGTTGGCCTTTCTGCCGGGCGTCGGAGAAATCCGCCAAACCCAGAGGTTGCTTGAGTCCCGGGAGCTCACACAGGCAGGCCAACCTCCTCAAAAAACAGCTGTGACGATTTTGCCGCTGTATGGCGATTTACCCCCTGAGGAGCAAGATGCGGCCTTGCGAGCTGGCCAAGGCCGCAAAATCGTGCTGGCCACCAACGTTGCTGAGACCTCCGTCACAGTGGAGGGCGTCACTGGGGTCGTCGATAGCGGCTGGGCCCGAGTGTTGCAGTTTGACCCACAGCGTGGGATCAACCGCCTGGAACTTTCCCGAATTCCTATCAGTTCAGCCGACCAGCGGGCCGGGCGAGCTGGCCGAACCGCACCAGGAATCTGCTTGCGTCTCTGGCACTCACGAGAGGATCGCTCGCGGCCCAAACAGCTCGAGCCGGAAATCCAACGGGTCGACCTGGCCGGGACACTGCTGGAACTGGCCTGCTGGGGAGAATCCGATCCCCAGGCTTTCCACTGGCTGACACCTCCTCGGCCTGCGGCGATCAACCAAGCCACCGAATTGCTCCTGCGCCTCGGTGCCCTCGAAGGTGGCTCACCAACGGAACTCGGCCGTCAGCTTGTGCAACTCCCTGTTCACCCTCGCCTAGGTCGCCTCCTTATCGAAGGCCATCGATTAGGTTACCCTCAATCACTCGCTTTAGTGGCTGCCCTGCTCTCGGAACGCAATCCGTTCTCTCAACGGCGTATCGACCATGCCCCGGATTCACGTCTCCGCGAGACCGTGTACCATTCCCAGAGCGATGTTTGGGATCGGTTCCAGGCCTTGCAGGAGTTTGACGAGCACGGACGGCGAGAATTCCCTGTTGGAACCGTTCAGCCCCAAGCTGCTCGCTTTGTCCTCAGGGCAGGCAACCAGCTGAGGCGGTTGGTGCAGCGAACCTGTGGACCACCGCCTGAGCCACGATTCTCTGAAGAGGAGGCGATGTTGCGGTCATTGCTGGTGGCCCTGCCTGACCGCATCGCCCGGCGGCGTTCTGGCTCAGACCAGGATTCCCGCTCAGACCAGGGTTCTCGTCGAGCTGTGTTGGTAGATGGACGGGGGGTGCGGCTGGCCGCGGAAAGTGCCGTTGAGGACGCTGAGCTGTTTGTCTGTGTTGAGATCGAAGGACCGAAGATGGGATCAAGCGGCGAATCCCTCGTCCGCATGGCCTCAGCCATCGAACGAGACTGGCTGCCGCCGGATCAGATCATCAGTGAAATCGAGGTGATTTTTGATTCTTCCCATCAGAAGGTGTGTGCCTTGCGTCGGATACGCTTGGCCCGTCTGATCTTGGAGGAACATCCGGCTGAGCTGCCCGATGGTGAGCAAGCCACCGAGGTGCTTGCTCAAGCGGCCGGGGAGAATCTTAGCCAAGCGTTGGCTTTGGGGGAGCCGAGCGTGGCTGAGTTTCTGGCTCGAGTGGGCTTTCTCAGGCAACATCGCCCGGAATTGGGCTTGCCCGTGCTGGATGACGACGTGTTCATCCGGCTGTTGCCGCTGCTCTGCCAAGGTCGGCGATCCTTTGCGGAGTTGCAAAAGGCACCTCTTTTGGATTACCTCAAAGCGGAACTCTCGCCAGAGCAGCTGCAAACCCTGGAACGGGAGGCCCCCTGGCGGTTAGCGATCCCCAGTGGTCGGCAGGTGGCCCTGCAGTATCAGCCTGATCGGCCGCCGGTGCTGGCTGCCAAGATTCAAGAACTCTTTGGGATGCACGAGACACCCCGAATCGCCGGGGGACGTGTCCGGGTGGTCGTCCATTTGCTGGCGCCCAACGGCCGGCCAGAACAAGTGACCCAAGATCTTCGTAGCTTCTGGGAGACGACCTACCATCAGGTTCGCAAGGACCTCCGCAGGCGATATTCCAAACACGCCTGGCCCGAGGATCCGCTGAGAGCCTCACCCGAGCAGCGAGGTCGACGAAACTCTTGATTCACAGAGAGGTTCTTGAAAGATCGAAGGCGAACACCGTTGCTGGACGAACCCTCCTGCTTCGGTCGGACTTCGGTCGGAAACTTTTTAAGCCTCGTTCATCAGGTCCCAGGTGATCGGTCCGTCCAAGCAAGAATCCGACTATTTTCTCTGCCCTCACTGTGGTGCAGGTGTGCCTGTTGGCGCCTCGTTCTGTCGTGCCTGTGGATCGGACTCCGAAACAGGTTGGGCCGAAGAGGACGACAACTGGGAGGGAGATCCTCCCGATGGCTACGCCGAGGGGGATTTCGATTACCACGAAGTGGTCCGTCGTGAGTTTCCTGGCCAGTTCACTCAATCACCAGGACTTGGTTTACCTCGCTGGGCTTGGGTGCTGATTGTGGCCATCACACTCTTTGGCTTGATGCAGCTGTGGGTCATCCGTTAACTGGACTGTCTCGGATATCTCTGTCGCGGGCGTCTCGATCTCGCGGTTTCCATTTGGCGGTCTCGATTTCGGTTTTTCGATTTCGGTTTTTCGATCTTTGTGTGTTTTGGGCGACCATCAGGCGTAGCGAAGTGAGATGCGATAAGGGCCGTTCATCGGGTTCTCTTGGTAGGATTGACTCATGGCATGGGTGTATCTCGTCCTGGCTGGTTTGTTTGAGATTGGTTGGCCCTTGGGGCTGAAGCTAGGCTGGACCGACAGCGGAATTCGACCTTGGCCACTTGCCGGCTCGATCGCATGTATGGGAGTCAGCGGAGCACTGCTGCTGATAGCACAGCGAACGATTCCCATGGGGACGGCCTACGCCGTGTGGACCGGAGTGGGGGCCTTTGGAACCTTTCTCGTCGGCATTGCCCTGTTTCGAGAACCCGCCACGCTGGCCCGTTTCTTCAGCGCGTTTTTGATTGTCGCCGGGATCATCGGACTGAAGTTCGCTGCTGACTCCTAGTACCTTGTTTCCTATGATTTTGGCAGTCGGTTGATTTTGGCAGTCGGTTGA
>CAZYKP010000056.1:0-55401 GCA_964648025.1 uncultured Pirellulales bacterium | reverse complement strand
GAATCCCCCGATTCCACGAGAACCAACTGCCAAATCAGAAGGAAACCGACCACGAGTGAGAAGCCTGTTTTATCGGGGGACCGTTGGTTCTGAGCTCGGCTGTGAGGTGGTTTGGGCCGTGTGGGGGGTAGGGTGAGTGGGAAGCTCGGTCCGGCCGTTGTGAGTCTGAGTGATCGGGACGGTCTGCTCGGAAGTCACCATTTTCAGAAGCGCTTCGGAGGCTTGTCCTTCTTCGCTGACGACGGAATTCGCGCCAGCCTTCCGCAGGCCTGACACATTGGCCACATAGCGACAGCGAACCAGCACCCTGCAGGTACTGTTAAGCTCTCGGACAGAGCGAACAATCCGCAAGGCGACCTCATCATCGGGCACACAGACGACAACAAGTCCTGCACGATCAGCGTCGGCCCGCAGCAAGACACTCGGATCGGAGGCATCCCCAGCGGTGGTGCGAAAGCCCTGTTGTGCGAAGGAGTAAAGGTTCACCGGACTGAGGTCGACTAAGCAAACGTTGACCCCGTCAAGTTCCAGCCGGCTGCTGATTTGTCGTCCGACCGGGCCGATGCCGATGACAACGGCCTCCGGAGAGGCGTGCTCTAAGCCACCGGAGTCATCGGTCTCCTCGGCACAGGGATGCACTGGGTCAGACCAATACAACCCCAAGCGAAGCAGCATAGGGGTGACAATCAGGGTCCCCAAGGAAAGGGCCAGCATCACCTGGTAGGCGTTTTGGGAGATCAGGTTTTGATTGAGGGCGACCAAAGCGACGACCAAGGCGAATTCTCCGATTTGGGCTAAGCCCATTCCCATGCCCAAGGCCTTGAACCATCTGAGGCCCGTTGCCCAAAGCCCAAGAGCTGCCGCTGCTGTTTTGAGAAGCAACACGCCGATTAGGGCAGGGACCAATAGGGGAGCCATCTCCCAACAGAGGAAGGGATTGACCAGCAAGCCGAGGCTGACAAAGAAGATCGCCGCGAAGCATTCCCGGAACGGCAAGATCAAGGCGTCGATCTGCCCGGTCAGCCTGTTATCGCTGAGGACCAATCCAGCAGCGAAAGCCCCAAGCGCCGGCGGCAAGCCGAGCTGGGCAACAGCGTAGGTCACCCCGCCAAGCAGCACGACCGCGGCCAAGATGAGTAGTTCGGGGCTTCTCAAGCGAGCAAACACGGAAACCGCCCAACGGCCGACCATCCAACGCAAGATGATCACTCCAACGATCACCGCCACAGCACTGGCAGCACGCTGCAAGTACACCCAGAGGCCGGCTGACTCACCGTTTTGACTGCCGGCAATCAGCGGAATCAACAAAAGCAATGGGACCACTGCAACATCCTGAAAGAGCAGGATGCCAATGCCTCGGCGACCATGCGGGCTGTTGACTTGGCCTCGTTCTGCCAAGGCCTTGAAGACTAACACGGTGCTACTGAAGCTTCCGGCAATTCCCAACAGTATCGCTGAGCGGAGCCCGAGCCCGCAAAACCAGAGCGCCGCGGCACCTGTCCCGGCGACCAAGGACATCTGCAATAAACCGCCGATGACCATCCAACGACCCAGACGGGCCAGTTCGTCCAGAGAAAACTCCAGACCGATGGAAAACAGGAGAAGAAAGACCCCCACCTCAGCCAGGTGTTCCACGGAGTGATCGTGATTGACATCGCGGACCCAACCCAGAGCTTCTTCCCCGAGCAGGGTGCCAACGACCAAATAGCCGATCAACTCCGAGATCCCTAGCTTTCGGCAAGCAACGCCGACGACCAGCCCGGCTGTTAAAATGACAAGAAGGTTTTCTACGAGAGCCTGGTCCACAACGGCCCCATCCGTTTCCCACTCACGGGAAGCAGGTCCCGAGACGTGGCAGATTGGTTAAGATGTCCTGCTGAGTTGGTCCGCCAAGCTCCTGTCAGCTGGCCAAAGATCACCCTCTGACCAACCAAGAGACGGACCGCCTCAGATCGCACTGTACGTCACGCCGGGGCCAAAGACCAAGACCCTGCGGCTTCTCGATGAGGAAAGAACCTTCTCCTTGCAAAGAATGCAGGACCACCGCGAGCAAGACCACAGCAAGCAAGACTCACGCAGTCCACAAGCTCCGCGGAAGCGAAGCAACCAGGTTCTTCTCCGGCAAAGATGAGTGATTCCCTGAGCTGTTGTGCTGGAATTTTCAAGCTGCAGCCTGTCTGGCAAAGGTGTGGCTTGCCAAGGTCTAGCTGCGGCGCCCGATTTTCCTGGTGGAGAGGTGGGGTTTTCCCCTTGGGGGTTCATTGGGCTGGGTTGCTTCCTTGAGCTTTGTGATTTTCATGGTTTGGCATGTTTTGATGATTTGTCGGAGTGTTTTCCAACGCATGGATAGTGCGTTCTTGCTCGTCGCGGCGTTGTTGGCGGTCTGTGTCTTGCTTGATCCGCTGATGGGCAACGCGCAGCCGGTCCAGGTTGAGCTTGGCCGCAGTCTGCCAACGGGCCTGAATCCCAGGACCAACCGAGTTCGGCAGGGGTTTGAGTTCGGTCCGATTCAGACTTGCCGAAAGCCTTTGCAGAAAGTGCTGCGGCTGCAAGTGGATGAGAGGCGATTGGATCTTGACCGAAGGCAATGGAAGGAGGCTTTGTCCGAGGTGGAGCAGCAGCGGCTGGTGGAGCGTCTGGTCAACGACGGGATTCCCGTGAACTGGGCGGCTCGTCGAGTCAAGGATCTTTCGCAGCAGCCGTCGATTGTTGCGGTCTTTTATGAGATCCGTCAGAGCGTTCAAGCCAACAGCAGCTACACCAGTATCGGCGGGAGCCGACGGCAATACGGCTTCAACTCCGAGACGCTCAAAGGCCGCTTGACTCTGCAAGGCTCGGCAACGGAGTTGACTCTGTGGGAGAAAGCCGGACCGATGCGAACGCTCTCTGTGAGACAGGATGACGAAGAGTTGAAGGTGGCCCTTGCAGGAAGGAACGGCAAGATGTTGCTGTCGATCACTCAGAAGAAGGCGGGCCCGCTGGAGGTGGCCGACTACCGCTTCGCACCGCCGCAGATCGGCCGGGGAGCCACGTTTCTGCAGTATCATCGAGGTGACCGCGTTTACATCCAGCGGCAGTTGTTTCCACTGCTCCGCCACTGGGGCTTTCAGCCGCCACTGACAGGCTACACCCCCGCCGTGCAGGTGGTGGTGTTGGACTTGCTCACCTCAGGATCGCTTGCTGATCAGCAGGCGTTTGCCCAGCTGCTTTCGGACCTGCAACACGACAGAATTGTTATTCGAGAGTCGGCGACGGATCGACTTGAGAAACATTACGGCCGGTTTGCCACCCTCATCCACCAGGCCTTGGCCGAGCCCAAGCAACTCGGCCTTGAGACCAAGATTCGCCTTCAGCGAGTCATTGATCTCCATGCTGATCGTGTGTACCTGGAACAATTTGTCCGCTCAACCGGCTTGCTGGCGGATGTCGGTTACTTAATCGATTTGTTGGAAGATACGCCAGTTACTGACCAACGTCGCCAAGAACTCCGGCTTCGCCTGCACGAGCTGACCGGCCAACAGTTCGGCGACCAAATCCAGCAATGGCGTCAGTGGCATGAGTCTCAAGAGACTCAGAGAGAAAGCTCCAGCATGCTCGAGCCATCTGAAGCTGATCAATGAGCGCTCTACCAAAACGCTTTGCCAAATGACTTTAGCAAACCGCGAGAACAATGCGCCCTGACTTGCAGAGCGTTCTGGCAGAGCGGAACGGCGGTCTGCCGGGGTGAGTCTCTGGCCTGTTGACCACGGCTAACCAAAATCTCCAGACAGGTTCTCACCAAGAGCAGACTGCCAGAGCGCCCAAAGACTTTTTTTGAAACAACCAGGCGAGCTCAGCTGTGCTCACAGGTGGGACGCTTGTGACGGCGGACTGTGGGACGCCCGTCTCGGCGACCGCCCACTGCAGGAGTGTGAGCCCTTCGGTTTCTGCGGACAATTCTTCTTCTTCCAAAACGCTCGACCGGCGGCAGCCACCGGGAATCTGGCAAGCTTTTCCTGAAGAAGACCAGCCAGGATCCTCCCCAATCTCAGGAGGAGACTGCTTCACTCAGGGGGATATAGATTTGCGTGAGCACCTCCTCGGCAGGAGTGTTCAGCGGATCGTTGAGGTAAACCTCATAGGGAGGACAATTGCGGGGCTCGTGGCCGCTGTTGGGAAGGAATGTCCCATAGAGCCACCGATAAACACCGTCGAGCTGTGTGTAGGGGCCCCGATGGGTCGCCACCGCGGAGAGTCCACCGGGGACTCTCTGCAGGGCCACTTCACCGTCTTGAGCCGAATCCAGTTGAAACTCCTCAGCGACGGTTACACACGCGTCAAAGCGGATGTTCTCGGCGGCGGTCACATCGGGGTCATCATGACAGATGCCCAGGACCAGCGTCTCAGGCCCGAAGAGGCCACGTCGCCCTGCCCACTCAGACAACCGCGCAAAAGTTGGGCCGACCTGGTCATAGGGTCCTACATGGCGGAGATAGGCCACTCGCCGGGGCGGTACCTGTTGAATCTCGATAGCCTCGGGTTCCTGTTGGGTTGATTTCACTTGGCTCATGGTCGTTTCCTCCTGGTTTGTGACAAATTCCGACAACTGCGGCGTCCGTGCTTTTTGCCCACTGCGGTACCCCGAGGGAGACACACCGAACATTTGGCGGAAGGCACGAGAAAAGGCTTCCAGGGTTCCGTAGCCGGTCTCCAGACCAACCGCTGTCACGCTCAAGCTCGTCGTCTTCAACAAGAATGCCGCCTGCTCCAGCCGCAACCGCCGCACATACTCGGCAACGCTTTCGCCAACAACGGCCTGGAAAATCCGGTGAAAGTGATACGGAGAAAAATGTGCCACTC
The DNA here is from genome assembly GCA_964648025.1 of uncultured Pirellulales bacterium. Classification (GTDB taxonomy): domain Bacteria; phylum Planctomycetota; class Planctomycetia; order Pirellulales; family Pb10988; genus CAZYKP01. Next base: position 50,562 of record CAZYKP010000056.1, on the reverse strand, counting down.
GGGCAAGACGAGACAGTGAGAGGTCCTCGTCCAAGTGTTGCTCGATGTACCACTGCACCCGACCCACCCGTTGACGGTAAGTCTGCTTGGTCGGATCATTCTGGCTCACCACGCTCACCTCAAACCACCAGACCCTGCGACCGCCTGGCCCATCCATTTGGCTAGGTCGTCATGTGTTTACCTTTCTCGCCACAGAGTTGCTTGATCGATCTTGCGAACTTCTCAAGACCCCTTCAGCAACCGGTGACCCAAGAACACCGGGAACCCTCCGCCACAAATGGCAACCGTTGAGTTCAGGAACGCTTGAGAAACTTGGACGGTTTCAGTTTAAGGTCCGCCCGGGGGAGACATCTGCTTTCTGAAGAGGGGTCATGCTGAGTTTCGTGAGTGAAGTCAGCTGCCCCCGTCAGAGAACGAACACCCCTCCTTTTGGACGGTTGGGCTCTTCCTCCCCAGTCCGGCCATCCTGATGGCTAGGGTGATAAGGTAGGGATCACCCTAGTTCGAAAAACGGCCCCGAGGGACTTTCCGCTCCACCCTCGGGGCCGTTTTGCTTTGCGTGGTCGCTCGGGTAAGTTGACATTGGTCAACAGGGGACTTTTCGGTTCAGAGCAGTGGGTCGCAGTCTTTGCGGCCAGTGTCTAACCTGCCAGGACTGATTTTGTGTGTTCTCCAGTGATCGGAGTGTACCGACATGCCCGAACCTCCCGGTGAGCCACGGTCTGGCCGAGATTTGCTGCACCAGGCTGCCAGCTCTCCCCACAATAGTCTGGCCAATCCAGAGCAGAATCCCCCCGAGCGGGCCTCTGCAAGTCGGTCTGGGCAAGCAATTCAGTCTGAGCGTGCGAGTCACTCTCTCGATGAGAGCCACTTGAGGAATTTCGCAAAGACCACATGGGACGATGTGGTTTGTCCCGGATGTGGCTGTTTGTGTGACGATTTGCGGGTGAGCATGCATGGCTCCAGGGTGGCTCAAGTTGCCAACGCTTGTCCGGTTGGTGAGCGTCTCTTTCGGCAAGTTACAATCGGGGGTCCGGAAGATTCTTCACCGAGCAGTTGGGTTGATGGTCAGCCCACAACCTATCAGCAGGCGGTCAGCCGGGCGATTGAACTGCTTGGTGCTGCCCAGGCGCCGCTGATCGGTGGTTTTGATCGGACGACCGCAGAAGCGGTTCGCCAGGCCACGCGTCTGGCAGATCGTCTGCGAGGGACCATTCTTGGTTCGAGCCATTCAGGCTCCCTGAGTTTCCGAGGAGGTGTCAGGTGCACCCTGGGCGAAATCCGGCATCGGGCTGACCAGCTCCTGATCTGGGGGGCTGATCCTTGGAGTACCCACCCGAGATATTTCACACGTCATGGTGTGAACCCCGCTGGACGCTTTGTTCCGACAGGGCGCCAGGGACGCACGCTCACGGTGGTGGATACTCAGCAGACCGCGACAACCGCCGAGGCCGATGATGTGTTCCTCATTTCCCCGGGAAGCGATTTTGAATCACTGGTGATCTTGCAGGCGATTCTCGCCTCGCGTTGGGTTGACGAGGTCCGAATTGAGCAACTCACCGGCCAGCCAAGAGACGCCTGGCAGCGGTTGGCCGAACGCCTGAAGTCCGCAAGTTACGGAGTCCTTGTTGCCGGAGCTCCGCTGTGGTCGGCAGCTGATCTCGCAACACAAAGAGCCCTGGCCCAACTGATTGCCTCGCTGAATCGATCGACCCGTTTTGCCCTCAGCCCGTTGGTCGATCCGGTCGAGCGGGGCTGTTGCAACTCCACCGGGGTCACTGAAGTGTTAGCCTGGTTGGCTGGTTCACCAACGGGAGCCAATTTTGCTGGTGGGTTCCCTCAGCCACTCGAGCAGGCAGGATACGCAGACGGGCTGCCCGGCTCTCTGTGTGACGTGCTGTTGTTGGTCAGCCCAGGTCCTGCTGAGTTCTGGAGCGAAGATCTGAAAGCGATCGTTCGGGATCGCCTGGTCATTCTTTTAACGCCCGACCCTGCTGAGGTGTGGCAATCGATGCCGGAGCTCGGGGTGGCGGTCGTTTTCCGGACATCCGTCAGCGGAGTCAGCAGCGGCGGGACGATGTTCCGGATGGACGAGGTGCCTTTGCGGATGAAACCGATTTTTCGGGACAGCCTCCCCAGTGACGAATCGATTCTCACCGCCATCGGGATTGGCTTGGCCGACGCCACAGAGCTGAGTCACCAGCGGCGATGAGGAGTTCCTCCCAGCCCGAAAGTCGCATTCCGGAGCGTTGGCCGTTTGAGCTGAATTGTATCGCGGTCCACCAAAGGCCTGCCGGGGATTTTGGTCCGGACGACTTATCGATTGCCGGCAATGATCTAGCCGTGCCAAAGGCTGGATTCCCCCCAAGATCTCAGTTCAGCAAGAAGAACTCGGGTCTCGAGGGGCTCCAGCTTGACAGAGATGTTCAGGCGCGGAAGAACAGGGTATGCAAATCAGCTGCGTAGTTGGGAGTGTGTTTGTGGTGGCCTACTGGCCTCTGGGGATCGAGTCGGCAAGATCCAAGCGGATCGACTTTTGTCGGAGGCACGCTGATGCCCAGCTGTCTAAACAACGTTGCCCCGTACGGTTATTACCCGCTGGGGTTTATCAACGGTTACGCCTTTGCCAATTTTGTTTTTCTTGTGGTCAACCATCCGGCGATGCCAGATGATGCCAATCTCGTCTTTCACGGCAGTTCGGTCACAGGGGTGAGTTTTCAAGGAGGCCAGCCCTTTGACGTTGGCAGAACCAGCGATTACGACATCGCCATTGTCAGCGAAGAACTCTTCAAACGATCGCTTTCACTGGATGTCAAAACGCGTTCGATGTCCGAGCGAACTGGAGAGCTGCAGGAAAAAGATCTCAGGACCCTGCAGATCCAGGAAGTCTCGGATCGTGCGCATATGCTGATGGGCGCCAGCTCCACCAAGGCCGATCGGCCGGTTCACTTTATGATCTTTAAGACCCTCAAGGAGGCACGTCAGGGCCGGGCCTCGTTGATCACCGAAGTTGACACAAGCAAGCCCAAAGGGCGTCGCGTGTTGCTCTACGCGCAGCCCAGCGGAAAGATCCCGTCCCTGTGAACCCACGGTTTTTCCGCAAGCTCTTTGGGAATTTTCGCTGAAGATCGTTGCTGAGCATGAATCACTAACAATCTTCTGCCAACTTCTTCTCCGAAACCACATGGGGCCATTGCCCCAGTTCAAACTCTTCGCGCAGAAGGTCAGCTCTTGACCACCGCGGCCTTGGCCGCCAACCTCCTGTTCAGGGGCAGGCACTGGATGCCATCGCGGCGGACCGTCAGTCTCTTTCGTGCCAGTGACTGAAGTTGAGGTCAGCGGAGTCGCAGGCTGGCAAGCGACCACCTGTGAGCGAGTCTGCCGAACCAGCGGGACCAGCTTGAAATCGCTCCGGCAATTGCTACTGTCAGATGCCTGGATGATTGTCTCGCTCACCTTGCGGTGATCCTCGTTGCGGTTCTTCCCCTCCGGACCACGCTCGGTCGCAGCAGGAGAGCAGGGACAGGCTGCTCCGCAGAGCGAGGTTCTGCTATTTTTGCTAAAATTTTTTGCTAAAACGAACGACTGCTCATAGTGGCCGGCTGGACTCTGAGGTATCCAGGCGCCAAGGTCAACCCTCCTTTGCTCAGTCTTGAGGGACTATTCTCTGTCGGTTGAGCACCATTCCAGTGTTTGTGGAGCCAATTTGATGGCTAACGATTCTACGTATCCGGATCGGCGTGAATTATTGCACAAGGCAATCGGAGCGGCCGCGGCTGTTTCCGGGTTGCCGCTGCTGCAGGGCATCGCGGTCCAAGCTGAAGAGCATCAGAATGAGGGCGAGCTCAACTACACGCAAGATTCGGCAGCGCTGCAGCCTGATCGCGTCGTCCGATCTGCTTGCCAGTTTTGCAATTCGCATTGCGGCCTGGATGTTCATCTGAAGGCACATCGGGTGATTGATATCACGGGGCTGAGCGACGACCCTGTCCAAGCGGGCCACCTTTGCGTGAAGGCCTCGATGATGTCCCAGCTGGTGTCCAACCGACATCGCATCCGCCAGCCACTCCAGCGTGTGGCTGGTGCTAAAGGCGATGCCGACTCCCAGTTCGTCCCCATCGAGTGGGACGAAGCACTCTCGTTGATTGCGAAAAAATTGCTCCAGCTGCGTGATCAAGGGGACGCCAAATCGATCGTCAGTCGCACAACCGGTCGCTTGCCTCGAGGTGTGGATGCGTTGATCGCGCGTCTGTTTGCATTGCTGGGCAGCCCCAACAACCACGATGTCGGCCCGGTCTGCAACGACGCTGGAGGAAACGCCCTGGCGGCCACCTTTGGTTTGAGTCCCTTCACCAATGGGTATGGGGTCGATCCGGCCACCGGCGGAGAAGATCTTGGTTCCTCAAAATATTTCCTGTTTCTAGGAACCAATCAGGCTGAAACGCACCCGGTGACATTGGCCCATTTGTTACGCGCTCGAGAAAAGACTCAGGCCAAATTGGTAGTCGTCGATCCTCGTAAGACACCTACAGCGACTTTTGCCGATCGTTGGGTGGCCCCCAAGCCGCACACCGATTTGGCGCTGATCTTGGGGATGATCGGTCACATCATCGAGAAGAAGCTCTACGACAGGCAGTTCATCAAACGCTGGGTGCTCGGTTTTAAAGAACTGGTTGCACAGATCAACGCCCGAGGTTACTCGCCGCGGTGGGCCCAAGATTTTTGTGATGTCCCGGCGGAGGTCATCCGGGAGATGGCCGAAGACTATGCCACAAGTCAACCGGCGGCGATTTTCTGCAATGCTGGCATCTCCCATCAACTCAGCGCGTTTGACAACTACCGAGGACTGGCAATCCTCGCGGCGATCACGGGCAATATCGGCGTTCCTGGGGGAGGCTGCAACTTCATGCACAACACGTGGCCTGGTCAGCTACGTTTACCTCCCCTGAAGGTGCCAACGCCCGGCAGAGAACATCCGGCGATGCCTGTGGGGCCGGATTGGTTCGCCGAATCGATTTTGGAGGGCAGGCCTTATCGGATGCGGGCTTTTGTCTCGATGGGCAACCCCCTGCTAGCCAGCGCCAACACCAAACGGGTGCAACAGGCCTTTCGAGAGCTGGAGTTCTTCGTCTACACAGGTTTATTCCTTGAGGAAAGCGCTTTTTACGCCGATGTGATCCTGCCGGTTTGCAGTGGTTTGGAGCTCGATGGCGTCTACATGCGACGCGACGACCGAGCGATCCGCTGGCAGAATGCAGCGGTTGACCGCGTTGGCTCGTGCAAGCCGGATTGGGAGATTTGGATCGATCTGGCCCAGACACTGGCCAAGCACGATACCAAATACAAGCCGAGCTATTGGAAAGATGCCTTTCCCAAAGACTGGAAAGACTACAAGCAGCTTTGGCAGGAATTTGTCCGACATACGCCCGGCATGGCCGGGATGACCGCTGAGCGGATGCAGGGGCGAGCCGAACCGCTCCGCTGGCCTTGCCCTTCCGAGCAGCACCCTGGTGTCAGCACGCTTTATCTCGATCATCCTTCTTGGTACGAAGCCACCAAGGCTTTGGGACAACCAGGCAAGCGTTTTCTCACGCCTTCTGGGAAAGTCGAGATCCACACCCCTGGCCTGGAGCGTCGGCTGGCGGCAGCCGGGCATGGGGCTCTGCCGGAGTATTTCACCCATCCTGAGGTCACCGGGAAGCATCCCACAGTGAAATACGACCAGCAGCTGATTGCCAATCCGATTCACCCTCAGGCCCTGACACCCAGGGTGACCATCACTCCATGGCGAGAAAATGCTCTTCACCAAGATTTTCCGCTGATGGGGATGATTGGGCGTCCCAGTGTCGTGCATTTTGCTGGCATCACACAGTGGACTCTCACCGGCAAGCAGCTCAACGGGGTGCGGCTGATCCAAGTCCATCCGCAGACAGCTGAGAAGGCAGGACTGAAAAACGGCGATCCCGTGGTGGTGGAGAGTCCCCGAGGTGAGATCACCGGGACGGTGCTTTATTGGGAGGGCATTCGCCTGGATACGGTGTTTGTGCCCAACACCTTTGGTCCCGCTCAGGTCGAAGGGGATGCCTTCGATCTCCCTCGCTATCAGGCTGCCAATGTGTTGCCTGACGACCGTTATTTTGACAACCTCAGCGGCCAACAGGCTTATAAGTGTTTTGCATGTCGTCTGCGCAAGGCGGCTGATGCAGACTGAGGCTGGGGAAGATCTTGGCTCGTCCTGTTGTAGGAAAGGCTGTGGAATCAGCGGTTGTTGTGCCTATCCAGCGTTTTGGAGTAGCAAGATTTTTTCTAAAAGCCCGGCGACGGGTTTCATGAAAGATATTCGTAGCGGTTGCCCGCACAAACCAACGGTGAGACAGATCCGAGCCGATGGCATCCTGCCAGACAGATCGCGATGGCCAACTGGGTCTTCAGAGCTCCACCGAAAATACAAAATAAGTGTTGCAATCGCCCCTTGCGTCTGTAAACTTTTCCTCAAGTCTTGAGTAGCTGACTCAAGCGTTTCACACAAACCATCAACATTCTTTGATGGGAAAGTCCCCTCGACAAAGTTCTGCCAGAAAGCTTGTCCTTTCTGTTTTCGATCTACCGTTCGTCCCCCTCACTCCATTGTTTCCTGAGATCATTCCTCAACCCCCCCAAAGGCTGTGACATGCTACGTACAACATCAATCAAAACTTTTTTCTCCTTTGCGCTTGTTGGTGCACTGATGGCCAGTGCCGCCCAAGGTGCTGAGTTCATCGGCGGAACGACCGTGGCCGCCAACCACGCAGAAGGTTGCTGCCGTGCTGTCTCCGGCAACAACCTGTTCGACTTCAACGGCGGAATGGGTACGCTTCTGGGCATCTCCGAAAGTGACCGCCAAACCCTTGATGGTCTTGACGAGCGAGTTGGTGCCGACGGGATCTGGAATCCTGGGGGCGGCGGTGTCGAGGGTGACGGTTCGCTGCTGAGTGGTGCCAACCAAGCTGTGTTCACCGTTTCACCCCCAGCAGGCTTTGATCTCATCACCGGCTTTCAGGTGATGAACGCCACCAACGCTCAGTTCGACGAGCGTCAGAGTGACAACATCCTCTTCGAGGTGAGCATGGACGCTGGCTCCAGCTTCACACCAGTTCTGGACACCCCGCTTGATGTTGTGGTGACCGACGGGGGAATTGGGGCCGTCGACTTTGCTCCAGCACCTGCTCAGCAGTTTGACCTGACCACCCCACTGGTCGCTGCGGATGTCGACTTCATTCGGATCACAGCCACTGAAAACATCACCAGCCACAACAACGTTGCTCCTTCGATCTCCGAAATTCGGATTGTGGTGGACCAGTCTCCATCCCAAGTCATCCCTGAGCCAGCTACCTTTGGCTTGGTCCTCTTGGGGACCGCGGGGATTGCCGTTCTCCCCCGTCGTCGCAAGGCCTGAGTCGCCTCCAGGCGTCCGCCTGAACCATAGAAAAACAACCCGGTTGGCAACCTTTTGCCGACCGGGTTGTTTCGTTCATCATCGTTGGTCAAGATGGAGGCATTCTGTGGGGCGTCCCGAAATTGCTCCCTTGGGAACGCCAGCCATCCCAGAGATCCTCCCAATCTCCGGGTCGATCATCTCTGGTGATTCCCCTTGAATCTCACCATGACATCACACCAACACTTCCAAGTCTCACTGTGGATTGCCGCGGCGTTGTTCTCTTTGGCGGGCTGTGGTGAGCGGACAGATCAACGCCAGAATCGCTCCAGCCCGACCGCCAAGACCGCCGAGTTACCCGCTGCCTACACCATCAAGCAGGCAACTTGGGACGAAGAGGCGTTTCATGACCGGACAGCCCTGCGTTTAAAGCAGATCAGCCAGTGGCTGGTCAGCAAGTCCACGCCAGCGAACAAGCCCACCGCTCAGCGCACAGCCGAAAACCCTGCCAAGGAGGACTTGGCCGAACTCCTGGGTCCGTCTTTTGTGACCACGCCGTTGCGGCCGGCTACCCTGGAAGGCCAAGTCGTCTACCACAAGTTAGGTATTCGCGTGATTCGCTGGGGCAATTCACAAGCTCCCACCGAGTCAAAGGGCACCCCAACCCTGGAAGCGAACCAGGGAAGCAGGGGCATCGAGGGTTTGGCTGCTGCTTTAGAAGCCGTCCGAGCCCCCTGGCCAGATGATGCGGACCAGCCGCGTGTCAAACTCAAGCAGTTCGATGTCCAACCAGACGGCCAGACCGTCGTCACCCGGGCTCACTTTGCCGCCTACGCTCGCGGCAAGCGTCAGGCGGTGCAGCAGACGGGAACCTGGATCTGCCGTTGGCATTTTCGACCCAAAGAGGTCGGCCCGCCGACACTGCAAGCGATCCAATTGGAACGGCTCGACGAAGTGTCCGCCACGTTGAGAAACAGCCGACAGCTGTTTGTCGATGTCACCCAGGCACTCATCGGCGAGTTGGATTGCTACCAACAGCAACTCAAGTACGGCGCCAACTATTGGATTACCAGGCGGCCGCGGTTGAAACACCGCTTTCACCACGGTGTGGCCATCGGCGACCTCAACGGCGACGGCCGTGAAGATGTTTACGTCTGTGAGCCCGAGGGGATGCCCAATTTGCTCTTTCTCAAAGAGCCCAATGGTGGTCTGCGAGAAGCCGCAGCGGAATTTGGCCTCAACTGGCTGGATTACTCCCGCAGCGCGTTGATCCTCGACCTGGATAACGACGGCGACCAGGACCTCGTTCTGGCGCGTTGGAACAAACTCTCTCTCTTGGAAAACCAAGACGGCCGTTTTCAGCAGGCCGCCGAGTTTTCAGGCCGAGGTCAACTGACTTCACTCTGTGCCGCCGACTACAACCAAGATGGCTTGATCGATCTCTACACCTGCCGTTACTCCAGCGAAACCCTTGATGGGCGACCGGTCGATCCAATCCCCCACCACGACGCCACCAATGGCGGGGCGAACACTCTCCTGGCAAATCGTGGTCAATTACGCTTCGAGGATGTTACCCAGGATGTTGGCCTGGATCACAACAACGACCGTTGGAGCTTCGCGGCGTCTTGGGAGGACTACGACAACGACGGGGACCTCGATCTCTATGTGGCCAACGATTACGGCCGCAACAACCTCTACCAACTGCAACAAACTTCCCACGGGAAGATCCGCTTTCGCGATGTCGCCGCGGAAGCAATGGTGGAAGATCAGTCCTTTGGCATGTCGGTGGCCTGGGGTGATCCCAATCGGGATGGGCGCTTCGATGTGCACATCAGCAACATGTTTTCCTCAGCAGGCCAGCGGATCACTTTTCAACGCAACTTCAAACGGGCAATTCAAGACGTCGACGACCAGCACATTCAGGCTGTTCGATATGGTTCGCTCGGCAACTCCTTGTTCCAAAACCGCGGTGACGGCCAGTTCGACTACGTCAGTGCACAAGCCGGGATGGCGCGTGGTCTCTGGGCGTGGTCCAGTCCGTTTCTGGACTTGAACAACGACGGATGGGAGGACTTGGTCGTGGCCAATGGCTTTATCACCGGACCCTCCGATACCAAAGACTTGTGAAGTGTTTACTGGCGGCAGGTCGTGTCGCAAGCACCCGTTCGAGCAGAGTCTTACGACGGCGATTTGGCCTACGTCGAGGGGTTTCGTGTTCTTCACGATCAAGTCGATGCGGGCGTTTCATGGAGTGGTCACGAGAGGAACGCGGCGTTTTTGAACCTCGGTCAGCCGACGCGCGACACCCACGTTCCAGTGTTTGCTGAGGTGGCCGCTGCGATCGGTTTCGACTTCTCCGACGATTCTCGGGCGTTGGCCTCGTTGGATTGGGACCAAGATGGTGACCTCGATTTGGTGATGACCAATCGAACTGGGCCGCGTTTACGTCTTCTTCACAATACCACCAACGACCCCCGCGACCCTCTCAGCGAGTCTAGGACCAGCCAAAACGCGTCCAGAGAGACAACCCCCGATGGAGGAAATCCCAACGAACCCAGCATGAGCCTGGAATCTGACAGAGACCGGGGCCAATTCGTCACGCTACGCCTGCGAGGGACCGCAAGTCACCGGGATGCGATTGGCGCTCGTGTGGTGATCAGTCTGAGAACCGACAATCAGACGAGTCAGTTGATGCGGACGGTGTACGCCGGACATGGGTTCCTCAGTCAATCCAGCAAGACGCTGCACTTCGGCCTCGATCCCGGCGCGGCTCTTCAGGAGGTCACCGTTCGTTGGCCCAACGGTCAACTGGAGCGGATCGAGGGTGTGCAACCCAATGCCCACTGGACTGTGGTCGAGGGAAGTGGTCGTGCGGAAGTCGTCCCTCAAGGATCCTCATACGTGCGACTGGAGGGATCCGATCAGACGCCAATGCCCCCTTCGGAGGAGACCGCCGTCGTCTTGGTGGATCGAATTCCACTCCCCTATCTACGCTACCGGCAAGGGGAAGGTGAACAGGCCCAAGATTTTCAGTTGGCGCCCCCTTTTGAGAGGCCCATTCTCCTGAACCTGTGGGCGACGTGGTGTCGACCTTGCCTGGCGGAGCTGAAAGATCTGGCCAACCACAAAGGTGAGCTGGATGCCGCTGGGGTTGATGTTTTGGTCTTGAATCTCGATGAACTTCAACCCGGTTCAGGAGATCAGCAGCCGAGCCCCTCCCAAGTGCTGAAGCAAATGGACTTCCCGTTTGTCTCAGGCACGATGCCTTCGCGACTCATGCGGGTCTTGGAAACAGCTCACAATTCCATCTTTCTTCGACCACACCAGCTGCCCATCCCCTTGAGCCTTCTTCTGGATCGCAAGGGACGAGTTGCCGCGGTCTATCGGGGACCGGTGAACATTGAGAACCTCATCCGCGATACGAAGGCCTTGAGTCGAAGCGGTTCCTCCTGGCGTCAATACAGCCAACCCTTTGAAGGCCGGTGGATGGACCACCCTCGGAAGACAGCCTTTCTGCCGATCGTGACCAACTTGCTGGAAGAAGACCTGTTGCTGGAAGCCTCGGAACTGTTGATATTGCAAGCGCCAGCATTTCAGGGTGAACCAGATTATCCTTCCGTGCTGATGATTTGCGGCACACGTGCCCTCAAGGCGAAGGAATTCCAGATGGCCGGCTCACTGCTGAAACGAGCGGTCGAACTGCAGCCGAATCTGGCGGAGGCGCAGAACAACTTGGCGATGGTCTACCGCAGTTACGGCAACTCGCCGGTGGCAATCCACCACTTGAGAAAGGCCATCGCAGCAAAACCAGACTACATCGATGCCCGGCTCAATCTGGCTTCTTTGCTGGTGGCCAAGGGTGAACTGCCCGAAGCGCTCCAACACGTGGACGTGGTGTTGGAAACAAGCCCTGATCACAAGCCAGCCATCTACTTTGCAGCGACGGTCAATCTCCAACTCAGGAAACTCGCGCCAGCCCGAGAACTGTTTGAGCGAGTCGTTGCCTTGGATCCCAATCATGTCCAATCCTTGGTCAAGCTCGGCCAAGTCTGCCAGATGATGGGTCAGTGGAAAAATGCCATCGCCTATTATCAGCAAGCCCTGAAGGTCGATCCGAAGTTGGAAGCGGTCAAGCAGATCATTCAACAGCTCCAACAGCAGCACAGTTCAGCCGAACTGGGCAATCCACAACGCTCGGCCCCTGCCTCAAATTGAACCGGGAACGTTGTCTCGAACGGGCCGATGCTACTGCCTCGCTGTGGCCTAGGCCTCGATCTGGGACAGTCCAACAAGGATTCCCGGGCCGCTTTTCTGCTCGATTCAGTTCCAGGCCTTTTTCCAATGGCGCAGGCAAAACGCTCGCCGAGGCAACAAGACCCGGGCGAGCGTTCTGATTGGATGGCTGACAGAAAGCAAGTGCGCTCCGCGCCGCGCTCAACCTCTCTGACGTCGGCGAAGTCCCAAGAGTGGGCTGGCCACCAGAAAGAGCGAAATGGTCGCCGGCTCGGGGATCACACCACCGGGAGTGCTCAGCGGAGCGAAGGCGCCGGTGGTATCAAAGCGGATGTAATCCAAGGTGACCGTGCCCGTGCCCTCCAAGCTGGAGCTGCGGCCGAAGAAGATGGTGGACGGAGAGAAGAAGTTGTCTTCGTCAAACCCCACACCGCCTGTCAGCAGTTCGCCATTGAGGTACAAGCTGCCACCACGCTGCGGATCCCAAGCCATCCGCACCGTTTGGAATTCCGAAAAGTCGGCGGTCCAATCAGGATTCAGCCCGCCATCGAACTGGTTGCGGTTGCTCAGACCATCAGGCCCGAATTGAATCCACGGTGATCCGGCGACCACGCCTCCATCGTCGCGGGAGACGATGCTGAAGACTTGCGAACGAGTGGGATCGTCGACTCCGTCGACCTTCAGACGTGCCTCCCAAGTCCACCCTGTGTCGGAATCCAGTGCATCCTCGGCATCGCCGGTGTTGGTCCAACGGTCAAAAGCAGACGTGGTTGTCAGTGTCAGCGTTCCGTCACCGTTGAGAACGCTCTGTCCGTCAGGGTCGCCCAGCTGGTCAGTCCAAGTTGGCAATGTCCCAGGAATGACGTCGCCCTCGATCTGATCGATCGGCGACTGAAAAGCGCTGGAGGCACGTTCAGGCAGCGGCGGCAATGGAGGGGGTAACTGAAAGTCAACTGGAGCAAAAGCACCGCTGGTGTCAAAGCGGACGTAGTCCACCGTGACCGTCCCGGTTCCTTCCAAGCTGGAGCTGCGCCCCACGAAGGCGGTTGAGGGGGAGGAGAAGTTGTCCTCGTCGAAGCCGATTCCGTTGTCCAACAGGGTGTCGTTGAGAAACAAATAGCCACCGGTGCCTGGTTCCCAGGCCATCCGCACGGTCTGGAAATCGCTCAGGTCAGTTGTCCAGCTGGGATTGACTTGACCATCAAACTGGTTGCGGTTACTCAGTCCATCGGGTCCAAACTGAATCCAAGGCTGGCCATTTGGGCCCGTGTTGTCTCGGCTGACCACGCTGAAGACTTGCGGGCGGCTAGGGTCATCGACCGAGTCCACCCGCACCCGGGCCTCCCAAGTCCAGCCGTCGTTGGAATCAAAGGCGTCGGCTGCCGCTCCCGTATTGATCCAACGGTCAAATGCCGATGTTGTCGTCAGCGTCAAGGTTCCGTCACCATTGAGAACACTTTGGCCATCCGGATCGCCCAACTGAGCAGTCCAGGTGGGCAGCGTGCCGGGAATGACATCGCCCTCGATCCGATCCAGAGGGCTCATAAAGTCGGTCGAGTTTCGTGTCGAGAGCGGAACGAGCTGAGCTGCAGCAGGGTTCGCTAGGCTCAATAGTGCGAGCAAAGCCATGAATAAGAAACGTAACATCAATCTGCTCCTAAAAAAAGGGGGCACAAAGGAAACAACGAGCCAATGATTCTTGCCTCCGGAAGCAAAGACCGTTTTGGTTGTTTGAGACCAGACACCATCCCTGGATGCCCGCCTTCTGGGATGTTCAGAGGCGGGGCGTGGAGTTTGTTCCGGGAGGGAGGTTGACCATGTGCTCGACTGGTTGAGGTCAGTTGGCGAACAACGAAGGATGAGTTGCTGAGGTGCTTGGAGTTTTCCAGACCAACAGCGATGGGCTGAGGATCGGGTTGACTCCGCAGAATGGGGACGAAGGAGCTTACTGACTGTAACGAACTCCGACCGCTTGCTAAAGTAAATTTGGGATGAATTTCGCTGTGGTCTCGACCGTCGCCCTGCAAACATCTCGAGCCGTGTCCTGCAGACAGGAACTGAACGCGGCACTCCCCTGGCCCGATTGGCTTGCACACTGTCACGGGGCTGCCCTCACAGGAAAGTGTCGCTGAGTAGTGCTTGATGACCACGTGTGGAGAAGCAAGGTTAGTTGTCCCGTTTTTCCCTTATGCTTGTCATTCGCTGGTCAGTTGGTATCCTAATTGTGGGGGAGACGAGTGAAACTGGCGAAGCGTTGATTTCTTCAGCTCCCTTCGGCGACTGACTCACCAACTACCAACCAAAACCGGCTGGTCAACCTCCCAACTCACACCAACCCGATGCAGGTTGGTGCCTGCAGACCCCCATCCCAGCTTCACAGGAGAATCGTGGCATGTTCCCATCCACTCGTTGCGTGGTCTTCTGGACCTTCCTGCAATGGCAACTCGCTTCTTGCGGCCGACCAGCACCCAAGCCACCAAGAGACCGAACTTTTTGCGCCGGCCTGGCGATGGCAGTTGTGTCCCTTGGGTTGGTTTTCGCGACAGCAGGTCCACTGCGGGCTGATGCAGTTTTTCAGTTTGAGCTGATCTATGACTCTGGATTTTTGGAAGGTCAAACTTTCCTTGGAGAAGCGAGGTACGACCGCTCGGCTCTGACGGGCATTGGGCGGGAGATTCTGCTGCCTCGGGGCGCAGATACTTCCTCAAGTCCGATTCGAGTTGACGGCGATTTGAGACTGTCCGTCGTCGTTGATGACTATGAATTCACCGAGATGGACGACACTAGATTCCCTGATCAACCCCAATTGTACTTCCGTGACGGCGTTCTCTTTGGCATTGCGTTTTTGGATGGTGAAGAGGGTCCCGGCAATCCGCTTCTCCAATTTGCCCGGTGGCGGGAAGGATTCGAGGACGGGCCGGGTGAGATTAACCAAACAACGTTCCGAATCTCAGAAGACATGGAATCGCAAGGGACCGTACGTCTCATCCCTATCCCGGAGCCTTCGAGTCTTTCTGCGTTGCTTTCCTTCGCGGCCATTGCCCTGATGGGCCGTGCCCGGCGAACCCCGCACGAGGCTCATGGCAGGGGTTCATCCGATTCTTAGGTCTGCAAAGCTCAAACAACAAGCAGAGGAGTTTCGCGAACCGCCTTGGCCAGTCCGAGGCGGTTCCTCAAAACGATCGAAACAGACCCTTGCGGCTGAGGCCTGCCGCTGCATTCTCCAGGCTGGTCCACCACCCAAAGAGAGCCGCCCCCCTGCTCAGCCTTTGAGTTCCCACACAGCCGTCCCGCCGCCTCCCGCTGTGGCTGAGCGGATCGTTTTCCAGATTTGTGCAATCGATTGTCTCTCGAAGCACCATCGCTTCGTTGCGGCAACCCATCTCGGTTTGTGAGATCCCTTCTGAGATCTGTCACGCGTGTCCTTCAGAGCGGAGCGTTCAGCTCTGGCGAGATTCCGGACCTGGGTGGGGAATGCTTTGCGCCTTGCGGATGCTGCCAAGGCTTCACCGATGGAATGGGCCTCTCGCAATGGAACTATTCGTCTCCCCGAACCCCTTCTGAGCAGTCCTTTGAGATTCTTGCCAAAAAGCTGGCAGTCTTCAGCGGCTGAGAGCAATCTGCAGTCAGACGCGGCAACCCCCAAAGCCCAACGCCGCCTGGCCCCAAGACATCTCTTGCCCAAGGACGTGCTCACTCATGCAGATTCGCCAACAAAAGCGACTACGCAACACCGCGGCTGGCGGAGTGTTGCACCTCAACGACTTTCGTAGCAGGCAACCGGTCGCCTTGAAACTGGTCCATCCAGCCAACAACAACCAAAGCCGCCACCTGGACCAAGGATTGCAGTCTCGGCTGCAACACGCGGCGTCTCTGCCGACCGATCGGCCGGCAACGAGACCCTCAGCCTGACCTCAGAGATAAGCAACCTCGGCTTGAGGCTGCAGGAATCTCGTGGCTCTTCTTTCTGATCCACCATCGGCAAGACCTGAACAGCTCGAGGCGTGCCTGCTGGATGAGGGCAAACTCGACTCATCCATCCGGCGGGCGTCAAGCTGATCCGCCCTGTCGAACGCTGGCAAAAGGCTGGGGGTGCTCACTCCCAGTGACCGTCAAAACATTCCGCCACCTAGGGATCGCTGGTCCAAGGTCGCGGCTTGTATCGACCAGACTGCTCGCGCCTTTGCTTAGCAACTTGAATCTGCATTTTACGCTGATGAATGTCCCAAAATCAGTGTTCTGCGGTGCCCTGAGTTGAGTGGCTTTGGTCACGATCCATCTCTTGAACCCTCGAAGACGGACCCGCTGAGATTGGCCAGATGGGGTCATTGATCCTGGCGGAAGTCAAGGACGCCGATGTCCAGACTTCTGCAAGGGATCTGGATCGAACCGGCTCATTGAGTGCGGGTTCCGATGGGGATAGTTCGGTTTGGCCTGTTGTCAGCCGAAGTCTGTCTGACCCTTTGATTCTTGTGGAGGAATTCTCAATGATTGTTCAACGTTTCGCGTTCTTTGGTTGTGTGGTTCTCTTGGCAGCCCTCTTAGTAGGCTATGCCAAGGCGGGGCCGGTGATCCCGAGCATCGGAGATGGCGGAGAACTCAGCTGGACCGAGGCCGTCGAGCTTGGCTTCGTGCGGGCAGTCCAGCCCTCAGAGTACTCACCTGCAGAACTGCAGGCATACCAATCGGTCGCCAATGATCTTGGGTTGTTCGAGGTGATTCCTCAGACCACTCTGATCGGCAACGATCACTTGGACAAGGCCGATGTGATCCAGCCTGATATTAGTGGACTTGAGAAACAATCGCTGGTGATGATCTGGAACAATGACCAGGCCTTGGTGGGTGAGGGTGTGCTGACTGTCGGGGGCTTCCAATACGATTTTGACCCCGACCTGACCGACGGTTTGGTGAATTTCTCGATTCAACCGCCCTCGAACATCAGCGGGGCCAGTCTGACGCTCATTTCCGGCAACGGCGGGACGCGTCAGTGGCTGACTCAGTTTCCGGCAGGAGGGAATGGCACCTGGATGGATGAGACCATCATCGCCAACTTGGCTGCCAACCAAGGCGCTCCCAACAATGCCCTCAGCTGGGTCTATCAGGGCGACAGTGGGAACTTTGATATCACCAATGTCGTCTCATTTCGCTTTAGTGAGTTCACTCCATCTGGCCGAAGCGCAGCACGGACTCCGAATGTCCCCAATCTCCCCACCGACTTTGCCTTCTCCTGGAACGCCTGGGATCATGTACGCGTGGCCTTCGTCCCCGAGCCGGCCACCGCTTCGGCGTTCATGGTGATCGCTTTGGCTGCTCTGCGTTGGCGGCAGAACCGCTTTTCTTGAGGCTTTCCAAGAGTTTCCAGCTCAGGGCGGCAGGCCCACGCCCAGAATGCCGGGCGTTCCTGGATAAGCTTGGAGACCTGTCAGAAAACCAGTCAGTCTCTAAGCCCCTTCGGAATCGCAGAAAAACGCTCCACCGTCGATTGCCTCCTGGGTGGACAGCCCCCCAGCGGATCCTTGCAATCGAACACGCCCGTCGTTCATCCGACGGGCGTGTTTCTCTGCCGAACTGCCGGGGTTCGTTTGGGTGCAATCCCGAAGAACTCCCGAGAACGACAGCTCCCTTGCTTCCGACCTTCGTACACTGCGACAGTCGTCTTTCCAGAAGCATTGCAGTGAGGCCATTGTTAGCCAATCCCTGTTCGAACCTAAGCCGATCCGATCGTGGCCAATCAAGCCCAAGGGCACCGCTGGCGTCCTGGACTCAGCTGAGAGCGGCGGAGCAGCGAGGCGTCTCCGGCGGCCAGGTCTGCGGATCGTGCCGAGGCCGGCGACTCTGGGGAGAAGGTCCTTTGCCAAATCGCAGTGTGCGGGCTGAGCATAGCCCTGTGTTGGACCGGCTTCCTGAGGACTCAATGGCTCGGGTGTTGTGGAAAAGCTGGGTGTGAAAGTTTCGTGTATTCCTGCAAAAATGATTGCACCAGTCATGGGAGCTGTTAAGCTACCGAACAAACGCATGCATGCGAAAAACTCTAGCAGGTTCCGACCAACATTCTTTTGGTCGGTGACACCAATCCAACATCTCTTACTCCGTCTTACGAGTATTCCATCCTCCAGTCTTACTTCAACTGCTCCAAATTGTGGCAGAGGCGCAACCTGTAGGGGCCTGAACAAGTTCATGCAACAACATATGGGTGGGCCGGGCCACATCTGAGACAGTCCAACTACTGAGGTTGCGAGAAATCTGGGTTCGTCCGGCACTGCAAGGAGGCCGCCGTTTTGACGGTTTTTGCAGTGGTTTCCGCGTTTCGGTCGAGCAATCATCTCTCCCAACAGTCGTGGTGCTCGGACGAGTTGTTCCCCTTTTTGCTGCAGGGTCAACGATCGATTGACAGATCTCGGCCCACCCCATCCTTTGGCTCGTTGATTGGTCCTGGCACCTTTGTTTGACGCTTGAGTGATCTCGCCCAAAGGTTGAACCCGACATTTCTCAGGTTCTCAACAATCGCCAGCCGTTGATGGTGACAGGATTGCATGCGTTCGTTCAAGAATCGGTCTTTGTCAACTGACTTTCTATCCTGGAGTGTTGATGGAGGATCTCTTGAACAATAAGTCTCTCCCCACAGTTTTGACCCCCATTTATTTGGCGAGGAACCCTCCTATGTTTAAGAGTTTGTTTTTGGTCTTGTTCTTGATCGGCAGCATGGCGGCACCCGCGGCGGCCCAGGTGGTGATCAACGAGATCTCCAACGACCGTGACAACGGTGATAACACGGGCACTTCCGAGCCTGATGGTGAGTTTGTGGAGTTGTACAACGCTGGCAGCTCTGCGGTTGACATCGGGAATTGGACGGTCGACTCGCGGGATCCGTTTGCTCCGGCTCCCGGTTACACAATTCCAATTGGGACCATGCTGGCCCCTGGGGACTTCTACGTGATTGGCTCGGCGACAGTGCCCAACGTCGACCTGACACCCTTGCCCCGTCCGATGACCGGCCTCTCCACTCAAGATCAGGGATATTGGGAGGATCGCAACGAGACCTTTGAGCTTCGCGATGCCAGTGGGTCATTGCAGGATGCGTTCTTCACCGAAGCCAACAAGGGCGGGATCTCCGGTCCTGCCGATGTGATCAGCGACATCGGCGGCGGTTGGTGGGGCAACACGAGCCTTGGTGTCGACGGGCCCGGCAGCGGTGTCTCGACCGGTCGCTGGCGCGACGGCTTGGACACCAACGTCAACGGAGCGGACTTCGGTTTGTTCCGACCGACGCCAGGAGCCAGCAATGACCTGCCGTTGGTCGCCAAGCACACTGTCCCAGACAATGACTCCCTCGCGCTCGGATCGGTTGAGGCTGGTGGCTACACCGGCTCCTACCAGGGCGCGACGGTCATCGACCCGACCATGCCGATGGGCCTGAACAATCCCACTGCGATCCCCGCGAGCCCTCAGGGCGGCAATGCCTACTCGATCGTGGATAACCCTGGTGGCACCATGGTAGCCTCCAACGAACTTGTCCGCAGTTATGAGATTTACGCTTATCTGGAGACCGCCTTCGAGCCCGGTGGCGAGAGTGAGTCGACGATGTACGGGATCGGAACCACGGGGACCAACTTCAATCGACCCGGCCCTGATGTCCCGGGGGCGAACCCTGGGTTCACCAACACCCAGATCAACGGCAGCACAGGATTAGCATGGCTGCTGGAACGAGCCAACAACCGAACCGACTTGATGCTCGTCCAGGCAGGAGACGGTCAATCCAACGGCAGCTGGGATGTGTTGGCGTTCTATCGCCTCGACAATCTCGACGCCGATTGGGCGAAGCTCTCCATCGATCTGGATGCGCGTGAGGCGAGCTTCGAGGGACTTGGCTTCAACGAAGTTCTTGACCTGGACAACCTGCCGGATATCACCGACCCGGATACCGGGTTGCCAATCCCCGTGACTGCCTCGGTGGATACCGATTATCTGGGGACTTTCTACGTGGGCTTCAACTCCAGTCCGCTGAGCCCCCTTCCCGGAATCACCCGTCCGGCAACCTGGGACTCTGTGAGCACCACCGCTGTGAGGGTGATTCCTGAACCCTCCGTTCTGGCCACTGTGCTTCTTTTGGGCCTGGGAGCCGCCTGCGGTCGACGCCGCAGGTAACAAACCTGGAAGCTGTGAGAAACTCACCCATCAAGCACTGACCACCAATCGGGAAGTTTCGGTTGGTGGTTGGTTCGTTGTCGGGAGTTGTTTCAGGTCAAAACCTGACTTTCTCAATCGCCGGACCAGCTCATCACCATGAGCCGCCCGGTGGCTCTCACGAGGCAAAGATCGGCAGGGGTTGGCCATCGCAGGCGGCCAAGGGGCGATCGGCCAAATCGCGGATGGTCAAATGAGGCGAAATGCCCAGTGCGTGGAAGATCGTCGCATGCAGGTCGGCCGGGCCGCAACCATTCTCAGCGGGGGCTGAGCCGATCTTGTCGCTGGCCCCGTAGATCGCACCGCCACTGGTGCCCCCTCCAGCGAAGGCGACCGAATAAACATTCGGAAAATGATTTCGTCCGCCGTTGCCCGAAAGCTTGGGCGTGCGACCAAACTCGGTCAACAATACCACGAGCGTCTCGTCTAAGCGGCCTCGTTCCTCCAAATCGGTCAACAACGCCGACATCGCTCGGTCCAAGGGTGGCAGCATTTGTGTTTTCAGCCGATGAAAACCGTTGCCATGGGTATCCCAGTGAGCGCCGACTGATCCGTTGAGATCCCCGGCTGCACAGTAGACGGTCACCAGCGGAATTCCCACCTCTGTCAGCTTGC
This sequence comes from uncultured Pirellulales bacterium, assembly GCA_964648025.1. Taxonomy (GTDB): domain Bacteria; phylum Planctomycetota; class Planctomycetia; order Pirellulales; family Pb10988; genus CAZYKP01. The sequence goes on along the minus strand of CAZYKP010000056.1, from coordinate 30,116 downwards.
GGGCCAGCAAAGTGCTCTGTCCGCAAATGTGCATCCCATAGCGCTGGCGAACGTCTGCCTTTTCTAAGGAAAGATCAAACGCCTTGCGGACCTTCGAATCCAACATCATCTCAAAGACTTGCCGGCGAAAGTGATCGACCGCTTGGGTCTGGTCACCCGTGGGAAGTCCGCTCCCATCCTCCAGACTTTTCAGCAGTCTCTGCCGTGAGATCAGACGATGTTGGTCCACACCGTCGATGAAGGAAAGGTCGATATGACCGGAGCTGGCGCTGACCCCTTGGTAGGCTTGTCCTTCTTTGGGCCGAACGATCACCGGGTCACGGGCGATGCCAAGAAAGCCAGCATCTTGCCCGTTGGCGCGGCCACCATCGTACATCGGATAGGGCAGAGCGACCGCACGCGGCAGCGTCGAAGGCCCCTGCTGTTGGTGATACGCTTGCCAAACCATGCTTCCCAGAGACGGCCAGTCGCTGCGGGTGGCCAACCAATTGCCCGAGAGATTGGGCGGCTGATGTCCGGTGAGATTCCAATACGCTGCTGAGCGGTGCGAGGGCGCATTGTGATGCACACTGCGGACGACCGTCAGATGGTGCATCTGACGCGCCACCAAGGGGAGATGTTCACAAACCTCGATTCCTGGGACCGACGTGGAAATCGGTCGAAAGAGACTCCGCGTGTCGCTGCCGGCCTGAGGCTTGAGATCGAAGGTATCCAGGTGACTCATTCCCCCCCAGGCAAACAGGACGATGCAGGATTTCGCTCGGCCAAACCCGGCTGTGGCTCGATCGGGAGAATCCGCCAGGCTGAGTTCCCGACTCGCCAACAGCGTCGGCAAGCTCAAACCCAAACCCCCCAACTGCACAAACTTTCGCCGATTCCATCCGTGCGACTTGACCATAGGTGCTCTCCGATAAAAAGTGACTGATAGGTTCTTGCCAGCATAAAGGCGCCAGCCGAAAAAGCCAAGAAAAGATCGCCGGTGCGTGAACCAAGTTTCCCTCTCCGTGGTGACAGACCATCTGCCGGCATGCTGATTGGTTTGTTCATTGATGGGACGGGAGGGAACGTCTGCTTCCTACTGTTGGTGAGCCATCGGTCAGGGTCGCTCAAGGGAGTCTTCCCATGATGGATTTCTCGAAGTGGTTTCTGAGACCAGTTGGACCATCTCCGGTTCTTCAAGAACTCGGTGAGCAGGCCCGGCTAGGTCTGGGGATCCTCTTCAACGACCAACCCAGGATGGTCCGGTCGGGTTGATGGCGAACATGAGTTCTCCGATCAGGTGGACCACCTCAACTCCGCTTTGAGATTGGAGGACCAGCAGCAGACGAAGGACCAGTACAAAAGGAAGGATCAGTACAAAAGGAAGGACCAGTACAAGAGGAAGGACGAGTTCGAGCGATTGAGAGGAGGGCTCAACCCAGAAGTTTGCGAGCTGCCCCTGATGCGACTGGAAGGCTTCCCTACGGAGATTCCAAGCCAACGGATGATCGAGAGGTCCACCGCACTCCAGCATGATTCGCCAGAGGCGGCTGAATTCTCGTGCTGGCAGACTCAGGAGTCGCTGGCTGGAGTTGCAATGACAACCTTTTTAACGCTATATTTGGTAAAATGCAGGCTGGTTTGAGTTTTCCCTTGAGTCTGCCTGCATTCGTGCTCAGTTTCCCCAATGACTTTTTCGGGAAAGCGCTTGCAAACTGACACAAAACCGACTATCTAGAAAGCCTACAGCTGACTGCATCCCAACAATCGTCTCTCCGACACAAAGTCCGAAAGCCTTCAACCAAACGCACAACCTTCCATCTCCACGAAGAAACCAACCTTAATTGGGATCTTCCTAAGAACCCAATTTCTTACCCCAAAATCCCCAGTAAGTTCCAACTTTTCGCGTTTCCGCATGGGTCCGCGAAGAGACGGAAATTGACCAACTGTCCCAACCCTCGGTTACCCCACCCATTGAAAGGGCCCAACTATGCGCCATTCCTTGGCAGTTTTGGCACTCCTGCTGTGCGGTGTCAGCAGTGTTTCTGCAAACACCATCACCATCGACGACTTCAACGACAACAGTCCCAACAACCTCGTCTTCCAACCGACCATTCCCATTCCCCCAGGTTCACGGGTGGGAGTCAACACGGTCAGCTTCACCGCCCCGGCCACGAACGATGCGATGATCTTGGGTGGATCGCGACAAGTCTCCGCGGCCGTGTACACAGACGAGGGTCAGTTGAACGCTGGCACTTCGGGCAACGGAACCGATCCGGAAACGTTCGTCCACGCTGGCGCCCCCAACACCCGTGGGATCTCCTTCACAGTTTGGGACGGGCAAAACGGCGGTGGTTCGGACACATTCGACACCGGAATCAGCATGGAGCCCATCGATTTCGATGGTCTCGGCGGAGTGGATCTGACCGGATCGCAACCAGGCCTCTTGGAATTTGACGCCGTCTTCAACGACTTGGGCGGTGAGATCACCTTCACCCTCTACGATGCCGACGATGCCTCCGGAGCGACCTTCGTGGAGAATACTTACACCTTGGATCCCGGGGTCACGGGCCTTTTCTCGGAGGCCTTCGCGAACTTTTCGCACTCCACTGGAGGAGATCCTCTGGATGTCTTCGATAGCGTTGGTGCGATCGTGATGACAATCGATGGCAACATTTCCTCGGGCTTTGGTGTGGGTGCCACTCAGGCCAACTTCGGCTGGGATGTGGAAATCGACTTCGTCCGAACTCGGCTGGTCCCTGAGCCAACCAGCGTCACCCTCTTGGGCGTTTTCGGTGCTGGCCTGACTTTGGTCCGCCGTCGTCGCAGCTGAGCCTGAGACCAACACACACTCTTTCGATCACCGAACACAGGCAGATCTCGGCAGTCTGTCCCTGCCTAACTCGCCCAGCCGATTGATCGATCCGCAGCTCTCCCAGGTCGTGTCATCACCACGACTCTGGGAGAGCTTTTTTGATGCAAACAGGTTCTTGTAGGTCCAAGAAGTGACCACGATCGCCCGAAAAGATCGATCGCCTGAAAAGATCGACCCAAGCAGCCAGCCGCTGACGGCTAGGTCTTTGTTGGGCTCGAGACGGCTTGGGGACGCCCTGGGCGATGACCTGTGGCGTTCGGTTAAGGCCTCTCAGGAACCAAGAACTCCTTGGTTAGACCAAAGGTCCTGGTGAGAAAAACGTTTTTCAGGAAAAACGACAAGGAAACGAACGCCGCAGGAGGCGTTGCCTGCAGCAAATTGCTCAGAATCTTCGCCAGCTTGCTGCAGGGTCCATCTCGTTCGGAGGACCCTTGGCCGGACTGACCGAGGCACTGCTTGCTCTCCGCGATGACCGGAACCCGAATCCAAAGGTGTTCGCAACACTGCCAAAGGGGATATTTCTCCCAGCAAGTACCTCCAACGTCGGGCCATCGTCTCAGACCGTCCCTTCAGATCTCGGGTGCGTTTGACGGGCTGCCCGGGGGCACTGGCGTCCTTTGGGGTTGACGGGGTTGACCGGTTCAGACCGGGTCTCGATATGCTCTAGATGTAGTATTTACGGATCTGTGAAGAGATCAGATCGAGCAGGACCACAGTGACGATCACGATGATGAGAATGGCTGAGGTCTCGGCGTACTGAAAGCCGCGAATCGCTTCGTTCAACACGAAACCAATTCCGCCAGCCCCTACCAGGCCAAGCACTGTCGCTGAGCGAACATTGGCCTCAAAGCGATAAAGTGTGTAGGAAACCCAAAGAGGCATCACCTGGGGAATCACCCCGAAATTGATCTCGTCGGTCACACTGGCGCCGGTAGCACGGATGCCCTCAACAGGACGAGGGTCGATCGCCTCAACGGCTTCCGAGAAAAGCTTGGCAAGAGTGCCTAAAGTATGCACGAACAATGCGAGGACGCCGGCGAACGGACCGGGACCAACGGTCACAAAGAACAGCATCCCAAAGACGATTTCGTTGATGGCCCGGAAGGCATCCATCAAGCGTCGCAGTGGTTGGTGAATCCACCAGGGGGCGATATTGGCAGAGCACAACAGCCCGCAGGGCACCGCCAGAATAACTGCCAGGAAAGTCCCCCAGATGGCGATCTGGATCGTCACGATCATGTCGTCACGGTAGCCACGCCACCGAGAAAAATCCGGGTGGATAAATTCCTTGGCGAATGTGAAAATGTCTTCGCTGTTTTCGATGAACTTGCCCGGGGCAATCTCCGCGCCGCCGTAGGACCAGCTGAGCACGAAGATCACCAGGGCAACAATGACAAGACGCCAGCAGAGCTCCCGCATCGTCATCCGTGGCGGATCGGGAGGAGCCTGAGGCCCCTTCTGCTGGGTGTCGCTAATGCCAGCCGGATGTGGTTGTGGAGTGGAGTGGGTGCTCATCACGAGGCAGCGGCCTGAGTCTTCTCCAGGGCCTCACGTTTCTTGCGAATCACCTCAAGTTTTTCTGTCAGCTTTTTGACTTCGGCAGCCTTGTCTTCGTCCGAGACATCGGGATCACGCTCAAGCCTCATCAACTCTTTGGCGACCATGATTTCCCGCACCGGCAACAGTTGAGCGTTACTGGAATCTTTGAACGGGGCCCAGCCGGATGACATTCCCGCCAGCACCTCTCGCTGGCGTGTGGCTTCGTCGTCGTCCCCTTTTCCATAACCCAGAAAGAAGTCCTTGATTTTCTTTTTCAGGTCATCCGGGAGGTCTTTTCGCCAGACCAGCGGGTCCAGGGGAATAATGGGGCTCTTCCAGATGACATGAACCTGATCTGCCTTGTCAGGATGGCGCTTTCGAAAGATCGCCAGGCTCTCAGTATTGTTGGTGGCGAAGTCGATTTGTTTGTTCACAACGGCGAGCAGGTTGGCCTGGTGGTTAGCCGTGATCACGTTTTTGAAGTGTTGGTCCGGGACGATCTTGCGTTGGGCCCACAGGTAATAGGAGGGAATAAGGTACCCTGAGGTGCTGTTGACATCGCCGTTGCCAAAGGTGAGCTCGCCCCCGTGATCCACAATCTCTTCTAGGGTTTGATAAGGAGCATCTTTGTGAGTAATCAGAAGCGACCAGTATCCTGGGGAACCGTCGGCCGAAACCGTCTGGCAGAAGACCTCACCGTTGGCCCGGTCGACCGCCTCAATCCCTGATTTGTTCCCGAACCACCCCAGGTGGACCTTCTGAAATCGCATCCCCTCGATCACCCCTGCGTAATCGGAGGCGAAAAACGTCTTCACCGGGATTCCCAAGGCTTCTTCCATATCCTTGAGAAAAGGCTCAAAACCCTTCTTCAGATCCGTCGACGATTCCGTTGAGATGATCCCGAAGGATAGCTCAGTAATTTCGTCCGACGAGTTGGTATTGCCACAACCAAAGCTGGTCAACAAACCGAGCAGAAGAAGGCAGAGCAACAGAGTGGAAATCAGCTGACGAATGGCATTCATTGGGTCAATTCACCGTGGGGTCCTAAACGTAGCTGGAAACTGGAAACCGGTTCTTTTCCAGGCGGTCGATGGTCGCACCGAAAAGCTCAAGCAGAGTTCAAGGAAAATGATTCGTGCCAGCGCCGATGGGTCGGCTGCATCTCCAGCCTTTGGAGGAAGATCCTTGCCCCGCCCTTGGTCACATCTGGGACACGCAACCAGAGGGTCGTTCACAAGGCCGCTTTGGCCTGGGCCTCAGTCTGAGCGACCCGGGTCTGGGAACTCTTGGTTTCGGAATCACGGGCTTCAAAATGCCGAGCTTCGGAACTGTGAGCGTTGGAATAGTCGGCTTCCGTGCTGAGATGCCTTGGGTGCTCGAACTGTGTCGGGTCGCCGCCGTAGATTTCTCTCAAACGCTGAGGATCCAGAGCATCAGCTGGACAGTCGCACAGTAACGCGCCTTCCTTCATGGCGATCACCCGGTCGCAGAAATTGGTCGCATAAGCGACTTGATGCACGCTGACCACGACGGTGACCCCTTCCTCCTGGTTCATCCTCCGCAGGCACTGCATCACCACCCGGGCGGACTGAGGGTCCAGAGATGCAATCGGCTCATCGGCCAAGATGAGTTTCGCTTGTTGGACAATTGCCCGGGCCACAGCACCCCGTTGCTGCTGCCCGCCAGAGAGCGTGCTGGCACGTTGCGAAGCGTAGTCCGCCATGCCCACAAAATGCAACGCCCGCATCGCTTCCAACTGTTGACGGTAGCTAAAACAACGGGTCAATCGACGCCACAGGGGCGTTCGGGCCAGGGTGCCGGTCAGCACGTTGGTCAGCAGAGTCAGCCGTCCAACTAAGTTAAATTGCTGAAAGATAAAGCCCACCTGGGCTCGTCGCTGGCGAATCCCCGGGGCCATGCGGCCACCTGTCTGCAAAACTTGACCCAGCACAGAGATCGGGCCAGAGCCAGAGTCACTGGGGATAAGACCAGCACAAACACGCATCAGTGTGGATTTGCCTGCCCCGGATGGCCCCAGCAGGCCGACCATCTGCCCTGTGGGGATGGTCAGGCTGACGTCGTCCAGTGCCCTGCGTGAGGCAAAGGTTTTGGAGACCTTGTCGATCACAAGAGCGTTTTCGGCAGCGCCGGTGGGGAATGGCTTGGCATGGCCCAGGAGCATTCGTTGGAGCACCGCTGAGAAAAGGAACCGTTGGGAAAAGGAACCGTTGGGAAAAGGCCACTTCGGGCTCAGGTGACCAAACCGGCGAGTTGATACTTGGGAGAGGGTTCATCAGCCCCTCCCGCTGAGCATTGCGGCCCAGGGCCACTCTTTCTAACCGCTTGAGAACATCCGCGCAAGGGCCCACTGAGGTTGGGGAAGATCTTGGCTCGTCCGGTTGGTGGAAAGGCTGCGGAATCAGCGGTTGTGGTGCGTATCCAGCGTTTTGGGCGAGCAAGAATTCTCCCCAACAACAGTTGGCCCTGGGGCGGGCAATCTGATCATGGGTTGAGCAGTTCAGCCACCAGTTGACACTCGTCGGGCGGCCAGTCGAAGAAGAGACCAGACTTAAGGGGGGGTATTGTGGATGAGGTCGCAGCCGTGGATCGATCAGCCCTGACGACGCCAATGAGATCTCCAAGATGGCTGGGTTCTGTGCCCAACCAGCCGAAGGCTTCAGGTGAGGCAAGATTCAGGTGAGGCAAGATTCAGGTGAGCAGAACTTGTTTCCAGGCAAGGGGACTGGTGACTTCACAGCACCCCAAGCATGGTGACCTCTGGGGCCTGAGCCATCTGGGGCCTGAGCCATGTGGTGGTGGAGCCAGCGGAGCTGCTCAGGGCATTCCGAGCAGCTTCACGGCTTTGGGGGATTTCTGAGCCTCAGCTCGGTTTCCGGACCCGGGGCAACCGTCTGCCGTTGCTCGTGATGACCGGAGGGGGGACAGCCAGAGGCCGCAACGGAAGCCCGGAGCCTCGGACGGTCCTCAAGTCGGTCAATCCTGAAGTCAGTGTTTCTCAAGAAAGTCGTCGAAAACTTCTCAGGGAATCAATGAGACTTTTTGCTGCGGACAGGGGAAGAGCGGAAGCCAGCCAGGAATAATCCGAGCCCCGACCAGATGGCGACTGAGCCTGGTTCGGGGATGACTCCGGCTGGCTCGAATGCCGCCGCGACAGTCACTGGCCGAATGGTGTTGTCAGTGAACGTTGGTGTGACAAGTCCAGCAGTGGGCACGTTCTGAAAACCCGATCCGCCACCTGCAGAACCGACGGCGTCGTTTAACAGCGGAGTGAGTGGTGGCTGGGCTGTGGCACCATTTCCGTTGTTCACGTGGGAGGCGACCAGAAACGTATCGTCCACAAGTGTGGTGAGGGAGGTCGATTGGCCGTCGCTGCCGTTGGTCAAGGCCACCCCAGGTTCAGTTCCGGAAAGGGCCAGCAAGGAGACGCCGACGCCGTTGAGACGGGAAGAGACATCGATAAACAGGTCTCCTGCGGCGGTGGGGTTGTCCAGGAAGAAGATTCCAGTTCGTTGCGAGTCAAGTGGGTCAATGGCCTGGATCGCCTCGGTCATCGCGACGCCCCCGTAGGTGACGCTGGTAATGATGGGGTTGGAGACCGCTCCACCCCGTTCCCCAGAGATCGTCACAACCAGTTTGTCTGAACCACTCGGATCGAAACCACTGAGGTCTGTCGCAGCAGACAGGGTGTAATCGCCTTGCCGGATAATGCCAGCTCCGGTGGCAAAGGCGATCGAATCATCCACCACGACGGCCGCATCAGCGGCTCCCACGGCTAGCTGCAACACCATGACAACCGCGGCGGCGACACCAAATTGGGGTTGCACTTTCGTCATATCAATCATGCAATTTCTCATCAGCAATAGGGAAATCACTCACTCAGCGGAGAGAGTGCTCAGTTGGGAATGATTGGGGTTCTTCGTGCTCGTGGAATGCGGGTGAGTTGGTGTTGCTGATTTCCTGAAAAGTCTTCGATCAAGCAGGGCGTTTCGTCCGGCAGTCCGGGCTTCCATCCCTGGGTCGAAGACTGATCAGAGGCTCAGGAGAGTATCGAAGGTGGAGGGGCTTTTGGGGGCAGATCCATCCACCGAGTACATGCCGCTGCATGCGTATAAAGAATGAGTGTAATGCCCGGTTCCGACGTTGGCAACAAAAATCCCAGTTTTGCGGATCGACGGATTTCGGCCGGGGGTATCTGAATCGGTCTGCGTGAATTCCCAACCTGGGTTTTGCTCAGAGGCGTTGCCTGTGCGGGGAGTCAAGGCCAAGGTCTGGAGGTTTCCAAGCCGGTTCAGGCCACTGACAACTCAAGCTCGTTCCTGGGGCCGCAAGGCAGGTTCCGCCGGGGGAGGTCGGACTGGCGTGCAGACGGGTTCCTGCGGATCCTCGGAGACTGCCTGCAGGCTCCCGCGGAAATAGCTTCGACTGGATGGCCAATGTCCCGGCAACCACAAAAAACAGAATGATCGCCACCAAAACGACTGAGGTGCTCAGCGAGTTTCTGAACTTTGGTCCTACCCACGAAGCGCGACCATTGAACACAAGTAACACCGTTGCCAGCATCGGAATGAACAGAGCTCCCACCACCGCATACGTTTTCTGCATGGTTTGAAAGTCTGCCGCGACAAGTCCGAGGATTGGAACCGAAGCAATGCCGCAAAGGTACGCTCGATAAGCCCAAGAATTGACGTTCACCCGATCCGCCGTTTCTTGGCTGGGCGTCTCAAGGTGAGGACTTGTCTGGCCGCTCGCCTCCCCGTCGGTGCCGACTTGGCGAGGTTCTCCACCGTTTTGCAGCAGAAGCCATAGATCGGCAAAGAGGTAAGGCACCGATTGCCACACGCCCAGCAAACTGCTGAAGACAGCAGCCCAAGCGCTGACGAGGAAGGCCCACTTCAGGGCCGGACCGGCTGGTCCAAGGCTCGTCTCCAACTGCCAGGCGATGTCCACAATCAGGTTGACGCCTTTGCCTTGCGCACCCTCCAAGGAACTACCGATGATCACCATGGCGATCCCAAAGACAGCCGTCACCGCGTAGGCTGTCGCCAGGTCGATGCGACATCTCGTGAGACTTTCCGGACCGGTACGATCTTCTTCACGAATCCAGTAGCCATAACACAGCACGGTGACTGTTCCGCCCACACCACCGATCAGTGCAACCGTCCAGGAGATTCCCTCGTAGTTGCCTCCAGGGATTTGTGGCAGGAAAATGCCCTTGAATACCTCGGACCAAGAGGGAAACAGCGCCACCGCTGTGATCAGCACAATCAGGAACATGATGGCGACGAGCCCTGCCATCACCCTCTCGAAAAGTCGAAACCCTCCGACGATGACCAGGGCCACCGCGAGAGCACTGTGAACGACTCCATAGGCCACCTTGTTGGCCGCCGACGCATCGGTGCCAAAAACCGGCCAGATGGCGTGACAGGTGGCCCCCACGGCGCTCATCAGTGCCCCAGCGACAAGAAAACTCCAAATCAAGAGGTATCCGAGAAAGAGCCAAAGCAACGCCCTGCCGAAACGATCGGCACAGCCCTCGATCAAGGTCCGCCCTGTGGCCAGTTGCCAGCGTGCCAGACCCTCGTTGAGGACAAACTTAAAGAAGGCTCCCAAGACGACGGCCCATAAAACCGCCAGGCCCAATGCTCTGCCGGTGAAGGCCGATGTCGCCAGATCCCCAGCACCCACGCCAGTCGCTGCAACGAGGAGCCCTGGCCCAAAGATCGCCAGGAATTTGAGTCGCATTTTTCTTTCGTCCTGTGAGGTTTCCTGGGGCAAGAGTGGAAGAGCACAGCTTGACCGGAATCCGGTTCTCTTTCGAAGGTCGAGGGATTGTCTGAATGAGGAGAGTCGCCCTTCAGAAGGCCCACGAACAACTGTTTCGGTGCGTGCCACCCGCGGGGGATTCCAGGTGGACCAAGTAGACAAAACCCCAGGGCGGCAACATGCTCTGCCCTGGGGTCCGTCGGAATCTATCCGCTGAAGCGTCCGAGAAATCTCACGACGCAACTTCCAAACCGGGTGGATTCCTGAGAGGGCTGCGTCAGCGAATGGATCATCCACATCGGCTGAGTCGATCAAACAAGACTCCTGCGACGCAGACCTAAGCTACCGACAAATAGTCCCACCAAAACTGCTGCGGAGGATGGCTCAGGAATCGGGGTGGTGATAAAATTGAAGCGAAGATCGTCGACAAATGTGGTGCGGTCACCGGAAAGACCGTCTAAGTTCGAGCGGACTAAGAGCTGGATATCCGTGTCAAAGGCTTGGAAGATCGCCGAGTCCACGGTGATAAACTGATCCAGATTGGTGACCTCGGGGATATCAAGAATCACTTGTTCATTCGGGCCACCAGGATCCAAGACCACCTGCAGGTTGTTTCCTCCGTTCTGACCGTTCCGTCCCTTGACCTCCAGGGAAAGCGAATAACGCTCGCCCACCTCAAAGCCGCCCACCAGCTGGGTGATCTCCGCGTCCAGACCTTGCAAAATGGCGTGTTGCTCACCCTCCGGTGCTGGGATCCCGGCATTTTGGAAGGCACTGATGTTTCGGGAGATGCCCGCCCCACCGGAGAATGTCCAGACACTGCCGGCCAGCGTTCCGTTTCCAATTCCATTGGCCTGCTCAAAAGCATCAAAGCCAGAGTCGCCAGGTTGCACTGGGGTTTCAAACCCCCCGTTGGCGATCACCGGTACCGCCCTGCTGACCTGAAGATCGTCAAAGAGGGCCGTATTGTCCCCAAGGCCCACGTTGTTTCGCAGCGAAAGGGTCGCCGATGAGGAGGTCGCCACAAACGAGTCGCTGACCACTCGTCGAAAGCTGTCGGTACGCACAGCGTCATGCTCGGCCACAATGACATTCCCATCAACGGTCACCGACGGTCGCGCCACAGCTGTGGCTGAGACGCCACGCTCGTTTTCGAAATACTCAATGGTGTAACGCTCGCCGGGCGTCAGTCCGGTGATTGTTTGCGAGAGCTCTCGAATCCCACCGGTATCTCTCTGGATGAACCCAACCCGACTCCCATCCGGCACCGGCAAGCCGTTGACAAACGGCCCAGCCGCATCGTTGCTTCCTGTCCCCACCGAAGCGGTCGCCCAACCATCGACAGGACCGTACTCCGGGAAAACATCGCTTGGAGTTCCCTGTTCGAAGCTCGGGTTGGTCAACGTCGGGGCCGAGGGCACTCCCAGGGAATTGACTCGAACGTTGTCGACAAAGAGCGTTCGGTCCCCTCCGAACGGATTGGTCGAGGCGATCGAGAGCGTTGGGTTGGCCGAGTTGGCCACAAAGGTGGCGGTGGTGTAATCGAGAAAGGTATTTCCCTGGATTTGGCCTCCGCCGATCAGATTGCCGTCAACCGAGACTTGCAGATCCGTGGCAGCAGGCGGTGAGGAATCCAAAACACGTCGGCGGCGGGCCAGCGAGACCGAATAGGTCTCTCCCGGGACGAGCCCGGAAAGTGCCTGGGAGATGCTCCCGGTGCTTTGAATTAAGCCAATTTGCTGTCCTTCTGGAGCTGTCTCACCACTGCCCTGGAACGCACTGCCGTTTCGTGAGATCCCCGCGTTGGGGGAGAACGTCCAGGCGGTGCCGGCCAAGGTGCCGTTTCCGGTCCCATTGGCTTGTTCAAAGCCGTCAAACCCGAGACCGGGTTGGATCGGGGTTTCAAAGCCGGGCTGGGCGACTTGAGCGTGGAGGTGGCTTGTCAGCAACAATGGCAGGACCACGCTCCAGACCAGCCCAGCAAGATGGGCTCTTGGGCGACTGAAAGACCGCCGGATCCTTCGAAAAACGGTGATCAACGTCATCGGAAACTCCTAAAACGGGGGCATTGTGAGGTCAAGTGACGCAACTGCCGCCACATGGTTTGAGGTCATCAGCCAAGCAGACCCGCAGAGCAGACAGCGGATTGAGTGACCACACCTGGGGAGGCCAGGCCAACCGAACGAATCTCAGAAAACGGTAGTTGAGGGGGGAAACAGGCAGAATGCCAGAACAGAGGGGCCTGTCAAGAGCAGTTGGGCATACAAACTCTGGGGTGGCAATCCCGCAGGCCTTCTGATGGTAGCACATTTTGCATCGCCTGCAACAAACGGCCGCCACAACCGACTGCCGGGCGTGAAGTTCGCTGCTTGGCAGGTTCCACCCCTACACTTACGCTCGTGTCGCTTTGGAGTCACCGATGTCAGTCAGGAGAATTGCCTGCGGAATCGACCATGAGGGAGTCGGCTCCCAGACGATGTAACAGCGGTGTCACGTCTTGTGTTTTTGACTGTTCAGCTGCGAACCGAGCAGCTAGCCTTCAGAGATGTCGTGAGGAACTTTTGCAAGGCAAACAATCGACCAAAGTCGAAGAAAGACAGCTCCCGAGAGACAACGGGGTGACACCATGAAGAGCCTCATTCTGACACATCCGATCCTCCTGATGTGCCTGCAGGCCCATGCGGGTCTTGCTGACGACCTTCGAGCCGTAGCAGGGCAGATTCCTTTTCTCGAGGCCAGTCAAATCCTCTACGATCGGGCACCATCGCAGTGGAATCGCCGACTGCTGAGCAACCAGGAAGCCGAGGCTGTGTTGCAGTTTCGCCAACTCGTTCACCAGGCGACCGTAGCCCAGTTGCGAAAATCGCTGCAAGACCCCGATGCGAAGGTCCGAGCTCTGGCGATTTGCGGGTTGCACTGGCATGGTGCAGAGAAGCAGTTACCGGACCTTGTGGGGCTGGCTGGCGATCAAGGGGCCGCGATTCCCTGGCGAGCCCCCAGGGCCTATGCCTTAGTTCCCTTGGCGAAATCGGAGGACGATCTGGAGAAACTGCGAGAGAAGGAATCCTTTGAGCCGCAAACGGTCGGCAGCTACGCAAAAGCAGTTGTCAAGATGTACATGAGGGCTTCAGGTTTCCACTATGGAATCGAAGGTTATCGTGATCATCCGGGTTTCCAGCAGTATTGGAATGAAAGGAAAGACCGAACTTACTGTTTGGGATGGTTTCGAGTCGCTCTGCAAAGGGCCTCGCAAGGCACCTCACCAGCCCGTCAAGAACTCCGCGACAAGGTGAACAAGCTGCGTCAGCAAATCAACGCTCTTCCTTCGCCCGACCGAGAGTGGATCTTGCTTGCCTTGGCCACGCCTTGGGAGGGGGGAAGCTCGGAGCCGGGCGGAGCCATGCTTGCTTCTGAGGCTGACCTGATCGCAGCCGGTAAGCGTCTGGGGCCCAAGCGAATCATGACCCTGTTCGAGCGTGAACCAATCTCAACGGATCCAGATCTGCAACTTCCCGGCAACGGCACCAACGGGGCGTTTCCCTTTGCTCGTGTTGTGCTTTTTCTTTTGCGTAATGCTCGAGAGCTTTTTGACCAAGAGCAAGCCGATCAGCTGCTTAAGCTCGAGCAGAAAGCTTGGCAGAGAAAGCAAAACGGCCAGTCGCATTGGGTCACCCCACGGTGGGCCATCGCGGCAGCGGATTTGCGGCCGGATCGGGCAGCAACAATCCTCCACAGGGCTATGCAGCGTTACAGCAGCGGGACATCGACTCAGGACCAGGACAACCGACACATGATTGCCGTTGCATTGTGGGAACACGAAGGCCAAGAGGCGATCCCAAAGATCGCTGACTGGTTCTTCACAGACACACCGGATCAGGGTGCGGTGGGCTTTGGTCGCCATCGTATGGCCAGATTTCTCCAAGCTCCGCAGCAAAAGGCTTTGCTGAAGGCCCTGCTGGCCGACCCGCGTCTGTCTCGGCTTGATTGGGGGACTCTCGAAAGGCTCGCTCGCTCTGCCAATCAACACGCACCCGAACCGGTCCTCAGCGAGGAGGAGTTACGCCGCGCCCGGCATCCGCTGGGATCTGCACAATATTCCCACCAGAAAGCCAAAGCGAAGACACAGTACCCGGAGGAGACCGCCGCGTTGGAAGCTCGACTGGCCGAGTGGCGAGAGAAGCTCAAGGAGTTCGCGAAAAAACTCTGAGCAGCTGGTCGGAGTCGCCTCTCGGTATGAGTTCCCTGAGAAGTTCTCCACGAGGTCATTGCAGAAGGACCCAGACCCGGGCTTCTCTGAACCTCAAGAGACCGGCGATCTCTCGCGTTTGCCTTCCCAAATCCTCGGAGCCTCTCCTGGGCAATGTAGCCAAGAGAAATCGAACAGTTCCTCATCTCGAGATTGCCCCATGGTTGACCTCAAACTGCAAGCTGCTCTCGTTCTGTTGGCCTTCGCCTTGTGTAGTTGCGGGACGACAAGCCCGGCCACGCCCGGCAGAATGCCCCCTGGCGAAAAGTCTGACTCAGCTTCCTCCTGGGAAATGCTCTGCCAGCGTCCGGTTGGTGGGGTGCTGGGGATCACATTTTCGCAGGATGGCCGGTTTGCTCGGATCCTCGACTCGCAACAGCATCTCGAAGTTTGGGACCTTCAGAAACGAAAGCCGATCTTCCGAAAAGACCAGGTGATCCGAGCGAGCTGGGACGAAGCTGGAAAGATCCTCCAAGGGCGAAGGGCAGGAGAATATTTCTCTTGGTCTTCTGACACCTCCCAAAAATCCTCCCTTGATCTGGGCATAGATGAGGTTCAGACAGGTCACTCGCATTGGGCGATCACACGAGAAGCCTCCGGACAACTGGTCCTGTGGGATCTTGCCAAGCGGACCCGAGCGGGTTGGCTCGGGCATCCGGACACAGAGGTCCTCAAGCATCTCAGCAAGCTCGAGTCAGTCTTCATGACCAGCGAGACACCGGAACGCATCTTCGCGAAGCTACCGGATCATCGTGTACTGATTTGGGGAGTAGAAAAACCTGAAAGGTTTTGCCTACTCAAACCACATCACGGAGAGGCTTACCAGGTGGTGTTCTCTCGCGATCGCAGCCGCGTGTTGACCCGGGGCCAGCATCGTGCTTTGGTCTGGGATGCCGTCACAGGACGCCTTCTCTGCCAGTTAGGACGTGAACCCACTGATACGGCCGTTGTGACGCGATCAGGGAAAACGATTCGCACAGCCAAGTGGCATGAAGAATGTTCCTTTTCGCAAGCGGTCTTTTCCGCCGACGGTCGACGGGCGGTTACCTTGGGAACCTCTGCTCGGCTTTGGGATGCCACCTCTGGAGAGCGACTGGCGGACCTTGAGCCGGACTCGTTGAGGGACGTTGAGGATGTGAATGAGGTGCATCTGTCACCAGACGGCCACACCCTCTGTCTGGCAACGCAGTTTGGCACGAGGGGTGGTCGCGTGTGGCTGTGGGACCTGAAGACGGGAAAACTGCAGGCCGACCTCCAAGCCGATCTGACGGCCTTAGATGATCCCGTTCGACCGACACGCCTTTTCACCATCAGCGGCCAAACTGCTCAAGTGAGAGACCTCTCAGGCGGGAAGCTGCTGGCCACTTTGCCCTCGGTGAATTGTCGCAGCCCGATTGACTGGAGTGAGACGGGCGACCGGCTGGTTCTAGCCGATCGCCAGAGCTGGCGGTTGTCGCTGTGGGATTTGAACAACGGCCAGCGGCTGGGACACTACTCAGGTTGGCTGGTTGCGTCGGCGGACAAACAGCTCGTGATCATCGGACCCGAAGCCCAACGTCAAGATCGGGTCACGCTTGTCGATGGGCGGACCGGCCGAACGAGGGGGGTTTTGCAGCACGAGGAGGCTATTGACGGGTCATGGGACCAAGCTCAACAAACCAGTCGACTGGTCACCTGCAGCCCTGATGGGACCGTCTTTCTCTGGGACTCCGCTGAGGCAAAAGTTCTCCTCCGATTTCGGCCACATGACGGACCAGTTGCAGAAGTACGGCTCTCCCCGGATGGCCGAACTCTGGTGACTCGTGGCCAGAAGGACCGTCAGGCTCGGCTTTGGCAACTTCGCGGCGACCGTTCTTGATCGAGGCGAGATTGGTTCCTCGGCCCTGTGAGTTCTTGTTTCTCCGAGAAGGTCTTGACCCAAGACCTCAGGGGAGACGGAGAGCCGATTCCGGATTGCCGGATGGCCGGATGGCCGGTTGTCAACTTTTGTCTTGGTCGAGGACTTTTCAGGGAATCAATAAGCCGGGTTCGGAGTCCTTCGGCTTCCAAGTGCAGGAGTTTTTCCCGAGGCGTTGCAAGATCTGCTTTGGGATTCAGGGCCTCGACCGGCAGCTGATGTGGCAGCCAATTGATGTGGCAGCCAATTGATCTGGCAGCCTTCTCTAGGACCGGGACAGGATCAATTTGATGAGGCGAGGGTACACGACGTTGATCTGCGCATACGGTTGGGCTGGGTCAATCATGTCATGACCGAGTTTGAGATCGACCTCAAATTCGTCTGTAGTCAGATTGGCATGATTCTCCCAAAGTTTTACAACATCAGCGGTAATATCGTTGTTGACCGCGGGATCGTTGGCGTTGGTCACGACCAAGATATGCCGCGCAGCAGGGGGGTGTCGCTGTGCGTCTGCTTCGACAGCAAATCCAAGCCGAAGTATCTGAGCCAACGCACGCGTCGAGTAGCGAGGATAAGTATGCGGGAGCCCGCCGTTGACTTCGTCTTTGTCGTTCCACCATCCATAAGAATTCGGCAATACGGACCAAAGATTCATAACCGCTGCGGTGAACGGGGCCGGGATTTGCTTGAGGCCAAACGATGGTGAGATGATCACTGCGAGATGGAGATCCTTGCGATGCTGCGCAGCCCAGGCTGTCGTGACACCACCGGCGGAAATACCCACCATGATCACTTTGTCGCCTAAACCGTGAGCGATATCGAGGATCTCGTCAGCATAAGCAACGAGATCTTCAGCCTTGAGTTTTGCATGCTCATTGGTCATTTGATCGGCTAAACCGTGATCAGGGAGCGACACGATGAGAACATTGTAGCCCAAGTCATAGAAACGTTTGCGGAGCTCCTCAAATTGTTGCGAACAGTTTGTATAGCCATGGACAAACACAATGGCTTTCTTCACTTTTCGCTGATGGGTCCGGAGCTTGATACCGCAGTCCGAATGGATAGCCTGCGACCCTGGCTGCCGAAGTTTGTTGACTGCCTGAGCATAGGTCTGTGCCGGATTGTTCGAGGAGGAGTCCAAACCCCCAGTGTTCCACGGCCTGAACAGGATGAAACCGATGACGAGCACGATGGCGACTGTGAGTAACACCAACCGCGGTCGCCACAATCTTTTCCACAGTTTCTCACGCATGTTCAAAAACCTCTTGGAAACTGTCTGCATGGAACCTTGTTGAGGACTCTGTCGATTCGGTGACTCTGGCACCACGTGTCTTGGTGCGCTTGTTGGGCTAACACCGGCAGTGATGGCTCCGAGACCCGGGCGTATCGTAGCGAAGCTGCCTCAATATTCCCGAGTGGGATTGTTGCTGCTGGCAGTACTGGGGCGAACCACCGCAATCTGAGAATGGTCCAGTGTCCTGCATTTTGATCGCAGGCAATAATTAAGAAGGAATCCCGCCAGGCTGAATCGTGCAAGGGGCTCCACGAATCTTTTCATGCGTCAGTTGCCTGCGGCTCTTTTGGCCAAGATTATAGGCACCGGGTGACAGCGGTGTTTCCGGGGCTCGAGGCAGCCAGCTCTGAAGAAACCAAACGAGCTACCCACTTGATTTGGGGGTTAGATTGATCTTTGTGCAGATGTGAGGTGTGGCATCTCAACACGCTCAGATTTCTGGACATTTGATCTGTACTGTACATTTAGGCAGATCAAGCCCCCCACTTCGCCCAATCACCGTTGTTGGGGGCCCTTACCCTCCCTGCCGCCAGCTTCATCCCCAGCCGCCACAATCCAAAGATTTGCTGACCTCAGGCGTGGTGAATTGCTGGGACGGCCACGTTATCCAAACGGAACGGTTGAAGTGATTCCCCTGCTGAGCTGTAATAGGGTGGTCCGCTTCAGGAACAGCCCCCTCGATCAGGCAAGTAGCACCATGGCCACCACAGCTGCGGCGTCAGCACCACCGAATGAGCTCTCGACCGAGCTGATCAAGTTCCTCGACGTCGTTGACTCTCGGAAGGGGAAAGCCCTTACACAAGCTCAAAAGAGGCAACATCCTACACAAGTTGCCAAGGAGGCCGAGGATAGCGGCTTTGTGGAGCCTGCAGGAGCAGCGTCTGCCTATGTACTGACCAACGACGGGCGGGAAGCATTGTTGGCAAACCTCTCACTAGAAGAACGAGACGCGAGGCTCGCCCAGTGGAAAGAAGACCAAGACGCTTCCCTGGCCGAGTTTGTCACCATCGTGCAGCAACGCAACGGCCGCCCCCTGACCAGAGCCCAACTGAACAGAGTTGCCGTGGGGGTCATTGAGGAAGCTGTCAGCCGCGGTTTCGTTGCCGAGCAATCCAAGCCCGATTGCTATGTTCTCAAGCCAGCCGCGCATCGTTTTCAGTTCGCACGGCTACCGGTAGATCAGCAGCAGAAGCGACTCCAGCAGTTAAGGCAGGATTACGAAAGCGCACTGGCCGCCCTTGTCGATCGTATCGACAGCGATCTCAAGGCTCTCAGTACTGTCTCGGATTCCAGCATCACCGCTGCGACCGACGGACTCCGAATCCAGGCAGAGGAGGCCCTCGGGCAACTGGATTCCGTAGTCAAGGATGTTGGGGCTGTCTCTCGAGTTTCTGAGGTTGCCCAAAAAGCGCGAGAATCTGTAGCCAAAGCTGCCAAGGAGTTCGAGACTCGACTGACAAAATCGGCTTCCGCAGTCACCAAAGCTGTCGAGCAGCAACGGGACAGTCTGAACCGTTTACGCGACGAAGTTGAAGAGAAACGAGAAGTTCTCCACTCAGCTCAGTCTGCCCTCCCCACAGAGCCAACTCACGGACAACCAGACCCGACACATCTGCTCCAGGTCACCCTTGAAGCGTACGATCGCTTGGCCCGCTCAGATCCGGCATCTGGTGGCGTCGTCAAGATCCCTGACCTTTATGACGCTGTGCTCCGCCGTGGTGAAGAACTTACGCTGAAGCAGTTTCATCAGCTTCTGCTTGGATGGGAGGAGGATAAGCGATTCATCCTTGAAGTCTGTAACGATCCATATCTGGAACGGCGAGCAGACGAAGGAATTCTCACTGGGCGTGGCCTCCTGTTTTACATTTTCCCCAATGAGTGAGCGGCGTGATGAAAACACTGGAAACTCAGACCTCGGCGGCGGTCACCGACGAGGACCGCCTTGGTTTGCTTCAACGGATTCGCTCCCTGAACGTTAATCCTTTTAGACATGAGGTCGTGGACAATCCTTGGATTTCTGTCATTGACGCACCGAATCTGTACTCTGACGTCAAGCAGAACATTCGCTCGCTGATTGATTCCTGTGCCGCTCTGGACTCTCCTTCCCGATGTTTGACGATTGTGGCTCCCAGTGGTATGGGAAAAACTCATCTTCTCAGCTGGACCCGACAAGAACTGGAACGTCGCTCGAAGCCCGCACTTTTCGTATTTGTCCCACCGTACAATGCTGACGGGCCGCCCTTCGAGCAGCACCTCCTGCGGGCTGTGATTTCGTCACTGTTGCATCGTGCACGTGATCTTAGGGAGTCATTCGAAGCCCAGGTGCTTCGTTGCCTCGTCAAGGCTTACGACGAACTCATCGTTCGGGGTAACCGACGACATCTTCAGTTGGGGTGGTTTCGCTCCCTCACGGCAATTCTGCGACCCCATCACCTGCTGATTGGCAAACGCCCTGAGTCAACCCAGCGGGAGCGAGTCCGGTCCGCTCTGTTCCGCGGACAGTTGCTCACAGACGCTTTTCGGTTGTTCGCAAAGAACCACCCTGAAGATCCTTCCGGCATGGCGTTGGATCAAGATGCGTTTATCGCGGCAGCCATGCTGGCTTGTGGAGACGGCGAGGATCGATGGCTTGCCCAACGTTGGTGGATGTGTGAAGAACTCCCCCTCGAAACCTTGGAAAAACGCCAACTCACTGAGCCTTGCGCTGGCGAAGGGAAAGTCTCAAATGCTTTGCATACACTCCGTCTACTCCTCAATCGAAACTGTTGTATTGCATTCGATCAGTTTGAAACAGTCTTTGCCGCCTACAATCAGCGGGGAGACATCGCGGCTGGGCTTGAGCGAGTCGCACGAGCGCTTATGCCACTACGCTCAACGGCAGGATTTTGCTTACTTTTTGCAGTACAGCGATCACCTTGGATGACGAGCAACGAATTCCTCCCTGCGTATTTTCGTGACCGCATGGTTGCTGGCTACGGCGTGCAGCAGCTCAAGCCTCTCAAGGAGGGCGCCAAGCGAGATATCCTTGCCGAAAGATTGCGTCTGAGCATTTGGCGGCCCCTCAAACGGGATCCACCTGACTGGAACCCATTCTTCCCATTTAGCGACGAACAGCTGCGGTTGTTGATGGAACAAGAAAAGGGCGACCTGCGTGATTTCATTCAGCTGGCACGAACCGAGTTCGACAAGGCCCTTTCTGGAACCGTCGTAACGCTGCAACTCCCTGACATTGTTTTGTCGAGTGTGTCCCCACGGGAGCTACGCTTCTACGATGAGACAGAGATCGTGATTAAGGGTGACAATGTTCCGTCGGAGGCCACAATTGTCGTCGCCGGAAGAGCGATCAATCCAGAGAACGTCGATTGTCGCCCTGGCAGCGATGGCGAACCGGGTGAGATCCACTTTCTGTCTCCCGATTTTCAATGGGGTGAAATCGAGGAAGGACCAGTGCAAGTTGAGGTGACTTCTGCTGATGGTCGCAAAGCGTCCGTCTCCATGACGATCGCGGCTCGCAATATCCGCCCTTTCTCCCAAACTGTTTGCCGCAAGAAACTTCGCCAGCGACGGGAAGAACTCAAGCTGGCCCAAACGACGGTTTCGAAGAAACTCGACATGCCGAACTACTGGCACGGGCAAGTGGAGCGTGGCGAGCGTGACC
Organism: uncultured Pirellulales bacterium; assembly: GCA_964648025.1. GTDB lineage: Bacteria > Planctomycetota > Planctomycetia > Pirellulales > Pb10988 > CAZYKP01. The sequence continues at coordinate 8,844 of CAZYKP010000056.1, read as the reverse complement.
CAGAGGATGATAAGTTTGAGCAGATTGCCGAGGTCCTCGGAGTGAATATTTTAGATCTTTTAAAACGCCCTTCGCCAAGATGATGGACTCGATCGAATGGAAGGAGTGACCTGCCCCTGCTGCCAAAGACAGGTTTCCCGAAACGCAGACGAGTGCCCCAATTGTGGCTTTCGTTCTGAGGTGCGTGCTTGGCGGGGACTGATTGGCAGCTTGGGGACAATCAGCTCCATTTTGCTCGGCTTCGGTTTGGCCGGACTGGCGGAAATGTACAGCGTTTCACGGTTCAACGACCAAACGATTTTGGTCGTAGAAGGCATTTGGCTGATTGCCTCATTGTTGTTATTGGCAGTGGTGGTGCTTGCCGAGATCAGCCGCCATCAGGAGCCCGCCAGGGCGTCAACCTTTTGCCTTTCTGATCCATTTCGAGAATGGCTGGAGAAGCGAATTGGCCTCTTGTTGACATTGTTCATCCTTGCACTCGCTCTGACGGCAATCGGGTTGATTAGCCTCGCCTTTACGGCCTCAACCATCCACGGAGTCATTGGTGTGGTTGGGGCGGTGGTCTTATGGATTGTTGTGACATCCGCAGTGCGGACACTTCCCCCTGATGAGCCGCTGGAATGACCTGACAAACTCAAGTGAACCGCTAGCTATAAATAGCAGCTGATGTGTTCATCACCACGGCCGGCTGCAGAAGGACATCTTTGTTCCGCACACCCGTTGAATCCTTCCCCCCAAGACACCTCGCAGTCTGTCTTTCACATCAGCAGCGCCCATCCCATTTGGTGCTCAATGGAGCCACAGTCCCATCCTGAACCGTTCGCATGTGAAGCTTCTGTGGGAGCTCAGGCGGATGAATTCCCCTGGAAGGCTTTTATCAATTCACTTCTTGAATAACCGTTCAGCTGCTTAGGGTGTTTTGGCAGTTTCGAGATGCCCACCTTCCAGAAAAGTCAGCCCTCGGCGTTAAACAGCAAAAATAAAAAAGAACTCACCTGGGAGCTGTTGAACCCCCAGGTGAGCTTCGACCGCTTTTCTAAGTCAATCACCAGAAACCGCCGCTGGCATGCTCAAGACTTGCGGGAGCGACGAATCAACAAAACGGCTACCCCTGCAAACAGCAGACTACCGCTGGCCGGTTCGGGGATCACCTGCGCTGGGGAAACGAAGCCGAAGACGTCTCGGCTGGTTTCCCCGAGTCGAATCTCGTCGACGGCATAGTTTTCGGCATTGGCGGAAATATGGGCGATGGCGAAATAGTCTTCGTCGTTGAGGGTATTAAAACCTTCCAAGGCGGTCTCGGTGACCGAGCCGCGTTGGTAGATCTGGTCGGCCGCTGCTCCCACAGTGGCCGCGGCCACGGCAGCGCCATCCAGCCCGTCGAAGCTGACGAATGTCTCGTACTGTTCCTGGGTGAACAGCCAATAGTCGAGGGTCAGATCGGATCCAGCCGGGGCGTTGACCCCTTCGGCCTTGAAGACGGCCAGATAGGTCGTGTCGGGCTCGATCAGGGTCGCCGAGGCCACGGGGATCTGGTTATCGGCGGCCATGCGACCTGCGGCGTCCCAACGGGTGTTGACGTCCACGTCACCGTTGAGGTGGAAGGCCGCCCCGTTGTCCAATTGGCTGCGGTAACCACCTGGGCCCGCGCCGAAGTTCATGGATGAGTTCACCGTCCCGCCGGTTAACCCGTTTGGGGAGGTCGGGTTGCGAAACCCTTCGCCATTCCCGACACCAACACTGAAGCCGGTATCGTTGATCACGTCGCTGGCTTGCAGGAGATAGCTGCCCCAGACCGTCGAGTTAGGGGCGGCGGTGACATCGAGCCCACGAGCGGTGCGGACGTTGGAGCTTTTCTCCCTTCGGTCCGTAAAACCCTGGGCCTCCTGCTCGTCTTCGCTTTGGTTCTCAAACAGACCGCCGATGGGATTGGCCAGCCCGCTGAAGTTCCAATCCAGGCCCGATGTGCGGAAACGGAATGTGACATCGCGGTAACTGTCCCAGGGTTCATCATCAAACCCAACACTTGTCACGCCTTTGAGGTTGGGATTGCTTTCGATGATCAAGGCCCCATCGGCAACACCGGTGAAGTCAAAACCTTCGTAGGCCAGAAGCTCCGCTACGGCAGTCGAGGGAGCGGCCATCATCACGCCGAGCCCAGCGATCCATGCGGCGATCGCAGTCTTGATGAAAGACATGTGGGGAATACTCTTGGATTTCATGAGAAATTCTTGGAAGCGTTGGTGACAAAAGGGGGGGTGAATGTCGTCGGGAGTCCGTCCAGATTGGGGACGAGTTCTTCCTGAACCTTGCGATAGACTATCTCTAGGGGCTCCAGACCGCAAGCAATTTCTCCAAAAATTCACTAACTCCATAGCATCTTCACGATGGCGAATCCCCTAAGGTTTGTGTCGGCAAAAAACCGGTTCCGCAAATCGCCTGCTGCTCTTAGGCGGCGGAAACTGTCTTCATTGACCATTCAGCCAATCGTGCAGCCATCACGCATTTCAAGAGAAATGCCAGCAGAGGCCACTGGCATTTCATCTAAGCGGCAGTCGACTCAGATTTGGCGTCGACATCTCAGGGTTCTTCAACGTGCGGGCAAGTCCCTCAAGAAGCTCAGGCTTGCGATTACCGTCCTTGTCGCTGGGTGCCTTCGTTGGTTGGCGTTACTCAGGCACTCAACGCAGGAGACCGTTGTTCGGGTTTTCGCTGAACAGGATCACCACCACGAAATACATATTGGGAAAACAGTTCCCCCATTTCATCAATACTTGCCTTGACAGTTCGGACTTGGTCCGTTGAAAAACTCCTCAGGAATCCTCGAGGCATCCAAAGGCACTTCCTCGCCGTATCAGCAGGTACTGGGGAATGAACAGATTTGGTTCCCAAAGGAGACCTGTCGCCGATCGGCGATTGCCCCTCCTGATGCGACAGGTGCCTCGGCAAGCCGGGTGGGCCACGCTGGGCGTTGAGATGACTCCGCGGAGGTCCTCCGACCGGCCTCCCGCTTTGCAAAACGCCCTGCCGTCGGGCACATCCTAACGGGAGCTCCGCCTGGGCTTTCGTTGCTCCGGTGCTCGCAGAGCTGACAACCAAACAGGACAGTGAGCCCAGAGGCCTGAGCCTCGCACACGAGCCCTTGGTCGCCAGCCTCCTTAGCCGCCTTAGCCTCCTTAGCCTCCTTAGTCTATTTGAGGCAAGCAACGCGAGCTGAATCTGCCAGCTGGCTGTGGTCCAGCTTTTCCGTCGCCTGGGAAGTTCGCTTGCGGATGCTGTGAGTGAAGGACTGAGCCTTTGGCGACCGATACTGGGTGAGCCCTGAGGCAGATGTGACCGAACCGCCGGGCTCCGGCGAGAGACCGACCCCGACTGGGAGTGGCACGGATGCGATCCACGAAAGGATTTGCAGGATTTGGGAGGCCGCAAGCAGCCAGCAACATCGCCTGCGTCCTCACCTTAGCTAGCTGTCTGGGTTGTGCGACAACCCCCTATCACTATGGCGGCGACTTCCACACTCAAAACGACGCACCACTTCAGCCGGGCGAGCCGCAGATTGAACGGGGGCGTCCGTTGCCGGCTGTGGACACCGTCGGATGGATCGTTGGGGTTCCGTCCAAGATCGTGATGCTGGACCATCGGGTCAACAATCATCAGGTTTCGGCGGAGACTGAGCAGGCCATCGGCGAGTACCTCGCGAGCAATGATCTGGATCGTGTCAAGGTGCGAATCAACCAGTATGATCCAGGCGGCGAATGGAGGCGGCTTGTTCAGAACAAGTCCGTCGGCTGGCCCGCACGGTACACAGTGGGGACGCTTTCGTTGGTAGGGTACACGCTTTTGCCAGGGCGTATTTTTGGCGTGGACCATTACAATCCCTATACGAACACGATCAACCTGTATTCGGACGTCCCGGCGATTGCCCTTTACCAGGGCGGTCACGCAAAGGACTACGCGCAGACGCAGTACAAAGGGGCGTATGCGGTGGCGTCGCTGGTGCCTGGGGTGAACCTCGTGCACCACACTCAGGCAGCCAACGACGCGGTGAGCTATCTTGCCCAGAATGGCACACCTGACGAAATTCAGCAGAGTTACCGCAGTGTCTACCCGATGTATGCTGTGCGGACGAGTGACCCGTTAGCAGCGGTCACCGGGGCACCGCTGGTCTTGCCGGCCATCGTTACCGGCCATCTCCTTGGGCAAGTCCAAGCCGCCAACTACCGCCAGCCGGAGGTGCAAGAGCGACCAGCTGAGGTTCAGCAGGCCGGATTCTCGAGGGTGACGTCGTTGCCGGCAGAGTCGCCATCGCATGGACACCACTGAAGTCTCCTGGCAGCTCGTTAGCGAAGGGGTGGTGAGTGTGCCAAGTCTCAAGACGATCGGCTGCAAACTGTCACGAATGCTCACTTGATCGCGTCTTTGGTGGCGATTTCGCCATCACGGTCTGTGCGATCTGCCGACGAGTGGTTTGGCAGAGTGAGGGCGTTGGCGGGAAGCTTGCTCAGCAAAAGAACGACTTGAGTCATAGCGACTTCACGTGTTGAGAGCGGCAGGCGGGAGCGGCCGGGCAGTTCTGGGTCGATCCCGATGAGGTCAGTCGAGTGAAGGGCTGTTGCGATGGTCTTTCGCCCGAGTTGATCCAGCGCGGCTTGCCAATTGATCCGAAATCCGAAGTGATGAATCTTCCCCGCACCTGCTGACCACTCCCCGCAGACCCAGGCGGGCCCGGGATTTTCCTGGGAGGCCTTCTCGGACCGTTTGCGCGTTGACGCGGTTGAAGTAGACTTGGTTCTCTCTTGCTCTCCCTCTCCGAACGGTTGACAAGCCCTCAGGTGATACCACCCAAGACGGTTGTCAGGAAAACGAAGGCTTGGGAATCGATCTCTCCCTGGCGTGGTTGGTTGTGGACAGGGTCGAGCCAGAGCAAGCAAAGCCCAGGCAAACGGGCCCGTAGCTCAGTCGGTTAGAGCAGGGGACTCATAATCGCTTCTCGCACAATCCCGCAAACCCCTTCAGAAACGCCAACACCCCTACCTGCGTAGCGTTTTCACAGATTCCACCTTGTGGACATTAGTGGCCGTTTGGGGACATTTGGGAGCCTCCGAGGCGTCAGTGACGCCCGCCGAGCCGCCGTTTTGGTGGGGGTTGTAAGCCGCCTTGGTCATCGCAGTTACGGTGTTGTTTGCCGACGTTTCGTCGGGCACGGCGACGGGGCATTCAATCATCAGCGGCTGAGTCATATCGACGCCCTGCATGCGGCAGTTCGCAGGCTCCATCCGGTCCATTTTCAATCAAGGTAGCTGGAATGACGACGAACTCTTTCACAACTCGACGGATCCGTTGGAAACGAAACGATCCGCATGAGGGTGAAGCGCTCGGCCTGAACTCGGCTGATGATCTTGGGTTGATCCCTGCAAAGACACCCAGTGGATTGCTTAGGTTCGTCGTGGTAAAATCAGGTTAGAACTCGCCAGAGCAAGTCGATGGCGGTGTCGCTTGCGCTGCGATTGCGACACCTTGCGTTGGGGGTGATGTCATGGACCAACTGCCAAACATCGTCTGCGAGATTGCGGTCCACAAATCCGAGGAAGGCGAGGAGCTTGAGGTCGTCTGGCGGGAGAGCGGGGCAGCGTTTGAGCCTTACAGGCTGAAGCCCGACGATACTGCCGCGTTTCGGGAGCTGGCTCGGACAGCAAGGGAGCAGCTCCGAAAGCTCAGCCTCCTCCACATGGACAATCCGGACCCAAGCCAGGTTGCTAACCATGTGCAGAAGATCGCCAAAACGGGTCGTCTGCTTCACCGCCGGTTGTTTGCGCAAGGCTCTTACCCCGAAGGCCGAGCCGATGAGGTTCGTGAGTGGTTGGCGAATCTTGATCTTGAGCCGCCACCGATTTTGGAGATTTCGTTTTCTGAGGCGCCTCGTCCGTTCTTTGTGCCGTGGAATATCTTGTACGACGGCCCGCGGGACGCCGCCTTTACCGATCCTGCCGAAACGGATGCCGAAGACTTTCGAGGCTTTTGGGGACTTCGCTACGTCCTGACGGGCGGCAAACGGGCGAGTCCGCTTCGCCGCCGTCCCCTGCCGGCCGACAGTGAAGTGTTGGTTGTTGTCTGTCCGGAAGTGGCGGGCAAGATGCAGTGGGACTACTCCGCGCGATTTGATTGTTATGGCAAACGGGTCGAGTGCGTCGACTCTGTTGACAAGTTGGAAGACCGGCTCGCCGACGGATTGCCTCCCATCATCTACTGGCTGAGCCATTCCAAACCAGACGCTTTGTACTTGGCCGGCGAGCCGGTTTCGCTCAAGAAGCTGGACAATTGGCTGAATGCCGCTGAGATGACTTCGGAACAGCGGCGTCACTTCCGTGGATTGGCGGTTCTCAATGCCTGCGGGACAGGGCAAGAGAGCCAGTTTCGGTCGTACCTGGAAGTCTTTCAGAAGTACAACTATTCCGGCATCTTGGCCACCGAAGCGGAAGTGCTGGACACGTTTGCCGTACCCTACGGCGAGCGACTTCTGGAGGGTTTGCTGTCTGGTGAATTGATTGGCTCCTACAGCCGAGAACTGCGCTCGCGCCCGGACAGCCTGCCGCAGAGCCTTCTGTACGGCACCTATTGTCCACCGACGTTCCGGATCGACGTTCCGACGGGCGTGGCCGTTGCGGCCGACCTTAGTCGTCCGCTGGTGCAGGCAACTGGCTTCCAGGCCGTGACGCTCTCGGCAGGGACAACAGCCCCGCCGACGACTCGACTGAGATTGACCCTCCCAGAAGAACCTTACCGGCCTCTGGCCCCGTTTGAGGCCGAACACCGTGCGTTGTTCGCGGGTCGGGATGCCGATGTCGATCACTTGGTTGAGGTTCTCACAGATCCGGGTTGTCGCGTGCTGGTCCTGCACGGGGCATCCGGTGTCGGAAAGTCCTCGTTTTTGTTGGCGGGCGTGGTGCCGTGGCTGGAAGAAGAGAATCTGGGGCTCCTTTGCCTGGACGACCGGGATGCCGATTTCCAGGCTCAAAGCAGCTTGTTTGTGAGGGCGACGGCCGACCCATTCGCCCAGATCGCCCAGCGACTGAAAGCCTTTTGCGACGAGGCGTTCCGGTACCGCACCCCAACCGGCAAAGACGTTGAGGTGGAACTGGCGTCTCGGCTGCTGTGCGCAGTCGGGGCGAAGGACCCGAGATCGCCCATTGATGTGCACGAGCTTCGGGCGTTGCTTGCCGAGAACCCTCGTCGTCTCGCGGCTGCGTTGGATGCGATCGGCGAAGTCCTGCCGTTCACTCCGGTTCTGTTCGTGGATCAGGCTGAAGAAATCTTCACGCTGTCCAAAGATGATTCCGCGAAGAGAAATCGCGAAAGCTTTCTGCGGGCGGTTGCTGTCGCCCAACGATCGCTGCATTCGGCCAAGATCGTTGTCTCACTTCGCACAGAGTATCTCGGCCGATTGATCGACGGCCTTCGCGGGCCTGGCGGAACAAGTGGATTGCGGGATTATCTTCTGACCGATCTTGATCGGGACGGGATCCTACAGGTCCTCACCCTCCCAACATCGGATGATGTGCTTATTGGAGACCGATCACCGCGGAGGAAGTATGGGTTCACTTACTCCCCTGGGGTGGCGGAGCAGGCTGCCGATGAGATCGCCCAAGCTGGAAACCGCGACAGCACAGCATTGTTAGCTCAAGTCATTGGAGCGGAGCTTTGGCAGTCGCGGCAGGGCGATGCCATCAGCCAAGATGTTCTGGGCAGTTTGAAGGGAGACCAAGAACACAATCTTGTTGAGGGGGCGTTGGACCGCCACGCCGATCGGCAGATCAATACGATTGTCAGTGAAACCGCTGATCGGAAGGCGGCCTGGGCATTACTCGATCGCCTTTCCCTGCCGCAGCCTGATGGAAGCTATGTCACAGCACAATTGAACCGAGAAGATGTGGCGAACTGGTGGGGGGCTGAAAGCGGCGCGAGATGCGGCTTTGAGTCTTTCCTCAACGATGCTCTGCGTCGTCGGTTGATCCGCGTGACGGCTTTGCCGAGTCCTGCAGGCAATGAGGCTTCGACACTGATCAGCCTGGGACACGACACGCTGGCCAAAGTTGCAGCAGCCCGGCGGATTGCGCGAGAGAAAGCCGAGGCGGTTGCTCGCGAACGAGCCGAGCTTGAAGAGCGGGAGCGACGCAGGTGGCAGAAGATGATGGCCGGGTTAGCTTGGGCGGTGGCAGCCATCATGGTCTGCGCCACCCTCGTGTTTCACTTTGCGATGTTGTACTCGCAAGCGACTGTGGCGAAAGAGAGTGCTCAACAAGCCCAACAGGAAGCAGAAACCGAAGCGAATCGAGCAAACGCAGCCACCAAACAAGCAGAAAGGGCCAAGGAGCAAACACAAACAACTCTTGGGCAAATGGTGGAGGTGCTGGCTGCAAGTGCTGAACGGGACTGGAAATTGATTCATCCGCCAGCGGCGCTCTGGAAAAGATATGATGCGGCGCTGGCGGCTGAAAAAGGAGGACTCCCGACAAAGCTCGAAAGCTGTGTTCGTTGGATTGGAGCCCGGCAGCCGCAGCTTGGCGAGCCCTTAGTTCACGATGGTCCAGTTGCTTCAGCGGAGTTTAGCAGTGATGGGGGACGAGTGGTGACAGCCTCCGATGACGGAACAGCTCGGATCTGGGACGCTGAAGACGGAAGGCTCTTGCACACCCTCGGGGGGCATACAGAAGCCGTCTTTTCAGCGGAGTTTAGCAGTGATGGGGGACGAGTGGTGACAGCCTCCGATGACGGAACAGCTCGGATCTGGGACGCTGAAGACGGAAGGCTCTTGCACACCCTCGGGGGGCATACAGAAGCCGTCTT
>CAZYKP010000055.1:52865-55406 GCA_964648025.1 uncultured Pirellulales bacterium | reverse complement strand
AGGCACTACCGGGTGAGATTGTCTCACTGGGTTCCAGTGAAAGGTTTCAGCTCATGAGGTCATGCCGCATCCCCCTTTCCCAGGCTTCCTGGCGCAACTTTTTTAAAATTTCTCGCTCCATGCGGAGCCTGGCGACCTCCTTGCGGAGCCGTTACAATTCTTGCCTCTCGTCCTCGGTTGCCTGGCCGTTGTCGCTGTCTTCGGAGAGCTTTCGTTTCCAGGTTCGAAGCAGGTTTTCGTTGATGCCGAGACTCCGGGCCGCTTCAACAACGGAGTAGCCCTGCTCGGTCACCAACCGCACTGCCTCCTGTTTGAACTCCGCACTATGCCGACGTCTTCGATTCGCCATGGCTTCAGTTCCTCCACGAGCAGTTGACGCTCTTAGGTGAGCGCCTATTGTCTCTGGGGAACTCCAGTTTGTCCTTTTCGTCGGGATTGTTGCACCTCCCAAGAAACTCGTCTTCCTGGTCGCCTTCGGCGGTTCTGGTGAGAAAACCGATCCACCGAGTTCTCCCTACCAAGAGGATCCCCTCTGGCAACGTCTCGGAAAGTCACTCTGGATCGTCGAAGGATCTGACTCCGATGCCGGCTGGTCTCCCCGTCCCGGGACGTGGATTTTCGAGTTCTTGAAGGAATTCATTCAGGACCGCCGAGATAAGGGACACGACTCCGATGAGGATCGAACGACCGATGAAGGCAATCAGCGACCCAAGGGTGGCAAGGGAGTCGACGACAAGGACAAAGATCAAGACGAGAAGACGGGCGACAAGGATCGTCGCGAGGACTACGGTCTCAACGCAGCTCTGCAGAGGGCTGTGACCCTAGGTCAATCGATCCCACTTGAGTCTTCTGAGGAAGGCATGTACCCGGCAGCAGTGGACCGCGTGTTCTCCGAGTGGTGGCAGCCATAATCAAGTTCTGATTCGCAGTGCTGCAGAATGCCCTCGACATACTCGGGTCAAGCCTAGAACCTAGAGGGATTTGCAGCAACCGACGAGAACCGAGACTTGGGCCTAGCACATTCGTAGACCGTTATCTGAAGTGAGCCTTCGGCTTCTGCATCACGATCGGTCACCCGTCCAGGTGTAGGTCGCGTCGGAGGCATTGCCGAAGGCGTCTGTTGAGCACTCCACACGGTGGACCTCGGCGACGAACAACTCGGAGGACTTCTCCCGGTAGTTGAGCATGGTCGGGTATTGGACGTTGCTCATCGTGCCGGGACTGGTGACTCCGTCGAGCAAGTCGGTGGTGAGGATGGTGGCGTTGCCGGAGTTGCCACCGTCAGCCGAGACCGGGCCGATGGAGGTGGTGCTTTGGTTGACGGACTCGCTGAGCCCCTCCATCTCGTCAAGGAAGCGGTTGAACAGAACGGCCTCGTTGGTCTCGGCCACGGCATCCAGCTCGGCCACAACGTCTTGATCGTTGAACGTGCGGCGGATGAGGCCGGCGAGGGTCGCACGTTGAGAGGTGTAGTTTCTCCCATCCACATCGAAAATTGCGTCGACCACACACCGCGAGAAAAAACTTCCCAAAGATTGTAAGCCCAAACACCAAGGCAAAACGCCCGGTTAGCGTTTGAGGTCATCTTGGGGCCCGCTCGGTCGATTTCGCCGAGTGGTCCGTTTCGTGCTGATTGGGCGGTGGGGTGCTGGTTCTCATCTGGGGATTCACTCAGGGGAGTCTGCCTTGAAACGTGAGGGCCAGTGAGTTTCGCGAAGCTGATTGTTGCTAGTGCAATTTTCTTGAGGGGGATCTCTGGAGTCAGGCGATGAAACTGGTCTTGTTGGGGACCACAGGTTACCATCCGAACAACAGACGCCACACAGCCTGTTTTGCAGTGCCGGAGGTCGGCCTGGTTTTTGACGCAGGCACGGGGATCTTCCGGCTCCCGGAGGTGTTGCAAACTGATCAGTTGGATGTCTTTCTCTCCCATGCTCATCTGGATCACGTCGTCGGCCTGACCTTTTTGCTGGGACTTCTGTGGAATCGCTCGATGCAGCGGGTCACCATCCATGCTCGTCAGCGTGATCTTCGGGCGATCGATGAACACCTGCTGTCTGCCGAACTGTTTCCCGTCAAACTCCCTTACGAGTTTCGGCCTCTCTTGGGAGAGGGCTCGTCCTCAGCAGGGCCGACGCATCACCGCCTGTTCGAGTGCGAGCTCTCGGTTGCTGGGGGAGGTCGGTTACGGCATTTTCCGCTGACACACCCTGGGGGCTCAGTCGGCTATCGTGTCGACTGGCCCGGTCACTCACTCGCCTACATCACCGACACCATCGCCGACCCGCAGGCTGACTACGTGCAGGCCATCCAAAGCGTCGACGTCTTGATCCACGAGTGTTACTTCCGTGACGATTTGGCCGAGTGGGGCCGGCGAACCGGCCATAGTTGGCTCACACCAGTTGCGCAGGTCGCAGCGGCCGCTCAGGTGGGACAACTCGTTTTGGTTCACATCAACCCCCTGTGGGAAGAGGAAGACCCCCTTGGCCTGGAAACCGCCCGTGCGATCTTCCCAGCGACGCTGATCGGCCGCGACACCCA
>CAZYKP010000055.1:0-52765 GCA_964648025.1 uncultured Pirellulales bacterium | reverse complement strand
GGAGATCGAGTTCTAGGAGATCGAGTTCTAGGAGATCGAGTTCTAGGAGATCGAGTTCTAGGAGATCGAGCTTTCCGAGATTCCTCCCGAGAAGGTCTGTGCAAACACCACCGGCTCACTCCTGCTTCGTGCTGTTGGGCTCAGTCAACACCGCAGCCGAACTGCCACTGCAAGCCAGCCAGCCCGCGAACCGGCCAGCCCAAAACCGCTCTGGTTGCTACATCTGATTTGACATCGTCCTGCCAAGAGGTAGGCTTTGGTGGGCTCCCCATCCTCACGACTTCTCTGAGTCGTTTGAGGTTTGTCCAGGCCCCTTCTCGCTGAGGCAATCTTCTTCGATTCCTGCGGAGACCCGAAGAAGGCTCTCACCGGGGGAACCGGAACGCTGGGGGAACCGGAACGCTGGGGGAACCGGAACGCTGGGGGGGGAACTCGACATCCTGGTCGCCCTCGATCGGGTTGCTTCCGGGTGTCTTTGGTTCCTTGGATTGTGGCAGTCGGTACGACGTGAATCCCCCGAGTGAATCCCCAGAGTGAATCCCCAGAGTGAATCCCCAGGTGAGAACGAGCACCCCACTGCCCCATCAGAAGGAAACCGACCACTAGGTCTTCAGAAGAGTGGGAGGATGCACCCCGTGCGTTCCCTCTGTCAGCCCAAGCCAGCTCATCCCATCCTACGCCAGCCACCAACAGCACGGCCTGGGCTTGGTCGGCTGCTGGTGCTTTCTCCCTTTGTTGTTCTCTTCTGGGGGAGTCTGCCGGCTGCCTGGGGACAGGTCCGGGCACCGGCGGCAGAGGTTTCCCGGCGACGCGGACCACTCGAGTCCGTTGGCTGGCAAGAACTTGGACGATCGTTTCTGAGGCGGCCTTTGGAGGTCGCCGAGTTCGGTCCAGAGCCCAATCAAGCCGCTGAGGTCATCTTGGTCATCGGTCCCCTGGCCGGCAACGAGCATGCCGCCCTCGGGTTTGTCGACAAACTCGCTGCCCTGTTGCGTCGTCAGCCAGAACGCCTTGGCGACGGTCATCTCACCCTTGTGCGGGACCCCAATCCTGATGGCCGATCGCTGGGCGAGAGAACCAACGCTCGGCGTGTGGATCTCAATCGCAACTTTCCTGCTCTCAACTGGCGGCGTGTTCCGCAGGGCACCTTCTGGATCTCCGGGCAGACAGCTGCCAGCGAGCCGGAGACACGAGCGTTGGTGAAGTTGGTCAAGGCCCTAAAACCGGATCGGGTGCTGATCTTCACAGATGATGCCGACAAAGGACTGTTGGCCAGCAGCGGTCCGGCGACCACCTGGGCCGCCAGCGTCCTGCACCGCTCCGGCTTGCCGGTGGCCAAGCATAACCCCGGGCGTGTCTCGGGATCCCTGGCCGGCTGGCTCGGTGAAGACCTCAACGTCCCCACACTGACGCTCGGCGTTCCCCACCAGTTGTCCACGCAAACAAACTGGAACCGCTTCGGCCCGGGCATTGTGGCCAGCCTCAACCGTGCCACGCTGCTCAACCGATCGGATTTCGTCTCGGCCAGCCCAACAGGCTCGCCTTCGGGAACTCAGCAGAGTCTTCCTCCAACGACAGTTCCCCATGCCTCCCTCGACCCTTCCCCAGTTGGACGTCCTCCAATCCATCCCCTGTATGGATCCCTCACGCCGTTACGGCCCACCCCATCGAGCCCACCACCCAATCCCCAGGTCAAGGCCACAACAAGTCCCAACTCCGCTGCTCAAGCTCCGTTATCGGGTCAACCGCCCAACCAACCGGCCACGGATGTCCAGGTCCCGCCAGGCCCAAGCAACACGATCGGGCGTTTGCCATCTGCCATTCCCAACCCTGTCTCTCCTGTTCAGCAGACCGATCCCAAGCGACTATGGAATCTTCCGCAAGATCCCATCCCCTTGCTCGAGCCATAGGGTCGGGAGGAGCTCACGGGGCCCATGTTCCAGAAATGTGCTCCTGGGGAGTGAGGTTGACCCATTCTCAAAAACGGATTTCCCTGACGGACTCCATTTGCCAGCTGGCTGAAAAGTCTCTTACACTCAGAGAGTGATTGCCTCAGGTCGCCGTCTGAACAACGATCACCAACTAACATCGCCACGTCCGTTGGGAACACTCAGAGGAGATTTCCAGCAATCTTTCTCCCGGGCGAGTTCCGTTGCGAGTAACGCTTTTCGGTTGCACGCTTTCCGGTTGCACGCTTTTCGGTTGCACGCTTTTCGGTTGCACGCTTTTCGGTTGCACGCGGGCACGTTTGAACGAAGTCAGAGGTGAATGCCATGAGGACAGCAGGGTTACTTTTGGGGGTGCTCGCGGTTGGCCTGGTGGATCCTGTTTTGGCACAGCAGGTTAACTTGGGCAATCGATTCAACAACGGCAGCAGCAGCTTCTTTGAAAACTTCGGCACCAGTTGGGGATTGAACATCGGGCCCAAGGGGTCTTTTGGGGGCGGCCAGTTTCGGTTCAACGGAGGAGCCAATGCGGTGCCGCAGTTTGGCAATTTCCGCCCGGGGGCCGGTCTCAACGGCGGCTTCTCAACTCGGCGAGGTCGGGTGGATGGCTTCTTGACGTTCGAGGCCTCTCAGGGCTCGACCCGAGCTTTGGTCTCTCAAGGTGGCTCTCTGACGGTGATCAACGGCCAGTCCGGGTTTGTTGCCGACACCATTCAGTCTCCCTTTGTCATCAGCACCATCCCGATTGTCGGGGACCCTCGGCATTACCACGACTTTGGACCAGCCAACACAGTCCGTGGGCGGATGCTCCGCGGAGAGCTCAGCATTGGTCCAGACGGGCAATTGCAGGCAGGCCCTCAGACGCCTTCGCATCAGGGCAGGCAAGCCCCTGGCGGACAGCTCGCCCAGGCCCCTGCCAAACCCCTTGTCAAGCCAGCAGCGGAGGATGCCTTGGTGATCAAGAATCCCGCTGCTAAGAAGACCGAGCACGCCCCACTGATCCTCCGCTCCGGCGGCAACACAGGCCAACGGAGCTCCGCAGATCAAGGAGCCGACAGCCTTGAGCAGTTGCACCGCCAGCAGGCCGAGGAGGAGGCCAAGGCCCATCAGGCAGCCCTGCAGTACTGGCAGCAAGGGCAGCGAGCCGAACAAGAGGGGAAGCCGCAAGTTGCCCGGGTGTACTACCGGCTTGGACTCAAAAAGGCCCCAACGGAGCTGCGTCAGCAGTTCCAACAGCGTCTTGAGCAACTCTCCCGCTAAAGGCCCCCCGAAATCGCCCCCCCAAAGTCGAGCTCCCAAAATCGATCTTCTAAAAGCGATCTTCCAGAGTCCAGACCACCTGGGAACTGCCCCGACGATCGATGACCCACCCAATCTGGGCCCATGACTCTGGGCTTGTGAGGGTTTTGCCTGGATACCTCCAGCTGAAGGGTCACCGGAGGCAGCAATCACCCGAGGCAGCAATCACCGGAGGCAGCAATCACCCGAGGCAGCAATCACCCGAGGCAGCAATCCACTGACGCGGGCAGTTCGCCGATGACCGATCCCGGCTCGACCACAATTTGCCCGCTTTTCCCATGCTCACACGGTGGCAGGATTTGGCATGCTCTGGAGTCGAGCGACCGCCTGGCCTAAGCTGTGAGGTTGAGACTCCACGATCACTTTTTGGCAAGCAGCGGAAGTCGAACGATGCGGAAGCTACGCTCAGGCGGTGGGTGGCCGGCCATTTGGTACAGCCTTTCCAAAATGTGGGAAGCCGGTCCCTGGAAGATGTGGAAGGGGCTACGCAGCAAGAACACCTGCAAGACCTGTGCTTTGGGCATGGGCGGACAGAAAGGTGGCATGGTCAATGAGGCAGGCCACTTCCCCGAAGTCTGCAAGAAAAGCTTGCAGGCAATGGCGGCTGACCTGCAAGGAGCCATCAAACCGGACTTCTTTGCCAATTACTCCGTAGAGCAGTTACGGCATTTTACCCCACGGCAATTGGAGAACGTTGGCCGGCTGACGCAACCGCTGCTCTGGGAGCAGGGCCAGACTCATTATCGGCCGATCTCTTATGAGGAGGCCCTAGGGCGAATTGTCGCCAAGCTTAAGGCGATCACCCCTGATGAGGCCTTTTTCTACTTCAGCGGCCGCAGCTCCAACGAGGCTGGTTTTCTGCTGCAGTTGTTTGCACGCGTCTATGGGACAAACAACGTCAATAATTGTAGCTATTACTGCCATCAAGCGAGTGGTGTGGGCCTGACCAGCACGTTGGGCACGGGGACGGCGACGCTTACCTTGGACGATGTGGAGCATGCTGATCTGGTTTTCGTCATCGGCGGCAATCCAGCCAGCAATCACCCTCGTCTGATGCGGACTCTGATGAACGTCCGCCGCAGAAAAGGTGAGGTGATCGTGGTCAATCCCGTCATCGAGACCGGGATGGTCAATTTCAGCGTGCCCAGCGATCTGCGAAGTCTGTTTTTCGGCACTCCCATTGCCAGTCTCTATGTCCAACCGCACATCGGTGGCGACCTTGCGTTGTTGCTGGCGGTGGCAAAGCGAGTCGAGGAACTCGGTGCTGCTGATGAGCATTTCCTCACCGAGCATTGTCAGGGTTGGCCAGAACTGAAGGAGCACCTCCGCTCGCTCGGTTATGACGAGTTAGAACGAAAGAGCGGCGTCAGCCAAGAGCAGGTCGAGGAGATTGCCGATCGTTACATCCGCGCCCAGAACGTGGTCTTCAGTTGGACCATGGGCATCACACACCACATCCATGGTGTGGAGAACGTGCGGATGATCACCGCGTTGGCTCTGATGCGAGCGATGGTGGGACGGCCCCATGCGGGACTGATGCCCATCCGCGGTCACTCCAATATTCAGGGCATTGGGTCGGTGGGGGTGACCCCCAAACTGAAAGAGGCGATCTTCGACCGGCTGGAGCACCATTTCCAACTCAAGCTGCCCACGACGCCCGGCCTGGACACGATGGCCTGCATGGAAGGGGCTGCCAACGGGCTGCTCAAAGCGGCCTTTTGTCTGGGGGGCAATCTCTACGGCTCCAATCCCGACTCCCAGTTCGCGGCGGAGTCGCTGCAGAATCTGGACCAAGTGGTCTATCTCAATACCACCTTGAACACCGGTCATGCCTGGGGCTTAGCGGATGAGACGATTCTTTTGCCGGTGCTTGCTCGGGATGAGGAAGTTCAGTCGACCACGCAAGAGTCGATGTTCAACTATGTTCGCCTCAGCGATGGGGGCATCGCTCGGCATGCGGGCCTCCGCAGCGAGGTTCAGTTGATTTCCGCGATCGCCCGAGGAGTTTTGGGAGACCAGGGGCCTGTGGATTGGGCTGGTCTGGAGAATCATGGACAAATCCGAGAGGCGATTGCCGCGATTGTTCCCGGTTTCGAGAAGATCGGCCAAATCGACAAAACCCACCAAGAGTTTCAAATTGGGGGCCGGACGCTTCATTCTTCCCAGTTTCCCACAGCCGATGGAAAAGCCCGGCTGTTTTCACCGCAGCCCCCTGAGCTGCCAGGGGGCCAGGACCAACTTCGCATGATGACAGTCCGCAGCGAAGGTCAATTCAACACAGTTGTCTATGAAGACTATGACCTCTATCGTGGCATCGATCGCCGAGATGTGATCCTGTTGCATCCGGAGGATATCAAAAAACGGAAACTGGAACCCGGCCAGCGTGTGACAATCACCAGCTCGACAGGGCAACTGGAGAACATCATCGTCACGGCTTATGATGATATTCGTCCAGGCAATGCGCTGATGTATTATCCGGAAGCCAATGCGTTGGTCAGCCGAGCCACCGATCCGGATTCCAAGACCCCGGCCTTTAAGAGTGTGGTCATCACTGTCGAAGCCGCCAAGCCGTCCGTGCTGGTAACCGCTCACTGAGACATTTTCTTCTCGGAGCGCGTTCTCCATCAAGTCGTTGAACTGCCGACCACAAAACGCCTGTTTGGAAAGCCCCGGCTTGACCCGTCTCGAACTGCTGGTGGGGATCACCATCATCGGCATTCGGATGAGCTTGCTGCTGAAAGCTGTCCCGAGCATTTGTGAGGCAGCTAGAAACCCGCCATGCAAGAACCACCCGAAGTCTCACTTGCAGACTGCCAACTTGCAGACTGCCAGTAGACAGACCGGGGGTGCAGTGGTGTCCAGTGGTGGTGCAGTAGCCAAAAGATGGTTTTGGAAACCGATGGGAAGAAGCAGTTGGGTTCTTTGAGACGAAAGCTGCGGCAAAACCTCTGTCAAAACAGTTCCTGTTGCTGTGGTGGCTCGACACCGTGACTTTGCGCTTGCCTGTCAACAATCAAGTCATGCTCACCGAATTGCGTCCTGACGACGCTGAGACGTTGGTGAGGTATCTCAATGATCAGCAAATCCACAACCACACCTTGCGGATTCCCCTCCCCTATGACCTTCAGCACGCCGAGGAGTTCTTAAACTTCGTCAAGCGGGCGAAGCAGAACCATCACCATGATCCGGTCCATTTTGCCATCCGGCACCAAAGCGAGGGCCTGATCGGCTGCTGTGGGGTTGACGAAGTTGCCGACGATGCTCCTCAGCACCGTGCTCATCGCGGGGAGATCGGCTATTGGTTGGGACGGCCTTACTGGGGTCGCGGCATCATGACCGCTGTGGTCGCGGAGCTCTGCCGCCATGCTTTTTTGGACTGGGGTCTGAAACGGCTGGTTGCGGAGGTCTTTGTCGGCAACCAGGCCAGTTGCCGAGTCCTCCAGAAGTGTGGGTTCCGGCGGGAAGGCCTTCTGCAAGAGCATATTTTCAAGAACGGTCGCCTGATGGATGTCCAGGTGTATGGCCTCCTCCGTCGGCGATGGGAGGAAACCCTCCATGAATGACCAGGGAAGCGTCATCTTTGCTGGCCACACCAAGATCCGCGAACTGCCAGCGGAACTGCAGAGCCAGCTGACCGACCTGGAGCGTGACTGCTTGCAAGTCGGCCCAGCTTACTTTCTCGGATTCGCCGCCCAGGCTGGCCGAGGATGGCTGAAGCAACTTCTGCAGGACTGTGCCGAGAGTGACTGGCAGTTGGAGTTCTGGCCGACAACTGGGCAGCCTCCTGATGAGACAAGCCGGCTGTTCTTTCGATTTCTCGAGAACGATCTGGCTGTGTCGCTGCCCCACCGGCACCCTGAGGCGACCGAGCTGAGCACACTGCCGATCGACCTTCCCAGTTTTGTCATCCACCTCTACTCGTTGGTTGGGGCGATCCAGAAGGGTCACCCTCCCCAGAACGTGGGTCTGTGGCCGTATGAGGACCTCACCTCAGCCGAGCAACTGGCCCAAACACATCAGTGGGAGCTCCTGCCCCATGGAGCAGTCGACCCGCAGCAGGCCGTTGTGTTGTTAAACGCGGCCGATGGTCGTTACTTGTGTGCGTTGCCAGATGAGGAAGCCGCCTGGCTGACGCCGCTTGGCGGCCACCGTGTCGTTGCACCGCAACAGGAGCAGTCGACGACCGGCCAGTCCAATCTCGGCCAGTCCAATCTCGGCCAGTGGGAGTGGTCGGTTTGTCGTTCCTGTGAGGAGCAGCTCACAGAGGTCTTTGGGAATTGGATGCCAGGCGAACAGTTTAGGGATTCGAGCAGGAGGGGATAATGACTGCCTTAGGCAAGCTTTCTTGCAGCCGTTGGCTGAACGCCTCATCGATCGTCCCCCGCACCCAGAGCCGCCGCAGTTGAGTCATCTCCAGCAGGGAGTCAGCGCCGGTCTCATGGAGATGGAGGTGTTCAGCACGCAGCTCCTGCAGATTGAGGAAGTTCTTGAGGATACTCAAGTCGCTCACCGCTGTGTCGCTCAGATCCAACGACCGGAGTTGCTGAAGTTGCGTCAGATACGCTAAGCCCGCTTCTGTGATCTCGTTGGAGGCTAAACTCAACTCCTCGATGGAGGGTAACGCACTCAGGTACACCAAATCTGGGTCGGTCAGTTCACATTCCCACAACAACACCGCCTGGGGTCCCCCTGCGGCCTCACCCAGGGCCCTCCCACGCCGCTGCGGGATGTCCTCTGCTCGGCTCTGTCCGGCCGGATGAGTCCGCGTGGCGTGCAACTGTGCCAGTTCAGACTGTGCCAGTTCAGACTGTGCCAGTTCAGACTGGACTAGACTGGCCTGGCCGCCTGTGGGTTGCTGGTGGCTGGGCTGGAGCTGACAGAGACCGGGGTGAGAGCACCTTGGTCGGCAGAGCATGGGGTAAAACAGCTCGCCGCCGGATCGTTCCAAGGCGGAGACGGCCTCTTGGGTTCGTTCAGACGGGGGAAGGCCCAAGAACCGGCTGTTGCGTAAGCATTTCCAGCGATTCAGGGCGGCGTCGCTGAGCCGGCCGCGACCGCGAATCCAGGTAAGCTGGGGTAAGTTGGAGAGGAACTGCAGGCCGGGATCTCCGATTTCGGTCTGGCTGATATCAAGGCGGCGGAGATTGGTCAGCTTCGCCAGATGCTCACAGGCACGGTCGTCCGCGTTGGTCCGAGCAATCTGCAGTCGGCGAAGTTCGGGCAGCCGAGCCAGGGCCGATAAGGTCTCCGGCTCAAACCGCTGACGACTCAAATCGAGCGAGTCAACCATCCCTCGGTAGAAGCCAACATAGTTGACCGCCTCAGTGAGTCGGCCCAGCGGCCGCAGCCATTGCCACTGCCACTGCAGTTGCAGCCAACGGGCTCGTTGATTCAACCGATCCAAGGCCAACCGGTAGCCGTCGTCCCAACCACAGCCCGCCTCCAATCGCGACTCGAGCTGCGCCGCTTGGCATTGGATGCGAATCAGCTCCGCCCGAGCAGAATCTGCTTGGTTTCGTTGGGTGTCAAGCCAATCCGCATAGACCAGGCGAGGGCGATCATTCTCCAGTTCTTTGAGGATCTCTGCTTGGAACGCTTCTTCGGTTATCCGGCGATCGGTCGGATTCCCGGCGTTGCCAGTGTCAGGCTCGCCCTGCGAACCCGGCCGAGCGGGGATTGCGACGGGAAGATTTGGCCGCATCTCCAAAGCCTCAACCTCCCGGACCGTGGGCCTGGCAACTCGTTCAGCTGAGTTCAGCTGAGTTTCAGCCAAGCTCAGTTTCAGAAAATGATTCCAAGTAGAAAAATACTTTGTAAGTCGAGCATTTTCTGGGTTGAGCTCAGCTCATCAATCCCTGGCCAACCTTTCATCCAACCCAGACGCTCCGACCGGACTGTCCTTCCCGAGTTCTGCTTTCCGGACCCATGAGGACCAGATTGCTCGAAAGGAGCTGACAAGCAGCCAATTGTTGAACTCAGTTCTCCGACTGCAGGCAAGCCCGGGCCAGTTTGTCATTGTGATACTTCGGCGCTTCTTTTGCAACTTGCCCTTCTCTTCACTCAAGAAGAACGCCCCCCTAAAATAGCCATTGGGCAGCCCACCTGGCCTACAAGTTTCTCCATCACAACGGGTCGCAGTTGCCAGATCTCCTCAAGAATTTCGTAGCTGGTTCAACAAATCGGCAACGAGTCGACGTTCTAGAGGGTTCAAGGCCATCCCCTCCGGTCAGCCGGTCAGCGTGGATTCGGTGGTTTTGGCGAGGCTTGACTTGGGATGGTGTGAGAGTTGCTCAGTCCGTTTTGAAGCTCTGGAGACCAGCGATGCGTATTTGAGCAGTTGCTGTGGTGCTGATGGCCCTTGTCTGCGGCCTGGCGGCGGCCTTGCTGATGGACGGGCTGATCTTGCCGAGAGAGGACAACACCAAACGAACAGTCGCGGTGATCGTTGCAGCAGAAGAGATCGCCGGGCATACGATTGTGACTCCGGAAATGTTGACTACCCAGGAGTACCCAATTGCCCTGCAACCAGCGAATTCCTTCACCGCGGATCAGATGGACGAGTTGGTTCGCGGAGACCGGACCATCACGCGGTTTCCCCTGTTGGCCGGACCCCGGTTTTGGACGGCAAACCGACGGACTCTTTGGGGCTGACTGCGTTCTTGCCGGCAGGTTATCGAGCGTTGGCGATTCCTGTGGTCGACCAAAACGCCATCGGTGGATGGGTCCGCCCTGGCGACCACGTCGATGTGCAGTTCACGTATCGATTTGGACGCGGAGGGATCGGCGGACGCCGCTCAGGCGATCTGCTCACGCAGACGGTGCTGCAGGATATCGAGGTGTTGACAGTTGGCGACATCATCAGCAGCTCTGCAGCGGCCTCGGCGGATGGCTCGGGCATCAAGAAACCCGTGCGTCTGCGTCATGTCACTCTGCTGGTGAGCCCAGAAGATGCGGACACCGTCACCCTGGCTGCCCAGTCCGGGCACCTCAACTTAATTCTGCGGTCCCAAGAAAAGCCTTCTCAAGATGCTCCTGCCGAGGCAGCCCCGCCAGGGATTTTCCTGTCAAAACTGATTGACCTCCCCGGCCGCCAAAGCGACCAGCCTGAGGCCTTCGAAGTGGTCACCGAGGAACTCGAGCTGGTCAACGACGAACTCGAAAAGCTCCGGCAGGATCTCGTCCGGCTCCAGAACACCAAACCTCAGGGATTGCAACTCAACGGGACAATGAGCAGCGTTGCCCCCCAAGGGGCTCTCAACTTACGGCTCTTCAAGGGACGATATCGGGAGGATCTCCTCGTGCGGTTGCCAACTCCGAGAAACTAAAGCAGAGATCAAAGTGATTTCGCGGGCAGTCGAATATCCCTGCTTCGGTAAGTCAACAACGCAAAGTCGGCAGCCTTGACCTGTCGAGAAAGCCCTCCACGGCAGTGCTGGGAACACCTCTGGACTCGAGTATCCGCCAGCACGCAAAGCAAGCCGGTGTCGCGCTTCAGCCAGCCCAAGGTCCCCTCACTGGCGAAGGACGCTTGCCAGCAACACTCGCTTGCCAGCAACACTCGCTTGAAAAGGAACGCTCGTTTGAAAAGGAACGCCCTCGGATGCTAGCGTGAAGTTGGAGTAAATTTTTGAAGAGAATGCTCTTGGTGGCGTGCCCTCCGGGCTTTCAGAGTCGGCTGAGCTCGCCGAAACTCCCTCAAACGTTCCATCCCGCTCATCCACGCTCTCGTTCGAGCTGAGTTAAGCGTCGCTCGACATCTCGGGCTGTACGCGGTCGGGCGTCCGGGGTCTTGCTCAAGAGGCGATCCACCAAAAGCACCAATTCATGGGGGGCCGATGGCGCGGCTTGAGCCAAACTCTCAGGACGCTGTTTGCGGTGCTGAGCGAGCACCTCGGCTGCGTCGCGACCAGCAAAAGGTAGCCGGCCGGACAACAACTCGAAGGCGGACACGCCTAAACTGTAGAGGTCGGCTCGGATGTCGGCGGCTTGGGGATTTTCAGCCATTTCGGGGGCCATGTAGTTGACCGTCCCGGCCAGCGAGCGGACGGTGTGTCCTCCGGTGGTGCGACGAGCAAATCCGAGGTCGATCAAGGTGACATGGTCGTTGGCATCCACCAAGATGTTGCTGGGTTTGACATCGGCATGCATCCAACCTCGGGCCTCAAGAGCAGCCAAAGCTGAGGCTACCTGTCTCAGCCAACCAACGACAGCCTGGATGGACGGTCGATGGGCCGCTGCTCGCCAACGGGAAAGCGGCCACCCCCCAACCCAAGGCATCACCAGAAAGTACGGAGGTCCGTCCAAACCAGAATCCAGCAAGCGAATCAAATTGGGGTGTTGCACTTGGCCCAGCACTGCCGACTCGCAGGCGAACTGCCCCACAGCTCGAGGGCGATCTTGCCAACGCCGCCTGAGGACCTTGATGGCCGCTTGCTGAGGGATGCTCCCATCGGGAGGCCAACAATCCCAGCGAATCCCCCTGTAAACACGGGATAACGCCCCACGCCCCACCGCCCGGCGAAGAAGCCAGCGGCCAAGACGGCAAGGTAGGGCAAATGGTTGGCACCCAGCCCATGTTCCAGGCAAGCTGGTAGACACCCGGCGAAACGGGATGGCTTCAGGCACGGCACACCGGTTTTCGAGACCAGACGTTAGGCCGTCAACGAGCGTCTCCCAGATTGGGAGAGAGGCAATGGTGCCACCTGAGGCACCGACGAAGAGCTATCAGAGGCTATCGGCAACTGGCGAGCGTTGAGTTGAGGCTGCCCAGGGCCACCTGCCGGGAACTGGCCTGAGTTTTGGGACCACCGCTCAACACGACCGGAAAATTTTGGCCAGCTTGGGAGATTCCCTCAATAAAGCCCGGCGGTGACACATCAAGAAAGAGGTGGCCGCCAAGAGAAAATAGCCCGCCAAAAGAAAAAAGTCCGGAAAAGAAGATGGCCTGCAAGAGAAGGTCGCCCAAAAGAGAAGGTCACCCAGAAGAGAAGATGGCCGTGCGAGCTTCTGACTGAGTGATCCCGACTGGGGCTGTCAGCCTGCGTGGGCAAGCTGATCAGAAAAGTCTTCCAAGAGCCGCAAGGTCGAGTTCACGAGATCGTTCAGCTCATTGAGCACAACTCATCGGGGGCGGAGCCGAACCTTGGGCCCCTTGGACAGAACCTCCAATCCACCCGAAGATCGCGCTCCGACGCAGTCGTGCTCGCGAGGCCATCTCTGCGGAACTGAGCCCAGAGATTCTATGCCCTTGCCTCCCCAGGATGAGACCTCCCCACACCAGGCTGGGACCTCTCAACCGGCAGACCAAGATACTATTAGCTCGAAGCACTTAGGAAAAATTGGGCCAAAGGCTCCTGCCTTGACTGCCGGTCAGTCAGCAACCAGTCAGCCCAAGAAGAGCGAGTTTCAGCAAGACCAGGAAAGTCGTCAGCAGCATCGACCAGGGGAACGGATGGCCCCGGCTGTTGTTGCCGCTTTGTATGCCGAACACGGTGAGCAGCTGCGGGGGTTCTTGCAAGGAGTTTTGCGAGACGGTGAGTTGGCAGGCGAGGCGCTTCAAGCCGCGTTTGTCAAAGCCGTTGAGCTGGGCCACACCGCTCGGCAGGAAACGATCAAGGCATGGCTCTTTCGAGTGGCCTTTCATGAGGCGTTGGCCATCCGCCGCCGGCAATTGGCCGGACAGAAGGCATGGGAGCAAGCCTGCCAACAATCCGCCCCACAGCCGACGACCCCCTTGCCAGACGAACTTCTCTTGAGGCTGGAAGCGGTGCAGGCCGTTCGACAGGCTCTGGATCGCCTTCCGCCCGAACAACGCCAAGTGGTCAAAATGCGGATCTACGAGGAAAAAACCTTTGCCATCATCGCAGACGAGCTCGGACAGCCTCTGGGCACTGTGCTCAGCCGCATGCAATCCGCGTTGCGCAAGCTTCGCGGTTACCTCGACAAGAGCTCATAAGAAAAACTATGGATCATTCGCCCAACCAAAACACCAATGAGCTGGTCTGGGATTCGTTCCGCTACATCAACGGCGAGCTCTCCCAAGACCAGGCTTCCTCCTTCGAGAAGCGTCTGGCCGTTGACCAACAGGCACGCGAGGCCGTCGCGGAGATGGTGCGGCTCCAGCAGGCCATCTACGCTGCTGAACTCTGGGATGGCCAACAGCCCAGGGCAACACTTGCTTCGGCAGGACGTGATGGGGCTGGCAATCATTCGACTCACGACTGTCCAATCCAAGCCAGTCCGTTCAACGCTGGTCAAACCAACGCTGGTCAAACCAACGCTGGTCAGCCCAAGAGTTCGCCACTTCAGGTCAACTTTAGCGTTCTTGCCAAGTCGGTTTCTCCGGTCGGTTGGATGCTCGTTGGTGCCATCGCCGCGGCCCTGCTGCTGAGCTGGAACCCATGGGTGACGCAGTCTCCCTCGCCGACCACACAGAGGGCAGCAGTTCCCCTCAGTTCCCAATCTTCGAGCACAGTTCAGAACCCACCAACCCGCCAAGCCGCCCGGGAAGCAAGTCGACAGCTGGCAAAACGCCCGGCGCTTTCCACAGAGTTTGTCGTTGCCTTGGCGTCTTTGGGGTCGGAGCGGAGTGCTTGGTGGGACAATACCGACCCAGAGCTGCTGGAGAGCGAATCGGATCTGGTTGAGCAACTGGACACCGAATCAGAGCGTCTTGATCCGGAAGAATCGGTTGGTGTGCCGCGGTGGATGGTCTCTGCTGTTTCAGAAGCTCGGCTTTCCTCTTCACCGCCCGGAAGAATCCCACAGCGGAGAACCCTTCCACAGCGAGACAGTCCCGGAAAAGATGAGCCTGGAACGGACCGGCCCCGCGATCACCGGCCCCGTGATCACCGGTCTGGCGATCACCGGTCTGGCGATCACCGGTCTGGCGATCACCGGTCTGGCAATACCGAGTAGGAGCTACGGCGTGACCACTGCTTGCAAAGCTCTCCGAGTCCTCCGATCACTGCTGGGGTCTGTCCTGCTGGGCGTGGCCTTGCTGGCGACATCAACCTGGGGGCTGTCGAGGTGGACTCTTGGGGCGATGGCCCAACAGGTGGATCCTCACCAAGCTGGTCCAGCCCAGGCTGCCCCTGCTCGAGAGGCCAGCAGAACCAACAAGCCGATGAAGGCCGTAAAATCGTTTGCAAGAAAACCCTCTGAAGTGTTGCGAAATGCGAAAAAGGCGTTGCCAGCCTTTACCGAAGAACGCGAGGCGGCCGCCCTGACGTTTGCCCGAAGGCACCATCCAGATCTCGCTGAGTTGCTTGAACAGCTCCGCGTGCACAACCAAGACGATTATCGCCGGGCGATCCGCGAGCTCTTTCAGACCAGCGAGACTCTGGCGAACTTACGCCAGCGAGACCAACAGCGTGCTGAATGGGGGCTTGAAAATTGGCAACTGCAGTCACAAATCCAATTGCTGGCAGCACGTTACCAGATGGCCGGCGATCAGCAGATGGCCCAAAAGCTTCAGGAACTGTTAGCCCAACAGGCACAGTTGCAGTTGAGGCGTATGCAACAGGAACAACAACGGCTGGCCCAACGCCTGCAAAAACTCAACGAGGCGATTGAGAAGTTCCAGACCCACCAGGACCAGCGGGTCCAGCGGCAATTTCGGTTGCTCACCGGCGATCCCGGACCCAGCCGAACTCAATCCGTAAGCAAACAGAAAAATACTAGTAACAAACGTCCATAAAACATGCTGGCACTCCCGAGGCCCAGAAACGGTTCCGATTGACAACGGAAGTTCGGACTCAGAGAGAGCCGGAGGGCAGGAAAGCCAGACAGCAAAGATCTTTCGCCTGCGATCGGTCAAGCAATTGTCTGGATATCGATCGAATCAGCGGTGCCAGCTTGCAGGTTTTTTCTCGCCACAGATTCCTCCACGGTTTGTGAAGATGATCCACAGATTCTGCCCACTCTTAGCTGTCTGGTTCGCTGCGGGACTGGCTTTGGCAGGCCAGAGTTCAGCTCACGCCAAGGACCCGAGACTGCTGCCTCCAGCCAGCCAGCGATTTGCTCAGCCGGATCTCGGCCAAGACACCGCTGAGGTCCCGGATTTTCAACGCCATATCCTCCCGTTGATGGGACGCTTGGGCTGCAACGGGCGGGCCTGCCACGGCTCGTTTCAGGGTCAAGGTGGGTTCCGGCTGTCGCTCTTTGGCTACGACTTTCAAGCTGACCACAAAGCTCTGTTGGCAGAGGCCGAAAGCGAAGAAGGTCCCCGGACGAATCTCAAAAACCCCCTAGCCAGCCCGATTTTGCAGAAGCCGACTGAGCAACTCGACCACGGCGGTGGCAAGCGGATGGAGGTTGGCAGTTGGCAGTACAACCTCCTTAAAAAATGGATAGAAGGGGGTGCTCCGACGGTGACCAAGCAGGGCCCCGCCTTTGAGCGATTGGAAGTGACACCAAGGGAACTCGTCTTCTCCCGAGCTGGAGAACGAGCCCAGCTGGCGGTCGTTGCTCATTGGTCCGATGGAACTCGGGAAGTCGTCACACCACTTTGCCGGTTCCGG
The DNA here is from genome assembly GCA_964648025.1 of uncultured Pirellulales bacterium. GTDB lineage: Bacteria > Planctomycetota > Planctomycetia > Pirellulales > Pb10988 > CAZYKP01. The sequence goes on along the minus strand of CAZYKP010000055.1, from coordinate 36,999 downwards.
ACCAACGATGAATCGATGGCCACCGTCGACCAAAACGGTCAAATCACCGCGATCGGCCCGGGCGATACACATGTGGTGGTGTTCTATGAAAACGGTGTCGCTCCGGTTCCAGTGTTGCTGCCGGTGACCGCCAATGCCGGCGAAAACTACCCACCTGTTTCCGCCAAGAGCAAGGTCGACCAGCTTGTCTTAGAGAAGCTCAAAAAGCTCGGAATTTTGCCTAGCCCAGTTACTGAGGATGCTGAGTTTCTGCGGCGAGTGCGGCTGGATTTGACCGGCACGCTGCCCACACCGGAAGAGGTGGTGGCTTTTCTGGAGGATCGTTCGGCCAACAAACGAGCCGAAAAGATCGATCAATTGCTTGCCTCTCCCGAGTATGCCGCCTGGTGGGCCACCAAACTTTGCGATTGGACAGGCAACAATGCCGGCAATTTCCAAGATCGCAATCTCGGGAAGGAGATGTCCAAGCAGTGGTACGATTGGATTTATGTCCGTCTGCTTCGCAATGAACCTTACGACAAAATCGTTGAAGGTATCGTTCTCTCAGAAGGACGCCAGCCGGATCAAAGTTACGAAGAGTTTTGCCGAGAGTGGACCAGCTACTTCCGCACGGAGAACCCCGCGGACTTCTCCAAGCGAGAGACCATGCCCCACTATTGGTCACGGCGGACTGTCCGCCAACCGAAGGACCAGGCCCTCTCCTTCAGCTATGCCTTTTTGGGAGTTCGCCTGCAATGTGCCGAGTGCCACAAGCATCCCTTTGATCAGTGGACTCAGCAGGATTTCCAGCAGTTTACGGCCTTCTTTAACGGCATCCGCTACGGCGTCCGTCGGGAAGACGCTCCCAAGCGAAATCAAATGCTGAACAAGCTGGGATTGAAGGACCAACGCGGCAATCAGGTCCGCAAGGAATTGGCCAAACTGGTTAATGAAGGCAAAACCGTCCCCTTCAACGAAGTGTATCTCGACGAGCGTTTGGCCAACCGACCAGCGCCCCAGCAGAAAGGTCGGGCCGCTCGCGTTGGACGAGTCATCACCCCCAAGACTTTGGGAGGCCAAGAGGTTCTGCTGGCCGAGTACCCCGATCCTCGCTCGGCCTTGATGGAGTGGATGGCCTCGCCGGAGAACCCCTACTTCGCCCGGGCTATCGTCAACCGCGTGTGGGCCAATCACTTCGGCGTCGGCATCGTCGAGCCGGCTGATGATATGAACTTGGCCAATCCTCCTAGTAATAAACTTTTAATTGATTGGCTAACTCAAGAATTCGTCGCTCAGAGGTACGATCTGAAGTGGCTGCACCGGACCATCTGCAACAGCCAGACTTATCAGCGAACGTGGCAGCCCAACACGACCAATCAGACCGATCGGCGTAACTTCAGCCATGCCCTTCTTCGGAGAATGCCAGCGGAGGTGGCCTATGATGCCTTGCAGATGGCCACCGCCGGCAGCGGAGAACTGCAAGAGCTCCAGTCTCGGTTTCAGCAGCGAAACATCGGGCCCAGCAGCGGCTATTTAGCCCGAGGGGCCAAGGCATCGGCCAACTATGTTTTGGAGATCTTTGGTAAACCAGTGCGGGAGACCAACTGCGACTGCGAGCGAAGTAACGAACCCAGTCTGCTGCAGACCGTCTTTCTCCGTAACGACAACCAAGTGATGCAACTGATCGAGCGACGGGGAGGATGGTTTGCCGAGGTGACCGGACGCAAAGGCATCCCCGCCAAAGACAAGCAGCTCGCCCAACGTCAGCGAGCCGCTCAATTCAAAAGGGCTCAGGCGGCAGCGAAGCGTCTTCGCACAGCCTTGAGCAAATTCCAACAGCAAGCCCAAGAACTGGAACAAAAAGGCCAGACCGCTCAGCTCAAACGCGTCAACGCTCAGATCCAGCGTATCAGACAGCGGATCGCCGAGGTCAAAAAGACTGCCAAGGCGGGGCCCTCTGTCCAAGACAACCAATCTGGCAACACGCGAGGGACTCAGAACGTCGCTGTGGACCTCAAGCCTGAGCAGCTCATCCGCCAGGCATATCTGAAAACCCTCAGTCGACTTCCCAGTGATCAAGAACTCGCTCGTGCCCAGGCCCATCTCCAATCGGTGACCGATCAAGCCGACGGACTACGCGATTTGCTGTGGGCCTTGCTCAACACCAAAGAGTTCTTGGTCATCCGTTAGCCGCAAGCTTGATTCAGATTGCTTCCAGAACAATCGTTGGCCGAACCATTGAAATGCTTTCCGTTTGGCTCAGCGGGAGATCCAATCCTGCCGCCAGCGACCCTTGACCTCCCCATACCATGACCGCTGAGGATCAACACACGATGCTCACTCATACAAACTGCGACGGCATTCGGCGTCGGGATTTTCTTAAGGTCGGTGCTTTGACAGGCCTCGGGCTGAGCTTGCCTGAGTTTCTTCAGTTGGCCGAAGCCGGCGGAATCCGCCGCTCGGCCAAGGCCACAAACGCGATCTTTATCAACTTGCAAGGTGGTCCTTCTCACATGGACACCTTTGACCTGAAACCGACGGCGCCGCAGGAGTATCGCGGTCAGTTCAATCCCATTGATACCAACGTCTCGGGAATTCAGATCTCTGAGCATCTGCCCCAATTAGCCCAGGTGGCCGACAAGTACGCGATTCTGCGGGGTGTCAGCCACACGCTGGCCGCCCATGCTCTGGGCACTCAATATGTCAACACGGGCAATCGCCCTTTGCCCAGCCTGGAGTATCCTGGCTATGGGGCGGTCATCAGTAAGGAAATGCCGACCGATCCCCAACTGCCTTCTTCGGTCGCAGTCCCCAAAACAGCCCAGACAACAGGATACTTGGGCTTGCAATATGGTCCCTTGACCACCGGCAGCCAGCCCAAGGCAGGCCAGCCTTACTCTGTGCGGGGAATGAGATTGCCCTCGGGACTGACGGTCAAGGACGTGAAGAACCGGCAGAATCTTCTGCGGGATCTGGACCAAACTTTTGCTGACTACGAGAGCCAGGATCCGCTGCTACGGGGCCTGGACCGGTTCAGTCAGCAGGCCTATGGCATGATCCTCTCGGACCGAGCACGCAAGGCCTTTGACATCAGCGGTGAGTCACCCTCGGCGGCCAAGCCCTTTGGAGACAGCCCCTTTGGCCAGAGCTGTCTGTTAGCTTGCCGTTTGGTGGAGGCAGGGGTGCGATTTGTCACAATCAGCAGCGGCGGCTGGGATACTCATAAAGACAACTTCCCGAAACTCAAAGAGACCAACTTGCCTCCTCTGGATACCGGCCTGTCGGCCTTGTTGCTCGCCTTGGCCGACCGGGGGCTGTTGGAGTCGACGGTTGTTTTCGTCACCGGTGAATTCGGCCGCACACCGAAAATAAATCCACGATCCGGCCGAGACCATTGGCCGCGAGCGATGTTTATGCTCTTAGCCGGTGGTGGCATCCGAGGTGGACAGGTGCTCGGAGCCAGCGATGAGAAAGGGGCCGGACCGGCAAATGACGGTTTCAGCCCCGACGATGTCGCTGCTACCTTCTATCACACTTTGGGCATCAACCCACACAAGGAGTACCACACCGACACCGGCCGACCGGTGATGATCGTTCGCAACGGCCAAATCATCCAGCCCCTGTTCGGTTGAGCTGGATGTGCCGGGACCCCCAAAAGTCCCGGCCGTCAAACCGGCAGCTGCCAGTGCTCCGACGGATCGCCCTTCCGAGTGCTTCTCTGCCCGAGATGCTCTTTGCCCGAGATGCTCTTTGCCCAAGAACTCCGTTGCCTGAGAGTTCCGTTGCCTGAGAGCCTCACAGCCGACGAAGCGGGTCATCGACGGACCGGGCCCTGAAACGACGGAGCGGAGTGTCCCATGGATTGGGGGCGTTGTGTTTGGGTGTGTCAGTGGCGGTGTTTCTTTTCCTGTCTCTTGCGATGCCTGAAAGCTTTGGCGGCAAACTTGCCGAGCTGGTATCGCCCCTTGGAGGGTCTTTCCCGATGAAGTCCGTGACGAAGATGTTGGTTGTTTGTTTGTCTGTATTGCTCTCGGCGAACTTGGCCTTTGCTCAAGAAGACGCCGACAAGAAGAAAAAGAAGGGCCGGCGGGCTCCCAACGCCCAGTTGGTCATGGGAATGGTCCGCGGTCTGGAGCTCGACGATCAGCAGAAGGCCAAGTTGCAGGAGGTCGCCAAGGAGTTCGCCCCGCGATTTAAGGAATTGCGTGAGTCCCAAGCAGCCATCATCACCAAAGAGCAACAAAAGGCCGCCCAAGAGGCCGTCAAGGCAGCCCGTGCCGAAGGAAAGAATCGTCGAGAATTGATGCAAGCTCGCCAAGAGGCCCTGAAGCTGACCGAAGAGCAAAAGGAGAAGATGAAGGAACTCGGCAAGAAGCAACGAGAACTGCTCAAGGAGATCCGTGAGCGCATGATGACCTTCTTGACCGAAGAGCAGAAGGAACAGCTCTCCAAGAGGGATGGCAAGAGGCGGACTCGGGCCAAAGCCAACGCCGACAATTGAGCACCCAACTTCGCTGATGGCTCACGGATTGTCACAAACGGTCTGACACCGGTTTTGAGAGACCGCTTGAGGAACCGGCCGCTGGGGACAAGTCTCCCTAAGCGGCCGGTTTCTTGGTTATTGCTGCTGGAACTGTGCCTGTCGCTCTGAGCAGGCTGCACAGCGCCGTCAGCGGCAGTACAATCCCCGACGCTTGCGATGCCCAACCGTCTCTCACCTCTCACTTCGGAGAACGGCTCCATGGCCACCTTCATTACCACCATCAGTCTCACCGACCAAGGGCTCAAAGCCATCGAGGAGACCTGCCAGCGGTCCCAAGATTTTCAAGCTGCCGTCCAGCCGATGGGCGTCACCGTGCGAGATCTCTACTGGACTCTCGGACAATACGACGGGCTATTGATCCTGGACGCCCCTGACGAGGCAACCGCCACTGCGGCGATGCTCCATTTGAGTTCGTTGGGCAACGTCCACACGCACACAACGCGCGCCTTCAATACTGCCGAGATGACCGCCATCCTCCGCCGACTTCCCAAGTAAGGGCCGTTCCGCCGAAAGACAGCTTAAGCATTGTTGCCACCGAAGGTGAGCTTCCAAGCCGTCGAGAAGACCCCGAGAAAGAGCATCAGCCCTCCCACTGGGACCAAAAAGATGCCCAGTCCGGGGTCCCCCCCATAAATGAAGAAGCCGCCGAGAAAGAAACCGCTGGGCATCAGCAAAAGGGCCGAGGTCAGATAGACTGAGGCTGAGCGAAGAGGGTGAGACCCGCCTTGTGCTGACAGAAGAGCACAGCTGAACCCAAATGCCATGTGAATCAACGAAAGCAGGGTCCCATGCGCATGGGCTAAGGTGAACATCAACCGCCGAGTTTGAGAGCCGACACTCAGGTACCAATCGATCTTCAACCCATGCAAAGCCTCCAAGGCGATGCCCAAGGTGACAAAGATCAAGAGAGACCACCAGCCCAACAACACATGAAATCGCCGGAGTGAATCCTGTTGGCGACGGTCTTGATCGGCTTGCTGAGACACTCACTGGCCTTTCATGAAAAACTCTTGCCCGGTCCTATTGATTCCCTGAAAAATCTTCGACGAAGCAGGGCGTTTCGTTCGGCAATCCGGGCTTGCTGTGGTGCCTCAGGCTGCCCCCTTGAGGTCATCACAAACAAGGGCAGACGGAAAGCCCTGGGTCGGAAACTTCTCCGAAGGTCACTAGGTAGTTTATGTGGAGAGGGCATCTATTCCTCAACGACTGTAGGGCGGCGATTCCTCCCCTGCAGCAGATGACGAAGTTTCTCCAACTGCAACGTCCCTTCTGGACCAATCAACAAGGGCTCAATCGCCTGTCGTTCTGATGCAGGGAAAAGTTTCTCCCAGCGAGCACGGACTTGCGGTGCCATGAGAGAACGCCCAGAAGGCTCGGGAACCCAATCAAAAGGAAGGTCATCAAAGTTGGGCAACTTCTTCAAAGACTTCCAAGCGACCGCTCGGACGACAGCATAGGGGTCGTCCAGAAGCTCTCCCAAGTAGGGGGCCATCCAGCGGTCACCTGAGACCTCACGAGCAGGTTTCCAGCCCAGATGCCAGGCGATGAGAATTCGTTGATGCGCATCACCCCGCAGCAACCCAAGGACCGCAGCGGAAGTAGACTGTTGCTCGGCAGATAGACGTGGCCGGGGTTGGCCATACCACCGAAAGAGATGCTCTGCTGTCCATTGAAGGGTCTGGTCAAGGTGGCATAAATTGCAAGCGTTGGGACGTCCTGTCTCCAGAGTGGTGGTCACATTGGGATTGGTGTTGAGATGTGCGCGTATGGCCTTCAGAAGCCCGTAGTTGGTGTGGGGCATATGACAGTTGTAACACTGGCTGCCGGATGACTGCGGAAGGTGATGGGTGTGCTGCTGGATGTCTGGGATGGCATGGCACTGCAGACAGCCTTGGTTTCCGTCCATGCCCACTTTGAGCTGATCGTTGGCCCATTGGTCAAGAGGTCGCGAGTCATGAGGCTCTTTATGCATCGAGTGGCAGGAAAGGCAGCCCATTTGGTGAGACTGATGGCCTCCCTGAAAGCAAGGGGATTGGACTAGGTCGGTATACTCACGGCCAGATCCTCGGACCATACCGTCTGGCCAAAACCGGGCCATGGTGGCTTCATAAGCTTGTGTGGGGTCTCGGTCGACCGTATCAATCGCCACGGTCTCGTCCAACTCGTCGCCGGGACGATACTGGCTGCCCTCGTCGGGAAAGAACAGCCCCGAGCGCTGGGATTCCGAAGGCTCTTCATGGAAGGAATGGCTATGGCAGAACCCACAGATCTGACTGGAGCGGCGAGGTGAGAGCCGACCAGGGTGGACAATCGTCCGGTCCCCTCCGCCGAAGAGATGGAGCTGATAGCGGCGAAGCGGGTTGGTGTTGCACTGAGCATGTTGCTGAGCCGGACCATGACAGGCCTCACAGGAGATCCCCAGTTCGGCCACCTCGGTATGCTGGGTCCGCACCTGGGGAATCGGTGCTGTGCTATGACAGCGACTGCAAGCACGGCTCCAGGTGTCGCGTCTGCCACCAGGGGCCCGCGGGGGGCGGAGAAAGACCTTCTCACGAGGGACCCACCGCTGCTCGTCAAACAAAAACACACATTGAACCAGTTCGACTTGGTTGCCTTGATCAGTCTCCACCCAAACGTCCTGCATGTGGTGGCTTCCTGTGGTCATCACGACTCGGCGAGTGCTCGGTGTGCCCAGCCGAGGGTCCATCTGCACAACGAACTGGCCATTTTCCTTCTGTAAGAGGTAATCCCATCCGTATCCTGAGATGGCAACATCATCAAAATCTCCGACCACCGTTTGCTGGTTGGCCGGTTGGGTCATCGTGCGATGGTAAGAACGATGCCACGAGTGATGGTGATCAGGATGGCACGCTTGGCAGCTCTTGGAGGAATGGTAGCCGTTTTTGCTGGTTTCAGCAGGTCGAAGGGCCGACAGGTCCACTCCAGACGGGCGAGTCATCCCAGCAAGGGAACTCGCCAGGAGCAACCCCACCACAACAAGGCCCAGACCAAACAGGCCCACCTGCCAGCGTCCTCGCAGCAGGGAGTCCCACAAATCCTCCACGCTGCCGAGCGTGCCCTGCCAGCATGTTGCCGCCGGGAGCACCCCCAAGGCAAAGACAACCGCGATGATCGCGATCTCAATCCCACTCATGATGTGCCAGTCCGATTGAGGAATGTCTCTGAGTTGCGGAATTTGGGAAACGTTTGCTGAAAAAGGGACAGATCCCCAGGATGCCTTGATTGAGCCTCATGCGGGATTCAGTGGTGATGAGACGTTGTCTGACCTTCCTTGGGTGAGGAGGACGAGCCGGAGCGATGGCCAGATGGGTGATGGTGGTGTCCTGGCTCGGAGTGCCTCTGCGGCCAGCGGAATGTCGTCCGGGCGAGAGGATCCAGCTTGGGGGCTCCTTCGCGGGCAACATACATCTGATCCATCGGCACACTGGAGTAGATGTCTTTCTGGCCACGCACGGGCCAGAAGACTTCGATGGTGACGATCGAGTCGGCCTTTCCCAGTCCCACCTCCAGCTGGAGACTGTTGGAGCCGAAGCTTCCCGTATTGCCGACGACTCGATGGATTTCTCGACGGGTTCCCGCTGTTTCGGTGACGATTTTGACCCGGGCCCCCACCCCACGGCGATTACTTTGCACCCCTTCGAAGAAGAGTGTCACCCAGTGATTGCCAAAGCCTGGGTTGTCAAAGAGCATGTTCGGATAGACATCCCCGGAGTAAGCACCCCCGAGCACAGCGTAGAGGTCTTGATCCCCGTCGTTGTCCAGGTCGCCAAAGGCAATCCCATGACCTTTCTGCAAAGACCCGAAACCCCCGACGCTGGTGACATCTTGGAATCGCCCTTGGTTGTTGCGAAGCATCACATTGGGGACGAGCGTGGAGAGCTTTGGTTCCCCGGTGCCGAAGTACGCATCCAGCCAACCGTCGTTATCCAGATCCCCGAAGTTGGCACCCATCGCCAGCAGCACACGATCGACCGCAGCGATCTCGGAGACGTCGGCAAACGTGCCGTCGCCCTGGTTTTGGTACAGGCGGCATCGCGTTCCCTGACCGGGAAGCTTGAGGTAGTCGGCAACGACTTGTTCTAGAGAATCGCCGTCGAAGTCACCCGAGAAACTGCCGACCAACAGGTCCAACCAGCCATCGTTGTTGTAGTCAAAGAACCAGCAAGGGAAACTATTCAGCGGCTCGCCCACCTTCGCTCGGTCGGTCACATCGACGAAGTGACTTCTGCGGTTCTCAAACAGAATATTCTTTTGCGTATATTGTGACAAATAAAGATCGACATAGCCATCGTTGTTGTAGTCGCCCCAAACGGCAGCTTTGACGAATCCAGAATGGAGCAGGCGGTACTGCTTGGCGACATTGGTGAAGGTTCCGTTGCCGTTGTTTCGCCAAAGTTCACAAGGACGCTGCTGGCCTCGCGATTCATTTCCCACAAAAAGGTCCAGCCAACCGTCATTGTCGAAGTCTCCCCAAGCTGCTGTTTGCGTTGGTTGGAAGGTCAGCAACCCAGCTTCCTCAGTCACGTCGATGAACGTTCCATCTCCTTGATTGGCCAACAGCGAATTCGGTTGCTCTCCCAAGGGCCCGAGCCAGGCTCCGCGCAAGACGAACAGATCGGCGTCCCCGTCGTTGTCAAAATCGGCGTGGGTGAGATTGAGGCCACCGGTCAAACCTTGCAAGAGAGCCGCTTGCGTGCGATCAGCGAAGTTGCCATTACCCAGGTTTTGAAAGTATCGAAGTTGGTCGTCCACGCCCCAAGAAGAGGTCACGATATCAAGCAGCCCATCTCCGTTGAAATCCTCAATGGCCACCCCGCCTGAGAGCTGGTTGTCGGCAACACCCGCGGGCATAGCCACGTCGTAGAACCGCTTGAGAGGCCCGGCGGATCGAAAGGCGGATTCCTCGATCCGCCACTGTGTGGGCACACCATGTGGGTACTCGCCGAGAGTCATGGAGGCCAGATTGAGCAGCCACTTGTAATCCAGCCGATCGGGGAAGCGTTGGAGCAGCTCGGTATAAATCCGAGCAGCATTTTGGCTCCCCTCGGTGATCCGATGAACCCCGCCGCCTCGAATGGGAAGCAAACAGGAATCTCGGCTGTGAGCGTTCAGGCAATTCTCTTGCTCTCCCAGTCGCAGCCAGGCTGCCGCCTCCAGGGCATCCACCTCACACCGAAGATCGGCACCCAGTGATAATTGCTGGTTGGAGATGACCTTGCGGATATAGGCAAACACCTTGAGGGCCTTTTGAGGCTGGCCAGCTCGAATAAGCTCTCTTGCTAAAGTCAGTCCGGTGGGCAAACTAACCTGAGCGCCTGGCTCCTCAAATTTCTTGGCCAATAAAGTGAGTCTTCGATCGTTGACATACAGGTGCTTTTCAGGATCGAGCTGACGGGAGTAGTTTCGCAGCCAGCGAGCCATCGCTTGATTAGAAGCTGGGAGGGTCCTCTGCTGTTTTGGCTGGGGTTTTCCCGTGACAGTGCTCACTGGCTGACCGCTGCAGCCTGCTGCCGTGGCAACCAACAGCACCATGATTCCACTGAGCGTTGTGAACGAGAGTCGCAGCCTCTGCGGAGCTTGTTCCAAGAAGATCATGACGCGACAGGTTGCGTGATTCATGGATGTGGATTCCCTGAAAAGCCCTCTGTCGGAAATTGGTCTGAGCCTCAATCGTCCGGAAGCTCTTGGAGTTTTTCGACAGCGAGCCGACATTCGGGATCGAGCTTCAACGCACGCTGCAGGTGTGATCTGGCCAGGGCCAGCTTGCCACCAGTTGCCAGGACGGTGCCAAGTTGGGCGTGTCCCTGAGCGTTGTTGGGTTGGAGGGAGACCGCTCGTTGGTGGACTGCGAGGGATTCTTTGTATTTGCCCGAAGAGTGCAGGATCCAGCCCAGCTTCAGCATTGTGGAGACGCGACGGGGATCTTCTTGGAGGATCTTTCTCATCGTGTCGACTGCTTCGGAGGGCCGTCGCAGTCGCAGCTGAAGTACAGACAGCGTTTCCATGGCGTCCAAGTCGGGGACGATCTGCAGGTATTGCTCGTATTCCTCTGCAGCCTCATCCCAACGTTTCTGCTTTTCAAGCAGCAGAGCCAGATTGTAGTGGGCTCTGGCATATCGGGGGTCCGCCTGCAAGGCCAAACGATAATGGCTGATCGCCTCTTCGGTTTGTCCGATCTGACTAAGACCAAAGCCTAGGTTGTTGTGAGCCCGTGCAAGTTTGGGATTGACCTGCACAGCCTGTCGGAACAACTCAATCGCCCGAGGAGTCTGCCCCCGTTTCCCCAGGGTGGTGCCAACGTTGCACAGCGCAATGGAAAGGACCAGCCGGTCCCGATCGGCCGTCGGTGGCAGCTCGAGATCTTGGTAATCTCGGAGAAGTTCCAACGCTGCCTCGACTCCTAATACCTCAGACACTCGGTCAAAGACATAAGCTGCCTGCGCCAAAGAGCCTCCATAAGAGCGGCCAGGGAAAGGCAATGCGGCTTCAATCCGCTGTCGTTGGTCGCCCTGCAGCAGGGTGAGATCCTCAAGCAGTTGATCGATCTCCACACGGCCCTTGTAGATGATGACCAGTCGTCCCTGTTGATCAAGAAGGAAACTTGTGGGAACGGGCAACTCGGGATGATAGCGGAGGAGAGCTTCGTAAACTCCCTCCAGTTGTTCCATCAGCTTGGCCTCCACCAAGCCTGCCGAGAAAGGAAACTCCACCTTCTCGAGCACTTGCTGGATTGCTTCGGTTGTCGCCTGCGGTCCTTCACCAAGTTGGTCCGTTGATAAAGCTAGCACCTCCAGCCCCTCGTCCCTGAGGGCACTTTGTCGTTCGCCCAACTCACGAAGCTCTTCCAGACAAGGCAAACAGGAAGTGGACCACAGATTGATCAGCAGCGGACCTTCGAATTGACTCAACCGCTGCCGCTTGCCCTGCAGATTACGGTAGCGAAGATCACTGAGCCGAACACGGCTGGCCAGCACAATCCGAGCCTCGCCCGACCGTCGATAAGGAGGCAGCACCGAAGGACTGAGCGGCTGAGGCAGACTCCGCAGCTGTTGTCGTTGCGGCTTTTGCCCTTGGGCTAAAACATATCGCTGGTTGACTTGCAGTTGGTCCAGCTGTTGCACTTCGCCATCGGGCCAGCGGATGCGGACCTGCTCGACTTGCGAGTTTCCCAGGCCAAAGTGGACCCATTTGCTCGATTGCGAGAGAAAGCCGCCGCCTGCTCGAACGGATTGGATCGATTTCAGCGACGGTTCATCCTTCAGGAGGACCTCCACCCGGGCGCCGATGGCATCGCGATTGGATGTGCTGCCGTTGCCGATCAACTTGAGGGCCAGGAAGTTGTGATCTGTCTGCAGATCGTTTCGCAAAAAGCGAACTTGAGGGCCGGTGCGGTTGGTCACCCACAGATCCAAATCACCATCGCCATCCCAGTCGACAACGCCCAGGGCACGGGCGTCATCCAGGAAGTCGAACCCACTGACTGCCGAAACATCGGCAAAGCCTGGCGAGGAGGGACTTGGAGACAGCTCAAGGTCTTCCTGATGGAACAGCGATCGTTCTTGGCTTGAGCGACGCTGGCCTAAGTTCAGAAAGAAACAATTCCGTTCGTTACCGCTCCAGGACATTCGGCCTTCAATGAGCATTTGCTCAAGTTGATCAAAGGCAACGGAGAACTCTTTTGTACGGGCAGAAGGGCTGTTCTGGCTGGGCGAATGCGACAGAACCTGTCGCCACCAGAAACTTCACAAATCGTGAGGGAGTTCGTTGGTGAGATATCCGTTGGCAACCGGGAGGTCCTCCCAACCATCGTTGTTGACATCAACAAACTGTGAACTCCAAGCCCAGCGTCCCATGGTGGTGCCTGAGGGCAGGCTTTCATCGCGAAAGCCTTTTCCGGCGGTGTTCTCCAAAAGCGAGTTTCCGCGGGCCAGATACTGCAGACGTCCTCGAAGACGGCTGTCTTCGTTCTTTTTGAACTGTCTTTGGCGAGTTACGCGATTGCCAGCCGCTGAAAACATATTGCTAATGTAGACATCGAAGTAACCATCGCGATTATAGTCACCCCAAGCAACGGACATCCCAAAGGCGTTATCCTCGGCTGTCGTCAGGGAGGCCACGTCGACGAATCGGCCCTCGAAGTTGCGATACAGGCTGTTGCGGCCAAAGTCATTAGCAAGATACAAATCCGGATCGCCATCGTTGTCATAGTCTTCCCAGGCTGCCGCCAGACTCCAACGGGTGTTCTGAAAATCCAACCCAACCTCGGCGGTCACATCGGTGAACTGCCAATTGTTCTCCTGGATGTCGTTTCGCCAAAGGATGTTGGACCCACCGTTGGTCGCGTCGTGATAGGGAACCGGCGTGGCCAGCTGTCCGGGCCGCCGACCTTCGCCGTAATAGACGCAGGTATACAGATCGATGTCGCCGTCTCCGTCGTAGTCCGCCGCAGCAAGGGTATAGGCGAGATCCCCTTTAGCAAAAAAGCGTTGCGAGAAGTGCCCTGTGCCGTCGTTTTCCAGAAAGATCAGCCCGACGTCGGTGGAGAATACCAGATCCTGATCCCCATCGTTATCGAGATCCAACAGCAAGGCCGCGTGGGAAGGATCGAGCCAGTCCACGCCCGCAGCTTGAGAGTTCTCGGTGACCGTCCCGTCGGCATTTTGCAAGAAGAGGCGGTTGGGCAGACCGCCCATCTGGCAGAGATAGATGTCTTCAAGACCATCTCCGTTGACGTCACCAAGGGCGAGGCCGTGGAAGCCAAAGGTCTCGTGAGTCAAGGTGGCGTCCAACCAGTTGAGCCAGTCGTTGGCGCCTGGTTTGAGCTGCTCTCGGTAGGAGGAGTTCTTCCCGAGCACAGCTTCTGTGCAGTCGGCATAGAGAGTGCGGCTGGGGCGGCTGACTTGGACTTCTTCGAATGCCTTCAGTTGGATCGATTTCAACTTCGGGCTGGTTTTGCTGGTAGCGTTGGGTTCTGTCCATTGGCATCGCCAGGTGGCGACTTGTTGAACGCTGCCGGAGGGCAGCTCGCCGAAAACCTCTGTGCGAACAGTTGTTGAGGCCCCTGCCGAGCGAAGGTTGACGCCGACGATTTTGAAGGCCAGCCGGAGCCCTGATCGCTTGCCAAAGGGTGCAAGCAGCCCGTTGAGAGCCTCCACCAGTTCGGTGCTTTGGGAGTCGCTGGTCTTCGTTGGCAGCGAATCCGGACGCAGCACACGAATCCCTTGATCGGCAAAAACCTCTTTTAAAGGATCTGGACGCAGGGGCGTGCACTGGAAGTCGGCCGCCAACAGATCGGAGAGTTGCTGGGGTTGGAGATCATCCTGAACGATTCGCTTGGCCAGCGTCTTCAGTTGTGCACTGGCTTGATTGCTGAAAGCCTCGGTTTTCCAGCCGTCTCGCTCGGGATGATCAAAATGGTCGCCCGAGAGTGTTCCTTGGTCAGCAGAAACAGTGGAAACCTCAGCCTCCCCCGGCGGGGCGATTGCCTGAGGCTGCTGGCTCCATGCCCAAAATAGGAAAGCAGCTCCCAAGCCTAGCACAACAAGGCAAGCAAGAATCCCTCGGAACCAACTGAGAGATCGTTTCGGAGAAGGTGGCGGAGGCTCGTCGCTCATGGTGGGTGACGTACTGGAAGGAAGCAGGAAGTCAACAGGAAAGCCAATCAGCTCGGCAAGCTGAATCGACCAAGGTGTGAAGGTGCAGTTGACGATGAGGTCGTGACACTCACCGGATTCTCAGAAAGCTAACAAACTCAGAAATCCATCACACATGTTTCTCAAAGGCCAACAAGATAACAGCTGAAGGTCATCGCTGTTAGACTGGCGGATGGGAAATCGGCCGGCAACCGCACTCGAGGAAATATGAGGCGATACTGATCAACCAGCAGCCTTGTTCCAATCTTATTCCTCGTTAAGGGGGTGGTGACAGATGTGGGCCATCCCGCTGTGTGTGGAAAGTTCATGCTTGTGAACTTGCCGTTTCGTTCTTGGTGCCGCCCAAAAGCAACCGCAGCCCAAAAACCTTCCGGGCAGAGTGCTGCCGATTGCGACCGAAGGTGCCGGCCGATGGGTCATGACAAATCCTTCAGGCACAGGAGGCTCACCAGTTGGGCCAATCGATTGCTGCTCAGGACCGCTGGAGGAGTTTGGTCAGTCTCCGCCGAGCTTTCTCCAGAGTGGGTTCCAAGCGGACGGCCTCTCGGTAGTAGCGAATCGCCTCAGCGGTTTGCAGGCGATCCTCCAGAAGCAGCCCATAATAGTAGGCCGCCTTGGCATTTTTCGGCGATAACTCGACGGATCGTTTCAAATGGTCGAAGGCTTCTTGGGTTCGCCCCTCTGCTGCATAGGCCAGACCCAACTTGAGATGGATTCGGCCGTCGCCAGCCAGTTGCTCTGCCTGTCGGTAAAAGCCGATCGCCGCGGGAAGCTGTCTCCGTTGGAACAGTGTATCGCCAAGCCCAATGAGCACCTCTCGTCGATCTTGGCCGCTGATGGTCAGCAACCGCTCCAATTCCGGCAGGCTCTGCTGGTAGTCTTCTAGCTCGAGCAAGTCGTGAACATAGCGATGAACATCAAGGCTCGTCGGCCCGGGCAGTCCTCCATCAAGAGATATCGACCGATAGGCTCCGGCGATCATCCCGGTGATCAACAGCAGGAGGCTGACAGCAAAGCTTGCCGTGTACAGAGGCTGAGGGCCCGATGAAGGGTTGGCACCCTGAAGAGGGTTGCCGGCGACGGGATCGGTCATCTTCGGTTCTCCCTCGGTTCTCTCTCGGGCGGCTCCTGACGGAGGTACTGTTGATTGCTTGAGTTGTTCTTTTCTCAAGCTGTTCTTTTCTCAAGCTGGGGCAGCTTGGTGGGCCTCGACGACTTTGCTGTTGGGGTCACGCTTGCCCAGACGCCAGATGTAGGCATCGACAACAAAGTGGTGGATATTGATGGCAGCGGCTACCAACAACGTGCTCTCAACCATCCCGAAGCCGGCGAGACGGTAGGCCTGTGGCACCAAGCAAAACAGCCCATATCCCAGCAGAAAGCTGACCAGATAAAACCACACAGCATGATACAAGGGCCCAAACCGATTCTCCGGCCGAGTGACTTGATCGCGAACGTGAAAGATCATCACGATCGCCAAGTACTGGATGGCATGGAAAATCGTCGCCCAGATAAAGGCCTGCAGCGCCGTGAGCACGAAGAACCAGATCCCGTTGGCAACAATCGCCAACCAACTAATCACCGGCATCGGTCCACTGTTGCTACGCCAGATGATGCCATACATCAAAAACGGCGCCGCCAGCCCGGCGACGAGCAGACCCACAGCAGCGAGCTCAATCGAACGACCCAGACCAGGAATCGATTGGATGGTTGCCTTAGGCACAATCCAGTGAAGGCCGCCATGCTGGCTGGTCACCAACGTAAAGAAAAACGGGAGCATCGCGACCCACCAAAGCAGCCGCTTTCCCGCCACAGTCAGCCGGCATCCCGAGCGGAAACTGTACATCACCGCCAGCCCGTAAGCCTGAGCTGCATAATGGTAAGGGGACCAGGTGAAATACAACGCCTGAAGATGAGGTCCCAAACGCCCTGCCTGAAAAAGACAAACCGTCAAGACTCCTATGGAAACTAATGGAAAAGCCATAGTAAGAAACGGCAGGGACGAGAATGCTCCAGGCTTCGTGTACAGCCGGACCGTCGAGGCAGCAAAGTGCGAGCTGTTGGCCAACAACAGCAGATAAGCGACTGCGAAATAAGTGCCGCTGGCTGACTCCCCTTCAAGGGTCAAATTCCCCAGTGACTGCAGGGCAGGAGAGTAGAGCACTAGCAGGGTAAAGAGAAGACTCAAGCCCCCTCCGATGAGCAGATAGTCAAAGGACGGATGCAGAAAGCTGCGACCCACAAAACGTGTGGTCCAAGAGTCTCTGTGGGACGGGGGTGGCATAACGCCTTCATCCTACGTTCAGATCCTGAGTGCTGCTGAAAACTACTTCCCAACTTTGCTTAGGTGTACGCTAATGCCTTGAACTTGTGGGTGCCTTGAACTTGTGGGTGGCTTGAACTTGTGGGTGCCTTGAACTTGTGGGTGGCTGGAACTTGTGGGTGGTTGCACGGCATGGATGTTTGAGTGGGATGAGTTGTTATCGAATATGTTTTTCTTTGTGGCGAAGTGATCCGAGCAAGGCTGTGCTCATGCTGTTGGGGAAACTGCTTGCTCGTCCGCAATGTTGGACCGCTGCCCCTTTCCTGATCTGGTCGCTTTATCCACAAACTTCAGCAGC
The DNA here is from genome assembly GCA_964648025.1 of uncultured Pirellulales bacterium. Taxonomy (GTDB): domain Bacteria; phylum Planctomycetota; class Planctomycetia; order Pirellulales; family Pb10988; genus CAZYKP01. Next base: position 20,182 of record CAZYKP010000055.1, on the reverse strand, counting down.
GGAGATTTTCCCAACGTCAGGAGGCGAATCCCGTTTTGGTACCTCTGGCGTGTTTCGAGGTTCGGATCAGTTTCTCACCAGGGGTGAGCTCGAACCGGAAAGGTGGAGGCCTGCTCCCTGAAACTGCTGCTGCTGGAGCCATTGCCGAGTCTCAGTTCAGTTCTCGACCCCGGTGCGACCAACCCAAGCCCAGTTTGTCAGTCGTACCTCAAGAACGTTGGCCAAATCTTTTCAGGGAATCAATAGTATTGGCAGCACTGTGGGGCGATGCAATGGCGCATCGGCCTGGCTCAGCTCACCGGCATCGTCCAAGCAGCAAGCCTTGCTCGCGGTGGCAACTCCTTTCCCGGCGCTCGGTCTCGGGTTCTTCGATCGACGTGGATCGAAGATCACTGACTTCCTCGATGAGAAAGCTATGAATTCCCAGTTCCATCTTTGGCAGGACCTCGCCTCAACTCTCTCCTCCGGCCTCCGCCAATCTCCCATTGTCGAAAACCCATCCGAGACACTCTCAGGGGGACAACCTCACAGAGAGTACTTCCTGCGAACAAAGTGTGAATCTCTCATGAAGTTTGGCGAGAAGTGCGAATTTCCTGACTTTATGCTTGCAAACGCCTCCAGGGAGTAGTACCGTCCCCTCAAACTTCTCGTCCCTCCCTACTTCTTCCCCCATTCGGAGACAACCCTGTGAAACAACGTTCTTGGATTGCTGCTGGTCTCGTTGGTGGCTTATTGGGCCTCACTGCCATCGTGAATGCGGAAGTCATCGGAATCTCGATCAACTTCCAGGGAACTGCAGACGACACTGGAATGGTTCCCGCCGACCAAGGTTGGGGTCTCTTCGGTGACCTCGGTCTGAATACCAACAACGTCACGGGAGCATCGGGAAACTCCATTGCTCTGAACGATTCGGACGGAAACCCCACCGGCGTCACCCTGACCTTCAGTTCCGCACGTGCTGATACGACACCATTCACTGGGACTACAATTCCTTCCAACGACCCCGGCAATGGTGCCGCCAACGGTGCCGACGGCAACCAAGAGGGTGTCCCCGAAGCTTGGACCGGCTTCGTGCGGGCCCAGAGTTCATTCGGCGCAACCGGAGACCAAATCGAGATCCGCCTGGATGGTCTGGATAGCGTCTTGAGCAGCTACGACGCCATTGTGTATTTCGGGAGCACCGGCGACCAGGGCGACCAGTACTTTGCCACCTTTGATGATGGAACCATGAGCCTGGTGGAAACACCATCGAGCAGTTTCCCGATCGCCGAGGGCCAAGGCGGCGGCGGTGGCCGAAGTGTGGGGACCTTTCGTGGTTATGACGACAACGGCAGCCTCATCGGAGACGCGACAGGTTTTGCCGCAGAAGAAAACGACAGCGTTGCTTCCACTGCAGAGGGCGATGCCCTGATGGAAGTCCTCTCCGGCAGCACCCTGTCGATCCTGGTGGAAGACTCCAACAACAACGCCAACGGCAACCCCGCCTTCACCCCCGACCCTCGATATGGTCTGCCAACCGGACTTGGCGGTCCCAACTTCGGACCCAATGCCGACTTGGGCGTGGTGGGTATCCAAATCATCGGGACTCGGGCCGAGGCCGGAAGAGTGATCCCCGAACCATCTACCCTCACCCTGCTCGGCGTGGCCGCTGCCGGTGGTGTTCTGATGCGTCGTCGTCGGTCCAAGTGAGGTTGCTTGGACTGATCTCGGCAAGTCTCGGATGACCTCAGTTTGCCGGAGGACTCGGAGAGGTCCGCAGAGCTTCAAGGCCTCAACGACCAAACCTTTTCACACCGCGAGCCTCCAGAACGACGATTCTGGAGGCTCATTTTGTTCACCGCCTTTGCCTAATCCGCCGGCACGGTTTCTTGACGGATGCTCGTCAGTCCGATAAGAACTTGTAGAATCATGGCAAGAGGCGAACTGTGTTCAGCCCGAATCTTACAGGATCTGGACTCCAAAAAAGCCTGCTTGCAAAGGCGGTCCCTGCACAGTAGTGCGATCAACGAAAACTCCCTGCGTGAAACAATGGTTGTCGCCCGACAGTTGAGAATTCTCGGGGCACATCGTCTGTGTCAGCGTGCATCAGCCAGCGTGTTGGCCTTGCTGGGAAGTGTCTTGCTTGGAGGGTGTTCTTCGGCGGTCACACCCCCTGGAGATGCTCAGCGGCAGACCCTGCCTTCTGCAACGGCGATTGTCGATTTGGATCGGGTGGCTGCCGAGTTGGGCCTCGATGAGCAAATGAAGGCCCAGTTGCTCAGCCGCCAAAACGAGGCCAATTCGCAACTCAAGCAGCTGCAAGCTCAAGCCGAAGCAAGCTATCGTCAGCGAAGAAAGCAACTGGGAGAAGAGCTCTCAGCAGCTGAACAAGAAGAACTCAATGCTCTGGAACAAAGTTGGGCTGCCGATATCGAAAAAGCTCGTCAGCAAAACCTGCAAGAGCTGGGCAAGTTTCAAGATTCCCTGCGAGAGACATTTCACAAAAAGGTCCGCCCCATCTGCCAGGAAATCGCTATCAAGCGAGGCTTTGGTCTTGTTCTGACACGCAATCCTCGGGTTGTGTTTCTTGCCCAGTCCTCAGTCGATATCACCCAAGAGGTCATCAAACGCCTCCAAAAGATTACCAGCCAAGATCAGCAGTTAACTGAAGGTAGCTGATCTCACCTAAAAATTGTGCCAGCCGAGGGTGTTCCCTGACACTCTCCCTAACGACCGCTCTTGGGGAAAATTCTTGCTCGGCCAAAACGTTGCAACAGCGCAATAACCCCTGGTTTCGTAGCCTTTCGGCAAACTGGACAAGGCAAGATTTTCCCCAACCTCAGTAACTCAACTGCTCCAGATTGTGGCAGAGGCCCAACCAGTCGGACGCTCAACAGATCCACGCAACAACATATTGGTGGGCAACGGCCACATCGGGGACAGTCCAAGTCAGTGACCTCGCTCGTTCAGAGCAGCGTGCCGCCAACGCGGATCTGAGTGGGCGATTCTCCTCGGCGAGATCGTCAAGAATTCGGCTGGGATGCCTTGATTTGTCGCCGAACTTGTGCGGAGTTCCAGGGACCGTCTCGATCTTTCGCTGGAAAACGCCGCAGAACAGCTCGGAAAGAACGCAGGGCCAGGCACCGCGGCATCCGCGTTTGCCTGGCCCTTGGTCTTTGGTTGGGCCGATCCGAACCGGTCGAAAAACCCGGGCGTTCCGAGCGAAGCCCCTGGGGCTGATCTTGGGGAGATTCCTGCTTGTCCAAAACCACAAAACAGCACAAAGACCCGCTGATCTCACAGCCTTTCCACAAGCCGTCCAGTCCGAGCTTTTCCTTGGACTCAGTTGGGAACCGGAATAGGTTCGCGACCGTCAGTTGTCAGCATGGCCCGGAAGGTTTTCTCGTCGAGCTTTTCAAACGGAATCCGGCGAACCGAGCCGTCGCCAAAGAGCAACGTCACGTTGCCTCCTTCATCGACATGCAGCCCAAAGGTCTTGTCGCTGAAGTCGGGCGTGTAATCCTCGGGGCTCGCCCAGGGAACGGCCTTTTCCGGTTTGACCACCACCGCGGCGACTGTGTTGCTCAGCCCATCGGCCGCGGTGATGGAATCCAAAGAGTTGACCCGACTGGGATCCCAGAATAGGCCCTTGCCCTTAACACACAAAAAGACGGTCTTTCCCTCGGGCACCTTCAAGGTCGGATGTTGGAAAGGCAGCGGTGTTGTTCTGACAGAGTCGATGTTGGCGTCACTATCCCAGGCTGCTTTCCGGTCGAGCGAATCGTAAAGCTGGAGATGGTCAAGGTAAGGAAGCACCTCCACACGCCAGCTGAGTAGCTCCTTGCCATCGGCATCGCGAAATCCAGCCGGGATCTTCCCGTTTTTGTTGGCCGCGGCATTGAGTATTGCCAGGCCGATCTGCCTGAGATTGCTGGCGGCCACGAGAGATTGAGCATCCTCGCGGATCTTTTTCACAACAGCGGGGACACCGGCAAAGAGAGCTGTTAGCTGCTCGGTGGTGACGATCTCCCCTGTGGTGATTTCCACAGTGTCGCCCTTGGGGGTGATGGTAATCTCATTGACAGCCTTTTGGGCAATGTTGGCGACCTCCTGGGCCTGCGACTTCAACGCCGGTGGTGCTTGCTGTTGCATAGCCGCGAGGGCGCTGGGCAAGATGGCTTGGCCGAATTTCAGCCCGCCTTTGAGGAGTTGAGACACTTCTTCAGCAGAAGCGCCAGGCATCAGATCCAAGGTGGCCTTCATCGAAGGGGCTGGCTGGAGGGTCATTTGAAGGGTACCTCCCTTGACCGCCGGGGCCAGCTCGGCGAATTTCGGCAACGGCGAGCGGCTGAAGGCTTGCTTGGCCTGCTCTTCAAGCATCGGACGCATGGTCTCAGGGACCTCGCCGACAGCGAAGAACTCGGCCTCCGGCGGCATAGCAGCCAGCTTTGCCGAAAGTGCGGTGGGTTTCCCTCCAACTCCATCAAGGAGCTTTTTCAATGTTGGCTCATTGGGAGTCTGGACAACCACGGTATCACTGAACTGACAGATGGCCGAGACCGGCAGCCGCCATTTCTTCATCTTGGGATCGCTTTGGGTTTTCAAGTATTCCTTGCCAGCATATTGGGCTGGGACCATTTCTCGAAACTCATTCGCCCGAAGAGCTGCGATCACCGCCTCCGTGGCGGTCTTGTCGGTAGTCTGCATGATCATCAGCAGGTCCGACTCATCCGGTGAGGGTCCGGGGTTTATCAGCCAGGCAACCTGTTGGATCTTCGTGGGATCCACAGAGGCCTCTCCCCGGGTGGCACTGGAAGCTAATTCCTTGATGAGTGACCGCATTTCCGCCGACTGCAATGGAGCCAGTTGCATCACCTGCTGCGGACGGACGATCATCCCGCTGGTCATCTCGGGCAGAAAGAAGGTCAGATCCAGGGGAGTCTCGCCGGGCTCAGCCCGCTTTTGCGGTCCAGGGGTTTGCCGGGTTGCGCTCCCTTGGTCGGCCGCTTCCATGTCGAGGTTTTCTGATCCTCAGAACCTTGAGAACCGGCCTTGTCTGCGGCACCTTGATCTGGAGCACCTTGGTCTGGGGCACCGCCGCCACTGCCACAACCGCTCAAGAGAAGGGCTGGCAAGAGCAAGCTAGCCACCCAGCAGAAGGTCCGAAATCGCTGGAAAAATGTCATTGGTAGGTCTCTCTTTGTGAAACGAGCTCTCACGGTTTTGAAAGAATCGCGTTGGAATGGTTGTTTGTTGACATGGCGTGGGGACAGCAGATCTGCTTGGACTCAAGCCAGCCGTCTCCGGGTCAGAGACCACTTGGACAGAGAGTCTGCCAAAACTCAGGGCAACAGCACTGCGAGCCCTCCACGACGCTGGTATCTGAATGACAGCTTCAAATCGCTGATGAACAATCCTTGCTGATTGGCTTGGGAAGATGTGCCGATGGCTGTTTCCTTTGGTTGATGCCGACCTCAGTCAGCTAGCAGAGGTTGCGCCGCTTGTGGCTGATGAGTGGCCGTTTCAGCCAGCCAACTGGAAAACTCCTGGTGGGACATCACCTCAAGCTTGGCCAGCAGATCGGGGTGTTGGTAGCCGCACATTTGATCTCCCAGCAAAGCAGACTGCCCGGGAGCCGAGGTCTCAAAGCTCATCGAGAAACTCAACTCCGGTACGGCAATCTCTTTGACGCCGAACTTCGGCAGCTCCAGCGTGTAGAGATAATCCTCACTGGCAAGGAAGATATGGATCGGTGTGTCCGCCGGAAGATGCAGATCGCGGCGCGACACGATATCGTCATCGGTATCCAACTGGCCATCGCCACCAGGGTGGCGGATCAACCACCGAAATCTTTGCCCGGTGATCCGCACTGTGTAGGGGCCTTCCTGCGAGCAAGACCAAAGGGAAGACCCCGTTTCCTCTGTCGCCGGGCGACAACCCATGCAAGCGGACAGCAGAAGCAGGACACTCAGACGGCGCGACCAAGCCATGGTTCAGTCAAGTCGGCTCGAGTTCGGCAAACGAGGAATGACCCCAGAAAATGTTCCGCGCCCGTCCTTCGCAAACGGCGGTCCTGGATCTTATGATAGGCTCGCCTCGATGCACAAGCCCCACCCGATTGCTCGAATTCTGCCTTGAAGGCTCCAACCAAAGGTCCATCCGAGATGAGCTTCCAGAAGACAAGCACCCCCTGTCAACCGCTGAAATCCCTGGCGTTGGTGAGAGCACTCAGGTTGCCGGCTTCTCTGAGGTCTCTGGCAGGCTTAGGACTTTTGGCAGCGGTGGTGGTGTGTGGGTGCTCAGCACAAAGTGGTGGGCCCTCGACCGCAGAGCCGAAAAGGTCTTCCCAATCAGGGAAACAGCCGGCATCTTCGACGCTGCGTGTCTTGGGGGAGATCCCGGATTTTCGCTTGACCGATCAGAACAATCGGTCCTTTGGAATGGAGAACCTGAAAGGCAACATCTGGGTGGCCACCTGTATTTTCACCCGATGTGGGGCAACTTGTCCGGAGCAGACCAAGCAGTTTAGCAAACTCCAGCAACGGTTTGTCCAAAATTCGACGGGCGAGGGGATCAAACTGGTGTCAATAACGGTCGATCCGACCTATGACACTCCGGAGGTGCTCCAGGCCTACGCCCAGCGTGCCTCGGCAGATCTGCATATGTGGAAGTTCCTCACCGGTGACCAAAAGGCCATTTGGGCTCTCTGCAAAGAGGGCTTCCGTTTGCCTGTTGCCGAAGCGCCCCCGGAGTCTTCCGAAAGCTTGATTGTGCACAGCCAAAAATTTGTGCTGGTCGATTCGGCTGGGCGTGTGCGCGGATTTTACGACGGCCTGGCCCAAGAGGATATCCTGCGGTTGCAGGCCGATATCCAGACTCTGCTCGATCAGCGGATGAAGGGCCAAGGACCCAGCCAAGCTCCGATGAAGCTGGCCGAACCGGACTACCAGAGCGTTCATCCTGGCTGGGTGGCCAAGCGGCAACAAGAGCAACTGGCCACCGCCGAGAGCCTGGGTGCCTTCTGTGACTTCCAGTTCCAAGACGCCTTACCAGACAGCCAAATCACCTTCGTCGGCCGGGTGACTGCCGATGCCGCCAGCAACTACCGGGGAAACCATTACGACCACGGATACGGAGTGTCGATTGCCGATGTGGATTCCGACGGGCGGTTGGATCTCTATTTCCTCGCGCACTTGGGCAGCAACCAATTGTGGCGGAATTTGGGCGATGGGACCTTTGAGAATATCACTGAGTCTGCTGGCGTGGGAGTTGCCGATGCGGTTTCGGTGGCTGGTTCCTTTGCCGATACCGATAACGACGGGGATGCCGATTTGTTGGTCACCACTGTCCGCGGCGGCAACCGGTTTTTCCGCAACGAAGGAGACGGTTCCTTCAGCGATCTCTCCAGCGACTCCGGTTTGGACTACAACGGCCACTCCTCGGCGGCGACCTTTTTCGACTTCAATCGAGATGGGCTCTTAGATGTTTTTGTGGCCAATGTCGGTCGCTACACCACCGAGAAGAAAGGGCCCGGCGGCTACTACATTGGATTCAAGGATGCCTTTTCCGGTCACCTCAAACCCTCTCGACACGAAAGCAGCCGCCTCTATCAGAATCTGGGCAACAACAAATTCCGAGATGTCACCGAAGCATTGGGACTGATCGACTCCAGTTGGACCGGCGATGCCACCCCCTTGGATGCCAACGATGATGGCTGGCCGGATCTGTATCTGCTGGATATGCAAGGCCACGATGAGTACTACGAAAACGTAGGCGGCAGGAAGTTTGTCAAAAAAAGCCGAGAGCTGTTCCCCAAAACTCCCTGGGGATCTATGGGGGTCAAGGTGTTCGACTACAATAACGATGGCTTTTTGGATCTGTACTTGACCGATATGCACTCCGACATGAGTGAGAATATCGGTCCCGATCGGGAGAAACGCAAAGCCGACATGAAATGGACGGAATCCCTACTCCAAAGTGCCGGCAAGAGTATCTATGGCAACGCATTCTTCCAAAAGATTGCCGCCGAGAAGTACGAGGAAGTCTCCGACCAGATCAATGCTGAGAACTATTGGCCCTGGGGGCTGAGCACGGGCGATCTGAACGCCGACGGCTATGAGGATATCTTCATCACCGCTAGTATGAACTTGCCCTTTCGTTACGGGATCAACACCGTCCTGCTGAATGACCAGGGCCAACGGTTTGCCGACTGCGAATACATCCTGGGTGTGGAGCCGCGACGGGACGGCCAGACGTCGACCCTGTGGTACGAACTGGATTGCGACGGAGCTGACAAGGACCATCCCTTTTGCCAAGCGGAAGACGGACGCCGCGGAAAATTCCAGTTCTTCGCGGCGATGGGCTCACGGTCCTCGGTGATCTTCGATCTGGACGAAGATGGGGATTTGGATATCGTCACCAATGAGTTTCATTCCCAACCCATGGTGTTAATCAGCAATCTCAGCCAAAAGAAACCGATCCACTTTCTCAAGGTGAAGCTGCAGGGAACTCAGTCCAATCGAAACGGCCTGGGCGCCCTGGTCTTCGTTCACGCTCAGGGCAATCGCTACCTGAAGGTCCACGACGGGAAGTCGGGTTACCTCTCGCAGAGTGATGCCCCCCTCTACTTCGGGCTCGGTGAGGCTGCCTCAGTCGACCAAGTCGAGGTCCGTTGGCCCTCCGGGGTGAGGCAGGTGGTCAAGGCACCTGGCGAAGTTAATTCCCTGCTGACGATCGTTGAGCCTGACAAAACCAAGTCAAGCAAGACCAAGACCTCCCAAAAAAACACGCCGGCCCAAAAAGACTCGCCGGCCCAAAAAGACACGCCGGCCCAAAAAGACACGCCCAAGGGATAACCCTCGGGCATCTTTTTCGACGGCTGCGGCTGGACTTCTCAAGTTGCTCTTCGAGCACAACGCTGGTGTCCAAGCCGCGCCGTGCCGGCTCTCAGCTTGGCACGGGGCGGCTCAAACGATCAGTGCCAGAGAATCCGTTGCAGAGCTACGCTTTTGCTGATTCCCTGAAAAGTCTTCGACGAAGCGGGGACCTTTCGTCCGGCAATCTGGGCTTCCGGTCTGCCTCAGGCTGCCCCCTTGAGGTCATCACAAACAAGGACAGACGGAAAGCCCTGGGGCGAAAACTTCTCCGAAGATTACTAGTGCAAATGCTTAAAACAAACGGCCTGAGAACAGTTTGAGCACACCGATTTCGGACCGATCGAAGTAGCCGTCTGCCTTGGAGAGTTCGTGGCAGACTTTCAGGGCCTTGTAGCGGATCTCGTCGCCTTTGAGTTTGGACTCGATCTCTTTGAGCAGGACTTCTGGGGCGAGTTGGCCGTTTTGGACCTGCTTGACCCGTTCGGTGGACTCAGCGATGTATTCCTCGGGCGTGGTTTCGGAGAGCCAGGGAACGGAGCGGATAAAGGCAGCGAGCTTGTCGCTCTCCTCAGGCTCGATCTTGCCATCGGCCCACATGGTCCACACCAGCATCAGCAGGATCGCTTCGTTCTGATTCTGCAAAAACTTTTCAGTGCCGACCCCTTTGAAAAACTCGACCAGCTTATCAAGCATGACGCCAACTCCCTGAAGTATGGAAAAGCAGTGGAAGAATCCGCTGAATGGCTGTCGGCAGACGACAGCTTCACAGTTTCTTGAGTTTGTTGGGGGTTTTTGACAGACGCTGTTGGCTGACTGATCGGTTGGCTGACTGATCGGTTGGCTGGGGCAGAAGCTTTTGAAGAACCCTCAGCTTGCAGATTCGACTATAGTGCCCCTCTGCCGGGGCCCACAACCCGTCCAGGAGGAGAAACTTGGCCAGGCTCGCTCGGCAGAGCCTGTTGCAGGGCTTTGGTGCAAATGTGGGCGGTGCCTAGTGTCGAGCGGAGTTCACTTCGACCGTTGTCGCTTTTTCCGGTCGGCCTTACGCCGGGCGTTTTCGGCTGGTTGGTTCTTGGGATCGCCGTTGCCCTGGGAGATCAGGTCGCCGAGCATTCCGCGTATTCCACGGGACTTTTGGTGGTTGCCGTTTGTGGGGTCATCTCCGCTGCCTTTGGCAGGAACCGCTGCCGATGGGCCACCAGATGGCGGCGCTTCTTGGTTGGTCTCTGCCGGGTTACGTTTCTTGGGCAACAGGTAGGCTCTCTCGATCATGCCCCAGAGCGTCGAGGTGATGAAGTAGATGCATAATCCGCTGGGGAAGCGGAAGAACAAGAACCCAATAAACAGGGTCATAAAGCCCATCATCCGCCGCTGAAAGACCCGCTGCATCGCCGCTTCGGGGTCCTCATCCGGCGGGGGCTCAGGCATCATCTTTTGCTGCTGGTAATACATCAGCACCGTGGAGGCCAGCGGCAGGATGTTGAAGTGGGGACCCAAGTAACCATTGGGCCCAGCCAGAAACGCAGGAAGATAAGGCTCCCAGTAAAAGAGCATGTCTGGCGCTGCCAGGTTGTTGCACCACCACATGCCGGGGATCAAGGCGGCATCCCGTAGGGCAATGTCCACCCGCAACGTGTTGAACAGTCCGATAAAGATCGGCAACTGCAAGAACATCATCAGACACCCACCAAGAGTTGCCAGCGGGTTGACCCCATGCTTGGCAAAAAGCTCTTGCTGAGCAGCCATCATCTTTTGCTGATCCTTTTTGTACTTCTCGCGGAGCTTATTCAGCTCCGGCTGCATCCGCTGCATCTTCTCCTGGTAGTCCTGCATCTGAGCTGTCTGCCGAATGGAAAGCGGCAACAGCATCAGGCGGACCGTCAAAGTGAGCAAGACAATCGCCAGTCCATAATTGACCACCAGAGAGGCCAGAAGATGCAGGTACCAAATCAGCGGGGCCACAATCCAGCCAAACCAGCCATAATACAGCAAGGGCTCAAGGTCGTAGCTGGCCAGCACTGGATCCGGGTCCTTGGGACCCAAAAACAAGGTGTATTCATGCGAGAGGTCTGCTCCCGGTGGAAGCTCTTGTTGCCGGGCAAGCAGTTCCAGCGAGGTATCCGTCAGCGTCGGCTTCTCCTTCGTTTCGCCGACTTTCACAACCTTGACATGTTCCACCACGGGCTCTGAACCCTCCTCACGCTGAGGCAGAAGCACCGCAGCGAAATATTGGGCATCAACCCCGGCAAAGGCCAACGCCGCCTCGTTGCCCTCGGTGGTCAGGGTCTCAGAGAAAGTGGGGTCCGCGATTTGGCTGGCATAAAAGACCTCGGTCTGGGGCTTGCCCTCAAAATTCAGCACCACATCTCGCAGCCCCGCCGGAATGAACCAATACCTAGAGATCTTGTAAGCAAACCACGCCCCCTCAATAGGAAGGCCGTGTGGCCCATGCATGAGGTAATCGACCGTTTGCTTCTGCTCGCCGGTGTTCTTGATGGCGACTCGGACCCGCAAGCTGTAGCCCAGAGGCGGTTTGCGGCCACCAGCTGTGGCTGGGACCAATTCAAAGATCTTCCTCAGCTCCAGGTTTTGCTTGGGAAGACGTGCAACAAAGCTGACCTTTTGGGGGACCGCTTCGGGCTCCTTGGGGCGTTCGATCTCCCAGAGTCCTGAGTAGAGATTCAGGCCAGAATCGGGCTCTTTTCCACTGGCTGAGGGAACAGTCAGCCGCAGGGTCCGCGGGTCGGTGTTCTCCGGGTCAATCAGCTGCAACGGCGAACGTGTGAGTGTGACAGAGAAATCTTGCGGAGGTTGGCCGTCGCGGATGACGCTGAACTCTGCGGTTTGGCCCGGTTTGGTCTCCCGCATCGCTCGGCGGAAATCCCCCAGAGATTGGAGAGGGTCTGTCCCCAGAGCCGTGAGGATGTCGCCAACTTTCAGGCCAGCTTCGGTTGCTGGGGTGCCCGAGCCCAGCACGCGGATTCTCAGACCTTCTTCGACGGTCTCCAACTCCAAATGACCCAGGTATCCCCCCCGTCGGGTGCCCTGGGGGTCATTGCGGAGGTCGCGGAATCCGTTGAGCTCCACCCGTCGGATGATCGCCCCAGAATTGGAGAAGGTCACCAGCATGCGAAAAGGACTGTCCGGATCGAGCGACCCGATGGTCACAAACTCCCGCGCACCAGAAAGCGGCAGACCAGCCTCCGGCTTCTGAGGGTCGTCAGGCTGTTGTTGCCCCTCAGGATCAACTTGATCCTCATCTCCAGGTTGCCCATCAATCCCGGGTTGCCCATCAATCCCAGGTTGCCCATTTCCAACAGCTGCTTGATCACCTGGCGCTTGGTCCTGTCGCTCAGGCGGGCCTTGCTCATCTTGGGCAGCCTCATCGGGACCCACATCGCCTTTGTCGGCCTGTTGGGGTGCTTGGTTGGGGGCCTGTGGCGGCGGAAAGAACGTTAGGTAGACCACCAAATAGATCGACCAGAAAGCCACCGCCGCGATGGCGAAAGTCAGTAGGCGTCTCTCCATTACCTTTACGAGCCCCAAAAACGAGCCACCGAGAACAAGTCTCAGCACGGGAACAAGTCTCAGCACGAGAACAAGTTTCAGTACGAGAACAAGTCTCAGAAAAGGAGTTTGCTCGTGCTCCTGAAGGAACAGAGCCCTGAAACGAGGTGGAGGGCCCGGAAAAGCTCGCAGCACACGCTCTTGACAACTCAGCCGGTGACGGCTCAGCAGCTCGATCTGCGGGCGTCAGCGTTCACCCCGCTGCCGTAACCCCAAGGGTCATTTCCCCAAGATATTCTCCTGCCTGGCTTTGATCTTGCAATGGCGCCGACGAGAGGGGGGCTTTTCGCTTGCCTGGCAAGCTTTTGCCTCAAGAAGCATTAACAAACAATAAAGTCCAATCAGGTTCCGCTGAGGTCCGACTCCTCCTGCGAGCGAGTCCTGGCATGAAGCTCGAGGAGGTCGACTGGATCCCGTTCGGCCAGTGTCTGAACGCTGTGGCGAGTCTCAGCGTCCCTCGAGCAGACGATCGCCGAGAAAGTTATCCAGTTCTGGGATTTCGCAGATTTTGGCTTTGGTGCGTTCTCGGGGATAATCCAGGCGACGATAGGTGATGGAGGCTTGAGGGGGATCGGTCTCCAAGATGACGTAACAGGCTCGGTTGTCTCCGTCCCGGGGCTGACCAACGCTGCCGACATTGATCAGTACCTTTTCCTGACCCAATTCGTATTGATAAAGCAGCTCGTCGGCGCTGTAGAAATTCAGATCTTGAGTGAAGACCCCGGGAACATGCGTATGTCCTTGGAAGCAATACTTTTCCACCAAAGAGAAGATCCGCTCCATCTTACGATTGTTATAGATGTCCTCAGGGAAGACATACTCGTTGAGGGGGTTGCGGGCAGACCCGTGAACGTAAAGAAACCCGCCATCTCGATGGCTGCGGGGCAGCTCGCCAAGAAAATCCCAGCGTTTGGCGTTTTCCTGGGGGTCGCCGAGGGATTTTTCCAGCTGCTCCCGAGTCCAAAAAATGGCTCGCTCGGCTCCAGCCCCAAATCCTTCTGGGTCGAAAAGGGCACCATGGTCGTGGTTCCCCAAGATGCAGAGTTTGGAGTGTTTCATCACCCCGTCGATACATTCGCGGGGGTTGGGGCCATAACCGATGATATCGCCCAGGCAGAAGATCTCTTCGATATTCTGGCTGTGGAGATCATCCAGGACGACCTCCAGGGCCTCCAGATTGCTGTGGATATCGCTGATGATGGCCCTTTTCACAACCGCCAACTTCCCAACTTGTCGAAGTGAGCCTCAGCGTCCCTCGAATAAGCGATCGCCGAGAAAGTTATCCAGTTCCGGGATCTCGTAGATTTTCGCTTGAGTGCGTTCTCGGGGATAATCCAGGCGACGATAGGTGATGGAGGCTTGAGGGGGATCGGTCTCCAAGATGACGTAACAGGCTCGGTTGTCTCCATCTCGGGGCTGGCCAACGCTGCCGACATTGATCAGCACCTTCTCCTGACTCAATTCATAGCGATAATTGAGTTCATCAGGGCTATAAAAATTCAAGTTATGGGTAAAGACCCCGGGAACATGTGTGTGTCCTTGGAAGCAATACTTTTCCACTAAGGAGAAGATCCGCTCCATCTTACGGTTGTTATAGATGTCCTCCGGGAAGACATACTCGTTGAGGGGGTTGCGGGCCGACCCGTGTACGTAAAGAAACCCGCCATCTCGATGGCTGCGGGGTAGCTCGCCAAGGAAATCCCATCGCTTGGCGTTTTCCTCGGGGTCGCCGAGGGGTTTTTCCAGTTGTTCCCGAGTCCAGAAAATGGCCCGTTCGGCGCCAGCGTTGAAGCCCTCGGGGTCGAAGAGGGCGCCCTGGTCGTGGTTTCCTAGGATGCAGAGTTTGGAGTGTTTCATCACCCCGTCGATACATTCGCGGGGGTTGGGGCCATAACCGATGATATCGCCCAGGCAGAAGATCTCTTCGATATTCTGGCTGTGGAGATCATCCAGGACGACCTCCAGGGCCTCCAGATTGCTGTGGATATCGCTGATGATGGCCCTTTTCACAACTGCCGACTTCCCAACTTCGTTTGACAGCGCTTAAGGTCGACCGGGCAAACCGTCTCGGAGGATTGTGGGGTTTGAGAGATCCCGAGGGGTGATTCGCGGTGAACCTGTGCACTGAAGAATGAGCCACTAGACAATAATGTGTGTCTGATTGTCAGTCGGTCCCAAGGGCTTGCCAACTGGTTGGCCTTCGCCTGAGTCTCGTTCGGGGCCTTGTGGTCGGGAGCGAGGCGGGAAACTGACTTCCCGGACAATCTTCAGCCGGTTGGGTCAGATGAGCCGAAAGGCTGCTCATCAAAGACAACCTGGCATTCAAAGACAACCTGGCATTCAAAGACAACCTGGCATTCAAAGACAACCTGGCAACCAAACATTCTGGAAGTATGTTTCGAGTGTTCGACCGAGAACCGGACACACGAACTGACAACCGATTCCAAACGTCCGCCGTTGCAACCATCGAGTGAGACTGTGTGGGCCCAACAATCAAGTCCCCCAAACACTGGCCTCTGACAACGGGCAAGCCAAGGATTCAAGTGGCTTTCAAGGCGCTTGGTGACTCGGGGAATTGGATGCCAGCAGCAAGGATTATGGGATCAACGTCCTCTCACCGAAGGACCGCTTTTGTGAGCGGCCGCTCTTTTTGAGAAGTCTTCTTGTGAAAAGTCGTTCTCAATTAAGGATTCCGGCTCAATTAAGGATTCCGGCTCAAAAGAGGATTCTTGCTCAAAAACGATTCGTTTCGAAGCGTTTTTTCCCTGGCTTTTCATCCACACATCATCGTCGACTCATCCGGTTGGGTTGGCAATCACAACCCTGCGAATGCCTGGGGAGTGGCTCGATGGTTCGAAGTTCAGCCGGTGGCGGCTGACAGCTTTCGAACACACCAACCAGAGCCTACATCCGTCGGTGATTTTTCAAATCTAAGTCCGTCCAGCAGCGAAATCAAGGTCTCTGGGAGTAAACCTGACCCATCCGCCCCCCCTGGATGCTGTTATGGTGATCCTGCCTATAGTCGACAACAGCAGGTGGCGGCATCCTGAGAAAGGCCCAGATCCCTCGGCCGGCTCATGCTAGGGCCGACCCGTGTTTTGGCCCGTGCTTTGGCCCGTGCTTTGGCCCGTGCTGGCAGCGAGGTTGTTCTTCGGTGAGGTCGTCTTTCGATGATTGCAAGCATCAGTGGGGCGGTCCCGCGGCGCCGCGGTAGTCTGCTTATTGGACTCGCTGATGGACAAGACGATCAAGTTCTTGGGAGGATTGTCAGGATGGTTTTGGAGATCCGATGGCCACAAAGCTCTTAGCGTTAGAAACCAGCGACCTGTTGGGCAGTGTGGCGGTCCTGCAGGACGGCCTTGTGTTTGCCGAACGTTCTCTGGCAACCGGTCGTCGCACGATCGAATCGCTGGCCCCGTCGATCGAAACGGTCTTGGCGGAGGCCGGTTGGTTACCTCAGGATGTGGATGCCGTGGCGGTCACCGTCGGTCCCGGTTCGTTCACAGGCTTGCGGATCGGCGTCACCACAGCGAAATTGTTCGCCTTTGCCGTTGACGCTGTGCTCGTCGGGGTGCAAACCCCGTTGGTTCTGGCCGCCGCTGCCGAAGACGCACTTCGCCAAGTTCAGGGCCCGTCCGGCAAGGACCACCCTGCCCAGCCTGATACTGCCCAGCCTGATACTGCCCAGCTTCATGCTATTGAGCCTGATGCTGTTGGGTCTCGTGCTGCTGGGGCGACCATCACCGTCGTGATCGACGCTCAACGACAGCAACTGTATTGCGCTCGTGTCCGACGCTCAGCGGCCTCTTCCGAGAGCCTGGGACGCTGGGAGTGGGTTCAACCTGTCACGATCCAAGATATCGACCAATGGCTGGTGTCACTCCAACAGGGGGAGATTCTCACCGGACCGGTTCTTGAGAAACTGGCCAATCGTTTGCCCAGCACGGTGGAGGTTGTGGATCGGCGGTGGTGGTCACCGCAAGCTCGCCACCTTGGCCAAGTGGCCCTCGCACTGTGGCAAGCCGGCCAAACGGATGATCCGGTACAGTTGGTCCCCCGCTATTACCGCCGAAGCGCAGCAGAGGACAAATGGGACGCCCTGCAGGCTGAGCAGAACGCCGGTTGAGTCCCGATTCGGTCAGGCCTCGTCCGGGCGGCTCTGGTCTGGTGAAGTCTGATTTGGTGAAGTTTGATAAGGCCCAAAGCGAGTTTGGGCATCCTCGCGGGAGAGAAAAATCGGCCAGATGCGATCCAGTCGGGAGATCCTCAGCGCGTCCCGGCAGAACGAGCCGACAGCACACAGGCCGAGCCGCCCATGGCGGTTGGTCAACCGATTATTGCACCGCACCAACATCGCCAGAAACAGCGAGCCGACAAACTTTGTGTGGCTGAGGTCGATGAGCATCCAAGGTGGGTCCGCGGATTCAGCGAGCTTGAGCAGCTGAGCTTGCAACCGGTTGACCGCATCGTCGTCGAGGGAGCTATATTCTGGCCCCAACTGCACAACGAACATCCGATCCAATTGTTCGATCTGGACCACGGCGATCACCTGGGATCGGGGTTGTGGGGATCTTTTGGGGCTGATTGATCTTCAGACAGGTCCGCCAACAGGAGAGGCCCCAATCGCTCCCCTTTGAGTTTCCTGTCCGTCTCGTAGCTAACCCTACCGAATGCGAGATCGCAGGGTGCAGACGGTCGCCCTGGGTCGGAACTTCTCTGAGGGTCAATTGGTTTGGGTGTCCCTAGTCCCGGGGGGGGCAGCACTTCTTTTCTTGATGATGATCCTCTCACAATGGAACCGCAAGCAGAAAGCGGCCGTAAGCAGAAAAGCCGCAGTAGCAAACCAGTGGAGACGACAGAGCTTGATGCTAGAGACTCCCGTGGGCCAGCATCGCTCGTTGGTCAGAAGCGACCGAGCTTCAGGTCTGCGAAAGCTTCAAGACTGCCGAGAACTTCAGCGTCGCCCTTGGGGCGGATGGCTGTTGAGGGCTCCCCTCCGGCGGATGCAGAGTCTCAGGAGGTCGACCCCGAGGCAGGCGTGTTTTAGGATAGATCAAGGAAAGTCCTGAAAAAAAAGAGTGCTCAACAATGGGTTCCCAAGGCCGAGCTCTCACGAATCGCCGGCAAAAGCTGCTCTCGAGTGGTTGACGGTCTGTCTGCGTGGTGAACGACAACGGCTTTGGCAAACTGGCAACGCCTGTATGAATGATTCTCCCAATCAGTCTGAAACTCCAAGAAACCGACCCCACCCAGCGGGTGCCGCAGGTAGGACGGCTACAATGGATCACCGATTTCGGATCGAAATAATCGACGGAGTTTGTTTGGTCACCCCCGCTGTGAAGGTCGAATCGCTGGACTGGGAGTTGATTGATGCGGCCGCTGACGAGATTTTGCAACAAACCCTCAGCCTGAATCCCCCGTTGCTGGTTTTCGACTTGACCGAAGTCCACTATTTCGGGTCCATCTTCGTCAGTCTTCTGTTGCGGTGTTGGAAACGAGTCAGCCAAGCTCAGGGGCGGTTCGCCTTGGGCGGGATCACCAGCCCAGTGCGTGAAATCTTAACTGTCTTGCACTTGTCGAATTTGTGGCCTTTGCATCTGGAACTTGCCCAGGCCATAGAATTTGTGCGGAACCCACCTGCCGAGCAGTCCAGTTCCACAGAGCCCGGGCCTTCGGGCCCTCGATCCGCCTGAGGCACGTTGTTGGGCTTGCCACGCCTTGACGGGTCGCCCCACAGGGTTGGCCACAGGCAATTCCTCTGCGGTTGTGAGTGTGGCCTCTGCTGCGAGGCTGGAACTGTCGAGCGTTGCTGTTTTCCGACTCAGAGCCTCCGAGAACCCACCTGAGGCTCCCAGAGCCTACAATTCCCCACAACCGTGGTGGAATCTCCGAACGAATCGGTTCCCTCGACTAAACCCACCGTGGTGGCCTGTCTGGCCTGATGCCCAGATTGTCTCCAAAGGATCGAAGTGTCGTGGCAATCCGCGCACACCAGGCCAACAAGCCGCCAGCGAGTCGATGACCGGCATGTCGACGGCCAGCAAGGAAGCGTCCGACAAGGAGGCCTCCCACAGGTGGCTGGGAAGGTTCCCAGCAACCAGTGCCTCAGGCACAGGCTGCACGAACTGCAGCCACCCGGGATCGGGAGGAAGTGAAGTCCACCAGCCGAATCGCCAACCAGAGAGACCTGAACCGATGACCTCAGGATTGCCCCGCAAACCAACCTCTCAGCCCAGGATCGGCCAGCTGGGCCTACACTCTCAGCTCAGCCAGCCCCGAGCCGAGGCCACCCCAGAGATGGCCGACACCCGTGCAGCGGAGTTGGAGGCAGCAGCAGATCAGCAGCAGATTTTGGCTGAGGCTCAGCAACAAGCTGCCCAGCTTGAGGCCGCCTACAACAATATCCAACAAAGTGGCACTGCGCGTGACCCGCACACCGCCCGACGGATGGATGAGCTGATTGGCCAGATTCAGAAAGTGGCCGATCAACTTGCCACCGAAGAAACCTCGCTGGGGGACCTGAAGATCCTGGCTCGCACACTGGGAGAGTTGCGTCATGCCTTCCGAGTGTTTCAACCCTACCGCTTGCACCGCAAGGTTACCGTATTTGGATCGGCCCGGACCCAGCCTGAAGAGCCTGCTTACCAGCAGGGGGTGAAATTTGGCCGCCAGATGGCCCAGCAGGATTGGCTGGTGCTTACTGGGGCAGCCAGTGGGATCATGGAGGCCGCCCATGTTGGGGCAGGACGGGATTCGAGCTTGGGGGTGAACATCATGTTACCCTTTGAGCAATCGGCCAACCCGATTGTTGCGGGCGACTCGTCCCGACTGGTCGACATGCGGTATTTTTTCACGCGAAAGCTGATGTTCGTCAAGGAATGCGATGGGTTTTGCCTATTGCCCGGTGGCTTCGGGACTCTTGATGAAGCGTTGGAGGTGCTGACGCTGTTGCAGACCGGAAAGCGTGAGTTGGTTCCGGTGGTTCTGCTGGATCCGCCCGGTGGGGATTTTTGGAGCGACTTTGACCGATTTGTTCACCGGCGACTTCTTGCAAGCGAACTCATCAGCCCAGAGGACCTCAATCTCTACCGACGAACGGATTCTGTCGATGAGGCCGTCAGCGAACTGCTGGCTTATTACCGGAATTACCACAGCCAACGCTTTGTGGGCACGCGTTTGGCGCTGCGCTTGCACCACGCTCCCGATGGCGAGTTGCTCAAGGCGATCAACGTTCATTTCTCCGACATCCTCGTCGATGGGCATTTCTCCCTACGAGGTCCCTCGCGAGTCGAGCAGCAAGACGAGCCGGAGCTGAACGACCTGTCTCGGTTGGTCTTCCATTTCAATCGGAGGAACTTGGGCCGCCTCCGGGTGCTGATTGACAGCCTCAATGCCGGGCGCATTCTGCGGGGAGTTGAGCACCAGTCGCCCAACGACGGTGTTGTGCTTGAATAGATGTCCCCCTGGGTGGCAGGGCCGCAGCTGGCCCGTGGAACTGGGTGCGCAAGAGAAGAGCCTCCAGCGGACTGGCCCGACAAGTAGTCAGGCGTGTTCGCTGGAGGCTCAATCGCGGTGCAGACAGAAGAGGCACCGCAACCCCCCGTAAGGACTCGCGCGAAATTAAATTGCCGAGTGCCTCGTAGAGAAGCCTGGAAAAATGGGCTGTAGGCATGTTAGAAACGGCAACTTATTTCCGCGCGGATCCTAACCCCACGAAAGGCAGAACTCCTAAGCCGCCCCCACGGCTCCCCCTAACGGAG
>CAZYKP010000054.1:33285-55933 GCA_964648025.1 uncultured Pirellulales bacterium | reverse complement strand
GGGCCGAGGTGCAGCAACAGGTTCGGGAGGCTGAGTTGGCTGCTCAAGTTCGGTTTGATACCGATAGCTTGCTGGACTTCGCACAGTGAACTGTGCCTGCCAGTAACCCGATCAGCAAGTCGCTTCGAGGTCATCAGCAAACCGTCTGGGCCCGAAACTCACCACCGAAGAACTATTCAAGAATTCACCATCGCAGGCCCAATCTTTTGGGCCTGCGTTTTTCTGTGCGCCTGGCATGTTGTGTTTCTAGGAGATGTAAGTTCTCTACGGACCGTGGTGAGCGGAACCGTTAGCCGTAGGCAAGGGTGCCCACCGCGAGGTGGGATCTGAAGGAAGCTAAGGGCAAAACTTGGACCTGACGAACAGAAACCGGATACAAGGCCGGCGTGGTGGGGTAACCCGGCCATGGACGGGGACGCCCAATACTCATCCGGACACGCACGCAGGTCAATCCGGCGGGTACCAAGGGAAAGAACCACAACTTACCCAGGGAGATCTCTCGCCCTGCCGGGCGATCCGGCTACCACGGCGGCAACGCCGTGGGATGGGGTGGGAGAAGTCAGCCGAGGCCATAGTAGTCCATGTCGTTGGTACGGCTAGTGAGGCACTCCAATGCCGAAAGGCGGAGACACAGATAGGCCAAACCGGGAACGGTGGACGAAGGGCCGAATCTCTTGATGCAAGGTACGCCTGAAACGACTCGATGAGAGTAGAGCGGCAGCAAGGTGGTTGGTATCGACGTCGTCTGTTCGCAGACGACCGAGAACCGTCGCGCCATGGCCAAGGCGGGGAGGACGGCATCCAACCTGCCCGGTCCGAGGAGTCGCAATCTCTCACGGCGTCTGACCAGACACGAGCCTTGGCCAACAACGAGCCAAAACATCAGGAGAAACCGCCGGATACGCAGAGCACGTCCGGTGGTGGGGGAGGACGGCGGGGGTGACCCCGCCTCCTACCCGATTATTGTCAAGAGCAGGCTTGATTTCCCCCCGGCCTCTGCACACCTGAAACCGACACCGGTCCTCCCTCGGTTGCCAACGTCGTGGGATTGTGGTCTCCTCGGTTTTGAGCCGCAGGAGGTTGCGGCAGCCGGGGCTGGGGTCATCATGGTGCTGTGGTATCTGGCACTGGCCGAGCCACCACCTCAACTCCAGCTGCATTGACACAATCGTATGAGCCTTGCTGCCCTTCACTCTGAGAGGTCCTCTGAGGGTGATGCAAGCCTGCCGAACTGGGAGTCGAAAACTTGGCCCGGCCTAGTGTGCTGTTCCTTGTCCATCGTGTGCCTTACCCTCCAGACCGTGGCGATCGGATCCGGTCTTATCATCTGCTGGAGTTTCTGGCGAAACGGGCGGATGTGAGTTTAGGCTTTCTCCACGAGGGACCGTTGTCTGAACAAACACTCCCCAGCCTGCAACCCTTTTGCCAACGGATCGCTGCAGTTCCCTTGGGGAGAATGGGGCGATGGATCTCCGGATGCGCTTCGCTGGCGACTGGGGGCACGGCAACGGAGGGTCTGTTTTCCTCCGGTCAGCTTCGTCAGACAATCGACCGCTGGAGATCCCAATGCCCATTTGATGTCGTCGTGGCCTTTTGCTCCAGCATGGGACCTTACGCACAAAGCAAAGGCCTCAGCGATGTGCCATTGATCTTGGATTTGGTTGATGTCGACAGCCAGAAGTTCCTTGACTACGCCGGGGGCGCGTCCTGGCCCAAGAGCTGGCTCTATCGTCTCGAAGGGCTGCGTCTGAGACGTTTGGAAGTTTCCCTGGGTCAACACGCCGAAGCGGTGACATTGGTTAGCGAGGCCGAAGCCGAGCTCTACCGGTCGTTTGCCGGCGATGCTCGTGTTGTCGCTGCAGGGAACGGGGTGGACCTGGATTACTTCTCGCCGCAAGGCAGCCTCAGTGGATCCAAAGAAGACGCTGACGAAGAGATCGAGGGCCGCTGTGCGTTTGTGGGGGCGATGGACTACCGAGCGAACATCGACGGCGTCAGCTGGTTCTGTGAGTCGGTCTGGCCGCGTGTACGCCGCGAGCAACCTCAGGCAACGTTTGTGATCGTGGGACGAGATCCTGCCCCGGCGGTGGTCAAACTTGGAGAGCTTCCTGGCGTTGAGGTGACCGGATCAGTGCCCGACGTTCGTCCTCATGTCCGCCGAGCGTCAGTGGTGGTTGCCCCCTTGAGAGTCGCTCGGGGGATTCAGAACAAGGTGCTGGAGGCCCTGGCATTGGGCAAAGCCGTCCTGGCCAGCCCTCAGGCCTTGGAAGGAATCGCGTTGACGCCTGGAGAGCATGCGTTGCAAGTTGACTCGGCAGATGATTGGGCGGAGAGCCTCGTTGGCTTGTTCGCCGATCCCGGTCGGCGTCGCCAGCTGGGTTTGGCAGGTCGACAATTCGTGGAGGCGGAGCACACCTGGGAAGCTCGACTGAAGCCGTTTGGGGAACTCCTTGAGGAGGTGACCAGCGGAATGCCTGCAAGCACCAGCTGATTGATGCTTGGCCGGCCGCCGCTGTCCAACCACGAAGCCCAGCTTTCTTGATCTTCCCTGCCTAAGAAGCCTCTGTGAGAGAGCTTTTGACTCTGTGCAAGACTCTGTGAAACCGTGCAAGACTCTGTGAACCTGTGAAAGACTCTCTCAAAACGCTGTTGAAGGCCCTTCTGATCGCCGTGAGCACGGTCTTGGTCTCACCGATCTTTGTGGGATACTTGTTCCAGCGTTTGGTTCTGGGGGCGGATCGGGCCACTTACAACGCAACGCAATTACTTGCTTTGTTCCCTGGTCTGACTGGGCAATACCTCCGCAAGGCGTTGTTGCCGCTGGTGGTGGCCCGGTGTCACCCCAGTGTCACCGTTGAGTTCGGCGCGATCTTTTCCAAAGCTGGTGTGGAGTTGGAACAAGATGTGTACATCGGTCCGTACTCATGCATTGGCTGGGCGCGTATTGGTCGAGATACTCTGATCGCTTCCAACGTGCAAGTTCTCAGCGGTCCAGCTGCCCACGGCATCGCCGATCTCGAAACGCCGATCCGACTGCAACCTGGAAAGCCACAACAAGTCTCCATTGGGGAAAACTGCTGGTTGGGCGCTGGCGTGATTGTCATGGCCGACATTGGTCGCGACACTGTGGTCGCCGCCGGTGCTGTGGTGACCAAACCGCTTCCGGATGGGGTGATCGCCGCCGGTGTTCCCGCCCGAGCCATCCGCTCTCGGAATCCCGACTGTGAAGTTGACCCTCCCCCGAGATCTGAGCTTGGCCAGACCCAAGACAGCCAGACCACAGACAGCCAGACCCCAGACAGCCAGACCAGCCAGGTTCAGCCCAGGCAGTCAGTCTCTGGCGATGACCCAGGTCAATTTGAGGTTGCTACACGGCGTCACGACTGAGGTAGACACAAGCGACCTGTCGAGGAATTGCGTGACCTTTGGTCCCACCCACCTTTGAGATTCGCCGATACCACCTGCCATGGCCGAGCCCCAGGTTGTCCTTCACACACGTGTTGTTACTGGAACTGGTGGAGGACCGGACAAGACGATTCTCAATTCCCCCCGCTTTGCCAACGGCCCGGAGTTTCGGTTGGTTTGTGTGTATTTGCGTCATCCCAACGACGAGGGGTTTGAAGTCCTTGCAAAGCGTGCCGAACAATGGGGAGCGGAGTTGGTGGCTGTCGATGATTATGGCCCCTTCGACTGGGGTATGTACAGCCGACTGCTGGAGATTTGCCAAAAGTACCAGCCTGCGATCTGGCATGGTCATGATTACAAAACGAACTATTACGGGCTGCGGCTGAAGTCCAAACTTCCGATGATCTGCATGACCACCGCCCATGGGTGGGTCAAGCACACCTGGAAGACACCGTTGTACTATGCCCTGGACCGCTACTGTCTGCCACGTTGCGAAGGTGTGGTCTGCGTCTCGGAAGATCTTTATCAGCGATGTCAGAGGCTTGGTGTGGCGGAGGATCGCTGCTGGTTGGTGGCCAATGGGATTGACACGCAGGAGTTTCAGCGGATGCAGCCGGCTGCCCAAGCCAAGAGGGCTTGGGGGTGGCCGCCTGAGATGCTGGTGATCTCGGCAGTGGGGCGACTCTCCGCTGAGAAAGGCCTGGCGGTGCTCCTTCAGGCGTTTCGGGCTCTCTTAGCTGAGCATCCCGAGGCGCGTCTGGTCATCGCTGGCGAAGGCGATCAAGAGCTGCCTCTGAAGGCCTTGGCCAAGGAACTGGACATTGCGGAGAAGGTGGAGTTCCCTGGCTTTGTTGTCGATCCCAGAAAGCTGTACGAGGCCAGTGATCTGTTTGTCTCCAGCAGCCTCCGCGAAGGGCTACCCAACGTGTTATTGGAGGCGATGGCCTATCAGCTGCCTGTGGTTTGTACCAACATCGCTGGAGTCCCTTCTCTTGTTCAGAGCGGCGAGAACGGGCAGTTGGTTGAACCTGGCGATCACCACATGCTGGCAGCCGAACTGGCGATTCTTGCCGGCGATCCGCAGCGACGCGAACGACTCGGCCAGGCGGCCCGCCAGGTGATCGAGCAGCGATTCAGTTTTGCTAAGCGGATGGAGACGATGAAGGACATCTATCGCACTTTGTTGGCTCGGCAGCCTCAGCCAGCAGGCACACTGTGATCTCCGGGATCCGTTCGATCTGCCGAAGCGATTCCGAAAGGGCAACAGTCCGTCGAGAGACAACAGCGGACCTGAGAAACAAAGGCAGAACACTTGATTCTGGAAGTGATGGTCTATCAACTGAAGGGTGTTGATCGATCTTGGACCACGCTCAATTTTTTCCCGCCTTAACATGACTACGCTGAGCTCTGACCCTCCCCCATCCGATCCTTCCTCAGGGAATGCTTCACCGGTCGGGTCTTCTTCGGAAGGATCTTCTTCGGAAGGATCTTCATTAGAGGGGTTTTTGCCAACGAGTTCCTCACCGACGGCTGCTGGTGCCGCTGAGGCGGGTTCGCTGGAGGTTCGGCTGACCTCGGGTGACGACCTAGAAGACCGCATTGGAGAGCTGGATTGGCAGCCGCTTTGCGGTGAGAATCCGCATTCTGACCGCGATCCTCGTTGGTTGCTGGTCTTGCGTGATGGCCTCAAGCAGGAACCGTTTTTGCTGGAGGCTATTCGTCAAGGGCAGACGGTGGGCTATCTGCCGTTGGCGTTGGTGAGCAGTTGGCTCTTTGGCCGTTTTCTGGTGAGCCTGCCGTATTTGAGTACCGTTGGGGTCATCACTGAGGAACCTGAAGTGGCAGAGCGGTTGGTCGACGAGGCCATCGAGCTGGCTGGGCAGACTCGCAGCCGGTTCCTGGAGCTTCGCCAGGAAAGAGCCTGGGACCATCCAGAACTGCCCGAGGAGATGTCTGCAAAGGTTCACATGCGGCTGACACTTCCGGAGGGTGGATCGGAGGCTCTGTGGGATTCGCTGAAGAGTAAGGTTCGCAGCCAGGTGAAGAAGGGGTTACAAAACGAGTTCTCCGTGGCCTTTGGAGGCCAAGAGTTGCTGGAGGACTTCTATGGGATCTTTGCCCGGAATATGCGTGATCTGGGCACCCCTGTCTACGGGCAGAGTCTCTTTCGCAGCATGCTGAGGCATTTTGTCGATCAGGCGGAACTCTGCGTGCTGCGGGATGGCAGCACCCCGATTGCCGGAGCGGTGTTGATTCATGGGCCCTACACAAGTGTTGTGCCCAGTGCCAGCAGCATCCGGGACTACAATTCCAAAAACTGCAACATGGTCCTCTATTGGCACATGATGGCCAGGGTGGCCGATCGCGGAGGACGGATCTTTGACTTTGGCCGCTCGACGGCCGAAGGCCCGACACACAAATTCAAAAAACAGTGGGGGGCAGTCGAATCTCCCTCAATCTGGCAGTATCACCGCCTGCAGGGGGAGATCAACACAGTCCGACCAGAAAACCAGAAATACGGTCGTTTGATTCGCCTGTGGCAACGATTGCCTGTTTGGCTGACGCGTGTGATCGGCCCGCCGATTGTCCGGGGAATCCCCTAAACCACGGCCATCGTTCCAGGCAAACAATCTCGGAAGTCCGCCTCCCTGGCGGACCTGCAACGGGAGTCAGACGCCCCTCGGCAAGGAAACTCACTGAGCAAAGAGACTCACTGAGCAAAGAGACTCACTGAGCAAAGAGACTCACTGAGGTCCTGACCCGGGTTGCCAGCCTCAGGCCTCTTTGACTGCAAGAGCTCCAACGTTTTGGGGCCGAGAAATTCCCAGATCTTCGGCGGCCAGCCCCTAGTACGAGCAGTCTCAACCGAGTATCCTTCTACGCGCTATTTCAACTGAGTTGAACGGGGTTGTTCTGACCCTGTGAGACTCCCTTTGGCAGCACTGCTTTACTTCAACAGTGATGTGTCGGGCGAGGCGTCCGTTGGGAATCGTCTCTCCATTAAGGCCAAGAGAACGGATTTCCATCCCCACATTCCTGTTGGCTCAAGGCTCACTCAAGTCGCTTCGAGAGGAGATGCAGATGGGGGTGATAACACCCCCCAGCACGGTATTTTCCGAAAAATTGTTGCGTTTGTTTGGGAACTTGAGTACCGTAACAACATCCATTCACGTTGCTACCAATATCATCATGTCAGCGGACGAATCGATTGCGACACGCAGCTCCTGACAGCGGGGAGGTTGTCAATGAGCGGTGCTCTTGCAAACCAGGACCACACTCAACATCCATTCACTGTGTGGGACTCATTCCTGGGGATCCTCTCGATTCACACTCCACCGACAACGTCTTAACTCAATCAACATTCACCTACTGATCCCCGATCCCCCTTCGGATTTCAGTTGCTTTTTGAATAAAGGCTTCTGAAAGTGTGATGGCTGTTTGTACCCTACTGCAAGCACCCTGATCCAAAACATCACCACTTCCCCAATTTCCATTCCACACTCGTGACGAGCACCCAGAGGAGTTCACCATGACAAAACCTCACATTGCACTGACGGCTATTTTGAGTGCCTTCGTGGGCATTCTCGGTTGGTCCCTTCCCACCCATGCTGAAGAAGTGGCGTTCATCGCCCACGTCTTAGACAACCACCCTGACTTTTCCGGCGCGGCCTCAAAGTATGCCCCAGCTGGTCTGATTCTCACCACCGATCCCAATAACGACGGGAAGGGCAAGACATACAGCTTTGACTTCAGTGCCGGTGACATGTATCTGGCCTACCAACCAGGCGACGACAAGATCTTCATCGAGGGGATTGCTGACCTGAAGTCACGCAGCGGCGGGAAGGGTGGTCCCATCGTCGACCACGGAGAACGGTGGATGATCAATGCTGTTCTCGAAGATCTGGAAATCACCAACGACGGGCTTCCTGGAACCCTTGATCCGGCTGTGAAATGGAACTCCTCGGGTCCTGACAATGGTGATTTGACCAGCCTGTGGGGCACCAACAACGGAGATCTCACCGGACCGGCTGGCCCCGGTGATGGATTTGTTGAGGACCAGTTCTTTCTTGGCACCAGCAAGACCAACGGGGATGTCGTCTCCACAGACGCTTTGGTTGACCGTCTGGTTGCCAACACTGTCACCCTTGAGTTGTCACTTGTCTCTGACGCAGATGGTGGCGACAACGCGTTTTTGGGCAGCGAAACATCGATTGTGTGGGATGAGTACCCCAATGGTGGTTCGATGGTTCCCTTCCTCGCTAACCCCGGCTTCCACAAATTCCCCAAGGGGCGCAACACCACCTCAGTTGGTCAGGGTTGGTTGGAGTTGGCTGAGGACGCTGGCAATGAGTTCAAGCCCCAGGACTGGAAATTCGTCATCGGCCCCCGCAAGAACCCTCCCCCTGGTTGTTGTGGTGACTTTGATGTGATCCCCGAGCCGACTTCCGTGGTGAGCTTGCTGATTTTGGGAAGTGGGTTGCTGGTCCGCCGTCGTCAGACCGTTTAGGTCTTCTGCGAAAACGCAATCGGACAACCCCGAACTGCTTTCCAAACATCCCTCCTCCAATCTCACACCTCCGAAACGCCGGTCCTGTTGCCAACACAGGGTCGGCGTTTTTTCTGACCTCACGATCCCATCCTGCAACTTCCTACTTGTCGGTGATGCTGCTTCCTGGCTGTCGCTGACTTGTTGGTTTGGACGACCCAAGAACTGGCAAACCGTCAGGCCTTCACAAATTCTCCGTCAAAGAGTCGATGGGAATTCGTTGCAGGTGTGACGCCGGCAACGGCGTACCATTGGGGCTGCCGTTTGCTGGTGATGTGGGTTCCCTCCCTGCGAACTCAACAGGATGCTCTGGTTGCTTTGATGAAGTGGCTGCCTGGGTTTGGAGAGCTGTTTGGGTGGTTTTGTTGATGTGATCCGCTCCATTATTAGGGGCTCGACTGAGTGTGGATGTGGGCGCCGTCTTGGGGGGACTTCAGCACAAGCGACAGGCGTTGGTGTTGGGGGCAGGACTGTTAGCGTTGACCAACAGCATGCTGAGCACGGCAGCGTTTTGACGAGGCACTCTGCCAGAAACAAGTCTGCCAGAAACAGCTCGGCCAGAAACAACTCGGCCAGAAACAGCTCAAAAAGGCCCAAGGAGGGACGCTCCGGAGGTTCCTCGCCGGTGCCAAGTCGGCAAAGGTGCAACAGCGAGGCGTCCCAGAGAGGAAACGTGTGGAGAGGTCCGCGCGGCCCTCACCAACTCTGGACAGTCAGCCCCATCCGCATGACGGCCTTGTCAGTTGGGGAAACGCAGGAGAAACGCCGCCAGGCCTACTCCAAGAGGTGAGGCGGAACGCCGGCCGGACGGAGGATGCTGCGGAGTTGGGATCGGCGATTGCGCTGCAGATGAGGGTTGACCGAGGGCGACCAACGGAAGCCCGGATTTTGGGGGATCAATCCCATCGTTGGGCAGACCAACCCCCTTCAGGAAATCGAGGAGAACCGTTTGCTTCTGAGGAGATCGTCAAGTAAGCGGCGGGGTTGAACGTTTGCGGGGAGGTTTTGCTCCCTTTTTCCGCTTGAGGGGAATGGTCTGAAAACCCAAAAGAAGGGTTCCGACTCAGGTCACCGCGACTGTATATTCGCAGCCAAACTCAAGTCATTATCCGTTCTCCATCTCTTCGATCTCGACGCTCCGTCGACACAATAGTAACTCCCACCGGCACTCAGCCCGGTGCTGAAATCACCAAGACCTTTCGCGTTCTTGGATGCTACGCGTCTTTCCACGAGAAAGACTGCTGAAGGCGTGTGCTTGCGCTCGGCCCTACCGCTTGTCAGGCTCACGCGGCAAACCACCATTTCTCCCTTCCCATCAGCCGACATTCGTTCCCACTGACTTCAAGAGGAGTTCACCATGACCAAAAAAACTTTAAGTTTTTTCGCCATATCAGCCTTCTTGCTGGGTTGGACGATATCAACTCACGCAGGAGAGGTTGCCTTTGTTGCCCACGTCCTTGAGAACCACCCTGACTTTTCTGCCAACAACTCCCCCTACGCTCCGGCTGGTCTGATTTTGACCACTGATCCCAACAACGACGGGCGAGGGAAAACCTACAGCCTCGACTTTAGTAGCGGCAACATGTTCTTGGCCTACCAGCCGGGAGGCGATGAAATTTTCATTGAGGGCACTGCTGAGCTTAAGTCAAAACTTGGTGGCTCAGGTGGACCGATCGTCGATCACAACGAGACTTGGAGAATCGAGGCCAAGCTCAGTGGTCTGGAAATCACCAACGACGGGCTTCCCGGGACTTTCGATCCAGCCGTGAAATGGAACACCGAAGGTCTGGCCAATGGCGATCTGGTCAGCCTGTGGGGCACCAACAACGGCGATCTGACCGGACCAGCTGGTGTTGGCGACGGATTTGTCGAGGACCTGTTCAATCGTGGGACCAGCGACACCAATGGTGATGTGGTCTCCAAAGACGCTTCAGTCGACCGACTGGTGGCAAACTTCGTTGAGCTCAAGTTGACCCTCGAAATGGATGCTGACGGAGGCGAAAACACGCTCTTGGGCAGTGAGACCTCCATTGATTGGGACGAGGCTCCCAACAACGGCTCCATTTTCCCATTTGTCATCAACGCCGGTTGGCACCTGTTCCCCAAAGACCAGAACACCACCAATGGCGGTCAAGGTTGGTTGGAGTTGGCTCCCAACGCTGGCAATGAGTTTAAGCCCCAGGACTGGAAATTCATCATCGGTCCACGCAAGAACCCTCCCTCCGGTTGCTGCGGTGATTTTGATGACGTCATTCCTGAGCCCAACTCTGTGGTGAGCTTACTGATCTTCTGTGGCAGCGGCCTGCTGATCCGTCGTCGCAAGGCTGCCTAACTCGACTGTTGCAGATCCTGGCGAAAGCTCACCCCTGTTGTGGGACTGGGCCGAGCCCCATGCAACAACAGCTGGGAGCACAAGGTCTCGAGTAGCACAAGGTCTCTAGTAGCACAAGGTTTTCAGTAGCACAAGGTCTCCGGTAGCAATCGACGGCTTCTGCTGAAGGCTTCCTGGGCCGACCTTGCTCCAAAGGCAAGGTCGTTTTTTTGTGGGAGGCTGACAAGCCCCAGACTCGCAGAAAGGCCGAGTTCTTCAAGGATGGAGCTTGGAAGTGGTTTGCTCAACTGTTGCAGATTGTGTCGGAGGCTCACTGACTGGGGTTGGGGAAAATCTTGGCTCGTCCGGTTGGTGGAGAGGCTGCGGAATCAGCGGTTGTTGTGCCTCTCTGGCGTTTTGGACGAGCAAGGATTATCTCCACAAGAGTAGCTGAGACAGTACGGAGACCAAGCAAGACGATACGCAAGCGATGGCCACATCTGAGACTGTCTGGATTGTGTGGTGTGGTTTGCTTGACTTGGATGGGTGCTGTCGATCACAAGCAGCTTGTTTCAGAGTCGGTGGGTCTGGACGAAAATTCGCTCCTTCTTGAAAGGCCCAGATGGAACTCCTTTCGGGCGCTTTGTTGGCGAGCCCGATTGAGTGATTCACCTTGGAGTGGGCGGTGAGGCTGGAGATTCGGCTTTTCAGTCGGTTGGCACAGCTTGCCGCCCTTGGCGACACTCAGGAGAGTTTCGGACGCCTTCGCTTCGCCTCATGCTCCCGAAATGCCTGGCAGGCAAGCTGGAAAGATCTCGACGAAAGCTGTCCTCCAAGAACTTTCCTGACGGTCAGCCGTGCCTTGTTTCCCTCAATTCCACGACAACCCACTGCCGAATCGGCAGGAAACGGACCACCGGCGGTGTAAGGTCCGTTGTTGAGGCTTCGGGCCTCTGGCAGGAGGTATGCTTATTCGTGGCTCGTCTGCTGCGTAGCCAGCGGCCTCCCCTCTGGCTGATGAGAATCGGTGACCGGGCGGCTCCGGTCGCTGTTGGCCAGAGTCGCCGAATTGGCTGACTGAGCTGAGTAGCCCGGGTGAGCTGAGTTGTCGGACTGGCCGGACTCAGCGAATGCTGCTGGCGCGAAATCGCTGGGGACTTGGTCAGGACGGCAGGTCAGGTAGTAAGCGAATCCGATGAGAGCCACCGAGATGGTCATCGCTCGGAATCCGAAGGCGATGACAGTCCCCACACCCAAGGTGATTGCCGGGTCCGTCGAAACCTGTGCATAGAAGCTCGCCATGGCCCACTCCATGGCCCCAAGCCCACCGCCAGGCAGAGGAACCGTCGCGGCCAGATTCCCCAACGGCACAGCGATCAAATGGACCGCCATTGTCGGGTCGGGGGTATTGAGGCCCCAGGCCACCAACGCAGCAACCACCCCAAACATAAAATGCGTGCCGATGCTGAAGACCAACGAGGCGATCAGGACTGCCGGATGGTGCCGATAGACACGCACGGCACGGACAATCAAAAAGATGCCGCCCAACAGTTTTGGTAATTTGTCAAGTTGCTCCTGAGAGAGACGTTCACGAAACAGCGGGCTGAGAAAGACCGCCACCGCGGCCATCCCCAGAAAAGCGCAGACCGCTGCCAACAGACTTGCACCCTGCACAGCGGCGGTCGCCTTGGGAGACCAGGCCAGACCGGTGACGATAGTCACCAACATCACCAACCAAAACAAACCAAGCAAACCCACGATCCGATCCACCATCACCGAGGCCAAAGCGCGAGCCCGAAAGCCAGGGTAATCTCGGTACAAGATGAAGCCCTTGAAGGCATCTCCGCCGATGGAACCGAGAGAAACAAAGTTCAGCGTGTATCCGAGAAACCCTAACCGCAACGTCTGGAACCACGGAATCGGAATGCCAGCGGTCCTCAGCAGCCAATGCCAGCGGATAATGGTCGCCGCCACTGTCAAAGCACCCGCCAAGACTGCCCCGGCGAGCATGTCCCAGCGTTTGGGTTGCTTGGAAACCTCGGCAAATGCCTCCCAGGTGTTGGGCCTCGTCAGCAGCCATGTCAATATTCCTGCCGAGATCCCGACTTTGAGAAGAACCCCCAAGAGCCGTTTCCAGGGAGAGACTTGTTGCTGCTGAACCATAGGGGTGTTGTGGTGAAGGAGTGTGGAAGGCGAGAATACGCTTTCGGACAGCCTCTTGTGAGGCTGTCGGGAGATCTTAAAGCTAGAGCTTGGAATCATTTGGCCAGAGCCCGCCGGACTGGTCCAGCCCCAAGGTTGCAGAAAGACTGCCTACTGGCTCGCAAAAATCTTGGCAGGTTTCGTGAAAGTGTCCAACGTGCTGCAGCCAGCGCCAGCCGCCATCACGGTCGTTTGCAATCAGGTCGTCCGTGATAGGAATCCCCGTGATGGAGACCGCTTGTCACGGAGACCGCTTGTCACAGAGACCGCTTGTCACAGAGACCGCTGGGAGGGTGTGAGCGTTGGTCACAAAGGCTTGCGGCCGGCTCCAGCAACGGCTAGATTCTCACCGCCGGCGGGGTCAAGCGACCATCATCAGTTGGAAGTGTTGGAATTCCCGCAGGATCGCTCAGCAATCCAATTTCTGGCTCACCAGAACTTGCAATCCAAGACATTCCAACTGCAAAACTCAGCACTTGTCTTTGAGGCAACCTCCTCAGTCGTCGACAGTCAGGGTTGTCAAAGGTCAGGGTTGTCAAAGGTCAGGGGTCTTCCCAATCGTTTACGGGGTCTGCTTGATCCGTGGGGATCTCTGGGATGTGGTGTCCCTTCTGGGAGTTGTTGAGGGATGCGGAATCGGCCAGGGCGGTTAGCATGAGGATGGAGGTTTGATTCGGGTTTACTTGGCGCTGGTTGTTCCAAGTCATTCGCTTTTCTGGGCACTCTATTTGTAGATGAACTGGCAAAATGGCAGATTCGCGTGGCTTCTCTGCCAAACCGACCGATCCGGGGGCTGAGGGAACATCTGGCCGACCCACGGAGTTGGCCACTGACTCGACCAATGGCTCAACGCTGGACTCAGCGGCCAGCGGGCCCACCAGTGCCGAAGAGCGGCCAGAAGTAGCAGTTTCCCGTGGCGAGACGGCTGGTCCGACTGGTCAGGCTTCCGACATCCCGGTGTTTGTTGATCTTGATGGCACTCTGACCTCGACGGACTTGCTGTACGAAAGTCTGTTACTGGCAGCTCAGAGGAGCCCTGCCATCTTGTGGAAGGTGCCGGGCTGGTTCCTGCGAGGCAGAGCTTATCTGAAAGGCCAGTTGGCTCAGTGTGCTCAACCCAATGTGCAGTTATTGCCCTACCGCCAGGAGGTTGTCGACTTTTTGGCCCAGCAACGAGCTCAGGGGCGGAAGCTGGTGCTGGCGACTGCCAGTGACAGGCAGTACGCCCAGGCGGTCGCCAGCCACCTGGGCCTCTTCGACGATGTGCTGGCCAGCGACGGCAACCAGAACTTAAAGGGCCCAGGAAAGCTGGAGGCGATTTCGCAATACTGTCAGCAACATGGGATCCAAGAGTTTGCCTATCTCGGCGATTCCTCGGCTGATCTGGCGGTGTGGAAGCATTCCGCCGAAGTCTACGCGGTGGCCCCCTCGACACCTTTGCGTCGCCAGTTGGCCAATCTGCCTGTCAAGCGGACATTTCCCGGTTCAGCCTCCAGCACGATTCTGGCTGGGCTGCGTGCCCTGCGGCCTCGCCAGTGGGCCAAGAACTTGCTGCTGTTTGTCCCTTTGGTGCTCGCTCACCAGTGGACAAGCTGGCCCCTCTGGCGAAGTTCCATTTTAGCATTCGCTTGTTTTTGCGCTGTCGCCTCGGCGGTCTACCTCATTAACGATCTGTGCGATGTTGAAAACGACCGCCAGCACCCCAAGAAGAAAAAACGGCCCTTCGCCAGTGGAGCTCTGCCGTTGGTTTGGGGGCCCCCTGCGGCGATGTTTTTGGTTGTCTCGGGACTGACCCTCTCCTTGGTGACGTTGCCAGCGTTGTTTACGGCCCTCCTGATTGTGTATCTGATAGTGACATCAGCCTATTCAGGCTCGCTGAAGCGTCAGCCAATTATCGATGTGCTGGTCCTGGCTGTCTTGTACACAATCCGCATTCTTGCCGGAGGGGTGGCCACCAATTTGGAGGTCTCTCGGTGGCTGCTGGCCTTCGCCGGCTTCCACTTTCTTTCCTTGGCCTTTGCCAAACGCTACGCTGAGCTGGCCCGACTGCTCAGTGAGGGCAACGCCGCAGCCAGCGGCCGAGGCTATCGAGTCGGCGACCTTCCCCTGGTCGGAACCCTCGGCGCCACAGCCGGCTACATTGCGGTATTGGTCTTGGCACTGTACGTGAACAATCTGGAAGGAACCCAGCCTTATCTACACCCCAGTTTGCTCTGGCTGACCAGTGGGCTGTTGCTTTACTGGATCAGCCGCATCTGGCTACTGGCCTACCGTGGCGAGCTGTCCGAGGATCCCGTTGTCTTCGCCATGACCGACGTGATAAGCTGGCTTATAGGAGTGCTCTCTCTGATCTTGATTCTGGTCGCACGTTTCGTCGAGTATTGAAAGCCAATCAACTCAATCTCTCCGTGGGGCCCTTTCGGCGACGCTCGAGGCGTTCGATGAACAACTTCCCGCAACCCTTTAGCAAATCGCCTTCAAAAATTTCTGATACCCAAAACCCTTCTCCCGCTTGTCACCCCCAAAACAACCAAAATTCACAGTCAGAAGAAACAGCCCCACCCCAGCGACAACTCCTCCCGCAAGGACAACTCCTCCCGCAAGGGCAACTCCTCCCGCAAGAACAGGCCCTCCAGAGACGAGCCAGTCAGACTTCGCCTTGCAGCCAACTCCAGCAAGCAGGGGAGACGGATCAGACGACCAGTCCCGGGACAGGCAGTCCAAAGACCAGCAGTCCAGAGACGAGCGACCAGCAGCCGACGGGGAGGCTTGATCAACGCATTCAACAGGAGATCGCTGGGTGGGGGCATTATCCGGTCGAGCGTTGTTGGGTCGTTCGTCCAAGCTCACTCTCAGCTCAGCGTCAGCTGGTTCTGGAAGGGCCTCATCGCGACTATGTCCCTCGAGGGTTGGGACGCAGTTATGGGGACTCTGCGCTTAACAGTGGTTCTGGGGTCTTGCTCCAGGAGACTTTTGATCGCTTCCTCAGCTTTGACAAGCAGACCGGACTTTTGGAGTGTGAGGCTGGAGTCTCCTTAGACCAGATTGTGCGGCACTTTTTGCCTGAGGGCTGGTTTCCGGCGGTTGTCCCCGGGACCCGCTATGTCACGGTGGGTGGGGCCATCGCTGCAGACATCCACGGCAAGAACCACCACGTTGACGGGAGCTTTGGCAATTTCGTCAGGGGGTTCACGCTGCTGACAGCCGACGGATCAACGCAGAGGTGTTCTCGGGAAGTCAACCCGCAGCTGTTTTGGGCCACCGTCGGAGGCATGGGGCTGACTGGCATCATCACCGAGGCGGTGTTGCAGCTTCGGCCTGTGGAAACCGCGTTTGTTCAGGTCACCTATCGGCGGACCAAAGATCTTGACGAAACGCTCTCGGCTTTTCAACAAACAGATCAGCAATACACCTATTCGGTCGCCTGGATCGACTGTTTGGCCAGCGGTCGTCGGCTGGGACGATCTGTGCTGATGCTTGGCGAAGAACCGACAGTCGAGGACCTCCCGGCTAAGCTGCGTTCTCACCCGTTGAGCCTCGCGCGGAAGCGGACAGTCTCGGTTCCTATGAATATGCCCGGCTGGACTCTCAATAGTTGGAGCATCAAAGCGTTCAACTCGCTGTTCTATCACTTGCATCGCTCGAAAACTCAACTCGTCGATCGGTACAAGTATTTTTGGCCGCTGGATAGCATCCTGCATTGGAACCGCATCTATGGAGCCCGCGGCTTCGTCCAGTATCAGGCTCTCTTCCCGCCCGAGACTTCTCGGCGTGGCTTGGTGGAGTTGCTGACCCAGATTGCCAAATCCAAAAAGGCTTCCTTCCTCGCGGTGCTAAAAAGTAGCGGAGCTGCCAACGAGGGACTGCTCTCTTACCTCTATCCCGGCCATACGCTGGCCCTGGATTTCCCTAACACAGGGACTTCCTTAACTGAGCTTGTGCGAGAACTGGATGAGTGCCTCCTCAAGTACGGAGGACGCCTCTATCTTGCCAAAGATGCTCTGACCACTGCTGAAGTCTTTGCCCAAATGTACCCTCGACTTGACGAGTTTCTGCAAATCAAACGCCAGGTCGATACCCACAATCGATTTGCAAGCTCTCAGGCTCGTCGGTTGCACCTGATCTCTTGAATGACCACCGGTGCAGCCCTCAGCCTCTTGATTCACGTAAAGCCTCGCAAGCCGTTGAAGCCGAAGCGTCTTTGGCCCTCGGGGCTGTTATGCCCTTGGCGTGGATATCCTCGGCTGGAAACTTTCCTCGGCTTTTCTCAGATCGTTGCCCGGTTCCAACAAGCCCGCTGCCCTTTCCTGCTGTTGGGGAAAGACCTAGTCGCCTCAGGCCAA
Source organism: uncultured Pirellulales bacterium (assembly GCA_964648025.1). Taxonomy (GTDB): domain Bacteria; phylum Planctomycetota; class Planctomycetia; order Pirellulales; family Pb10988; genus CAZYKP01. Next base: position 39,126 of record CAZYKP010000054.1, on the reverse strand, counting down.
AGGACGTCGGCTCATTGGTACCCTTTCAAATCGGCGTATTGTTCCATGAGTGACCAAGTTCTGGTTGTGGGGGCCACCAGTGGAATCGCCAAAGCCCTCTGTCATCGGTTGGCCCAAAGAGGCGATCGGTTGCTGTTAGCCGGCCGGGATGCCGAGGAGCTCAAGCGAATGGCCGCGGATTTATCCGTTCGTTATGGCACCGAGGTGGCCACCGAGGTTTTCGAAGCGACCGACCTCCAATCGCACCCCGACTTCGTCCGCCGCTGCTTTGAGCGATTCGAGGGGAATCTCACCGGGGCGATTCTTTGCCACGGCGTCCTCCCAGACCAAAAAGAAACCGAGACGAATGTCGCTGTTGCGCTGCGGACTGTCGAGATCAACTTCACCTCTTACGTGTCGTTGTTACACCTGTTGGCCCTCGAATTGGAAAAAAAGGGTCTGGGCTACTTGGCGGTGATCAGTTCAGTCGCCGGAGACCGCGGCCGCCGGAGCAATTACACCTACGGGGCCACCAAGGGAGGCCTGACGGTATTCTTGCAGGGGTTGCGAAACCGACTTTATCACCATGGAGTCCACGTTCTGACCATTCAACCCGGTCCGGTCGATACCCCGATGATCAGCGGGATGTTTAAGCCCGGCTCGCCCCTGGTGGCGTCTCCTGAACGCGTCGCTCGAAGCATCCAACACGCCATCGATCGTCGCAGCAACGTCATCTATACTCCGTGGTTCTGGAGGCCGATGATGACCATCATCTGTGCCATGCCAGAGTGGCTCTTTAAGCGTCTGAATTTATGACCTGCGACTGAGCCTCAGATGAGTCCTCCACCCAGGGCGACCAACGGAAGCCCGGATTGCCGGAGGAAACCCCTCGCTTCGTCAAACACTTTTCAGGGAATCAGTCATGTTTCCCGTTGATTGGGCAAACCACGTGATCTCGGAACAATCCCTCCGACAATTGCCCGACTGGATACTCGAGGCCAAGGAACGCTCCGGCCTCGATGCCACCTCTTGCTCCACCGGACTTGGTCCTCTTGAGCGGATCTTCCAAGGCACAACTTTGATTGATGGACACATCGCAAGTCGACGTTTTCCGGGAGCAGCTGATGGATATCTCTGGCCGGGTGGTTGGGCTCCTCTGCGGACTTCTGATGATCTCCGGATGGGTGAGAACCCCTGGTGCTTTCATTGACGCAGCCGAGCCTCCTGCCCAATCGGGGACTGGCCAGGCGGTTGGTCGCCCGTCTCGACAGCAGGCTCAACAGGCTTTGCGTCGCGCCGTAACGTTCTTTCACAAGCAAGTGGCGACCGAGGGTGGCTACGTGTGGATCTACAGCGCTGACCTTCAATATCGCCAAGGAGAAGGATTAGCCTATGACCGAAGGATCTGGATTCAACCACCTGGAACGCCGACGGTAGGTTTGGCCTACCTGAAGGCGTACCAGGCTACCGGAGAGAAGATCTACCTCGATGCTGCTCGGGAGGCTGCCGAAGCGGTTGTCGCCGGACAGCTTCATTCCGGCGGTTGGCCCTACAGCGTGACCTTCGACCCAAACAAGCGGAAGGAACTCAACTTCCGAATTGGCCCCAGCGCCGGGGAACCTGAACTAGCCACCCCTGCTGATCATCCTGGAGGCTGGGAGCTCTGGCGACGTCGAGAGGCCAAAGGGAATATCACGTTACTCGACGACAACACCACGCAGTCGGCCATCCAGTTGTTGATACGCGTTGATCAAGCTTTGGACTTTCAAGAGCCCAAGATCCATGAGGCTGCCGAGTATGCCTTGCGGTCCATTCTGGCGGCACAGTACCCTATTGGGGCTTGGTCCCACAATTACGATCGTTTTCCCCAGCGACCCCCTGACGCCCGGCACTATCCGGTCAAGGCAGCTTCTTATCCCGAAGAATGGTCCAAGCGTTGGACTAAGAAATTTGCGGGGTGTTATCTTCTCAACGATCGAATCACCCTCGATACAATCCGGTTGATGCTGGATGCCTTTGAGATTTATCGTAAACGGGAGTATTGGGAATCAGCCTTGCGTGGGGGCGATTTTTTGCTACGTGCGCAGATGCCCGAGCCACAGCCTGCCTGGGCACAAGGTTACAATCGCCACATGCAGCCGGTTTGGGATCGAGCTTTTGAGCCGCCTGCCATCAGCGGGCTGGAAAGCCAAGATGTCTTGGAGACCCTGTTATTGCTTTACCGGCGAACCGGAAAGCGGAGGTTTCTTGATGCGATTCCTGCCGCCTTGGTTTACCTACGGCGAAGCCAACTGGCAGGTGGAAGCCTCGCTCGTTTTTATGAACTGAGGACAAACAGGCCGCTGTATTTCGACCGGAAGTACCGGATCACCTACGATCGTGGCGACTTGCCGGACCACTACAGCTTTGTGGTCAACTCCAGACTCGAAGCGATTGCTTTTGAGTATCGTCAACTGGCCGATGAAGGCCCCAAAGCGAGTCTGCCCAAACCAACCTGGCAAGAACTCGCAGCGGCTGTCGGTCGCATCATCCAGAGCCTGGACGAGCGAGGGGCCTGGACTGAGCCAGGAGTTGTTCGTGACGCACAGGGTCGAAAAGTCGTACCCCCTGGGGGTGTGATTTCCTCCCAGACCTTTGCTGAGAACATCACGATTCTGGCGAGATTTCTCTCCAAAGCCCAGCCAGAAAACTGACAGCCACGGCTGGTCTATTGATCCTCAAAACAGTATTCGACCCAGGGCGACCAACGGGAGCCCGGATTGCCGGAGATGGGTGATTCACGCGGTGGAGAGCTTTCCGGGGAATCAATCATGCAGAAACTCAAGCGGAGACCTCGTTGACCAATTCACGCTGCTGTTCAAAGGCGGTTAAGTTCTCCACAGTTGTCTGAGCGATGTTCTGCAAGGCATCTTGGGTGAAGAAGGCTTGGTGGCCGGTGATAATCACGTTGGGGAAGGTCAACAGACGTGCGAGGACGTCGTCTTGCAGCACGCTACGGGAGTGGTCGGTAAAGAATGTCTCGGCTTCTTCTTCGTACACGTCCAAACCCAGATAACCGATTTGTTGCCTCTTGAGGGCTTGGATCACCGCTTGCGTGTCGACCAATCCTCCCCGGCTGGTGTTGATCAGCATCACCCCGGGTTTCATCCGGCTGAGGGTCTCTGCGTTAATCAGGTGCTTTGTTTGGGGGACCAACGGACAATGCAGAGAGACGATATCACTTTGCCGGAACAACTCGTTGATTTCGACATACTCGACACCGATGGCTTCGCACTGCGGATTTTTGGAGACGTCGTAGGCAATGACGCGGCACCCGAATGCCTGAAGCCGGGTGCAGACCAGTTCTCCAATTCTGCCAGTGCCAATCACTCCAGCAGTCCGGCCGTGGAGATCAAAGCCTAACAAGCCGTCCAAGGAGAAGTTTAACTCACGGACTCGGTTATAAGAGTGATGAATCCTGCGGTTCAGCGCCAAAATCAGTCCGAGTGTGTGCTCGGCCACAGCATAGGGCGAATAAGCAGGAACTCGGGCCACCTGCACACCAAACTCCGCAGCAGCCGACAGATCCACTTGATTGAAGCCCGAGCACCGCAGAGCAACGAACTTCGTCTTGCCAACAGCCAGTGTTTTCAACGCTTCACGATCGACCATATCGTTGACAAACGCGCAAACAGCAGGATAACCAGCCGCCAGAGGAGACGTCTCGGCAGTCAAACGCGGCTCCAGATAATGGAACTCATGCAGGCGGTCTGCGTTGGCAGCCTCAAGAAATCGCCGGTCATAAGGTTTGGTACTAAAGACGATAACTTTCATCTGCTCACTCTCTGAGGACGGCAGGTCTTGTCAAGTATCCGGCAGAGTTTCTGGGACTCTCTGATCGCAGTGGCGACTGTGGTTCTCTGAGTCACACCAAAGAGTCTTTCGCTTGTCTGGCAAAAGTCGAGCCTTGCAAGAATCGAGCCTCGCAAAAGTCGAGCCTGGCAAGAGTCGAGCCTGGCAAGAATCGAGCTAGACAGCTCGACCGCCGCGTTCAAAGGCCTCTTGATCTCGTCGGTACAACGCCAGGGTCGCCTCGAAGATCTCCGGCGAGATGGTCCAAGCGGGATCGGAGTCGGTGTGAGCGTTGCAGTGAGCCACCAGGGCTCGGTAGATGAATTTGAACAGGTTCCTGGGGACCCGCAACATTCGGAAGGCTTCCAACAGCCGAGCGTCGGTAATGCTGGGGTCAAACCAGTCTCGCAAACGACTCTGGCGACTATTGGAAGTGCAGGCTCTCAGTCGGGCGTTGGCCACGTCATAAAGTGCCTCCCCGGTCCACTCCAGCGAGCGGATCATATTCTGCTTGTCCAGACGGCTCCGCTCGTAGAACTCCGGTCCCTCGCGGTCGATATACTCAGTCAACTCCACCGGTAACAACATTTTCACACCGATGCCGCGAAGCTTCAGAAACTTGTTGACCAACAGAGGCCAGAGCACCAACCGCATGCGTTCTGTCGATCCGTTCATTAGGTCCGGCTCGTCCAGCCGGTCCACCAAGATCACAATCCCCCGATAACCCAATTGCCCCAGCACACCCTGGAACTTGGCCAACATCTCATAACGATCGTCGCTGCGTGGCCGAGTTGGCAGCGGCTGACCAACCAGTTCATCGTCCGACAAGTGCATCAGCACACGCTGCAGCGGCTCCACAGAACGATTGGCCGTCCGCAACTGCCGCACCACCTTCCAGGCCATCCAGTACCGCCTGGTCCATCGCCACGCCCAAGGCAGCCAACAGCCAACAACAAGCAGGTACACCCAAGAGTGCTGAAACCATTCTGCCCAGTTTCCGCTAGCGAATGTCACCCCGAGAACCACGAGCGTGCCCAAGATCCCCACCGCCCGATCCCAGTAGCTCATCCAGGTTGAAAACCCCAGACGTTTTCGGAGGGTGTGCCAGCGGTTGCAGAAAGTATCGCTGATCGATTGGTCGTAGCAGGCTGCCAAAAGCAGCACATCGCGTGTGGCCGTTCGGTCCAAGTGCCTTGCTCGTTTGGCAATCGATGCTAGCAACTCAGCTGTCGTGGGATCTATTGGCTGACCAGAGGGGGGCGTGTGGAAAGCAGCGGCGGAGTTTTCTCCAGTTCCCTCCGTTGCATCCTGGGCAGATCCGCTTAAGGTGCTCTCACCAGCAACGGCTTTGGGGAAGCGACCGTGACTACTGGCTTCCTCCGGCAGCGCAGTTCCTCCCAAGCCGGGTGTGAGGTCGGCAGGGCGGCCCAGCAAAAGGTTGACCAGCCGGGTGGTTCCGATGGCCAGCAAGGCGTCCATGTGGTCCCACAAACGCCAGTGAGCCAGCGCTTTTTCATCCCGGCGTGTGCTAAAGCGGTCACGGAACCTGTCGAGGAAAGGATTCAAATCATCATATTGAATCACGAACAGTTTGGCGTCAGGATTCTGCTTGTTGTGTTTTTGCAGATGTCGAACAATCTGCAGACGAAGCGCTGTTTTTCCAGCCCCTTTTTCTCCAAAGACAATTGAGGTGCTTGGCTCGATCGGGTCTCCGTAAATCTTGTCCCAACTGGGATGGTAAGTGGTGAAGATGCAGTGATCCTTGAAGACAGGATCGGTTTGGGCCTCCTCGTCAGCAAAGGGATTGACCGTAACCCCATGGTGTTCCAAGAACGTCTGGATCTTCATCGCTCAAACTGTCCATTTTTCTTGGCTGTTCTTGATTCCCTGACAAGTTCTCGACCACGCCAACTGCCAACTTCCGGCAATCCGGGCTCCCGTTGGTCGCCCTGGGTCGAAACCTTCTCTGAGCTTTATTGATTCCCTGACAAGTTCTCGACCACGCCAACTGCCAACTTCCGGCAATCCGGG
>CAZYKP010000054.1:0-33185 GCA_964648025.1 uncultured Pirellulales bacterium | reverse complement strand
GTCGCCCTGGGTCGAAACCTTCTCTGAGCTTTATTGATTCCCTGACAAGTTCTCGGCCACGCCAACTGCCAACTTCCGGAAATCCGGGCTTCCGTTGGTCGCCCTGGGTCGAATACTGTTTTGAAGCTCAGTAGAAAGCCTGCTTATCATAAGCGGACCCCAACGAAGGCCAGTGTTTGGCCAGCGCTAGAAACCAGCAAGACGAACACCCCGACACAACACAACCTTAACCAAAACCCTCCGTTTCTCGGTGGGCTCCAGGCTTGTCCGTAACTTGAGCTGCCGAACACAAAGTTGACCAGCTCGGCTCTCACAGACAGTCGGCGGTAAAAGGCTTCTGCAGTCCAAGCGTCATGCCTTCTGCCAGGGTTGCGGGAATTCGCCCACGGTGTTGGCTTGCCCTTCGGAAAACTCTCTCAAGACCGCCGACGAAAAGTCCTGAAATTCTGGGCACTTGTGCTTGGTTGCAATCTTCGTTGAGGCTCAACAGGAAATCCGCGTGATGCGGTCAAGTGCATCCCTTCAAAATCACCCACGTCCGAGTGGAACAGCAGCCATCAACTCGGACGTGGGAAAGCATCTCCGGACTGAACCAAGCCCAGCAACTGCGAAGCTTTACTTCTTCTCCATGGTCTTCAGCATCTCTTGAAACTGTTCCGCGTATTTGGCCATCGTTTTCTTCGGGCCGTAAAATTTGAGGAAGACTTGGCCTTGGGGAGCTTCGATGATGGCCCCTAACATACGGTAATCCTCACGTGAGGTCGGCGGCGCAAACGGACCGCGACGGTCCAGAAAAGTGCCGGATAGATCCACTGTATGGACGGTCAGACCCTTGACTTGAGTTTTTTCGACCTTGGCCTTTTGAGAGCTGTCGCCGCCGTCAGGCTGACGGAACTGGCCGATCCAACGATCGATGTTGGCTTTGACCGACCCTCCGGCAACCATGGCGGTCATGCGGCCGTCGGCTGGGTCACCTTCGGCCTTGGTTGCTGCAAACTCGTAAGCAATAATCCGACTGCGAGGCTGCTTCTTCTTCCACCCCTCAGGAGCATTCAGGGTCACCCCCCCGATAGTCAGCTTCTGGTCCTGCGCGGCTGCGGATTGGGACAGCAGCACGCAACCTCCAGCAACCAGCAAAGCACATTGGGCTAGCCAGGTGACGTTCTTCAGCATGGGACCTCTCCTCAAAATGACTTTGGACAGGATCGACAGGGTCTCAGTTGGCTGTACGTTTTCGCCGCCTGTGATCGCAGCACTGCCCCTGCCGGGCAGTTTGTGGTGCGGTGCCGCGGATGGGACGTTTCAGGTCGGCCTTCCGAGACTCTGAGTTCGCGGGAAAACGCTCAAGGAACTTTTGAGCCCGAATACCGCAAATTCTACTGACCTTCGGAGAAGTATTCGACCCAGGGCGACCAACGGAAGCCCGGATTGCCGGACGAAAGGTGCCCACTTCGTCGAAGAATTTCAGGGAATCAGTAGCTTTCGACCTATCTTATCGCCAGCTTACCAAGCTCCTCGGGCTCGGTCCTGCAGCCAAAAGGTGGGAATGCTCGCGGGACAAGGCCTGCATTGCCGCCGATGGCCTCCTGCGGAAACGGGTCGCAGGGGAGCGTCACTCGGGGGAGCCTCACTCGGGTGAGTCTCAGAGAAGGTTTCGCGAGGTCTGGTACTTTAGCCAGCGGATCTTCTGATAGAAAAAGGGTTGTGCTGTCACTTGGCTGAAGCGGAAGTCACCGGCTTCCGAAGACCATCAGTTCGTGGGAGATCAGATCGCTTGCCTCCGCGCGACTATCAGGGTCGCTCGGCCCACCGTAGCGTGCTTCTGCAGTGCTCATAAGGAGGTGTCTGCCTCCGATCTCCACGGGAGGGCGGGGCTGTGGTTGTGCGCTGAGGTTGGCCAAGATCAACAATCCCTCGGTCTGCTGGCTGCCTTGTTGCTGTTGATAATGCAGGCAGATCACCGGCAGTTCATCGGGTTGGCCGTCAACGGGGAAACTGTGGGTCTGGATGTCCCCTTGCCGCTCTCGTAGTTCGGGCCACCGGCGACGTGCGGCCAACAAATCCTGATAGAGTCGCCGCAGTCCGGCATGATGGGTGCCCTCGGGCCACTGCCAAGTGAGCGTTGCCTTGGCAAAGGTTTCCTCCGATTGCGGGTCGGGCGGTTCGGTCTCCCACTGAAAGGCGTGCTTGGCAAACTCCTCACGACGGCCGACCCGAACTGCTTCAATCAGCTCTTTGTCAATAAAGCTACAAAAGAAAGGGAAGGGATTTTTTTCTCCGTATTCTTCTCCCATGAAGAGCAAAGGAGTAAAGGGAGAGATCAAAAGCAGGCCGGCTGCCAGCCGCTGAGCTGATGGCTCAAGAAGGGTTCCAAACCGATCCCCCATGGCCCGATTGCCGACTTGGTCGTGGTTTTGGATACACACACAGAAGCGATCTCGGGGGGTGTTGCCAACACGGTTTCCGTGGCGTCGGCGTCGATGGATACTGAAAAGCCCGTTGTAGACAAATGCCTCGCGATAGGCTTTCAGGAGGTCCTCGGGCGATCCAAAATCCCGATAGTATCCTTCTGACTCGCCGGTCAGCAGAGTATGCACAGCGTGGTGAAAATCATCTGCCCAGACTCCGTCCAGGTTGTAGCCACCTTTTTCGGGCGGGTCGATCAGACGCACGTTGTTTTGGTTGCTCTCGGCAATCACCAAGATTGAGCGATTCTCTTGGCGAGCGATCTCCTGCACTTCATGTTGGATCTCTTCCAATACATGCGTCGCCTCGTAGTCAAAGATCGCGTGGACGGCATCCAGACGGAGGCCATCCAGATGAAAGTCTCGGACCCACTGACAGGCGTTGTCCACGACAAACCGGCGGACTGGGTCGCTGTCCTCTCCGTCAAGGTTGATCGCATCACCCCAGGGTGTGTGATACCGATCTGTGAAATACGGGCCAAACTGGCCGACGTAGCTGCCCTCTGGTCCAAGATGGTTGTAGACGACATCGAGAAACACCCCTAGACCGTGCTGGTGAGCGGCCTGAACCAGCCTCTGCAAACCTTCGGGGCCACCATAGGTATTTTGAGCGGCATAGGGGTGCACTCCGTCGTAACCCCAGTTGCGACCTCCTGGAAACTGCGCAATCGGCAGCAACTCAATGGCGGTGACACCCAGATCTTTCAAATCCGGCAACCGGCTGATGACCGCCTCAAAGGTCCCCTCGGCAGTAAAAGTCCCGACATGCAGCTCGTAGAGAACAAGCTCCTTTCGATTTAGCCCCGACCAGCCTCGATCGCTCCAAGAAAATTCCTCGGGAAAGTACACAGCCGAAGGTAAATGCACCCCATCCGGCTGCCAGCGGCTGGCCGGATCAGGCCGCTGGTCACGCCCGTCGAGAAGATAAGCATAACGAAGACCGTTTTGACATTTTTTGAGCTGAGCTTCGTAATATCCATCGCCACAGGATTCGGCGACAGATTTCATGGGGATCTCTTGGCAAGCTCCTTGAGGCCAACCGTCAGGCCAGATCAGCAGGTTGATCGACTTCGCCCGGGGAGCCCAGACGCGAAACAGGGCCCCGCCTTCCTGACAGAAGACTCCTTGGGTGGCCGCATGAAGTTGGTTAAAGAGTTTGGTCATGAATCAGAAGGAAAGGTCGGCCTGCTGTTGAAAAACTTCGACTTGCCACCCAGTGGGGTACTGAGTCCCAACTGCCACTTAGTCCCAACTGCTACTGAGTCCCAACTGAGACAAGTTCCCAACTGCCCCCGGGGCTCCCGGCTGCGGCGTGATCTCATCCGCTATCGGATGCCCAAGCTTTGTGGAGCGGGATGGATTTTGTGAGTGATTGGAGACGGAAGCCTCCAAATTGTAACTAAGCTTCAAAATTGACAATGGCTCATTCCTGAATTTCATCAATTAGGTCAACGATCCCTTTGAGTGGAATCCCGCTCCAATTCGGGCGATGGTTGAGTTCGTATCGCACTTCGTAGAAGGCCTTTTCCAGGATGAACGAGCTCAACAGGAGCAGGAGCTGTTGGGGGTCTTCTGGAAGCAGCCCCGAGCCGCTCATGGTATCAAGATATTCGCTCAGGTAAGCCGCGGTGGCCCATCGTCGCCAGAAGGCGGCCCAGGGTTCGAGCACCTCAAAATCTTCGGGTCGGTCGTGGGTGAATTCGAAGAGGCCGCCGAAGGCGGCGTAGTCCAGCGAGCGGATCATCCCGGCGACATCCCGCAAGGGAGAGTCCTTAGCTCGTCGCTCTTCCAAGCTGCGGACGGGTTCTCCTTCGAAATCCAGGATGATGAAATCGTTCTCGACCCAGAGAACCTGTCCGAGGTGATAGTCCCCATGGACGCGGGTCCGGCCTGCGCTGAGGTCGGCATCTTGGAGGGTTCCCAGCCGGTTCAGCAGCGATTCACCTTGGGTGAGCACTCGTTGGGCCACAGGGCGAGAGGTTTCGGGCATCTGGGCCAGGTTGGCTTGAAGATCAGCGACCGCTCCGGCGTGTTCGCGTCGCAGTCGCAGCGCCAGCTGGCTGCTATCCTCGGCCGTCCAGGAGACAGCGACAAAGGAGGGATCCTCGGTCGGATGAGCAAGTGCTCTGTGCATCTGCCCGGTGCGATGGCCCAGACGACCAAATGCCTGCAGGATCAGGGCAAACAACTCCTCAGCCAACTCAGGCGGCCTTGCCGAGGCGAGTTCCAACAAACTCCGTTGGTCGGGCTGTGGGGGATGCTGATCACGCAGCTGACTGGCGGCATACTCGAAGTAGCGGCTCACTTCGCCGATGGCCAGTTCCCAGCCGGTGCCTTGGTTGGGGACCAGTTGCTGCAACATGCCGATGGTCGTGGGCTGTTCTCGGGCTTGGCTGAGGGAGATGCCTCCGGCCGTTTGTGGGATCCGGTCGAAGTGTGCCTCTTCGGTGAGAAATCGCCCGATCTCCAGGTCTGGATTCTCGCCGGGCTCAAGCCGACGGAACACCTTCATGATCAAACGGTTGCCGTAAAACACGCTGGTGTTGCTTTGTTCCAACAACCCGTGCTGCACATGCAGTTGGTCCACGGTTTGGTCCCCCAGAAGTTCCGAGAATGCTGCCGTGGGGACGCCCTGAAGTTCGCCTGTATGCGTCGTGAGCGTCTCGCCCTCGGCGATGGCATGAAGTAGACGCATCGCGCTGGCATCGTGGCTGAGGCCATCATGCAGGACCCCGGTTGAGCCATCGCTGGCTGTAACCGTCGCGATGAGCGTGGGCACATGGTTGCGAACAAGCATGTCCGCCTCATCGCCGGTGATCACCGCCATGGGGACAAAATACCGCTCAGGCCGGCCAGAGCTATAAAAGACCTCAACGACAACCGCAAAAGACGGAGCCGGCTCTTCGACCAAGACCACCCAATCGCGAATACTGACCGTCTCGACTGTACGCCCCTTGCCCCCAAACCAACGCTGCCGTTGAAGAAACGGCGCCAAGGCCTGACGCTCCAACAGAGCTCGGTTCTTTCCTTCCATCAGAGTTGAAAAACTACTTAAAACGATTTCCGGCAAGGTCTCGATCTCCCGAACATGTTGAGTGACGGTCACGAAAGACTCTGGAGATTGCTCCAATCGGAACCAGTAAAAATTATGCGGACCTAAGGTGAGGAAGTACGGCAACTCACCGATCGGCGGAAAGATCACCCGGCCGAACATCTCCACCGGGTGAAAAGTGTTGAATTCCGAGAGGTCCAAGCGAAGCGGTTGCGTAAAACGGCTGAGGTTGGCCACACACAGGATCACTTCGTCCTGATACCGCCGGAGGTAACAGAGGACTTTTCTGTTGTCTCCTGGTAAGAACTCAAGGCTTCCTCGGCCGAAGGTTTGTGATTGGCTTCGCAGGGCAATCAGCCGTTTGGTCCAGTTGAGCAGACTCGAAGGGTCACGTTGCTGCCATTCCACGTTGACGGTTTGGTAACTGTACACCTGGTCGACAATCGGCGGCAAATAAAGCCGCGCAAAGTCGGCACGGGAGAACCCCCCGTTGCGGTCCGCCGACCACTGCATCGGGGTGCGGACTCCATCGCGATCTCCCAGAAAGACGTTATCGCCCATCCCCAGTTCGTCGCCGTAATACAAAATCGGAGTCCCAGGCAAGCTCATCAACAAACTCATCAGCAGCTCAATCCGGCGGCGGCTGTTCTCCAACAATGGCGCCAGCCGACGCCGGATGCCCAAATTCAGTCGCATCTGGGGGTCGGCTGCGTACTGCTGATACATGTAGTCGCGCTCCCCATCGGTGACCATCTCCAAAGTCAACTCGTCGTGGTTGCGCAGGAACAACGCCCATTGGCATTCTGGGGGGATTTCTGGTGTTTGCCTGAGGATTTCAATAATCGGGTGGCGGTCCTCCATCCGCAGGGCCATAAAGATCCGCGGCATCAGCGGAAAGTGAAAAGCCATGTGACACTCGTCGCTGTTGCCGAAATACGGCAGCACGTCCACCGGCCACTGATTCGCCTCGGCCAAAAAGAGACGGTCGGCGAATTGCTTATCCAGTTCGCTACGGAATCGCTTGAGGATCTGATGTGTCTCGGGCAAATTCTCGCAGTTGGTCCCCTCTCGTTCGATTAAGTAGGGGATGGCGTCCAGACGTAGGCCGTCGACCCCCAGATCCAGCCAAAACCGCATCACATCCAACACAGCGTCGGTGACCGCAGGATTATCAAAGTTCAAATCCGGCTGATGGTGGAAAAAACGGTGCCAATAGTAGGCTTGGGCCTTTTCATCCCAGGTCCAATTGCTCAGCTCGGTATCCAGAAAGATAATCCGGGCGTCAGTGTACTTCTGGTCGGTATCGCTCCAGACATAGAAATCTCGCTCTGGCGATCCGAGGGGAGCACGACGGGCGGCCTGAAACCAGGGGTGCTGGTCGCTGGTATGGTTGATGACCAGCTCGGTAATCACACGAAGGTTCCGACGATGGGCCTCGTTGACAAACCGCCGGACATCATCCAGGGTCCCGTAGGCAGGGTGAACACCATAGTAGTCGGCGATGTCGTAGCCGTCGTCTCGCAACGGCGAAGGGTAAAACGGTAATAGCCAGAGACAATTGACGCCGAGATCGTGAAGGTAGTCGAGCTTCTCGATCAGCCCGGGAAAATCCCCAATTCCATCCCCGTTGGAATCATGAAATGCCTTCACATGAAGCTCATAAATAATCGCATCCTTGTACCACAAAGCATCCGTCTCTGAGATCTTCATGAGAACGATATCCTCATAACCCTGGGAATTGTGGCGGTTTCGCGGAATGGTCCACTGGCCGGCCGCCGGAAAGATCAGCGGACATGCCCCCCCTGCCCGGCAAGCCGCTGAAGACCTACCAGGCAATTTGGACCTTCGGCTCTCCCGCTGGCAGCAGAAGCCTCATCGCCCCAAGAGGCACAACAACCAACTCTTGGCCGAACAATCAACCTGGAGGCCAAAGCTGGACTCGCTCGATTGGCTCAGATTGTGGCACAGGTCCATGCTCAACAGGTCCATGCTCAACAGGACCATGCTCAACAGGTCCATGCTCAACAGGACCATGCTCAACAGGTCCGTCAAAGCAGCCCAGCGACCAAATCCTCGACCGGCCGATGCCGCGGCATCTCGTTGAGCCATGGCCAGATCGAAGACAGTCCATCCAAGACAGTCCATCCAAGGGCCCCTCGGGAAACACCCCCGCCATCCGAGCACCGGTTTGTCAATGGCAGAACCTAGAAAAAACTTTTTCTGATGCCATGAGTGGGACAGCCCCTCGAGCGGATGCCTGCGGGGATCGTTCGCCGCTGGCCCCGGATCTCATCGCTGTATGGATTCTGGCGTTCCGCTTGGTTTGTGCCAAGGTTCCACGCAATCATTGCCCAGCTTGTCTTTTTCAGTGGGTACCGTCGATCCCACCTCGTCGATGGTTGCCAGTCGATTGTTCACAACCCGGCGACCTCGTGTCCACCCAGAAGCCCACGACCGCCAAAGTGGCCGAGCCCGGCGACCATGCATACCCGGTCTCTCTTGAAAATGCACAAGGACCAAGAAGTCCGGCCGCAGCCGGTTGACTTCCCTTCGAGGGCTCGTTATGGCTGCTTGAAGATCAATGGACCGCATTGACGTGCCACGCAAGTCAGTTCGCCCTCAGGGCACCCCTGCTGCCAGGGATGGCCATGGCGATCGTTGGTCAAGGAGTTGGCAATTTGTCTTCCGTAATTTCTGAGGGCGATCCCAGGGGCCGTTGGTCCTCCGCTGGACACCTCAACTCTCCCGCCAAACACGGAGTCGGTACTTTGGAGATGACCCGATCCGCCCTGCCGGTTGCGGCGGTGATTTTGTTGGCCGGTGCTCTCCCGCAGCCGAGTTGGGGCAAACCCACAGCGGCTCGGCCCAATATCGTGCTGATTCTCTCAGACGACATGGGCTTTTCAGACTTAGGTTGTTACGGCGGAGAGATCAACACACCCAACCTGGATCGCTTGGCCGCCGGAGGACTTCGCTTTACCCAGTTCTACAACACCGGCCGTTGTTGCCCGACCCGGGCCAGCCTGCTGACCGGTCTTTACCCACATCAGACTGGGGTCGGTTGGATGATGACCGACTGGGAACACCCTGGGTATCGAGGAGACCTCAACCGAGAGTGTCTGACCATTGCCGAAGTGCTCCAACAAGCTGGCTACAAAACGTATATGGCCGGAAAGTGGCACGTCACACGTCATACATCACCGCAGGGCCCCAAGCACAACTGGCCGCTGCAACGCGGATTTCACCGTTTCTACGGGACGATCACTGGCGCCGGGAGCTTTTACGACCCTGGGACCCTAACTCGGGATAACACACAAATCTCTCCCTATGCCGACCCGGAGTACCAACCAGAAACTTACTACTACACCCATGCCATCACCGATCACGCAGTGAAGTTTCTGGCGGAACATCATCAACAAACTCCGCACACCCCTTTCTTCTTGTATGTTGCTCACACCGCTGCCCATTGGCCTATGCACGCCCTGCCCAAAGATATCGCCAAGTATCAAGGCCGCTACGACGGCGGTTACCAGCCGATCCGCCATGCCCGTTTCCAGCGAATGCAACAACTCGGCCTCATCCGGCCGCAATGGCAGCTCACGCCTCAGGCAGAGCGATGGGACCGGGTCAAGCACACGGCTTGGGAAGCCCGCTGCATGGAGGTGTATGCGGCGATGGTTGACAGTCTGGATCAGGGCGTCGGCCGCATCATCGACCAGCTCCAAGCCGATGGGCGGCTGGAGAACACGTTGATTCTCTTTCTCCAGGATAACGGGGGATGTGCCGAAACACTGGGACGCAGTCAGCGAGGAAAGTTCACGACTCGGCCAGCCAAGCCACCCTTTGAGGCCATGAAGCCAACCGACCTCCAACCGGCGGTGGTGCCCAAACAAACACGCGATGGATTCCCGATGCTGGGGGGGCCAGGTGCTCTGCCAGGTCCCGATGGAACCTACATCGCCTATGGGCGTGGTTGGGCCAATGTCTCCAACACCCCGTTTCGAGAGTACAAGCACTGGGTTCACGAAGGGGGAATTGCCACGCCACTGATTGCTCACTGGCCTCTCGGTCTGGAGCGTGCGGGTGAGTTAGAACATCAGCCCGCTCACCTGATCGACATCATGGCGACCTGTGTGGAGGTCGCCCAGGCGGAATACCCGAAAACCTACCAGAAGCACACCATCCAACCCTTGGAGGGAAGGTCACTCCGGACGATCTTCCAGGGGGGCAAAATCCAACGCGATGCCTTGTACTGGGAACATGAGGGCAACCGAGCGGTGCGTGTGGGACGTTGGAAACTGGTGGCCAAGGGCGCCTCAGGCCCCTGGGAACTGTATGACATGCAAACCGATCGCTCTGAGATGCACAACTTGGCCGCAGAGCAACCCGAACGCGTTGAGGAACTTGCCGCCAAATGGCAGGCCTGGGCGAAACGAGCTCGTGTGCTTCCCCTGCAACCAGGACGACCCAACAAGAAACGTGCTGAGATCTTCAGCAAAGACAAACGCTTTGTGCTGCAAGCTGGTGCCGACCTGCCCCGCGAGAAATCACCCCACATCGTCGGCAAGACGTTGAGCATCAAAGTCCAACTAAAACCACCCCGTCCAGGACAGGTCCAGGAGCCCCAAGGGGTGCTCGTTGCTCAGGGAGGCGCAACCGCTGGCTACTCCTTGTACGTCGCTAATTCGGCTCTGCACTTTGCGACGCGTCACCGAGGCCAACTCACGGTGATCTCCACCAAACCCGGTTCCCTCAACGCAAAGGAGGCTTCTCTATCCCTCGACGGCAATGGTCGCGTTCGCCTGGCCATAGGTGACCTTGCCGCTGAGGGCCAAATCCCAGGGCCGCTGGCCATGCCCATCGACGGCCTTCAGGTCGGACAAGACGCCAAGGGATTAGTCGGCAAATACGAGACTGCCTTCCCTTATCAAGGCACCATTGAGAACGTTGTTGTCGAACTCGGGCCTGAAATCCAAAGGGCTGATTCTCACAAGCCCAAGCGGTGATTCTCGCATGACTGACTCTTGAGCGACCGGTCAATCGTGTAAGAACTGGCCGCACAAGTACCGTTGATGTGAAAAGCGACCTCAGTGGCTGCCAGCTGGCAACGCCGTCGCAGGCCAGCTCCCGAGCTCTGGCTTAGGCCGCATAGGGTGGCACTGTGTTGTTGCGGGAGTTGCCAACAGCGGCCAAGGCATCGGTTCTCGTCGATCTCCACGACCAGGGCGTAGGTCTGCTCAAGCCTTGTCGGAGAGCTCAGCGGCAGCAAGCCGACAATAGCGAGGAGTCCGGCCACTAATCTTCCTTGCCTAGCGAGGGGAACTCCGGCCCAGGAAGATCTGGCGGGGGAGCTTGAGGGGTCGCCTCTGGGTTTGGGGACCCGTTGCCCACCGCAGAGTTGCCTGAACCAACTGACCCTTCTTCAGAACCGGGGAGGTCAATCAACGGCGGCGGATCAATGTTCAGCTCTTGGGGAGTGTCTTGCAAAGACTGAGCGTTCTCAGACTGAACCGGGTTGGACTGCTTCTCGCCAGATCCCCGGGCGCCAGAACCCTCATTGCCATTGTTCGTGCCAGACAGCTTCCTGGCAGAGGCTTGTCTTTCCTTAATTGGAGTTGTTTTTTCTTGAGTAGCGTCCGTCCCGCAACCGGCCAGAATCACCACAACCAACGCCACAATCACGTGCTTCATGGTTTGTTCCTCCTGAAGGCGGTGTGCAACAAACACTCCCGCTTTGGTGCTGATCCTTTAAACTAGAGCGCCCTAGGCGGCTAGGCCAGCTGGCCTTTGACATCCTGGGCTTGCTTCTGCGAATCAATTTCCTCATTTCCGTTAGACCCATGCCTTCACCCCGTCCAACTGGTCATCTCCAATACGACAACACCGGCCGAGTTGTGCTGGTCAGCGGCGGCGCCCGGGGCATCGGACGGGCGATCTGTGAGGCCTTCGCCGCCTCTGGGGCAAGGGTCGTTTCCTTGGATATTGCCGCTGCTGAGGATGAGCTTGCCCAGTGTGATTTCGTGCAGGCTGATACCTCCGACGAGGACGCCTGTCGCCGGGCGATCGAGCACACTGTCACCGTCCATGGGGGGCTCGACGTGTTGGTCAACAATGCAGCCATTCAGCCGGCGGCTTCGTACGTCCCTTTGGACCAACTCTCTGCTGGAGTGTGGAATCGACTGGTCGCGATCAACCTTTCCGGTTACACCTACCTGGCCAAACACGCACTGGGGCCGATGCTCAAGCAGGGCAGCGGAGTGGTGGTCAACGTTGCCAGCGCTCAGGGACATCGTACAGCTCGGGAAGTTCCTGCCTACGGACCCATCAAAGCAGCGAATCTGTTGCAAGCACGCCAATGGGCCGTGGAATACGCTCGGCATGGCATCCGGGTTGTCTCGGTCTCACCAGGAGCCATCGACACCCCGATGGTCCGAGCCAGCTTAGAGCAGCAAGGTGGGGAAGCCGCTCTTGCCAATCGGCATCCACTTGGGCGGCTTGGCCAGCCCGAGGAGATCGCTCGTGCTATCCTCTGGCTCAGCAGCAGCGACGCCTCCTTTGTCACCGGAACGGATCTGGAGGTCGATGGGGGACTTGGAGCTTTTGGTGCGTTCGCTGATCCATATCCACTGCCCTAGTAGATTGTCAAGGAAAGATTGGCGGATGGCATGACGCATTTCTCGTGCGAGAAGCCTGCTATCCCATCCGACAAATCTTCCTTGACGGACCACAAGTGCCTTGTTTCCTAGGATTTTGGCAGTCGGTTGATTTTGGCAGTCGGCCCGACGTGAATTCCCCGATTCCACGAGAACCAACTGCCAAATCAGAAGGAAACCGACCACTCGGGCATCGATCAAATAGACGTCGCGTTTGAGGAACTTTCCGCGGGGTCTTTGGTGGACTCTTGAGGCAACAGTCATCTGGAGTGAAGGTCCTTTGTGGAGTTCCGTCCCCCTGTCAAGCAAGCAAGAACTCCTCTTTGAGGCCACCGATTCGGGCAAAGAGCCTTGGCCGGACCAACACCAGATCACCGAGAACCCCAACGTTGACGAGGGTGGTTGCCCCGCAGATGACATCCCGACGGATACTCACGGAAGGTTTCGTCTGAAGACCCGTCGGCCGCGAGCACCGAGGCCATCCTCATGGACCTGTCCTCCGCGATGGGGTTTGAGGTTGAGGCGTGCGAAACTGCTTGCCGATGACCAGAAACCCAAAGTTCGGATCGGCCGGGAGAATCGCCTTGGGATTGGGCAGATCCACCTTCAGACTTTGGTGGCCTTGCAAAACGGAGACCGGACCAACCAACGGCGTGGATCCCCCAACGCCTCGACTCAGGGGAAGCGACTTGTCCACTCGAGTGACATCTGGTTCGGGAACGATGGGTGGGTTGGTTGATCGTTCTGCCAGAGCCTCCTCCAATTTCTCCCAGCGTGTCAGAGAGAAGACGGCATAGATATGTTCAAGCCCACCACGGTTGGCCACCAGAAAATACCTGCCTCTGGAGGCAGTCGGCAATTGGATCGGCTCGGCTAGGGTGGGGTTTGAGCCAAAGGAAGCGGACTGGCCTGGGACCTGCGGATACAACACGACCAACCGCCGGAGGCTATCCACGTGGAACACATAGAGATAGCCCTCGGTTTGCGGATGCAGCAGCACCACATAGTGTGCGTCGGGGCCAGACAACTCTTCGCCGTCACGAAGTGGCCGCAAGGCCTGGCCCTCTGTCGGCCGGACCAGCACCTCGTACAGCAGGGCTGGCTGATGAGGGCTGTTCTCCGGAACCGACGGGTGCTTGTTGAAGACGACGTCCAAAACACCTCGAGCGGGTTCTGCTCCCAAGACACGCAAGTTTTCGTCCGACTCCAAAGCAGGTGGAACCCTGCTTGACTGAGTTTGCTTAGTTTCGGAGTACCAATCGGCCAGCACCAACACGCCTAACATAGAACAAGCGATCACCCCAACGGCCAGCAGGGCATAGTGTGCGGCTGTGACCTCGTTTTTCCTCTTCGAGTCCGTCGTAGCCTCGGAGAGAAAATCCTCGAAGTCGTCGTCGCCGGTGGCTGTCGGGTCGAAGTCCACGCTAAATTGCGGGACTCCAGGCGGCCCACCTGCCACCGAAAGCGGCATTTCTTCGAGGGCGGACCTTTTCCCAGCCGGTTTGCCGGGCTCCGACTGAGCAGCCCCAGAGCTCTGGCGTCGAGAGTTCTTTCGATTCGCTGTTTGATGGCCAGGTGTGTCATGACCAGCGGTGTCATGATTGGCCGCTTGATAGCCAGCGGTTTCCTGCTCAGCAGAGGCCGAATGAGAAGCCCGCAACTCGGCGGGTGTTGTGTCGGAACTGCTGGACTGGAACGCTCTTGGCTGAGAGCTTGCTGAGGATGGGCTTTGTGCGGTTTGAGCTTCCCAAGTTTGTGCCGATCCAGCCACTTCAGTTTGGGGATCGATCTGAGAACCAGACCCGGACTGTGAGGGTTGTGTCGGGGGAGGGCTTTGAGCTTGGTCTGGGACAACCTCACGTTCTTGCCAGACGGCATCCAGCGCGGCGCTGACCTCGGCAGGGAGTTTGGAGTGGCCGACTGACTGGGATGAGGCCGGTGCTTGGGAGTAATCGGCTTCAGGATCATCTTCGTCGGCTGAACTCGGGCCCCAAGAAGCCCCCAGGTGCCCCGGTTCAAAGCCGCCAAGAGGAGCACCAGGGTCCATTCCCACGCTCCCCTCACTCAAGTTATGCATAATCGTCGGGCTGCCGCAGATGATGCACTTGGTCCAGCGGGCCAGAAACCGTTCTCCACAAGCCGGGCACGACGCTTTGATCGGCTGATCAGCCGAACCTCCCTCGGCCCCTCCTCCACCCCGTTCTGCAGAGGGCAACGAACCCGGTGTCTGAGAGATCGACAGCGAACTCGGCGGCTGCAAACCAGAGAGCGAGCTGGGCGGCTGGGAGTCGTGTGAGGTCAACCGTGGGTCTTGAAAGCCAGGGTTGGCCAAACCTGGAGGTGTCAATCCTGGTGACAGATGCGGAGGAGCCCCGGTCGAAGGACGAATTGGCGATCGCTGGAGCGAGGCTTTTGCTGGTGAGGGTGACGGACTGGCTGCCGGTGGACCCGAAAGATCAGCAGACGGGTTGGAGGAGCGGGCACCAGAGCCCCACTCGGGATCGAGGATGTAGTCGGGCGGGAGGCTTGGCTGCGGGACTGTCCGATCGGGACTTCCACTGTAACCGGTGTAAGGAGAGTTGCCGGCGGTGGAACCATGGATGGTCCCACACTGAGGACACTGGGACCGATACATGATTTGGCTGAACTCGAGGCCACAGGTACGGCAGACGATTTTCTGATCGGCTGCTTGGCTAGCCTGCAGACTTTGATTGTGATCATCCTGCCAACGCCCCTGCGGATGCCCCTGGGCCGGCATTGCTGCGGATGAGCCACCTCTTGCTGGGGACTCTGGGTCAGAAAACTCCGGCCGGATCCCCCCAAAACCAGTGGCAGGCGCATCAAGGCCATCGCTGGGATGAGGCGGCCCAGACGTGTCTGAACCTGCCGTATCTAGCCCGGCTGGTGCTGGAGGGGGATTTCCTGGATATGGCGACCCCGGAGGCCGAGCAGTTGGATGGGACGCAGCAGCGGCAGACTGAGGCGAAGTGGGTTCTTGGACACTTGGGTGGAAGCCAAACGAAGAGGCCCACGGTGCGAAGCTCTCCTCGTTTGGGTCGGTCGGTTCGTCTTCGTCCAAGGAGTCGTCGCTGAATGTCAGCCTGTGGGAGATCTCGTCGGCCGAGGCGAATCGGTCAGCGGGATCTTTGGCAAGCATCTGCTCGCAGATAGCCACCAACTCCGGAGGGGCACCGGGGCGCTGCTCGAGGATGCTTGGAGGCCTCTGAGTTTGATGAGCCAACATCCGCTGAGCACGGGTCCCACGGGGGAACGGAGGATGGCCGGTAAGCAGAAAATAAAGAGTACAACCGAGCGAGTAGAGGTCTGAGGCGGAGGTGGGCGCTTGTCCGTCGGTTTGTTCTGGAGACAGATAGTCGACATTCGAGGCAAAGGTGGCCTTGAGGACGGTCACCACGGTCGCGTCGGCGCCCTCAGATTCCAAACGTGCGATGCCAAAATCGGACACCTTGACGCACTCGGAAGGGCTTAAGAGCAAGTTTGTGGGTTGTAGTCCGCCATGAGCGACGCCGGCGCGGTGGGCATGAGCCAGGGCCTCTGCAGCCTGACGGATGTAATCGGTTGCCTTGGAGAATTCCAGCGGTCCATGTTCCTGCACAACCGTCTTGAGGTTAGGTCCACGGACATACTCCATGACCAGGTAGAAAACCTCGCCTTCGCAGCTGAAATCGTAAGCTCGGACAATATTGGGGTGCTTCAGAACCGCCAGACTCCGGCTCTCCTGCCGGAAACGTTCTAGTAAGCTCGCAGCGCCGCCAGGTGGATTGACAAACACCTTGATGGCTCGGAACTCGCCGGTGACGGTGTGCTCCGCCAGAAAGACCCGCTCCGATTGTCCATCGCCCAGTTGAGACAACAGTTTGTAACTTCCCAAAAAGAAGCCACGGTGGTTGCCGGCCATCAACGAGTCCTGACGACCCTCCAGAAAGATGCGGTGCTGCCAAGGAGTCAGGACACCGGCCTCAATGAGTTGTTCAGCTAGAAACTCAGGAGCATCTGCCCGAGGACCGTGCTGGGAGCGAATCTGGCCAAGCAACGCATCCAATCGTTCAGGATCGATCAGGCCGCTTTGTCGGAGCAGCACCTCGTAGCCTGCGACAGTAGGTAATGTCATCTGACCGAACCCTCGGTCCAAAATTGAGTCAACAAATAGGGGCTTTTGCCAGGAGCTGTTGAGGATCCCTTCCTGGCAGCCCGAACACCAAAATGCACTGAGGGAACCGCAAAACTCAGCATCTTTGCTGTTGTGGTTCCTTGGGCGATGCACTCGACTGAAACGGCACGCCTCTCCTAGGGTGCCTTGCTCGCGGCCCGGCTTGCTCGAGGCCCGGCTTGCTTGAGGCCCGGCTTGCTCGAGGTTTGGATTCGTCGCGGCCCGGCTTGCTCGAGGTTTGGATTCGTCGCGGCCTGCGTGCCCCGATGTCCCATTCTGCTTGGAGGGCCCAGGAGGCCGCGAGGCTGCAGTCCCCACAGCCCTGCCCGCGGAGTCCGCATCAGGCACCAGCTTTCGCCAGTCGCGTCCGCCGAAGAACGGCGTATCAGCAGCGTCCGTCCCTTGTACAGTACACAGTCGAGAGCAAACGTCCACCGACGGGGCATCGAGGAACGCTTGCCTCTGATTCTGGTTCTCAGCCTAGCAGTCAGCGATGAGCACCTCATGAAGATGAGATAGCTGCCTGGCAGCCCTGGGGCCCGAATCCAAGAAATCCCGGGCCAACCTCAACGCGAAAAGCTTCTCATGCTCAGGAATTCCACCGGAAACACGGCGAGCGGAACGTGGATGAGCTGCCCACTTGCCTCGGATCCGCAAACCGTGGTTGGCATCTCACGCTCACCGGAAGAATGCCCATTGGAAACTTTTGCCTTGCCCAGTGTTGGCTGATGTGACTTCGAAGGTCACCCAGTTTTGAGCACGATCTTCAGGGGGCCAAGTAATTGGTTGGCACCAAGAGACAACGGAGACAAAACACCAACCTTGGATGAAATTTTGATGATTGTCAGGGCGTTTTCGATGACGGCGTTCAAGAACTCAGGCGTTGCAGAGTGCAGGAGTTGCAGGGTGCAGGCGTTCAAAAAACTCAGATTGTTGAAAACCCAGGCATTCTAAAAAAGCCCCAACAAGGTCACAGGGATCAGTTCCTCGTGATCATGAGGACAGCCGATCCTCTTTCAGGTTCTTACTGCAGTTTCTCACCGTGCTGTGAGACAGGGCTTCCTGTCTCCGATTGTCCCAGATTCTGGTAAAGGCTCACTCCGTTGGTCCCAGAGCGAGACAATACAGCAACATCTGGGTAGGCACATGGTTTTGGGGAAGCACACGGTTTCAGGAAGCACACGGTTTCAGGAAGCACACGGTTTCAGGAAGCACACGGTTTCAGGAAGCAGAGGCCACATTGGGGATAGTCCCACGATCGTCCGAGGTCCACTCTGGGAGAGCGAACCGGCTACCCATTGTACCATGTTGCTGTTGAGGGTTCGTCCCCAAGCTCGGAAAGGCGAGAGCAGCCCAGGAAGAATCGTTGGAAATTGGGTCAGCATCGTTTTGGCAAGAAAGAGCAGTCACTTCCCCGCAACGGTGATGGCCCCCAACACACTTGGATAGCCTTTTTCCTCCCATTTGGTGCCCACTTTGGATCTGCTGCAACGGTTGCGTGGGTTGGGCTTGCTCAGGTTGTGCTCCTCGGTAGCGACCGGTGTCCAACCAAGGGTCACGACAATGCCCGCATCCAGCTCCAGTAGGGCTTGGGTCTGAATCTGCCTTTGTCAACAGGCATGAACCATCTCAGTCAGTTTTACTTTCCCGACCCACGTTTCGCTCCAAGAGACGCCCCGCTGGCCATCGGCGGAGATCTCTCCCCCGAGCAGCTCCTTTGCGCTTACTCCCAGGGGATCTTCCCTTGGTACGACGCGGATCAGCCGATTCTCTGGTGGTCGCCGGATCCGCGGTTCGTTTTGGAGCCTGCAAATTTTTCCGGTCGCAGGAGTCTGCGACGAGCGTTGAAGCGCGAAGCCTGGGAAATCCAACTCGACACGGCCTTCACCGAGGTCATGCAGGCCTGTGCTAACGTCCCCAGGCCCAACCAAGAGGGAACTTGGATCACCAGCGAGATGATCGCCGCCTACGCCCGTCTGCATGAATTAGGACTGGCTCACAGTCTCGAGGTCCGCTTGGAGGGATCGTTAGTCGGCGGGGTTTATGGAGTGAGCCTGGGAGCAGCCTTCTTTGCCGAGAGCATGTTCCATCGGGTCACTGATGCCTCGAAGGTCGCACTTCATCATCTCTGTGAACTGGCCAAAGAATGGAACTTTTCTTTCATCGATTGCCAAGTCCCCACAGAGCACCTCAGAAGTCTTGGAGCCGAAGAATGGCCCCGGCAGGCTTTTCTGGAGATGTTGCAACAGGCCATCCAGCAGCCGACACGCCAGGGACGTTGGTCGCTGCTCTGGCGGACTCCATGATCTGAGCAATCTCGATCTAGGCGCAACACGCTTGCCAAAAACACGCTTGCCAAAGACAGCTTTGTCAAAGACAGCTTTGTCAATAAGCACTCGGGTCACAGACCGGTCTTTGGTCTGCCCAAGACAGTGGCAACTCCAACGACAAGCTGGCGTGGCGTCTCACGGGTTTACCCGGAGACACAATGGTCCGACCCACTCTGAGGCGAACCAGTTAGGTATCCGTTGAGTCCCATCGGCAGAGGCGAAGCGTTCCGGAAGTGGCCCCAGCAGAGACAACCAGCAGCCGCAGAGGCAACCAGCAGCCGCAGAGCTAACCAGCAGCCGCGAGCTGGATTGAGGGTGCTGATTGCTCAGACCGACTCAGCTGCTTTGACCGGGTTGGTGGACAGGGGCCACATTCGGTAGACTCGCCAGCAAGTTGGCCCTGCGGTTGTTGGATGTGACGTCCTTTGTACCGACGGCGCAATCGTGGGGGCCTTCCTTCCACATAAGCCCTCCAGGAATCTAATGCTCCAGGTTCGACTACCCGATGGAAGTGTTCGCCAGTTAGCTCCTCCTGTCACCCCAGCCGAGGTCGCCGCCACGTTGGGCCGCAAGTTGGCCAAGGACGCACTGGCCGCTGAGGTCGACGGCACCGTGGTGGGCCTGGACTACCAGCTGCCTGAAGAGGGCGAAGTCACCCTCAAGTTGTTGACTAAAAAGGATCAGCATGCCCTGGATGTCATGCGACATTCCGCCGCTCATGTGATGGCCCGAGCGGTGATGCGTCTTTACGAAGGCGTTCAACTGGCCTTCGGGCCGACCATCGAAAACGGTTTCTACTACGACTTTGAGCTCAAAGAACCGCTCAGCGAGCATGACTTCCCAAAGATCGAGGCTGAAATGGCCAAGATCGTCAAGGAAGACGAGCCCTTTGAGCGGTTTGTTGAGCCCCGCGACAGGGCGGCGGCCCTCTGTCGTGACTTGGGCCAGACTCTCAAAGTCGAGCATATTGAAACCGGCCTGGCTGACCATGCGACTGTCTCCTTTTATCGCCAGGGAGAATTCATTGACCTCTGTCGGGGCCCACACGTTCCCGGCGCCGGTGCGATCAAGGCCTTCAAGTTATTGAGCATCGCTGGGGCCTACTGGAAAGGCGATCAAAACAACCAACAGTTGCAACGGCTCTATGGGACTGCCTGGTTCGACCAAAAGGACATGAAGGCCTACCTGGATCGAGTCGAAGAGGCCAAGCGTCGCGACCATCGAGTGCTGGGCAAGCAGCTGAACCTCTTCACCATCAGCCCCCAAGTCGGGAGTGGGTTGGTTTTGTGGATGCCCAAGGGGGCGATTATTCGTCAGCAACTGGAGGGCTTCATCCGCGACGAGCTGATCCGCCGCGGCTACGAGACGGTCTACACCCCCCATATCGGCAAGATCGACTTGTACAAAACCAGCGGCCACTGGCAGCACTACCAGGACGATATGTTCAAGCCCATCTCCATGGACGAGAACGAACAATACGTCCTCAAACCCATGAACTGCCCTCATCACTGCCAAATCTACAAAGCCCTCCCGCGGAGTTATCGTGACTTGCCAGTCCGCCTAGCGGAGTTCGGTACTGTCTACCGGTATGAGCAGAGCGGTGAGCTGGGGGGCATGACCCGAGTCCGCGGTTTCACTCAGGACGATGCGCACATTTTCTGCACACATGATCAGGTTGCCGACGAGTTTCGTGGTTGTGTGGAGATGACCCAGTTTGTACTCAACGCTCTGGGTCTGGATGACTATCGAGTCCGGCTGGGCTTTCGTGACCCCACCAAAGACAAATACGTCGGCCCTCCCGAACGCTGGGATGAAGCGGAGGCCGCCCTGGAGAGAGTCTGCCGTGAAATGGACTTGCCGCAGATGAGTGTCGAGGCTGGCGAGGCTGCCTTTTACGGCCCGAAAGCCGACTTCGTTATTGCCGACTGCATCGGTCGCGAGTGGCAGTTGGGCACCGTGCAGCTGGACTACAATTTACCCAGTCCCGAACGCTTCAATCTGCAATATGTCGGAGCTGACAATTCTGGCCACCACCCAGTGATGATCCACCGAGCCCCTCTGGGATCCTTGGAACGATTTATCGGGGTGCTCATCGAACACTTCGCCGGTGAGTTCCCCTTGTGGCTGGCACCCGAACAGGCCCGCATCCTCGTGGTCAGCGAAAAGTTCGAGACCTACGCCCGAGAGGTTGAGCGTCAACTCAAAGATGCTGGTCTCCGAGTCACGGGGGACTATCGCTCGGTCAAGCTGGGCCCCAAAACCTGGGACGCTAAGGGAGAAAAGATCCCCTACATGCTCATCATCGGGGCCGCCGAACAAGAAGCCGGCACCGTGAGCGTTCGCGATTTGTCCGAAGGCAACCTGGGCCCCATGCCGGTGGCTGCCGCGATTGCCAAGTTCCAGGAAGAGGTCGCTCAGAAGACCATCCGGCGAATCGTCAAAACCTCAGCAGGGCTGCATGACCGCACCGGCCAGCATGAGTACTAACTCGACCGCTCCAGATGGCAGAGGCTCGCTCCATCGGGAAAAGAGACAGCCCCTGCCACAACCTCTGGGTGGCACACGGTCTCGGAAGGTACACGGTCGCGGAAGACACACGGTGCCGGAAGACACACGGTTCCGGAAGACACACGGTGCCGGGAGACACACGGTCTTGGAAGACACACGGTTCCGGAAGACACACGGTGCCGGGAGACACACGGTCTTGGCGGCCAGTGCTACATCTGGACTGTCCAGCAAATCAGCACGGCCCAGCAAATCAGCACGGCCCAGCAAATCAGCCAAGAGCACCAACCCTCGAAGCTCTCTGGTGCGGCACTTTCTGTTTGCCGGTCTCTCCTAGTGCCTTGGTTCCTTGGATTTTGGCAGTCGGTTGGACGTGAATCCCCCGATTCCACGAGAACCAACTGCCCAATCAGAAGGAAACCGACCACTAGGAACTCGCCGTCTGACACAACCTCAGTGTCCGGTTGCCCGACGGCATCGTGTTCCATCTTGGCCAGATCAAGGGGGCGTCAATCACCCTTGCAGAATCGGAAAGACAGACTGCGCCAGAGAACTCACATCCCTCATTGGACTAGCCCAGATGTGCCGGTTGCGCACCAATATGTTGTTGCATGGATCAGTTGAGGGCCCGACAGGTTGGCCCTCTGCTACAATCCGGAACAGTCGCGCTAAGCAGCTTGTCTTTTATGGTTTTGGATTGTCTCAAACGGCTTTTGCCAACAAAGGCCAGGGGTGTTGTCTTTGGCCAAGCCACCATGGTGACCTTCTATCCAGAGGTCACAAGCGGTTGTAGTTTGGGGTCGCCCAGGGACCGGATGTCGGTGAAGTTTGGCAAAATCGGCAACCCCGCTGAGTTGTTATCGCTGCTTCAGGGCATCAGGGAGTTGCCGGAGATGACCTAAGTGTTTCACAGGCAAGAGGTTCTGCCTGTTGCCGTGTGTCCCCTGGCCCAGGCTGGCAGCCCTCTTGCATGGTTGTCAAGTTTCAGTATTTTTTGTTCTTTCGTTTCCCCAGGGTGAAGGAATTCTCCCAATTGGACACCCTTCGGCCAGTCCGCCCGACGATCGTCAAGCTTTGTTTTTGGGTCCTCAGATTCGGGTTGTCAAAACTGGGGCGACCAGTCAACGTTCTGAGTTGGCTCAGCAGTTCCGCTGAAACCAATCCGAACAATCACCACTGACAGAGTCGTGGGCGAAGGCCCCGCAGAGCTGGTCAGGAGCTGCGGTGCAGGTGCGTCGAAAAGTCGGTTCTCGAAAGCTTGGGCTTGCCCGGCCCCATCCTGCAAGATTTGGTCTGGCCAAGCTCATTGGTGCAAAGCTTGGCTCCAAAGGGTTTTTGCTGCTGGCAGGTCGTCGGCTGCCGGTGGCAGCCCTCGGAGTGCTCAAGCCCGCCGGCCGGGACTACGGGCGTTTTCGGCGACCGATTCGGGAGGCGGTTCGTGGAAGCCCTGATCGTTCTGAAGAGGATCACAAGCTGGTCCGGCTGGAAGCGGTGTTGCTTTTGGCCCGAGAGCCGCTGCCCAGTCGCCGACTCGCACAACTGGCGGATTTGACCGACGGCACTGAGGCCCGCACCCTTTGCCGCCTGCTCAACCAGAAATACGACGCACGGCAGGCAGCGTTTCGAGCCGAACAAGTCGCCGGTGGTTATCAGCTGCTGAGCCAGCCTCAGTTTCATCCTTGGCTTCGCCGATTACACCAACAACGAACGCCGTCTCGTTTGAGTGCCCCAGCCTTGGAGACGTTGGCTATTGTTGCCTATCGGCAGCCGGTGTTGCGAGCCGAAGTGGAAAGTATCCGCGGAGTCGCCTGTGGTGAGATTCTGCGTCAATTGATGGAACGTAACTTCGTGAAGATCGCTGGCAAGAGTGATCAACTTGGTCGCCCGTTCTATTACGCCACAACCAAACAGTTCCTCCAGGCCTTTGGGTTGCGAGATCTGGACGATCTGCCACGGGCGGACCGGCTCCGTCGGCGCCCTGCTGAAGCCACAACATCCCCGAGCCCAGCAGCGATCTTGCAGACCAACGAGGCGACCGATCATCAGGCCAGCGGGCCAACCCCCGCAGAATCCCCACGTGTTCTCTCTGAGGCTGATTCTTTGAAGGAGTCCGAAGTGACCGCAACCCCGACCGCTGCCGAGGACCAGTTGCCGCTGGCAACGGACCACCCCCAACAACCCCTCAACCCGCAGGAGCCCGGGGCCATCCCGAGGTCTCCGACGGCCTTCGCCGAGGATGAGGATGAGGACGAAGACGAAGAAGAGTTCGAGGAAGAAGACGACGAAGAAGATGAAGAAGACGAGGAAGAAGAATGGGAAGAGGTTGAGGATGACCTTGAAGAGGATGACGAAGATTGGGACGAGGAAGAAGACGACGATTGGGATGAGGAAGGTGATGATTGGGACGAAGAAGAGGAGGATGATGAGGAAGTAGATGAAGAAGAGGATGATTGGGAAGAAGACGAATAACCCTCAGGCATCGACCTCCTCAAGCGATTTGCCAAATCGATCTGCCAAAAGGTCGACAACGTTGCCGATCTCCCCCGCGGACCCCTCGGTGTTGTGCCTGAGCGAAGCTGTCAGGGGTCTTTCAGGCCATGCCCCTGGTTCCTGCAAAACCTGATTCCTGCAAAACCTGATTCCTGCAAAGCCCGGTTTCTTTGTAAGCCGGGCTTCTCTCGTTGCTGCAGCCATAGGCGTCGCCTGGTCCGGTGCTGAGGGGTTTCAGTAGCACACTATCAACGCAGGTGTTCTCTCCAGTGGCTGAGCCAGAGGGCCCAACTTCGCGCTGTTGGCCTCAGTCAGTCAGTTTGAAGAGGGTTTTAAAGGCCTCAATGAGTGTCCTGGGGACGTTGTGGTCGGACTCGCCGCGAAGTGACTGCAAGGGTGGGTGCAGGAGTTTTTGGGTCAACCTGTGAACAGCCGTACGGATTTCATCACGGGCGCGGTCATCGAGCTCGGGGAGCTTGTTGAAGAGACGCTGCAACTCGTTCTCCCCAACCTCTTTGGCTTCTTGCTGAAGGCGGCGGATAATCGGGCCGGTGGCCCGATGCCGCAGCTCTTGCATAAACTGTTGAGTCTCCTCCTCCACAATGCGAGAGGCGGAGTGTTGCTCTTTGCGTCGGCGGTGAGCATTCTCCTGACAAACGCGGGTGAGGTCATCGACATCGTAGAGGAAGACCTCACTGAAGTGCTTGCCAATGGCCGGGTCGAAGTCTCTGGGGATTGCCAGGTCCAAGATCAACAAAGGACGAGTTTCTCGTCGACGATAGATGGGCCCAAACCGGGAGACGGTCATGATCGCCTCAGGCGCAGCGGTCGTGCTCACCACGACATCGGCCAAGACCAGTTGCTCATCGAGTTCCTCCCAAGCCACTGCCTGACCGCCAGCTCGGCAAGCCAGTTCGCTGGCCCTGGAAAAATTGCGATTGACCACACGAATCCGACTCGCGCCTTCCTCCCGCAGGTACCGCAGGGTCTCTTCGCCAGTCTGTCCGGCCCCGATGACCAAAACCTGTTTGTCGTCAAATCGCTCAAAGATCTCTCGAGCAAAATCCCCGACGGCCACACTGGCGACACTCACACGGTTTTGGTGGAGCCTTGTTTGAGTGGCCACCCGTTTGGCCACCTCGAAGGCCCGCTGAAAAGCCAAGTGAGTCAGCGTCCCAGTCGCCTGGCAGCGTGTGCTCATTTCGTAAGCCTGTTTCACCTGGGAAACAATCTGGGGCTCACCAAGCACCATGCTATCGAGGCTGCAGGCCACTCGAAACAAATGCCGAACGGCGTCTTCACCTTGGTGGTCAAAAAGCTTGTCAAAGATCTCCCCGGGATCAAGCCCACGGCAATTCGCCAAAAACTCGGCGGTTTGCCCATGACTGGGGCTCACTTGGGGGTCGGCTGAAGCGGTGTAGAGCTCCACACGGTTGCAGGTGCTGACCAAGACAGCCTCGGTCTGCGGAAACTGCAGCCGCCACCGGGCCAAAGCCTCTTCGGCCTCGGCTGGTGAAAAGGCCAGTCGCTCCCGGAGATCAACTGCTGCGTTGTGGTGGCTACAACCAAGCACCGCCAGCTTCGTCATCGTTGGCTACTCGACCCTCGCGGTCTTCGCTGCGATGAAATTTCAGGCAAACGAGAAAAAGGTAACCATCGTCGGTGTCTGTCAGGTTAGTCCACTGGTGTGGTTTGACCACTGGTCAAGCCTGGACGACTCATCAGTATTGACCGCTAGTTGTCGTTGTCCACTCGCAAGACCGGGCCGTCGGCCAGCCTTGATTGACGGTGAGAGACTCTGCAAGGCTTTGCTTTGAAGTGACCGGTCGTCAATGTCAGCGGTGCGTCCACCTGCAGACTGACCGCCACCATGGGGCATCCAGAGGTTCAGGCCAAGTGCCACCAGCAAGAAAACCAACGTCAGCAATGTCAACCACAGGACTTTCCGACTGCGATCGACATGCTGATAGCAACGATTAAAGATCGTCAGCCCAAGCATACAGGCAAATAAGGTGGCGGAACTGATGATCAGCGGGTCGGTCCAACTGACCATTTGACCGTGAGCATGGTGGCGGATCACGTTGAGCACCACGCCAGAGAGCATGCCCAAGCCCAAAAAAGCCAGCGAAAAGACAATCGCTCGACCGGAAGCATTCTCCAGCCATTCGAGGCTTGGCAACTTCAAAAACCGCCGGGCGGGCCTCTTACTTTTCAGCCGCGCCCGATGAACTAAATACATCACCCCCATGGCAAAGGCCGCTGCTGCGGCAACCAACCCCACCAGAATGAACACTCCGTGGGCGATTCCCCAGACGGGCTGCACCGCCTGTCGGGCGTAGGGGTCCCGACTGGCAAAGCCAGCTGCGGCGATCAGCCCCAAGACCAGGGGCAAGACGAAGACCCCGGTCGAGGCTTTCCGTTGAGTGAGGGTGAGATACAAGTAAACCGCGGCCAACAACCAGGCCCCGAGCAGATACCAATCGAAGGGGCTACTCAGTGGGAGATTGGGAGCTTGAGCGGCTCGATAGCCAAGATAGAGGGTGTGGGCCAGCAGACCTGCCGAGGCAAAGCCCACCATCACGGCGCCTCGCAATCCGCTGCGAAACCAGAGACGGGTCACCTCCAGCCCCAGGCTTACCAGGTAGCTTGCGGCAAAGCACATCACGCTAATGCCGGAGATGAACGGAATCATGACTGAAGAAGAAATGGTTCGCCCTGAGAATCTTGGTTGTGATCGTCGCTGATGGGTTTTTAGCAGTCCTGCTCGGCATATTGCATGGGGGCATGCCACTGCAGTCAAGCCTTCCACAATCCGCTCTTGAATTGGACTGTCCCAGATGCGGCCGTTGCCCTCCAATATGGTGCTGCACCAATCCGTTGACTGATCGAGAAGTTGTGCCTCTGCCACAATCTGGAACAGTCGAGTTCATTGGGATCGAAAAACTCCCCGGCGGCGGCGGGCGTCTCGGGAAGCAGAGACCCACTGCAAGATCAGAACCTGCCGGCCTGACAGCGGCGAATTCCGTCAAGACCCTGTCCATTCGGGGTTTTTGGCGGTCGAATTCCCGGAGGGTTGTTCGGCTGTGTTGTTCGTTGCCGAGCCAGGCTCTTCTAGATGATACTCTTCCAGCTTTTTGTGCAAGGTGTTGCGGTTGATCCCCAACATTTTCGCTGCTTGGACTTTCGTCCCTTTACAGCGGTCCATCACCTGGGCGATCAGCTCTCGCTCGACCTGATCGACCACACGTTTTTTGAGGTCGGTGGCGTCTGCTTTGGTCGAGTTGACAGCGGTTTCAACGAGCTCCTCGATCAAGCTGGGCAGATCCTGACCTCGACGTCGGAAGCCCGATGTCCTTGTGCCAAAGACCACTTGCTCGAGCAATTCCTTGGTCAGTGTATCGCTTTGAGCCAGGACAACAGCGCGTTGGACGTAGTTCTGGAGCTCCCGGATATTGCCAGGCCAGGGGTGGTTTCGCAGGACTTCCATGGCTGTTGGTTCGATGTGCACGACGTAGCTGTCGTTTTCCTCATTGTAGAGAGTGAGAAAATGGTGGACGAGCTCCGAAATGTCCTCTCGGCGGGCACGCAAGGGGGGCAAGGGGATGGGCACGACATTGAGGCGATAGTACAAGTCTTCTCGAAAACGGCCGTCGTCGATTTCCTCCAGCAGCTCTCGGTTACTGGCGGCGATGACGCGGACGTCGGTGTGCATGGTGTGAGTGTCGCCCACTCGTTCGAACTCGCCCTGCTGGAGCACACGCAGCAGTTTGACCTGAAGCTGCAAGCTGGTGGAGTTGATTTCATCAAGAAAGATGCTGCCTGTGTGAGCAGCCTCAAATCGACCCGTGCGATTGGCCACCGCGCCTGTGAAAGCCCCTTTGACGTGCCCAAACAGCTCGCTCTCCAGGAGGCTCTCCGGTAAAGCCCCGCAATTGACCTTCACAAACGGGTTGTTTTGTCGGTCGCTGAGTTGGTGGATGGCCTGGGCGATCAGCTCCTTGCCTGTTCCGGTCTCACCAAGAATCAACACGCTGGCACGAGTGGGGGCGACCTTGCGAACCCGCCAATAGACCTCCCGCATTGCTGGAGAAGAGCCGATGATACCCGGAATCGGCGGCTCCGGGTTACGCGGATCGTTGGGGAGCAGGACGCGACTCATCAAAGCAGCGAGTCCCTCAAGCGTTCAGACAGCATTAGGTACTTCTGGCTTTGCTGATCCTGCGGCGGAATCAAGCATGCCTGAGCGTTTCCGGCTGCTTTTTCACCGGCTGCGTCCGGGTTTTCCTCTTTTTCAGCCGGCTTCTGAGGGGCAAGTTGTGCTTTTGCCTCAATCGCATCCAACAACCGGTCAACCAACATGCGGGTCTGAGGGTTGATCTCCTCGGGGCCCACCTCCGGAGAATTGGCCAGGGAGTACAGTTGGAGCAACTGATCGGTTTTCAGGAGAGTTCCGTAGCGATCAACGTTCGCTGCAAAAGCCTCGGCGGCTGCCTCCCGAGCCGAAAGATCCTGAGCACCCAAGAGCACAAAGTCGACCAAGGCCGTTTGTGCCTGAGGCCGATTGATTGTCCCGAGAACTCGGGCAGCTTGTTGTTGCAAAGGGGAAAAGAACAACGCCTGGCGGAGAGGCTCCAGGGCTCTGGCTCGGTTGAAGGGGTCCCCCTCGAGTTCAGCGACTTGGGCCAAAAGTGCTAAAGCACGCTGGCCCTGAGCAAGTCGTTCTTCCGGAGGAACCACCTCAGTGGGCAAGGCTCTTGCTGTGAGCTCTTGGAGCTCAAAAGCCATTCCGTCTGCAGTGGCCGCTCGCAAGACAGTATAGGTCAGCCGCTCGTTGTCGCCGACTCGCTCCGCAAAGGGCAGCTCATCGGTTTTGGCGACAACGCCGACCGGCAGTGAGGCCGTTCGCGGATCACGTCGAAGCTGATCAATGGCAAACAACGCCCGCGGATGGCGAAGTCGGATGGAGACCAAGGCCAGTTCCGTGTCTGCGCTGCTGGCGGCCTCACGAAACAAATCCCGGCCATTGGTGACCACCGAGACGTCCAAACCTAATTCGCGGAGCAAACCGGCTACCCCTGCTGCCGAAGCTCTGTTGTTATCCGCCAACACCGCCCGGCTTCTGCCTGTTGTGGTGATGAAGTGGGCAAGACCCGGGACCACCAGACTCGAGCCGGGAAAGTGATCCTCCGGGGCCATGGCAACCAATGTCTCCAGGGCCGTCAGCCGCAATCGTCGGTCTGCATCAGCGGCCGCTCGGGCCAGCACCGAGAGTTCCCCACCAACGGGACGAAGGACCGTTTTGTCCAACCTGCCGGCCAGCAGCTGAATCGCGAGATTCGCCGCCGGGGTGTGAAAGGTGCCCAGAGAGTTTTCCACAACCGCCAGCAGTTCCTCCGGTGGAAACTCAGTTAGCTCCTCAATTAAGGGGGCATCAGCTGGCAGCGATTGGCTGAGGCCGATCTGGTAAGCAAAAGCTTCGAGCCTCGCTGCAAGGTACGCCTGTCTGGCCTTTTGATCCTTGGGGGCAACCAGCAGAGCACCACGCGCGATCCGCTCGGCTTGCACGATAGAAGCATCGGGGGGTGCCAGAGTGGCGGCGGTGAGAAGCTTTTGTTGCTCATCCCATTGCCAGACCACCACCGGACCGAGGGATTCCATCAGAGGACCTTCGCGTTGATAGGACTCGCGGGCACGTGCAAGCAAATAGCTCAGGGCTTCTGAGCGAGAGGGCACCTTGCCGAAGAGCTTTCGCACGGCTGCGGCAGCCTGCTGCCGAACAGCCTCGACCGGATCAGCCACTGCCAGGGGCATGAGGAAAGGTGTTGCCTGACGACCGGCAATCCGACTCAACACCGCAGCAGCGTTCAGGCGAACGGCAGCATCTTCAGCAGCCAAGGCAGCGGTCAACGGATCGACAGCGTCTCTCCCCAGAGCGACCAGAGCCGCCCGGAAACTCGCCGCCAAAGCCGGGTCTTCTGTCTGGAGTAGCTGGCGTAACAAGGGGTTGACCGCAGCAGCTCCTGACTCCTTGAGTGAGCGAATCGCTGCCCGTCGCACGTCGACGTCTCGGGAGGATAACCGCTGAATCAACTGGGCGATCCGGGCTGGATCGCGGGTCTGGGCACTTTTGGCCTCAACGACGGTATTGGCCAAGGCGGCACCCTCTGGCTGCAACTGCTCATCTTGGGCGATTTGCAGCCAGAGCCCTGCGCCGAGCTCGTCATACAGGCTTGCCAGAGTAGCCCGATCGAGGTTCTGACCCAGCAGGTCTCCCGCGAACTTGCGTGCGTACTGGGACTGCCCCAACTCCACAAGACTCCGGATGATCCGGGCTGCTTGCTGTGGCGTCGCCGGCTCTGCCTTGACCAGTGCCTCCAAAGCCGGCGAGGGAAACTCTGGTGGAACAGGCAACTGAGGAGGATCAGGTTGCTGGCCACCGGGTTGCTGACCAGGTTGTGCGGGTTGAGCAGCACCCAGTGGCTGAGCGTCGGCGGTGGAAGTTGCCCCCTCGCCTGGGCCCATGCACAGGTTGAGCCCAGCGAAGCCCAACACCAATAGGCACCGCCAAGACAGGCAGATCACCAGCAGATGGCTGCGGTGTTGAGAGCTTGTCATCCAGCGAAACGGCCCTGCCGCTGAGGGCAACTGCTGCCGTAAAGTGGAGAGGTTACAGGGCATGGGGAATTCTGGAGTTTGAGAAAAAGGATGGCGTGCCATCGGCCGGATGGGCCTCCTATCTCTTTATCCCGAGTTTTTGCCGCCAGACTACAATCTGTTGTTGAACCTGAGCAGGAGCGGTCGAACCGAAACTCACAAAGGCCCCCACTGTTGCTGCGACCCCGAGACTTGGCAGCAACTTCTGCACCGTGGCTGCGTCAAGGCGGTGATCAGCGGCGGTAAATTCTTCCAGAGGCAACTCGCCCAGCGAGCAGTCTCGCTGCAGGGCCTTGCGAACCAACACCCCGACCAACTCGTGGGCGGTCCTTTGCGGGATCCCCAACTGGATCAGCGCCTCCATGAATGTGGTGGCATCCAGATGGCCCAAGTCGAGGCGCTGGGAAATTCGCTCTGGACGCAGGTGCGTTGCTGCGACAAGTGGCGCGGCCAGCTCCAAGCAACTGGCCACAGTCTGGGCAGCATCAAAGACGGGCGGTTTGTCCTCTTGCAGGTCACGGTTGTAGGCCAGAGGCAAGCTTTTACCCAGCACCAATAGGGTCTGCAGACTGCCGATGACCCGAGCAGTCTTGCCGCGGATCAGCTCCAACACATCGGGGTTAACTTTCTGCGGCATGATGGAACTGCCAGTACAAAAGGCCTGGGGAAGTTCCAAAAACCCGAACTCGGTGGTGCTCCAGAGGATCCACTCCTCAGCCCAGGTGCTCAGGTGCGTGGCAATGACCGAAAGGCAGAAGACAAACTCGAAGGCGAAGTCCCGATCGCTGACGGCATCCAGGCTGTTGGCCGCAATCCCCTCAAAGCCCAAGGCTTTGGCAGTCACCTCCCGATCAATCGGCAGAGTCGTTCCCGCTAACGCCGCTGAGCCCAAGGGGCAGACATTCACACGTCGTCGGCAGTCCGCCAGCCGCTGCCGATCCCGCTGAAACTTCTCGCAGTAGGCCAGCCAGTAGTGAGGTGCCAACACAGGTTGAGCACGCTGAAGGTGCGTATAACCAGGAAGAATCACCTCCAAATCTGCATCACACCGTTGGACAAACGCTCGCTGAAGCCCCTCAAGCAGACTGTCGAGCCGATCAATCGCCTCGCGAATCCAAAGGCGGAAATCAGTGTTTACCTGATCGTTGCGACTGCGGGCGGTGTGAAGCTTGCGTCCAACGTCGCCAAGTTTCTCAACGAGCGCTTTCTCGATGTGTGTGTGGATATCCTCCAGCTCGATGTGGAACTGGAACGAGCCCTCGGCGATTTGTTGCCTGATTTCTGTCAGTGCCTGCTCAATTTGTTGACATTCCCCCTCAGTCAGCAATCCCACTTGGGTGAGCATCTGAGCATGGGCGATCGAGCCACGGATATCCTGATCGGCCAGATGGCGATCAAAGCTAATACTTTCGCTAAATTGTTCGACCCGAGGGTCGGTCTGGCCCTGAAAGACCCCACCCCAAACTTTTGCTGGCGGACTGGAGGTTCCGGACCCACTGTTAGTTGTGGTCTGGTTTGAGGTTGCGTCAGAATCGGGAGGAGTTGTTGGCTCGCCCACAGCAGCGACCAGATGGAGAGAAGAACCGCGCGGAAACAACGATCGCTCACTGTGATGCACCGCTGGCGACTTGTCAACGGGCAGATTCTTCCGTTGCCTAATTCTTCAGCAGAGTGCTGATGGTTTTAGCAATCACGAAGACCTCTTTGGATCGAGAGGGCTGCCAGCAGAAGACTTCCAGAGAGGATCAGGTCCTTGTGAGACTGTGAACTTGGCTGACTGGACCTGCCTGCTGCTGAGCGTGAGCGTCAGATAAGTGTGTGGGACTTTTGGTTGAGTTGGGCAACCGGCATCGGTGAACGAGCGAGGTCAGTCGGTTGGTGCCCCCGCTGAGCTTGGCCTTCAATGGCCAGCGACTTGAATGAGAATTATTTGTTCATTAACGTACAAATGTTAACTGATATCTCCACTGTGACTGCCCCAGAGCCGATCGGGAAGGACAAAACCAAATCGGCATGGGGCGAGTTGAAGTTCGGGATGAAATGCCGGTCCCGAAAGCCAGGAGGTTTTGTGTGAGCCAACCGTTTGATGCCACCCTGAAAACTTTGTTGGATGCTCATCCTTCCGATTGGCCCGACTTCTTGAAGGTCCCGGTCTCCGGTGTGGAAGTGCTGGAGGGAGATGCCTCCACGATCACCGCCACCGCTGACAAGGCCTTGCGGGTGCAGTCTGGCCTCGGCGACTCCATTCTTCACCTGGAATTTCAATCCAGCCCGGATGCCACGCTCCCTCAGCGAACCTATTTCTATAATGCGGTGCTGGGGCATCGGCATGAGTTACCCGTTGGCAGTGTTGTTCTGCTCTTGCGGCCTGCTGCCCAACTGGGCACGATCAACGGGACGTATCAGAGGCAATTACCCTATCAGAACCGCCCTTATCTTTCTTTGAATTATCAGGTGGTCCGTGTTTGGGAATTGCCGGTGGAGCAGATCCTCCAAGCGGGCGTCGGGGTGCTGCCGCTAGCTCCGATTAGCTCCGTGGATGAGGAGGAGTTGCCCCAGGTGATTCAGACCATGCAACAGCGGTTTGACGAACTGGAGAGCCCACAGAGCCGCAGAGACCTATGGACAGCCACCGCAGTGTTGATGGGGTTACGCTACGAAGCTGGTTTGGTGAGTGGATTGTTGCAAGGAGTTGAAGCAATGGAAGAGTCGACTGTTTATCAAGCGATACTAGAAAAGGGCCGGCAAGAAGGCCTGCAAGAGGGCCTGCAGGAAGGCCTGCAAGCAGGTCGACAGGAAGGTTTACAAGAAGGTCGACAGGAAGGTTTACAAGAAGGTCGACAGGAAGGTTTACAAGAAGGTCGA
>CAZYKP010000053.1:23222-56929 GCA_964648025.1 uncultured Pirellulales bacterium | reverse complement strand
CTCAAAGGCGACAAACCACCCTCGTTGCTGCCCGCCTAACTCCGTGAACGGTTACCTTGGAAGTCCTCCGCTACCACCATCAGCGATGGCAGGACGAAAATCCCGCAGCGGAGGTCACCAAACCAAACGATGCGTGAACTTCAAGCAACACCGCCAGCCATGAGCGAACTGGTCGCCGGTCTTTGAGGTGGCCGGCCTGGGAACTTGACGGCCTGGGAACTTGACGGCCTGGGAACTTGACGGCCTGAGTTGTGACCAGCCAGAAGCACCGAGAGTAGGTGCGGTCTGGGTTTCCGCGTTCTCACTTCGCTCTCACTCCGCTGAATAGTCTGGTACCGCATGAGCACCAAGCGACCTTTGAGAAAATGGACTTTCCGTCTTTTGCTGTTTGTGGTGGTCCTGTGGGCTGCGGTCTGGGGTGTGGCCTCCTTGCTGGCGCCGCGTGTGGCCGAAAAGGCGACTGAGTATTTGGCCAAGCGTTTGGAACAACAACGCATCGGGCTCACCGAGGCCACCTTCCGCTCGACCAGCATTTCCCCCTGGCTGACAAAAGTTACGCTTGACGATTGTCAGGCTCACTTTGATTTGAACGTTCGCGATAACGTTTCGCTCGGCTCGCAGTTGCAACTGCAACGACTCCAGGTCTCGTTGGATGATGTGCTTGGTCTTCGGGGGAGTCTCCGAGCCTGGGGCGTGATGATCGAACTTGATCCAGCGGATCTACCGCCCTCGTTGCCCTTTGGGCAGTTTCGGCGAGGGGAGGTCTCAGTGCTCAATCTGCCCATGATTCGCCCCAATGAAGCTGCCCGCGCGGTCCAACAGCGTTTGACAAAGCTGTTACTGGCCAACGAAGCGGTCAGCGACATTCAGTTCAGCGGCGAAGTGAAACTGCAGGTCAAAGACGTCCAGGTCATGGCCCATCTGTTTACTGAGCCCGAGGGGGACCGTTTTCGGCTCCGATTTCAGGGGGCGGACCTGCAAAAGCTCGCGAAAGATCTCAAACTCGATCTTGCCCCCGCACAACTGGAGATCGT
Organism: uncultured Pirellulales bacterium; assembly: GCA_964648025.1. Classification (GTDB taxonomy): domain Bacteria; phylum Planctomycetota; class Planctomycetia; order Pirellulales; family Pb10988; genus CAZYKP01. The sequence goes on along the minus strand of CAZYKP010000053.1, from coordinate 55,895 downwards.
CTCACGTCACCCGCTTCGCGTCCCGAAATTGATGCTCATTACCGATCGGGCTCGCAAACTCTCCTGGAGCCACGAACCAACTGACCGATGGTTGCGGGACGCTCATCGCCATGTCACCTGGAGCTTTCTGCTGACCGAGCAATTCGGACCAGAATTCGCCAAGCAGGTCACCGACGCCCAGGAGCAGAAGCCGGGAAACACCGCCAACCAAAGAGCCATGGATTTCCACAACAACGCCGTGGGCCGCCTGCTGGTTGCCGAAAATGTCCCTGGAGACTCCCTCCCGAAAGTCATCCGTCAAGACCCCAGGATCATCCGGAATCCGAAGGAAGTCCCCTCCTTCGGCAACCGACTGCTACGCTAAGTGAACCTCAGATAAGGGGTTCGCCAAGTCCATACCTGGCCGCGGCCAAACTCGACTCTCTCAGATTGCGGCACAGGTCCGTCGCCGAAGAGCCCCAACTCGTTGCAGGTTAAAAAGGGCCATGCAACACCATTTCGATCAGTCACGGATGCCTCGCCAGCGGTGCATCTGCTTCCCTCGCTAATCTCATCAAGCTTGCAAAAGCCATCTCGGTCCGCTCTTGTGACCTGCTTCTTTTTCGGGTTGCCGGTTTTGGGGCTGGCAGTTATGTCCACCCAAGGGATCTTTTCGAGCGACATTTCCTGATTGCTGAAGAGTTTCTCGAGGGCCTATGCCGAGCAACAGAGCGTGGATTTCGCCCCTGTGGTGCGTTTCCTTCTGAGGTCGTCGTGGGGTTCTCGTCGAATCGGGGGATTCCCGTCGAACCGACTGCCAAAATCCAAAGAAACAAGGCACGGAACTGGCACCTTGGCTGGTCCTTGCGCCGGTCTTGGGCCGACGACTGCTGTTGGGAAACATTCTTGCTCGCCTACTGCTCTTGAGGAAAATTCTTGCTCGTCCGAAACGCGGGAATCGTTGGAATGATGACTGATCTGCCAGCCGTTGCATCACATCGGTCGAGCCAAGATGTTCCCCAAGCTCTGTCGCTTGCCCATTGGGCCTTTGGCTGACGCAACTGATCAGACCAGTGGAGTCGCACGGAAGCTTCGGCGGGGACCTTTTCCATCCCTGAAGATCTGGCAAACAGCGAAATCTCGGCGTGCTGGTCGCGGCAGGGATCGTTCGCCGTGAGCCGCTGAGGTGAACAGGTCGTTGTGCCAGGTGAAACTGTCGGGGGGACACTGACCCATCTTCCACAACGCTGATCACACACAAATGGATATCAAGCTCATGCGCATCATGAGCATTTGGATCATTTCTGCTCGGAGGCGACAGAAACACCCAACTCGGCAGGGCTCGGTTGACTTCTCAACGGGATCTTTTCCGCCTGGGCAAAGGATTGCGGAGAAATGAGGCGAAAAAAAACGGTGATTCGGGCGTCTATTCAACAAAACGATTCTTCCAAGATCGTTCGCTTTTCTAGAAGGCTTCGACTTTCTGCATCTATCCCCCGAATCAACCCGAAACCTCAAGAGCACGGTCCACTGTGGCACAGAGACATCTGCAACCACAGACAATCACTGCCCCGATGACGTGCTGGGTCAGTGACGTGCTGGGTTCGTGACGTGCTGGGTTCGTGACGTGCCGCCATGGACCTCGTCCAGAGCGTGCCATCTCAAGCAACCTTTGTGGCGATGGCCACAGGCAACTCAACGGTTGGGCAAAACTCTCTGACGGGTTTGAAAAGTCTTTGTTCATAACCACTCGTCAGGCGGCTGCTTTGGGTACCAACCAGCACCGTCTTGAGGCTCGAGGAAGTTTCCGACCAAGCACCGAAGCCTGCACAGTCAGCGCTTCTGACCTTTGGACACATCAAAAAGCTTTCTGAGAATCAAGGACACCGAGCCCACAGGCAAGATGGTTCCACACATAGAGGGCCCGTCGGGCCAATCACTTGGAAAGATCTCCGAGGATCTCAAGTCAATTCCTTGCGGGAGCGAAGAGATGAGTAAGTTGTGGAGTTGGTCGGGGCTGATTGGTTGGGTGGACCGTCAGGGCCGCGCGGAGAAACTTTCCGAATTTTGTGTCACCGCCACCAGCATCGCAGCTGCAGAGAAGGCTGCTTTGCGTGTTTGGGGCCGCAAGATTCCTGCGGGCGCTCAACCGCTATTTTTGTTCGACGACCCACAACCCGTTGGCCAAGTCGCCCAGCCGATCACCAAAGGCCGCTTGGCTCTGGCGAGCTGAGAGATCCTCGCCGTCCTGAGTGGTTCCCGTTGCAGGCCACTTCCCTCAGGACCATCTTCAACTCAGCAAGCCACTCGAAACTTCCGCCTGAAACTCACCTCGAACCATCATGGATGATTTTGGTCTCGGGCAGGTACTCTTGCAGCATGCCCACCGCTTCGTGAGAAAGCCGAGCACATCCCCAGAGATTCAAAAAGCGCAACGTCTCTAACTCGGCCAACGTTCGCACGGCTGCCTTGGTGAGTCGGGAACAGCCCTCCAAACTCAGGCTCCTCAAGGTTGGTAGCTTGGTCAAATGGCTCAACCCCTCATCACTGAGGTTGCGGCAGTGCGTCAGGTCCAGCGACTCGAGTTTCCTCAACTCGCAGACATAGCGTAATCCGACATCGCTGACCCCCGCACAAGCCTGCAGATCAAGGGACCGCAGAACCGGCAATTTGGCAATCTGTCTCAAGGGCACCTCATCACGCAGAGAGCATCCCCACAGGCTCAGCGATTCCAACTGTTGAAGGGCCCCGATCCAACTCATCCCGTCGCGGGAAACCTGCTTGCAAAACCCAAGGGAAAGTTGGCGAAGTTCCACCAAGCCCGAGAGAGCGGTCAATCCCAGATCCGAAATCGAACTGCACTTGCTTAAGTCCAACGATCGCAGGCTAGTGAGCCTCCCCACATAACGCAAGCCACGATCAGTCACCCCAGCACCGTGCAGATCAAGCTCTCGAAGGGAAGGCACCTGGCTCAGTTCGCTCAGGCGTGTATTGAGCCACAACTGAGCACTCAGCCGCAAACGTTCTGGAAAACCTCTCCAAAACTCCACCCTAGAGCTCCAAGGAAAACCGCTGGGCACCCAGCGTTGCCGTCCTTCACGGATCAGCTGCTGGGCCTGGGATTTCAAGGGACTTCGCCTGGAGTCTCCCGCGGGGAGGTTGGCAATTTGGCACTGGACTCGGATCAACGTTGCTCGTTGGGGGTCGCCATGACGATCCAGCCAGTCGGCGTAAACCAACCGCGGTTGGTCTTCGTCGGGTTCTGCGTCAATCGCTGCCAGCAGTGCAGCCTCTTCTTGAGAATGATCCAAATGCGCCACGATGTGATCCTGATTTGAAGCAAGCACCCAACAGGCGAAGGAACTCCTCACAGCCAAACCGCCAGAACCAAACCGCCAGAGCCGACTCGGTCTTTCCCAACGATGACGGTCCGTTGAGCATCTCGCTGGTTATCCGGAGTGTCCTGCTGAACATATCAGGCCTCCGGCAAATAGCCTATCAAGCCGGCGATTACCAGGAAGGTATTCGAGCAAATATTCGGATCATCCTCGCCGATGGAAGTGCTCTGATGTCGGTGCCCTGGGGTGATCACATCCAGCGATGGATTCGCCAGCAGGTTTGTGCTGAGCAAATCCGTCAGGAAGGCAGACAGGTTCAGCGGGATGGCGGTACCATTTGCGCCGTTTCCCTGGCGAATCTGCCTATTGACGATCTTGCTCTGGCCTGCGCGAGCAAGCAAGCACTTCAGTATCTTCCTGATCTTGAGGAACTCGACCTCAGCGGCACCCAGGTGACCGATCACAGCCTGGTGGCCCTGCGGGAGCTTTCTCACTGACAACGCCTCATTGTCGATCAAACCTCAATCTCCCCACAAGCCAAGCAAGAATCCTGCACTCGGTCCGCAAAGCCCAACTCAATTCGTTTGCTTTCTGGGAAGACAGCGATCCGCCGCCAACCCCGAGTCCACCCAGTTCCAGATGAGAGGCCTTCGGTAAGCCCAGTTTGCTTTGAGAGTCCGTTGCGGTTCACCACGCCCGGCAGAAGCTCCCCGGAGCGTGCCTCGCTCGCCCCGGCGGTCCTCGTTGGGATTGATTGTTCCCTGGAAATGCACCTTCACCGGAATGGCTCCTCTGTTGGATTGCTACTTCGTGAACCCTGACGGCCAGAAACCTGCCTGCTGGGCCTCGGGATCTCTTGCCGAGAAAAACCTTTCGCGAGGGGGTTGGTTTTTCGCTTGTGCTCCGTCCTGGGGAGATAGCATCCGTCCGGGCAAAAAGCTCACCCTTGCGCCCGTTGAACGCTTCCGCCGCAGCCTGGGAGAGGCCACCATGAAACAGTTACTATTGCATGTGATTACCCTTGCTCTGTTGCTTCTTGCAGGAGGGAGTCAGACCGCATGGGCCCAGCCGGGCAACCAGCGACCCCGAGCGACGACCACCAACGTTCTCCCGTACGAGGTACGCATCGAACTGTTCCGCCCCAAAGATGAGGATCTGGCAGTCTTTGCCCTCAAGCTGGAACAGCCGTTTCTTGCCGAGGAGTTTGAGCAGAGCAATCTCCTCCGGTTACGGTCCTTGGATGACAGCTCCTTTTTGATTTACCCGCGGGAGACCCGTTTTCAGCAGAAGCATGCTGAATTTTATGGCAGATTGCGTGGTTCAGGTCAGGCCAAGGTTCGTCTGTCCTATGAGATTGTCTCGGAGGAAGCTGACGGCTCACGCAAAGTCGATGTGCGACATACCGACTTGGAGATTTCGATTCCTCCAGAACCGACCGGCACCAAGCGTCTCTACGAGCAATGGGCGAACAACCAAAATAACTATTTCGCGGAACTGCTCCGGTACTACCCGGGAAACAGCTTTTTAGAATATGTGCTGCTCCAATCGAAACAACGCTATGGAGTTCCCCCGCCCAGGCTTTCCCGTCCGGCGGCCACCAGCCGCCAGATTGAAGCCAGCCTGTACGATGCCTTCACCGGTGGGTTGGCCATCCAAGAGACCCTGCAACGGCGTGTCCTGGAAAGCGGTCCCAGCGTCGGCGATCGAACCGTCCACATCAGCCAGCTGTCCCCTCCCGAGTTGGTCGGCCAAGATTACAAAACACTTCTCCAGGAGAAAGCCAAAAAGGGCATCGCCCCTCGAGTCCACCCGATCAGCCGCTTGGTCCCTGCCGACCACTATTTGTTTCACGCAAATACTGTCCCAACGACTCAGGAGCTGTTATCGCTCGCTCAGCAATGGGGTGGGAGTCTCCTCCAGCTGATGTCAGTGACCTCCCAGGATCATCATCTTCAGCAGAAGTACCAGCGGCAGTTGTGTGTGCGGTTGGAAGACCTGGCTCAACTCTTCAACGCCGGGGCGGCGACGGAAGTGGCCTTCAGTGGATCCGATTTCAACTGGGGCGAGGGAACCGACCTGACCTTGCTCATGACAATGCGCAACCCGGAGGTCGTCCGTCGAGCGTTGGATGAGTGGGTAACTGTCGCTGGAAAACGCTACCCCGGATTGCAACAGCGTCAGTTCAACTATCGGGGACACACAGTCTATGCCAGCTTCACCCGAGACCGCATGATCAGCGCGTTCCGGGTGGAGCATGACTCTTTTGTCGCGCTCTCCACGAGCCATCGAGCGATCCGCAAGATCATCGATACGATCACCGGAAAGCTTGAGAGCCTGCATGACCAAGCAGATTACCAGTACATGACGACCGTAATGCCGCCTCAAGAGGATCCTCAGTCAGCCTACCTCTATGCTTCGGATGCGTTCATCCGCAGACTGGTTGGCCCGGTCTATAAGATCGCCGAAAAACGTCGACGCCAGAGCCTCAACAACCTGGTGATGCTCAACCATGCCTCGCTCTTTTATCGACTGGATCACGGAAGCGGACCCGATTCGTTGGAAGACTTGGTCTCCGGGCGTTTCGTGGACCGTCGCAAAATCCTCTGCCCAAGCGGCGGCTCCTACTCCCTCGATACAAAGCATGATACGGCGACCAGTTCACTTTACAACAGAGTCAAGTATCTCACACCAATCATTGAGCTTGTCGATGATGAGTTGTTGATGGTCTCTCAGGCCGAACGTCAGCAGTATGACAGCTATAAGCAACGATATGAGGCCTTTTGGCAGGGCATTCTCGATCCCATCGCGATCCGTCTGACTGTGGGGCCCACCGTCAGAGTCGAGACTTGCGTTTTGCCCACCGCCGGGCGTAGCTATTACCGACAGTTGCGACAATGGGTCGACGACAGCCCTGCGAAGCTCTCCAGTCAGTCGGTCGCGCGTTCGGCGGTGTTGTCCGTTCAGGCTGTGCCCGGTCGCCAGCAGGTCGGGCAAATCTTGCGGAGTCTGCCGGGCGTCAATGATGCTCTTGATGCCGACCCAACACTGACGGACTTAAGCTGGCTGGGCGACACGGTCGGGCTGCATATTTGCGATGCCGATTCGGTTCTGGAGGTGGACCCAACCAAAATGCGTGCCTTAAGCTCCCCTTTCCCCGTGGATATGAACCAGCAGCTCCTCGGTGCTGCTGCTCTTGCGGCGACCAACCGACCGACCTATGTCACACTGAGTGTCGAGGATTCCCAAAAGGCCACACGGCTGTTGGAACGATTGAGCTCGCAGTTGTTCCTCAAGGGGCAACCCTTTTTTGGGCTCCAGACCGAGTTCGATGCTTACCGGTTGCCGGATTATCGTGATCACCAAGTGCAGGTGCTCACCTACCGGTTGTATGCGGCCAAGGTAAGACTTTATGTCTCAGTCGTCGGTCAACAATTGGTCGCTGCCACTCAGTTGGACACGCTCCAGGAGGTTATCGATGCCGCTGGACGGCCGAAACCAGCTGCCGCAGACAACGGAGTTCGCCTCGCGCATGGATCCATCCGGTTGAACTTGCGGGCGATCAGAAAGTCCAGGGATGACTTTCAGATGTATTGGTCAGAGAGAGCACGGAAGGCCTCTCATCGCAACATTCTGCCCATCTACACCTTGATCAAGCTCTATGACGTGCCTCTGCATCAGGTCAACGAGCTGGCCGACCGGAAATACGGGGTCACCTATTTCTGTCCCGACGGGGAATACAAATATGATCCCGTTCGGGATGAGGTGTTCTCAACTGTGTATGGCAACCGCCGAAACGCCCGGCAGGAAACAAGCCTGAATCCAGACTCCTCCTTCGCCCGACTGCTCGACAGCCTTGAGGAGATCGTGGTCTCCGCCCGTTTCCAAGACCAAGCCTTGCTAACAAGCGTGGAGATCACCCGTGCGGGCAAGAATTGACCGCAGCAGATCGGCCGAAAGTTCTCGGTGGAATTCGGTTGGTCGTCTGGCCCACAGAACGAGCGTTGGCCTGCTTGGCTCCAAGCAGAAGACCCTACCCCCCTCGGCAGCCAAGCGGGCGTTGCCGACAGCAAATTGCTGCGTCTGTCCGCTCGATTCTCAGAGCAACCCCTACCATCGGGCGTCCTTGCCATTGGGGGTCGTTGCCATTGGGGGTCGTTGCCATTGAGGGTCCTCGCGATCGGGGGGCTTTGGACCGAATGCCCGCGCTGGCAGCTTGCTTGGAACCCTGAGGGAATCCAGACCCTGAAGGGGTTTCGAGAGGATATCTCTGCTCGAAGGGACTCACAGCACTGCAACGGAGATGGTCTGCTGCAATCATTCGGATCATAGCAAAGACTTCCTTGATCTCTCGTACTAAGAGAGCACCAACAGCTCGCCGGGTTGTTGCAGATAGTTTTTGACGATCTCCAAGAAACGGGCGGCCTCGGCCCCATCGACCAGCCGGTGATCGTAGGAGAGGCTCAAGGGGAGGATCTGACGGACACCGATTTCGCCATTCTCGAGAGGGACAACACGCTTTTGAGTGCGACCCAACAGCAAGATGGCGACCTCAGGGTAGTTGATAATCGGTGTGGAGTATTGCCCGCCGATGGCCCCCATGTTGCTGATGGTGAAACTTCCACCTTTCATATCAGCCACGCCGACTTTGCCACTTCTGGCCTTTTCTGCCAGGTCACGAAGTTGAACGGCGATTTCAGGGATGGTGAGCTGATCGACGTTACGCAAGACGGGAACGACCAAGCCTGCTTCGGTATCAGCGGCGATTCCCAAGTTGATGTAGTTTTTGTAGATCACCCGTTCGTGAGCAACATCGATCGAGGCGTTGAGCATCGGCCGCTCCTTCAGGGCCAAAGCGACAGCCTTGATGATGAAGACCAAGCTGGTCAGTTTGCCGCCGACGCGTTCTGGATCGATCGACTTGCGGATACGCTCCAACTCGGTGACGTCGGCATCATCAAAATTGGTCAGATGAGGAATAATCGTCGTCGACTGCGTCATCTTCCGGGCGATGGCCGCCCGAACCGGCGAGAGCTTGGCAACTTCGACTTCGCCATACTTCTCGGGTTGGCCGATATCCTCAAGCGGGGCTGGCAAACCAGCTGAAGCAGGCCTCAAAGCAGTCGACTGACTCACATAATCCAAGACGTCGTCGGGCGTGATGCGTCCGCGTTTACCGGTGCCACGGACCTGGTGCAAATCGATGCCCAGCTTCCGAGCCAAACGACGAGCACCAGGCCCGGCTGGAAGGGCTTCCCAGTCTTCATGGTGTGGGCTGGTGGTGACCGGTGGTTCGGAGACTGGCAGCCGGTTGGAGGGTTTGGGAGGCGCTGCGACTGCGCTGCTTGTTGTTGCCTGCGTTGTCTGATCGCCGGCGGCCTGAGCTGCCGCTTCGGCGGTTTGGGCCTGCTGAGTTTCGCCGTTGTTGCTGGCTTGACCATCGGATCCGGCTGTGGGCTCGATCTCGGCGACCAGTTGACCAACAGCGACCACCTCTTCCTCAGCGATGTGCAGCTTGACGACCTTGCCTGCCGCTGGGGAGTAGACAGTCAGCTGTGATTTCTCAGCAGTGACCTCAGCGAGCGGCTGATCTTTCTCAACGATGTCACCTTCGCTGACTTTGAGCTCGGTGACAGTGGCATCAACAGCCTCCCCATCAAGAGGAGGTAACTTGAACTCGATCGCCATGGCTGGGGCCTTCTGGCTGAGTAGTCGTGCAGAATGAATCAGTGAAAGCGGGTCAACGAGGTTGGGGCAGAGCCCCCAACGCAACAGCGATAAGATCGGGGCAGGCTGAGCTCAGTTGCTGCCCGGGGTTTGCGGTGTTGGAGGGCACCGGCAAAGCAGGATCACCCTCATCAATGCTAGTCGTCACAAGTGCTAGTCGTCACAAGTGCTAGTCGTCACAAGTGCTAGTCGTCACAAGTGCTAGTCGGCTGATGTGAGGTCACTCAGCAGTATCGTGAGGTCCGGGGACACCAACGCCGACGGGATTTTGCTTTTCGGGATCCAGGCCCAGTTTTCCGATTGCCTCGGCTGGAACGGTGTTTTTCACTTTGCCGAGCTTAGCGAGTTCTGAAAGCGTTGCCAGGGTGACATATTCGGCATCCACTTCAAAAAACCGTCGCAGGTTGGGCCGAGTCTCGCTGCGTCCGAATCCGTCGCAACCAAGCACATAATACGGCGTGGAGACAAACGGGGTGACCTGCAAGGAGACATTCCGGACGTTATCACTGGAGGCCACCGTCAAGCAGGCCTCAGGGTCCTCAGCCAGCTTTTGCTGAAAGTAACTTTGTCGGGGTGTTTCGGCGGGATGGAGCAAGTTCCAGCGTTGGCAGTCCTCGCTTTCCTTGGCCAGCGATTTGTAGCTGGTGACGCTCCAGACTTGGCTGCTGACGCCGTAGCCGGCCAAGATTTCCTGAGCACGTAAGACTTCACGCAGGATGGAACCGGAGCCGAAGAGATTGACTTTGGGGGCTTTCTTGCCGGCGTCGACGGCTTTGAAGCGATACATGCCCTTGAGGATCCCTTCGGTGGCCCCTTCGGGCATCGCGGGCATTTGATAGTTTTCGTTGTGGACGGTGAGGTAGTAGAAGATATCTTCCTGGTCGTGATACATCCGCTTGATGCCGTCTTGGATGATCAGGGCAATCTCATAAGCGTAGGCCGGATCGTAGTCCAAGAGGTTGGGAACAGTCGATGCGGCCAGATGGCTATGGCCGTCCTCGTGCTGCAGACCTTCGCCGTTGAGGGTTGTGCGTCCGGAGGTCCCTCCGATCAGGAAGCCCCGGCAACGCATATCCGCGGCGGCCCAAATGAGATCGCCGACCCGCTGGAAACCGAACATCGAGTAGTAAATATACATGGGGATCATGTTGATCCCGACGGTTGTGTGAGCCGTGCCGGCGGCGATGAACGAGGCCATCGAGCCTGCCTCGTTGATCCCCTCCTCGATGATCTGACCTGTTTTCGATTCCTTATAATAGGCCATCTGGTGCTGGGACATGCGGTCGGCGGGATCGTAGAGTTGTCCTTGTGAGGAATAAATCCCCACCGCTCCAAAGAGGCCGTCCATTCCGAAGGTCCGGCTTTCGTCGGGGACAATCGGCACAATGTGCTTGCCAACGGATTGATCCCTCATCAAATCACGAAGGATTTGTACAAAGACCATCGTTGTGGAGGCCTCAGTCTCTCCGCTGCCTTGAGCATAGCGGGAAAACACTGAGTCAGCCGGCAGAGACAACGGCTCGGCTTTGTTGCGTCGCGAGGGCAAGTAGCCGCCGAGTTCCTTTCGCCGAGCATGCAAGTACTGCATCTCGGGGCTCTCCGCAGGAGGGCGATAGAACTTGGCCGCTTTGGCGTCCTCGTCGGAGAGGGGCACGCCGCAGCGGTCCCGAAAGGCCACCAGTTCGTGTTCCTCCATCTCCTTCTTGTTGTGAGTCCCCATCACCGCTTCCAAGCCAGACCCCAGGGAATACCCCTTGACGGTCTTGGCCAGGATCACCGTGGGAGCCCCTTTGTACTCCGTGGCGGCCTTGTAGGCGGCGTACATCTTGATGGGGTCGTGGCCGCCGCGGCGGACGCGAGCGAGCTGCTCGTCGCTGAAGTGTTTGGCGATCTCGGCGGTCTCAGGATACTTGCCCCAAAAATCCTCGCGGATAAACGCACCATTGCTGCGAGCGTATTTCTGGTACTGACCGTCGACGACCTCACCAAGCCGCTTGACCAACATGCCGGTATCGTCGTGGGAGAGCATCTCATCAACATCGCTGCCCCAGATCACCTTGATGACATTCCAGCCGGCCCCTCGGAAGAGCCCCTCCAGTTCTTGGATGATCTTGCCGTTGCCACGAACGGGCCCGTCCAGCCGCTGGAGGTTGCAGTTGACCACCCAGATGAGGTTATCCAGTCGCTCCCGAGCCGCCAGGGTGATCGAGCCGAGGGTTTCGGGCTCATCACATTCCCCGTCGCCGACAAAGCTCCACACGCGGCAACGGTCGGTGTTCTTCAGACCCCGGTCCCGGAGGTAGCGGTTAAACCGGGCCTGGAAGATCGACATAATCGGGCCCAAGCCCATACTAACGGTGGGATACTGCCAGAAATCGGGCATCAGCCAGGGGTGAGGATAACTGCTTAAGCCTCCGCCCTCGCCGAGCTCCCGGCGGAAATTGAGGAGGTTCCGTTCGGTCAAACGTCCCTCCACAAACGCCCTGGCGTACATGCCCGGAGAAGCGTGCCCCTGAAAGAGCACCAGGTCGCCGACACCCTCTTGGTTGTCATCGCCGCGAAAGAAGTGGTTAAAGCCCACCTCATAGAGGGTAGCCGAGGAGGCGTAGGTGGAGATGTGACCGCCGATGCCCTTGCTGCGTTTTTGTGCCGCCACGACCATCGCCATGGCATTCCAGCGAATGATGTTTTTGATCCGCCGTTCCATCTCGCGGTCACCGGGAAACTCCGGTTCCCGCTCCAGCGGGATGGTGTTGATATAAGGCGTGGTCGCTGTGAAGGGCAGCCGAACCCCCTCTCGATAGGCCTTCTCTTGAAGCCGTTGCAAAAGAAAACTCACTCGCTCGGAACCAGCTGTTTCCAGAACGTATTCCAAGCTCTCCAGCCATTCCCGAGTCTCATCGGGATCGTAATCATCCGCCACCGGAGTGTTGACACCTGCGGCTGTTTCAGGCGGCCGATTGACAGCAGCGTGTTCTTGTGCGAACCCGTGCTGATCGGGGGGGACATTGGTCGACTCGGTGGTGGTCGCCATGGCGCTGAGACCTTCTCAAATTCGGGAAAGGATCTCGGAAATCGCAGACCTGCTTCGCTTTCCTCAGGCAGCCAACGAGTTCCGGTTGTCTTGTCAATTTCGTTCTCTGCTCAGGGGCCGAGTCGAGCACAGCGAGCCCGGGCTCTCCGAAACTCCAGCACAAGTCATGATCAAACTGGCCTTCATCTCTCTGGAGGTCATCCATCTGGCTGTCGTCAAAACCGCCAACATGAGACCGGCCAGCATGAGACCGGCCAGCAACAAGAAACTAGCAGCAGCCCCGTGGCTGCCAAGTGAGACCGCCGATGGCAAAACCGCCTCGTGGCCTCAGCAGTTCATGGACGCCGCTGGCTCCTCCTGGCAGCTCGGCCTGTCTCTTGGCTGGGGCTGTCCTCTTGGCTGGGACTGTCCTCTTGGCTGGGGCTGTTCTGGGGGTTTGAGCGAGGAACTTGGCTTGAGTTGGAGTTGGCTCCAAGATCGCGAGAGAGGCCGGAAGCCTCAGCAATATCGCGTCGGATGCGGTGAAAGATGGCATGCAGGCCATTCATCCGCTGCATCCCCAAGGCCTCGACCAACCCGAGTTTGCCGAGAATGTCGTCTCCAACGGCCAAAACGTCTGCCGGACGGGCCCCGTCAAAGGCGGCAAACAACACCCCCACAAAGCCTTTGACCGTGGGGGCTTCCGGAGCAACGTCCCCCAGCAGATGGATTCGATCACCAACAGGCACGGCCCAGAGGAATACAGGTGACTGACATTCGTGAACCCGGTCCTCACCGCGGTCACGTTTTTCTTGGTACTCTGGTGGCAGTTCTGGCAGACCCTCGGCAAAATCCAAGAGCAACTCCAGACGTTCGCGAGGATCGCAATCGGCAAACTCCGCAGCGATCTCATCAAGTTTGCTAGCAGGGTCGTCAACCTTTTGGCTGAGCATAAGCGGAATCTAGGCTACTCTGATTGAGGTCGGAGCTTGTGGCTCCCGAGAAGTGGTGACTGCAAAAGCAATGAGAGACTTCAAGTGAGTGCCTGCAAGCCGGCCAGTGCAAGTAAGCCAGTGCAAGTAAGCCAGTGCTCATCGACGGCCTGGGCACGCACTTGCCGATGCACAACCATCATCCGCAGACGCAGACAAAAGCATTGGCGGGCCAACCCTCGGGTCGCTCAGACTTTCGGTCAACATCGTGCTGGATGCTTTTCTGCCCACTGCAGCCAACGCAGTTGTTTGATCATGCGGTCAATGTATCAATCGGGGCTGATAACCGCCAGACAAGCCCAAGCCGATCACCTCCAGAGACCTCGAAGCAGCAGTGCCCAGCAGCATAAGCAAGCAACAGTCCCAAACATTTCTGCAAACTCAGACCCTGCCTACCGCCACGGCACCGCAAATCAGATATCATGCCACCATCGGCCGATGACACAAGTCAGCGGCGGCAGCACTTGCCCCGCTGGAACGACCCCAATCGGGCCGTCGGTTTGGTCGTTGCACAAAACCGACCCAACTTTTCCCATTATCTACTAAAATTTATTTTGAGTTCAATACTCTCCGTCTTAAGCCGAAGTGGCGGAATTGGCAGACGCTGGAGACTTAAAATCTCCTGCCCGGTTACGGGCGTGCGGGTTCGAGTCCCGCCTTCGGCACTTTCTGTGGGAACTGCTTCTGGGACCTGCCTCTGGGAACTGCCTCTGGGACCTGCTTGAAAGTTGAGGTGATCTTTTGATGGCATTCCTCTCAGGGACGGCAGTTCATCTTGTGGTGAAGCTTGGTTATTCTATTCAACTCACGCGAAGCACATGAACCCTTGCGACCCTAACCCTTGCGACCCTTGAGGATCAGCGTCGATGGCGAAGCGCATCTCAATTGGCACCTGGGCCTATGCAATCGGTCCCTACGAGAACAGCCCGGTGCCGTTTCCTGAAGTCGTTCAGAAACTTCACGATCTGGGCTTTGACGGTTTGGAGCTTGGCGGGTTTGGTGCTCACCCCAACCCAGATGCCCTGACCACACCAGAACAACGGGCCGAAGTGCGGGCAATGTGGGAGAGCAAGGGGATGGGCTGCAGCGGGTTGGCTGCCGACCTCTGGAGCGAAAAGTTGATCACCGAGGCCAGCAACGAAAGCTACCTGGCCACCTTCCGCAAGAATCTCAAGTTTTGCCAGGATCTGGGCATCAACGTGATTCGGGTGGATACGACGGAAGATCCCGGCTATCTGGGACAGATTCCCGGCGAGGACCCAAAGCCAACGACGGTGCCTTACGATCAGGCCCTCCAGCGAGTGGCAGACACTTGGCGGAAGTGTGCCCAAGAGGCCGCCGATGCTGGAGTCCGTGTCGTGTGGGAATTTGAGCCAGGCTTTGCCTTTAACAAGCCCAGCGACATCTTCCGCGTTCTTGATGCTGTGGGACATGACAACTTCATGGTCATGTACGATACCTGTCATGCCAACATGGTGGCCAAGCATGGTGCTCGTCAGCCTGGAGAGAAGGAAACCCTTCCAGGCGGCGCCAAAGAGCTCGCCGAAAAGCTCAAAGGGAAAATCGGCCGCGTGCACCTGATCGATAGCGACGACAGTCTGCACGACAACCACACCAGCACTCATCCGCCCTTCGGCGACGGGAACCTGGATTTCGACGAGCTGATGCCGGCGATCGTTGAGGCCGGCACCCCTGACGATTGGTGGACTATCGATTTGTGCTTCTGGCCCGACGCTTGGGCTGCCACCGAGAAATGTAAAAAGGCGATCGATCAACTCAACGCTAAGTACGGCTGAGCTCAGCCGACCAAAACTGTTGCTCGCCAGAAGTACCCCTTCAGGTAAGGGTCGCCCCAAGAAGTGCTACCTGATTAATGCCGCCCGAGAGGTGCTGCCCCGGAAATGCTGCCCCGGAAATGCTGCCCCGGAAATGCTGCCCGGGGGGGGGCCAAAGCACAAGTTCCGGACAAGTCCAATACCACCGAGAACCGCAAGGCGATGGAGGGATTCCCTCTAGGAATGCCCTCCCATTTCATGCCGGTCTCTGACAGCGTCACCGCAGATTGAGCGAGCGACTGAGTAGCTGCCAGCTACCCATGCGGATTGCCCACCTGGGGTCTCTGGGTGAATCCGGGTTGTGATCCGGGCTTGAGCTCTCGGACTAATGCCTTGTTTCCTAGGATTTTGGCAGTCGGTTGATTTTGGCAGTCGGTTGATTTTGGCAGTCGGTTGGAAGTGAATCCCCCGATTCCACGAGAACCAACTGCCAAATCAGAAGGAAACCGACCACTAGGCTGCCTTGACCAAGCCTGGGTAGGCGAAACCACTGCGTGCATCGTTCCAGCGTCGCAGCACGACAGCCACGAGGTGTCCTCCGAAGGCCACCGAAAGTTTGAGGGCTAACTCAGGCCGGCAGTGGCGACCCACCAGGGGAAGATGGCTGAGCTGGCATTCAGGATCGGGGTCGGTGAGATTGGCAGTGGGAGGCATAAACCCATCCCGCAGGGCCAAAGCCGTGATGGCTGTCTCAACGCTGCCCGCGGCGTTGACGAGATGCCCTAGCATACTCTTGATGGCACTGACCGGGATGGAATTGGCTGCTCGACCCAGCGCAGAACGGATGCCCACGGACTCGCAGAGGTCGTTTTGCTGGGTACCAGTGCCGTGCACGTTGATGTAGCCGATATCGTCCGGAGCCAAGCGTGCCTGGCGAAGTGTCGCCTTGATGGTGTGCGTAAGCGATTGGCTCTGTGCATCCAAGTTGGTCACGTGCATGCCATCGCTGAACATCTTGCCGGCGACAACCTCACAGTAGATGCGAGCTCCCCGCTGCAAGGCATGAGAGAGCCGCTCAACAATCAGCATGCCTGACCCTTCGCCCATAACAAAGCCCGTGCGTTGGCTGTCGAAAGGACGGCAGGCAGCAGTCGGATCATCATGGTTGGCTAGCACGCCCATCCGCCGAAAGCCAGCAGCAAACAACGGGTGAATGATCTCCGTGCTGCCGGTCAGACAGAGGTCGCATTGGTCGTCTTGGATCGCGCGGACCGCTGAGAGCAACTCGACGGCCCCGCTGGCACAAGCAACCGAATGGGCCAACCGAGGTCCTCGCAGCCCATAGAAATTGGCGATCTTGTGGCAACCGGTATTGGGGACAAACTGCAGATACCAGGGGATCGGTTCCAGAAATTCCGGTCGACCTGCCTGGTGGAAGACATAGCCGGTATCGCCAACGTGACCGCTGATGGCGCAACCAAACCGCTCTTGGCAAACAGTCAACGGGTGCAAGTTGGCATCAGCCATCGCCTCGGCCGCAGCGATCTCCGCCATCCGAATCACCTTCAGCGACGTTCGCTGAGGGGAATCCGGAGGCAAGCTTTGGTTGATATCACCGGGAAGGTTGGTCAAATCAGCCTCCACCGGAGCTCCCAAGACGGTGTCGTCGGGAATTCCCTGCAGGCCACCAACTCGCTTGACGCCACTCCGACCCTGGCAGACCGCCTGCCATACCGACTCGCGGTCAGTTCCGACACTTGTGATCAACCCGATGCCTGTGATGACCACTGGTTCGAACTGGCTCATACCGGCGCTCAATCCGCCACCTGAGGATCTTTCCGTTGGTTTGCCACCCACACGTTTCCCTCCTTGTCATCCAGAACGGGAACAGTCTGGCCCGAGGCGTCAGACCAACACACAAACGCGTGTGTGAGTGGATGCACCTTTGGGGGAGCCGACCCATCCTGTCCCGGCCTCTCCTATCGGCATCATCCACTTAATCGCTTCACTCGTTCTGGGCTTCACCACTGGCACCCAGCCGTGCCTCTGAAACAAAACTGGCTTCATCGCCTGGGAAACAAAGACCAGCAGAGGTGCCAAGGCCACCGGTTTGACCACCTCGACTGGCAACTCGCTGGTCCTCTCGAGAATTCGCTCAACCAGTGTTGGCTGATCGAGGAGTTTGGCTCGACCATCGCATGCTGCTTTGACAACCCGGACTGCTTTGACAACCCGGACTGCTTTGACAACCCTGCTTGCTATGACAACCTGGACTGCCTTGAACTCCTGAGGCGGAATTGGCTCGGGATGGTCAAAGGGGATTTGAGGGGGTCTTCGGCCCTTTCCCCTCCGCAGGCAGCCAGTCTGGCTGTCGAAATCGGGGACGGAGTGTAGCGAAGGTGACCGGGGGGCGGAACCCGACAATTCGCGTTGTGAAGGCACCACCTCAAACGAGGCGACTGTTCCGTCTGCCCCTGCAACCCATCCAGGCCGAGGCTTCCGAGCACCACAGGGCTAGCCCGTCAGCGGGCCAAGCAGGGTGACAGGCTGACCTGCTCAAGAGACTAAGTTGCTCAAGAGAATGAGTTGTCCGACCCTGCCACCCAACCAGAGACGCCTAGCAGTGCTTGCCCGGACACCAGGTTTCGTCATCATGGAAGTATCGGCTCGGCGGAGAAGACCGTCGCCTGCCGGCGAGATCAGATTTGAGAGTTGACTTTCCGGGCTGCAAGGCGAGCTTGCGACTATGGCGCTGACGTACTTCAAACGCTACGACATGGAGTACGAGTTGGCAGCGCCCATCCGTGTGCCCCCGTTGCCCTCGGGCTATCTCTGGTTACCCTGGCACCAGAGTTTGTTGGCCGCTCATGCTCAGACCAAGTATCGCAGCTTCCGCAACGAGATCGATGCCAGCGTTTTTCCTTGCCTTGGCCATCCTGATGGTTGTCATCGGTTGATGAGCGACATCATTCGCAAACCAGGCTTTTTGCCCAGTGCGACTTGGCTGATCGCCTGGCGACCCGAACCAGAACAGCCGCTGGAGTACTGTGGCACCATTCAGGGCATCTGCGATATCCGGGGCACCGGCTCGGTGCAAAACGTCGGAGTGGTGCCAGAACACCGTGGTCTTGGACTGGGCCGCCAATTGATTCTCAAGGCTCTCGATGGCTTTCAGACTGCCGGGCTCCGCCGAGTCTCGCTCCAGGTCACCGCACGGAATGAGCCCGCCGTACGCCTGTATGAGAGAACCGGGTTCCGCAGGGCCCGAGTGCAGTACAAAGTTGTCCAGATGGCCTATTGCTCCCAGTAAGCTTGTTTTTCGTTTCTGGGTCACTTGACCACAGACGCACTGATTCGCGGTGACCAGTGACCGAACACATTTTTTCCCGTCGATATGACAACGGCCTCACGCTTGTGGCTGCCCCGATGAATTGGCTGCAGTCGGTGGGCTTCTCATTGTTGGTGCCCTCAGGCGCTGCCCAAGACCCTCCCGGCCGCTCAGGGCTGGCCAGCTTCGTCTGTGAGGCTGTCTCCCGCGGCGCCGGCTCCCGAGGAAAACAGGAATTGATGGCCGAGCTGGACCGCTTAGGGGTCGATCACTCCGAGGAAGTGGGAACTTTCACCACCCACTTCAGCGGAGCCACCCTGGGCTCGACCTTGCCGGCGGCGTTGCAGATCCTCGCGGAGATGTTGCAGAAGGCTCATTTGCAAGAAGGCGAAGTGGAGCTCATTCGGGGAATGCTCCTTCAGGAGCTGGCGGGTCTTGAGGATGATCACCAGCATTTGGTGATGCTCAAGCTCAGCGAGGCTTTTTATCCGAACCCGCATGGGCGGCCAAGCCAGGGCAAGCCCGAGGACGTGGCAGCAATCACGCCCCAGGATTTGCAAGAGTTTTATCAGCAGTGCTATTGCCCTGAGGGAGCGATCCTGGCCGTTGCCGGACAGGTGGACTGGTCGTCGCTTCAAGATGTTGTGGGAGAATTGTTCGCCGATTGGTCGGGAGCGTCCCCGGCGGCCCCTCAGCCCACAGGGACACTTCAACCCTGGTTGCATTTGAATCGGGAGTCTCAGCAGACTCACCTGGCGATTGCCTCTGCGACGGTTCCCCCGGATAGCGAGGATTGGTTCCGAGCTGGGGCAAGCCTGGCGGTGCTCTCTGGCGGGCAGAGCAGCCGGTTGTGGACCGAAGTCCGCGAGCGACGAGGCCTCTGTTACGCGGTAGACGCCTCGTATCACGGGGCGGGCGATCGGGCGAGTATCCAGTGTTACGCTGGCAGCCAGCCGGATCGGGCTCAAGAAACTCTGGAGGTGATCTTCTCAGAGTATCGCCGGATGGCCGAGGGGGTCAGCCAAGAGGAACTCCGCCGGGTCCAAGCTCAGTATCGCACGATGCTGGTGATGCAAAATGAAAGCAGTTCTGCTCGCAGCTACCGACTGGCGGCCGACTGGTACCATCTTGGCCGGGCTCGAACGCTGGAAGAAATCAACCAAAAAGTGCAGGAGCTGACGATCGAATCCCTCAACGAGTTTCTTGACACGTTTTTGCCCAAGAGTCCGCTGGACTCCTGCTCGGTGGTGACCCTTGGTCCGAGTCCTCTGGAGGTGGGCCGTGCCTGCGGAAGTTGAGTTTTGCCAGAGAACCTTGCCCAACGGCCTGGAAATTGTCGCCGAGTGCACGCCGCAGGCTTATTCCTGCGCGATGGGCTTTTTCGTCAAGGCAGGGGCTCGAGACGAGACAGACGATCTCGCCGGGGTCAGTCACTTCTTGGAGCACATGATCTTCAAGGGCTCCAACACCCGCAGCGCCGAGGATGTCAACCGTCAGTTCGATGAGATCGGTGCACGGGTGAATGCCTCCACCAGTGATGAGGTGACCTGCTACTACGCGAGCTTCTTGCCAGAATACTTGGGCCAAGTCGTCGAGGTCTGGGCGGATATCCTCCAGCCGGCTTTGCGTGAAGAGGATTTTGAGATCGAGAAGCAGGTCATCCTGGAGGAAATCCAGATGTACCGCGATATGCCGCCCTACGGCGGCGACGATCGGGTCAAAGCCCTCTTTTTCCGCGATCACCCACTCTCGCATAGTGTTCTGGGCACCTCCGAAAGCATCGGACAGCTGCCAGTTGAGCAAATGCGTCGCTACTGTTCCAAACTGTACAGCCCCAGCAACGTTGTGCTAGCAGCCAGCGGGAAAATTGACTTTGAACAGCTGGTCGATCTCGCCCAGCAATTCTGCGGGCATTGGACAGGCCCGGTAGTGGAGCATGCAACCGTTGCCCTGAAGCCCTCCCCGCCGAAGGTGGATGTCCTCTGCCAGCCACAGTCCGCTCAAGAGTACATTATGCAGCTAGCCGCTGGCCCCCCTGGAGAAGGCCAACCCTGGTACGTCGCCGCGTTGCTGAGCGTGATCCTCGGCGACGAGACCTCCAGTCGGCTCTATTGGTCGTTGGTGGACCCGGGCATCGCCGAGTTCGCCACCCTCGGGTACGTCGATTACACCGACTGCGGTGTCTTCTTCACTCAGGCCAGCTGCCATCCGGACCGAACCGAAGAAGTGCTCAAGGCAATCAGGGATGTGTATCAGTCCGCCGCGGAAAAGGAAATCACCCTGGACGAATTAGAATCCGCCAAAAACAAGGTTGCTTCATCGTTAGTTCGATCTTGCGAACGTCCCGGCAGGCGGATGGCCTGGGTTGGTTCAGACTGGACCAAGCGACAGCAGTACCGTACGGTGAAGGAAGTCCTGCAGGCAATCGCTTCGATCACCCCGGCCGATTTGACCAGCTTGCTCCGCCACTACTCGCTCAATCACTCCACAACCGTCATTGTCGGACCCCGTGAGTCTCTCGGAGGATCTAACACTTGCTGAGTGAATCTTTTTGCTGAGTGAATCTTTTTGCTGAGTGAATCTTTTTGCTGGGCGAGTCTTTGATGCATGTGTCTCGAATTGCCTGAGTGTCTCGGACTGCAAGTTCTGAGTGCCTCAAGCAGAGTTTCTCTCATGGCCGCTTCCTCTTGATGGCTCTCTTGAAGGACCTTTACCTGACGACAAGCACGACTTTCGGCCGTAAGTAAGGGCGAACTCAGCAACGCAAAGCTGCCTGATCCCAAGCTGGTGGGCCAGCTTTGCGGCATCGCTTGTCAGTCGGTGTCCAAAGAAACGTCCGCAAGGGTCACCCTCGGCGCTTTTCTCATGATTGACAGACCTGGCAACCACGGAACTCCCCATCAAGACCCACCCGAGTATTGGCCAGGCAAATCTTCCTCAATCTTGGGTTGCTCTGCTTCGCCGCTCAGTTCTGTTCCCTTTGGCAATCCGGTTTTTGCTTCGCAGGCAGGTCCTCAGCAAACAGGTGCTTCTGCCGCTCAGTCAGGGACCGCCGCCGGAGGGGCTGCCAGAGCCCGCTCGTCAGGACCCAAGTTGATCTATGTGGGGACGTACGTTCTGTTGCTGCTGAGCACGGTGTTCGTCTCGCCTTACCTGGTTCAGCAGTATCATTATGCCGCGCGTCGCGGCCGGGGATTGGCTGAGGCTGATGTTGCCCGGAGTCTGCTGACGGAGCTTCCCCAGGCCGAGCACCGTTTTCGGCTCGCCGCGCAGGCTGTTTCCCCGAGCGTTGTGAACATCGAGACGAGGTTGCAATCGCCGTTGACTCCGGCCGAATTGGCGGGGAGACCGACCCCTGAGGCAAAAGGTCGTCTGGACGGTCAAGTCGGGCGGGGCGAGGGATCAGGAATCATTTTGGATGCCGGCGGACGTGTGTTGACCAACAACCACGTCATCGTCCGTGCCATTGAGATCACTGTCCAGTTGCACGATGGACGGCGATTTCCTGCCGAGCTGTTAGCTGAAGACGACCTGACTGACCTGGCCGTCTTGCAGTTGAAGCCAGATGGGTTGGGTGCCCCGTCTGCTCTGCGGCCAGTGGTGTGGGGCGACAGCGATCAGTTGCAAGTTGGCGATTCGGTGCTGGCTGTGGGGAGCCCCTTCGGCCTGGACCAAAGCGTCACCGCAGGGATCATCAGCGCCAAAGGACGGCACAACGTGGGCAACGGCACCTATCAGGATTACCTGCAAACCGATGCTGCGGTGAATCCTGGCAACAGTGGCGGACCTTTGGTCAACATGCTCGGCGAGGTGGTGGGGATTAACACCGCCATCGTTGGGCAAAACTTTCAAGGGATCAGTTTTGCGATCCCAAGTTCAATCGCTCAAAGTATTGCACAGCAGCTGAGCACTCAACGCTCCGTCAAGCGAGGTTTTCTGGGCGTTCACATGGAAACGCTGGACCCCAATATCGCCGCCGCTCGGGGAGTCCTCCCCGGTTTGGGCGTATTGGTGCGTCGAGTCCGACCCGGGACGCCTGCTGATCAAGCCGGCATCCGTCCCGAGGATATCATCACGCGGTGGCAGGGCATTGAGGTCAATCATCCAGCCGACCTGCGTGTCCGGGTGGGATGTGCTGAGGTGGGCTCAGCCGCGGAGCTTGAGATCCTTCGACAGGGAAACCGACAAGTCTTGCAAGTTCAAGTCGGTCAGTGGGACGAACCGAGGTGAGTCGGACTGCCTGTCGGTGGATTTGGTTTGACCGCCAGGCTCTTTGCTGGCTGGTTCTGCCGGACGATTCGACAAACACAACCCAACCGGCATCACACGCCGCGGACTCAGCAATCTCTCCAAGCGGGCCTCCCAAACTGAAGGGCAGGCCAATCTGTCATGATGGATTTCTTGTCCCTAACGTTGACTATGACCATGCCACCCTGTTATGTTTCTGCGACACTCCCCGCGACGTGGCTGAACGCCTGATTGATTCTGGCGATCGAGTGCTGTTGACCATCCATTGCGGCTGATTGCCGCTGAACGTCGCGGACCAACACTCCCGACTAAAAAACTTCCGTTGTTTTGTGCTGGCCAATTGGCGAGCGCCTCTGGTTTGACCCGAAGTGATAATCTCGGGCTCTTGGCCCAACGGACCACGACAAATCCCAAACGCTGTTGCCAAAATCTGGGGAGACTGCCAAGCAAACCTGGTAGCTTCCTGGTGATTTCTGGCGGTTTTGTTTTGACCAACCCAGGTGGTCTGGCTGTGTTGATCTCGCCGGAGTTGAAAGACCGAATTCGGGAGGCAAACGACCTCATTGCTGTCGCCGGCGAGCATCTGGAGCTTCGTCCGGATGGACGACATTTCAAAGCCCTGTGTCCTTGGCATCCTGACCGAAATCCCAGTTTGAAGTTTTACCCCGACCGCCAAACGTACCGGTGTTGGGTATGCCAGGAGGGCGGCGATGTCTTCTCGTTCATTGAGAAGTACACTGGGGTGAGTTTTTTTGAGGCGGTACGGTTCTTGGCCCAACGGGCAGGCATCCCCTGGGCAGAATCAGCCGATCCACAGACAGCAGCCCAGCAGGCGGCCTGGGCACAGCAGAAGATTCAGCTCTTTGAGGCGATGGCTTGGGCTGTGCAAGCGATGCACCAATGCCTTCTTGAGGGTCCAACTGGGGAGGCTGCCCGTGAGTATCTCCACAGGCGAGCCGTCAGCGAGGCCAGCATTGAGCGTTTCTGCCTGGGCTACTGCCCTGATCAGCGGGGTTGGCTCAGCAGGCAGGTTGGGGCCGAGAGGTTTCCGGCTTCTGTCTTGGAGAAGCTCGGTCTGCTGGTTCGGCAACAACGAGGTGGCTATTTTGAGAGATTTCAGGGACGTGTGATCTTTCCGATTTATAATCTTCAGGCCAAGCCAATTGCTCTGGGTGGCCGAATTCTGCCAGGACGCGAAGGGCGAACTCCGGCGAAATATATCAACTCGCCCGAGAGTCCTCTTTATAGCAAAAGTCGGGAACTTTACGGCTTGCACCTGGCACGACAAGCGATCCGGCAAACACGGACTGCAGTGGTCGTGGAAGGGTACACAGATTGCTTGGCAGCCCATCAGGCCGACGTCGAGCATGTGGTGGCTGTTTTGGGAACCAGCCTCACTCGGGATCACCTCCATAAGTTGCGGAGGTTTGCCGAGCGGGTTGTATTGGTCCTCGACGGAGATGAAGCCGGACAACGCCGCTCCGACGACCTGCTGACCTTGTTTGTCGAGGAACAGATGGATCTGCGTGTCCTCACCCTGCCCGAAGGGATGGACCCTTGCGACTATCTCCAAGAACACGGCGCTGACGCCTTTCGTCAGCAGCTGCAGAGGGCACCGGATGCCCTGGATCACCTGTTCCAAAAAGCTACCCACCATGTCAACCCCAGGACAGACACCTACGAGGTCACCGCGGCGCTGCACCGCATCTTGAGCGTCCTCGCACGAGGGCCTTTGCTGACCGAGCGGACCACCCCGCAGCAACAAACCAAGCGTGACCAGATCATCGCCCGGCTGGCTGAACACTTTTTGTTGCCCGAGGATGACATCCGCCTGCAACTGGCCGACCTTCGCAAACGCCTCCGCAAGACCACCCAGCGGAGGCGAACGCCGCCCGAGACCGGTCAGCCCACCGCCAGGCAGAGTGCGATCGGCCCATCCAAGACCAACTCGTCGATAGCTCCTCAGGCACCTGGTCACAGCGTCGGTGAAAGCACCGCCAGCGGCTGGCCGACCAACCTGCCCAACGAGGAACGCGACGACAGCCCGATCAGAATCACACCCGCCTGGGAACAAGAACTGGTCGAACTGGTGCTGTTGCGTCCTGAGGTTCTTCCTCAAATCCTGCAGCAGATCGGCGTGGATGAATTGACTGATCCCTTCTTAAGGGCGATCTACCAAGGGATGGCTGACCTGGCTGAAGCCGAAGGAGTTTGGACTTTTCCGACGTTGATGAGTCAATTTGACGATCCGGAACTCAAGCAAGCGATGGTGGCCCTGGATGAAGCCAGCCAGTCCAAGGCCGACTTGGATTTCGACGCTCGGCTTCGCGGCGCACTTCAGCGGGCAGCCCTCTTACGACAGGAACAACACCGTCGCCGAGTTCGTGCAAAACTGGAAAAACTCGATCAAGACACCCAGGTCGCCATGCTCGAGAAACTCAAACAGGAAAAGCTGGCTGGAAAAAGAGCAGGAACCTCTGAATGATCACAAGCAAAAGCCATAAATCCATCCGACAGATCATGGGCATAGACTAGACAGAACGATTCTTCTGGCGTCATCGTTGGACGCAGATCCTGAGAGAGATGGTCCATTCATTGATCCGCAAGGTTTCGGTGGGAAGATCCTTGGAGAGACGAAATCGCCATCAGGCATAAGGTTCTTGAGCTTGGAGTGCGAGCTCGGCCGTTGTGGATTCGGGTGGAACGCTGAAGGCTCTGTCGTTCCCCGGCTCAAACTTTCCCAGACCTTGGCCATCAAGGGATGAGCTCCTGCGGTTGGTCAGTGGGTCAGTTGCTCGGTTGGTCAGTTGCTCGGTTGTTCAGTCACAAGGAAGGAACTGAGGGCCCAATCCGGAAGGTGCAGCCAGCCATCAAGAGCAGACCCGGCGGCAACCTCGTCTGCCGGCAGTTGACGAACCAGTCCGACGGATGTCCTCTCGGCAGTTTCCCGGCCAAGGGATCACCGGTGACTGTTGATGATCCGGGCTGGCTGACAATCCGGGCTGGCTGACAATCCGGGCTCGCTCAAGATCCTGCTTCGCGAGTCTCCCACCAGCAGCGATTTCTTGGTTCTTCCGTGAAATCCATAGGTCAGTTCATCCTCACCTTTTGAGCTGGAAATCCATCATTCACGAGCACCATCAAGAGTGCCCACCCCAGGGAGGTCTGCCTCGTGGAACGAACACAAGATATCTGGGCGGAACTCCTGGCTTTGGGCCAGCGGCAGGGTTATTTGACCCCTGATCAGGTGAACGAACGTTTACCAGACGACGCAGGCCCTGAGGAGCTGGAGGCCCTAGATGATTTGATGGATGCGCTTCGGCGGAGGCACATCCGGTTTTTGGAGTCTGCGCCGCAGGTCAGCCCCGACCAGACCGACGCGACTGAGGTCTCCTTGCCGGATTCTTGCCAGCAGGATTCTTCGGGGGCGGAGTTGGAGTCGGCTGACTTCGATGGACTCGAGTCGGAATTGTCTGAAGCGGGTTTTTCAAAGGCGGAGTTGTTGGAATCGGAGTTGTCGGAGCCTGACCTAGCTGATGGGGAGTTGTCGGCCTCAGACCTGCTAGACCCACATTTACCTCAGGGGGATTTGCCTCAGGCTGACCTTTCAGCAGAGATTTCGGCGGTGGCCTTTCCGCCAGTCGGCGGTGCGGCCGAGGACGACCCTGCCGGTCTGGACCTCTTCGCTGGCCAGTCGGCTGCCCAGAGGGAAGACTCCCTTCAGGCTGAGCCAGGCCAAGAGGACTTCGACAACGCAACCCAAGATCCCAACTCTGCACCTGCCGAAGCTAACCCTCCTGCCGAAGCTGACCCTCCTGCCGGAGCTAACCCTCCTGCCGGAGCCGGCCCATCTGGCGGTTCCCAACTGAAAAGAGAACGATCTCGGGAGAAACGAGCCAAGTCGGCCAAACAGGCCCCGAAACAATCCCGAACTCAGAAAAGTCGCGGATGGGAACCTGAACACTCCGGTCAAGACGATCTGACTTCCGCAGAGCTTGGTTCCGAAGCGGTCTCGATCGGGGCAGGAGATTTTGGGGACCAAGCAGAATGGAGCGATGACCCCGTCCGGCTGTATCTGGCGCAGATGGCGGAGATTCCGCTGCTCTCACGGGAGCAAGAGGTGGAATTGGCACGCCAAATCGAGCTCAACCGGCGTCGCTTCCGGAAAGCCGTCTTGGAGTGTGACTTCGCGCTGCGAGCAGCTGCTGAGATGCTGGAGCAAGTCCATACTGGGTCGATCCCTTTTGATCGAACCATCAATGTCTCGCAAGCGGAGGACCTCAGCAAGGAACAGATCCTCTCGCGAATGCCCCCCAATTTGAGGACACTCAGCCAACTGCTCAAGCAGAACAGCCGGGACTTTCAGAGGGTCCTGGACAGCCGCGAATCCTCTGCGGCCAAGTCTCAGGCCTTGCGGAGGATCTCCCGTCGGCGTTTCAGGGGGGTCAAATTGGCCGAGGAGTTGAGCTTGCGAACTCAACAGGTTCTCCCCCTGATGCGACGTTTGGAGCAAATCGCTCAGCGGATGGCCCAGCTCCAGCAGCAGTTGGAGACTCTCCCTGCCGATGGAGCCTACAAGGACCGGCGAGCTGACCTCCGCCGAGAACTACGCGACCTTATGGAGATGACCCTGGAGAGTCCCGCGAGCCTCGCACGACGCGTCGAGGTCCTCCAGCGAATGTATCACCAGTACGAACAAGCCAAACGCAAACTCTCCGGAGGCAACCTCCGTCTGGTGGTCTCCATTGCTAAAAAGTACCGCAATCGCGGATTGAGCTTTCTGGATTTGATCCAAGAAGGAAATACAGGTCTGATGAGGGCGGTCGACAAGTACGAGTACCGCCGAGGTTTTAAGTTCAGCACCTATGCCACCTGGTGGATCAGGCAGGCGATCACCCGGGCGATCGCAGATCAAAGCCGGACGATCCGGATTCCGGTCCACATCAACGATGTGCTCACTCGACTGCGTGCCGCTCGCAAGGAACTCTGGCAGAGGCAGGGTCGCGAGCCCACCATCGAGGAACTGGCCGCCTATACCGAGGTCAGCCTTGAGGAGGCCCATCGCGTTGACCGTATCAGCCGCCAACCGATCAGCCTCGACGGGCCTGTGGCCGAGAACGAGGACAGCGATTTTGGCGATTTTCTGGAGGATCCCAACACTCAGAGCCCCCTGTCGGTCACTGCCAAGGAAATGCTTAAGGATAAGCTAGATGTCGTGCTGAGGACCTTGAGCTACCGCGAACGCGAGATCCTCAAACTCCGGTACGGCCTGGGCGACGGGTTCACATACACCCTCGAAGAAGTCGGCCGGATCTTTAAAGTCACTCGAGAACGCGTTCGGCAAATCGAGGCCAAAGCCGTCCGCAAGCTCCAGCACCCCGTCCGCAGCAAGCAGCTGGAGGGCTTCTTGGACGGGTCGGTTGGCTCACCCTAAGACCCCCTCTTTTTGCAAGGTCGTTGTCGATGGCCGCACGCCGACGCACTCGCCGGGCGAGAAACTGCAGCCAGGCGAGAAACTGCAGCCAGGCAAGACACTGCAGCCAGGCGAGAACTGAACAAGGGAGTCCAACCCGAAAAGGGCCGTTTTTTCTGGACTGGTGGTTGGCTAGACGTGTCACTTTTTCAGGGGCATTGCTCCTTCGAGGACAACGGGTCCGCGGCAGCCTGGCAGCAGCCGGTCAAAAAGGTCTTGGACTGGCTCGAATTGAGTTTGGCTCTTGTATCCGACGTACGGCGGCTATAATCCGAGAAGAGTGAGGTGCTGATGGCAGCATTTCATCTCAGGGCTGCTGGGTCGGATTCCAGCTCACTCGGATCGAACCTGGTTTCATGCTACGGGTCTTTGCCGCAAAGGCTCAAATTCGAGCGGCTCCCATTCGAGAGGCTCAAATTCGATCGCGGTGAACTCCCCAACCGGGTTTGTGAATTGCCTGAACACCAGGGCACATTTTCTCGTCATCTGTGGCTCAATTGGGTCGACGATCGCTCAGCAGTCACATCACGCTCGGTTCCAAATCCTGTTTGTCCTCAATCCGTCTCGATCGGACACAACAACCAGCAGGCACCTTGACCGCAAATCGCCGTGACGTTCGCCACCTTGACAACCAACACCTTGACAACCAACACGTTGACAACAAAACCGTTGGGGACAAGCACTTCGACAACAACCACTTCGACAACAAACATTTCGATAGTGATCATGTTGATCGAAAGTTCGCTTGGTCAGGAGTCAGGGTGACCAACAGTCAGGGTGACCAGCAGTCAGGGCGATCAGCCGAGCCGAATACTGAGCAGAACCAACCGACTCACAGCCAGGGAGGCGAAGTCAGAGGGGAGCACAAGGTCTGATGGCCGGCATTACCGACCACCTCCGGCGACTGCACCGGATTCATGAACAACTTGGGGAGTTGCGAAGCCGGATGAACCGCGGGCCAAAACAGCTCCAGGCCCGTCAGGCCACCTTGGAAAGTCTTCGCCAGGAGTCAGAATCGGCGAAGATGGCCGTTCGACGAACTCGACTGATCGCTGAGCAAAAAGAACTTCATTTGAAGAGTTTGGATGCGAAATTGACGGATCTACGAGAAAAATTGCAGAGGGCGAAAAGCAGCCGAGAATACCAAACCCTCGAGGACCAAATTGCTGCCGACGAAATGGCCACAAGCGTCTTGCAGGATGAAATCCTGGAGACGCTTGAACGAGTTGAGCAATTGCAAGCTAAGGTCCCTGAGAGCGAGTCGGCCACAGCGACCGCCGAAGCGGAATTTCAAACCCTGAAAAAAACCGTTGAAGAGAAAGTCGCCAGTTTCCGGGGAGAGGTTGACAGGTTGGAAAAGCAACTTGGTGAGATCGAAGCAGAGCTACCCGCAGATGTTCACGATGCGTACAATCGCGTTGTGCGCCAGAAGGGGGCCGACGCACTGGCGCCGGTGCAGCGGGAGAGCTGTTCAGGTTGCTTCAATACCATTCCAACCAACACCCTCCTTGATGTCCGACTGGGTCGGATTGTCTTCTGCCATACCTGCGGACGCCTTCTCTACCTGCCTGAAGAGCCGACGCGACCCGGCGGGTAAGTTCCTCCGCCCGGGTCCACGCCGCCTATCTGAGTTACCGGGCAGACATTCTCGCTCGGACAACAGCGGCTTGTTGTTGACCGCTGCAGCAGTCTGACGACAGCCTCGCTGTTGGCCATCGAAGAACTCTGTGCCACAGACCCCATCGCTGATGGCAGTACAACACCCCACTTGTTGAAACCCACAGTCCGATCAACCTGCCCCTGACAAGAGGCTGGTCCATCAGGACCAGCAATTGGGCAATCAGTCACCCTCAGACAGACAACTTAGCAACGGCTTTTAAAAGGAAACTTTCCTAAAAAGTCTGAGAACAACCAACTCCGAGAAGCAGTTTCCAGCAGCCAACGGATGGCCCTGGCATCCGGCAACTGTCGGATTGTGACGAAGCACTCAACCGGCCCTCACGACAAAGCCAATTCGCGTCACCAGCTTACCCAGCGTCACAACTCAGTCAGCGTCACAACTCAGTCAGCGTCACAACTCAGTCAGCTTGGGGGGGAGAGAGCAGATCCGCAATGCTGAGTTGCAAGGCAATCCCCAAGCATGTGACCGACGAGGTTTCGGGTCGGATCAAACTCGTTGAACAAACTATTGCGAAATGCTGCAAGCCTTTGCACAATCTTCATTTGATCAGCATGGGAGGGTTGTGTGGAGAACCGCGATCAGGCCTGGTCTGACTTGCCGGTCTGACTTGCCGGCCTGACTTGCCGGCCTGAGGGACTCACCAGTTCCCGCCTGCGTGCAAACCGACGATAAGACCAACTCAGCAGCGAGCCCCTGAAGAGCTGAAAGGGCCATCAGCCAGCTAGCGGGAGCCCAGACCAACTGGGGTGTTGCGTTTGTTTGGCCGAAAACTTCTCAGGCACTCAAGAACTCGACAGCTAGTTCAAGCGAACAACAAATTCGTTCACCACCAAAGGAAACGATCCCTGCCAAGCATGAGAACCCTCGTGTGTGACTTTCGCAACTTCGCCGGTGGTCAAAGATCCAACACCGTCACACCGGCGTTTGCCTGAGGGCAGGAACTCCCTCTTTGGTAAGCCAATCCAATCCATTGTGCTGGCTGCAAACATCGCGCCAGCAAGCGTTTGTGACCATCACCGGTGGAGTGAGCCTCCGGCCAAGTCGGATCGGCAGGATTCACCCTCCGCGACGGAAACTGTCAGTTGCGGCTGTCAGTCGACAGGTTGAGAGGAGAAACCATGAGTAATATTGAGTGGATGACCAAAGCAGAATACAACAAACTCAAGGATGAAATCGAGCATTTGGAATCCGTCGTGATGCCCGAGATCGCCCAAAAGATTGCTGAGGCGCGGGCAGAAGGCGACCTCAAAGAAAACGCCGAGTATCACGGCCAGCGGGACGAACAAGGACGGGTGCAAGCCAAGATCAACGCCAAGAAAGACCAATTGGTCAGGGCGCAGATCTTTGAGTCCTCAGCGGTACCCAAGGACCAAGTCTCCTTTGGGTCGACAGTGCGGGTGATGAATCTCGATCTTGACGAGGAAGAAACCTTCATCCTCGTGGGAGCGACCTCCGCTGACCCAGATAACGGAAAAATCCCGGTGACCAGCCCACTCGGACAAGGCTTATTGGGTACCAAAGTCGGCCAAGAAGTCGCCATTGAAGTCCCAGGTGGGATCGAGAATTTCAAAATCCTCGATATCAGCGTCTCGAGCTAGCTCAACATCTTGAGCAGCAGGGCTAACGCTTTTCTGGCCTCAAGAAACTTCCTGAACCTTGGGGGAGCCTCCGCTTGGCAACTACCGCGAGCCAACTCCAATCAGCCAAGACCTTCTTTAGCCGCATCGGTTCGCCGTCCCTGGGGTCGTTGGTCTCAGGCGGTCGTCACCACCTGCTTCTCGACAGCCGGTTCAGCGGCCGGACCCGACCATTGGGAATTTCCTCTTTCGGCCGCTGAAGACTCCATCGGAGAGCTCAACGGCCGAACCGCTCCTCTGGCTGCAGCAACGTCCCTGAGGATGCGGGGCGACGGACCCACGCCGCCCCGCACCTCAGTCCAAGCTCCATCGGTTCTCCGAGGGCACCCAAAACCAAGACCCTTCTCACAGGCCTCGGTGGCCAGAGAAACCAAATCTCTCAGTCGGTTTCGCCCGCCAAGATCACCCTCGCCCTTGCTGTCGCGGCCAGTAGAGGTCAACCCGCTGCCGACCCAATGACATCCCCGCCACGAAAGCTGAAGGCTGTGTGGATCCCCTTCCCGCATGAGGATCCTTGCACACGATGGAGCCGCCGTTGGATCGGTGAAATGCTCCGCTGCCTTGAACGCCCTCAAGGGCGGCAGGAATGTGCCCGTTCTGTGTGTCGGAGTCAAGTCAGATTTTCCGATCTTTTGTGCTGAGGTGCCTCTCGGTTGCAGTCTGGCTCCGTTCTCATAAGCCTGAGAGAAGCATGCGACCCAGGGCGGCCAACCGAAGCCCGGATTGTTGGTCGAACGTCGCTGATGGGGTCAGTCTGGTGCAAACAGTCCCCAAGCGACGACCACGCTGGTGGCGGGGACGGTCTATCAGGCGCCGTTTGGTTTGGGCAGGCTCGTCAGTTGGTCGCCTTCTCAAACTGATGGGGATTCAGGCGGACCCAGCTTTCGGCCAGCGATTTTGGAGAGAAGAAAGTACAGGCCGACAAAGATCTTATAGTCGATCAATCGGCCCCGGCCGGATGCCTCCTCGAGCCAAGCAGCGGCCGACCAGATGGGGACCTTGTGAACGACGATCGACTCAGACGAATCTCCTCCCCCAGAAGTTTTCTTAGTGAGCTTTTCGGCCAGCAAGAAAGTGATCTGCTCACTGGTGAGGCCTGCTGAGGAGGGGCCCACAGTCAAGAGTGTCCAACAGCCAGCCTCAAATCCGGTCTCTTCGATAAGCTCCCGTTGAGCTGCCTGCTGGATTGTCTCACGTTTGCTGGCTCGGGTATCTCCCACTAATCCGGCCGGCAGTTCGATCACATCAGCCCGAACAGGTGGACGAAACTGCTCCACCAACAGCAACTCCCCCGAGTCGGTCACCGCCGTGATGGCGACGACCGCGGCGGCGTTCGTCCGTTCGACGAATTCCCAACCCCCGCGGGCCACCATGTTGAGGAATCGGCCAGAGTAAAGCGTCTCGGCCTTGGCTCGCCTTTTCATGGCCGCCTCGTAAAGTTTCGACTCGTAAAGTTTCGACTCGTAAAGTTTCGACTCGTAAAGT
>CAZYKP010000053.1:0-23122 GCA_964648025.1 uncultured Pirellulales bacterium | reverse complement strand
TCGACTCGTAAAGTTTCGACTCGTAAAGTTTCGACTCGTAAAGTTTCGACTCGTAAAGTTTCGACTCGTAGAGGTTTGACTCGCTGTTGGGCTCATCCCCAATGGTGCCCCTGGATCTTGACGACGTGTACTTGCAGAGCAGACCAGCTGATTGTCTGGTTCAGATCGGTCCAATGGCAAGGATGTATTCTCTCAGCTGAGTCTTGCAGCAGTCCTCGGTTGTTTCGTCCACCCAATCTTGGCTTGCCAGCAAGAAGTGGCCCAGAGGCCAAGAAATCGTCAGAACCGAGAGCACCTCCCAACCTGAGGCGTCCTACTGAGGTTGGGGAAAATCTTGGCTCGTCCGGCTTCTGCAAAACGCCTCCGAAGGTCAGTCGCTCAGAACTCCTCGGAGCTCTTCAATGAAACCCCTGCTTTTTGTAACTCTTCCAAGACAAGAGAAATCTCGCCAGCTTCACGCTCCAATCCGCGACAGGCATCGAGGACGATCGTTGCCTGAAAACCTTCGCGGAGAGCATCCAGCGCAGTGAATTTCACACAGTAGTTTGTTGCGAGGCCACAAATGGCAAGCCCACCAACATGGCGAGCGTGAAGGAAGCTGCTCAGCCCAGTGTCTCTCAAGTGCCTGTTGTCAAAGAAACCGCTGTAGCTGTCAATCGCCGGATCCTGCCCCTTCCGGAAGACCGCAGTCAGCTGGTCAACATCAAGGTCTTCGGCGAATTCTGCCCCAGGGGTGCCCTGCACACAGTGGGCAGGCCAAAGGTGTTGTTCCACACCATCCAGTGAGATCACCGAACCAACGGAGGCTCCGGGGTGATTCTCGGCAAAACTACAATGGTTTGCCGGATGCCAATCCTGGGTGGCCACCACAACCGGGAATTGTCGGATCAGTCGGTTCACCACGGGGATGATTTCGTCACCACCAGGGACACCAAGCGGCCCCCCTGGTAAGAAATCTTGTTGAATATCTACTAAAAGCAACGCATCCACGAGTGATCCTCAACTCCACAGACGATATCCAGTAATCAGTGCCCGACTGAGTGAATCCTTCGGCATGACCCCGACCAGAGACGGAGCTTGGTGGGTTGTTAGTTTGGCCAAAGGTGAGCTCAATTCGACAAGCCTCGCGCTGTCCCTGAGGTCGACCCTGCTGAGAAGGTTCTCGAAACGCTCACTCGTCGGCCTCGTCGGAGTGACTCATCCGCGCGAGGATCTGCCGACGCAAGGCCCAGAGAGAGCGCGTCAGACCGACCGGGTAAGATCTTGGGTCTTCGAGACAAGTCACCTCAGCCGGCAGAGCCTGCAGCTGTTCTTGGAGACGTTCTCGCGCCTGCTGGGCGGAGGGCCAGGGAGAGACAACCTCTCCGTCTTCCATCAGGGGAACCAAGAGTTCTTCGATTCTTTCGACCGACTCGATGGGGCAAGCCGTCCCATCAGTGGGGGAGACAACGTCCTGGTCAGCGGCTGGTTCAGCGGCTCTCGGCCAGGGCGATGGGTCGGACACATCGGCGACAACATCTCCGACAAAGCGATCTTGCGAGACCCCGCGGAGCACTAGGAGCCGACCAGGCAGCGAGGATTTCGCGGGAGTGTCCGAACGCTTGACGCGGGGTTGCCAGGGAGCATCGGGGTGGTCGGCCTCCTGCACGGCTGAGAGTTTGTAGACACCGCCCAGAGCAGGTTGGTCGAAGGCGGTAGCCAATTTGGTGCCGATGCCCCAGATATCGATGCAAGCTCCTTGACTCTTCAGACGGTGGATCTCGTACTCATCCAGGTCACCGCTGGCGACCACCTGAGCGTCGTTGAGCCCATTCTCATCAAGGATTTGCCGAGCTTGCTGGCTTAGTCTCAGAAGATCTCCGGAGTCCAGCCGAATTCCCAGAAGCTGGGCTCCTTGTTCCCGGAGCCGTTTGCCGACTTTGACAGCACGATGGACACCCTGCAGGGTGTCGTAGGTATCCACCAGCAACAAACAGTTGTGTGGTTGGCTTGCAGCGTAGGCATCGAAGGCCTGCTGCTCGGTCTCAAAAGCCATCACCCAACTGTGGGCGTGTGTTCCAGCGACAGGAATACCGAACTCTTTACCAGCTAAGACATTCGAGGTGCTGTCGCACCCTCCGATAAATGCCGCCCGGCTGGCTGAGAGACCTCCGTCGGTGCCTTGAGCACGACGCAACCCGAACTCCAGGATGCGATCGTCTCCAGCGACAAGACGCATTCGCGCGGCTTTGGTGGCAATGAGAGTCTCAAATCCCACAAAGGTCAACAACGCTGTTTCCAGAAGCTGACACTGCAGGATCGGGCCCTCCACCCTCAGCAGCGGTTCATGGGGGAAAACCACCGTTCCTTCCGGAACAGCAGAGATCGTACACGTGAGCCTGAGGCTGCCCAGCAGTTCCAGAAACGCATTTTCAAAGAGAGGGCCACCGCTGGCATGACGGAGACTCGCCAAATACTCCCGATCCTGTGGGGTGAAACGGAAGCCCGCTAACCAGTCTCTGGCTGCCGAAGTCCCACAGGCAACAGCAAACTGCCCTCCAAAAGGACAGTTCCGAAAATGCAAATAAAAAGATGCCCGACGGTTTTGTGTCCCGGTCTTCCAGTAACCCAACGCCATCGTCAGCTGATAGAGATCAGTCAGTAGTGAGGGACTGTGAGCAACAGCGTAGAAGCGGCTTTCCAACATCACAGCTCCGTGGGGGCCGATGGTGAGCTCCGCCCGAAGAAGAGGCCCTGAGTTCGACAGCCTTGAGTTCGACAGCCCTGAGTTCGACAGCCGTGCGTTCGCCAAACAGGAAGTCGACAAACCGGCGGCAGAGAACCTTGAGGAGAGCGAGTGTGGTTGGCTGTGCCGATCACCATCCCGTGATCAAATGGCCGGGTGTTGAGAGACCGGCGGAGACAAAACGTCAAGACTTCCTCGGCAGCAAGTCGTCGACGGAGGGACGCTCAGGGAGCTGACTGATGCCCTCAGGAAGGGGAATAGGGGCTGAATCGGCCTGCTGTGTGCTGGTCAATTCGCCTTTGTCGTTCCATTGGGTCCATTTTCCGACTTGGCGGCCGGCTTCATAATTTCCTTGGGCGAGTTTATGACCCGTCGGGTGCCAGAAAGTCCATTTTCCATGCCGTTTGCCCGAGTCGTAACTTCCGACACAGGAAAGCTGACCGTCGTCGTAACGGAAGACACACTGGCCTTGGGGTTGGCCGTGATGATATTCGCCCTCAAAGACACGTTGGCCGAGATCGTTCCAATATTCCCAGTGGCCATGCCGACGGCCGTCAGCGAAGATGCCAACCCATTGTTTATGATGAGTGGGGTACCAGGCGACCCACTTCCCATGTTGTTGTTGATTCTGCCACTGACCCTGAAGTTGTGGCCATCCATCGGGGTATTTTTTCAGAGTAGGAGGTCCGCCAGGGCTGGTGCTTAACAGAAGTGGAGACACGCCGACCGCGGCGATACCCAGGCCCAGCACTAAGGCGATCGTGAGAACTCCGACAACGACTTTGCTGGTCAGCCAGCCGACCAACAATCGGGAGTTGCCACGCTTCGATTTCGACTTGGCAGATCGACTCCGAGACTTGGTCCCCGCGGAACGGCCACCCGGACGAGTTGAGTTGGTTCCGTGGAGTGATGGTTCTCCTCGCTGGCGGTGTTCTCGGTTTTTAGAGCGTTTCTTCTTGCCCTCGTGCGACACCCCTTCGGCTGGTTTGTCAGATCGTCGCTGGCTTCCGGTGGGCTGCCCGCCATGATGAGACAGGTCTGCTGGCTGTGTGTGTTGGGAGGCCGGGGAGGCATCTGGGCGAGCCAGCCTTGCTGAAGAACCCATCGCATCAGAGGCTCTCTCGCGAGCTCTCTGGGACGTGTGGGGCTGAGTCGGGGCACCAGCGTCTGCTTCGGCGAACTGGTCGCGTTGTTCGGCAACGGACGTCTCGCTGGAAGTTGTTGTCGGATAGCTGATGTATCCGGAGCCATAAGGGCTGGGCTCAGCAACACCGAGTTGAATGGCCAGGGAGCTTGCCGAACCGTCGGGTTGTCCTGCGTCGGTATCCCCAGGGTTTTTGTGGAGGATGGTCGCAGCACCGCAGGCGATGCACTTCGTCCAGCGAGCGTGGAAGGTCTCACCGCAACTTGGGCAAGATGCCTTGACGTTGGGATCAGCCTGGAGTTCCCCTTCGGGGACCGGCGCAGGGGATGCCGGGGATGGTTCTTCTTGGATGTAATCGACAGATGAGTAGGCCATCGAGGCGGCCAAGGGGTGGTTCAAAGTGCCACACTTGGGGCACTTGGACCGATACATGTAGCGGCTGAACTCGGTGCCGCAGGTGCGGCAGCTGATCTTTTCGTCCGCTGAAACGCTGGCCTTGGGACGTTTCTTCTTACGTCCGGCGCCGATTGTCGTGGAGGGACCTAACCCCGAGGCAGTATCGCTTTGAGCCAGACGGCCAACACCAGGGATCTGCTCGTCTTCCCCTTCGCGTTGGAATGTCTCAGTCCAAGTTTGCAGAGCCTCGGAGACTTCTTCGGCGGTTTGGAAGCGATCCTCAGGCTTTTTGGCCATCATTCTCTGGCAGATCTCAACAAGTCCGCCAGGAGCGCTGGGCCGATCCTCAAAGATGCTCGGTGGCTCTTGCATCTGGTGAGCCACCATCCTCTGAGCCAGGGTCCCTTTCTGAAATGGAGGGTGACCTGTCAGCAGGAAATAAAGGGTGCAGCCGAGTGAGTAGATGTCCGCCCGTGCATCAACGCCGTGGCTATCCAGAGCCTGTTCCGGCGCCAAATAATCGGCGGTTCCCAGAATACCCGCCGAACTGTCGCAGCGGATCGCCGATTCGGCCTCGTCCTCGCAGTCGAGACGAGCGATCCCCAAGTCCAACAGCTTCACCACCCGTTTCCGGTCAACCAGCAAGTTGGCAGGCTTGATATCTCGGTGGACAAGTCCCGCTCGATGAGCGTGGGCGAGCCCCTCGGAGGCCTGCCGAATAAAGTCCGCTGCTTGTCTGAACGGAAGCGGACCTCGTTCTTTTACCAGGTGGTGTAAGTCCTTACCGTCGATAAACTCCATGACCAAATAGTACACGTCCGCGTCGTTATTGAAGTCGTGAGCGCGGACGATGTTGGGGTGGTCAAGGGCGGCAATGGCGCGGCTTTCCTGGCGGAATCGTTCCAGGAACACAGCATCTCGGTCACCGCTGATGGGGAGGACTTTGATGGCCACGCGGCGACGCATCACGGTGTGTTCGGCCAGGAACACACTGTTCATGCCGCCGGTTCCCAGATGAGCCAGCAGCTTGTAGCTGCCCAGAAAGAAACCTTTGTGGCGGCCTCCCAGCAGAGTGTCCTGGCGTCCTTCAACCAAGACCTGGTTTTGCCAGAGTGTCAGGATGTGGGCTTCGATGAGGCGTTCGGCCAGGAACTCGCTGTCGTCGGCTTTGGAGCCATATTGGCCACGTATCTCCTCGAGAAGTTTGTCCAACCTGGCTGGTTCGACAAGCCCGCTGGCACGCAGCATTTGCTCATAGCTGTCGACGGTCAGCTTGGCCATACCGCCTGACCCCTCCACCTGATACCGATCGGTCACATCGACCGGCTCGGGTCGGCCGGTGCCGATGGCCGCCTGTCTGGTAACCCAGGAAGACGCACCCGTCATGGTCTTTCTCCAGAGTTAGCCGACTTGGCTGTGGCCCACACAATGCGGAAACTCTGGGGATCACGCAACCTCACTACAGGCATCATTCGCCCCGATCTTTCAAAGAGTTGCTGACGAACCCCTCAGAGTTGTTTCCGAGAATTCAAGCGACGCTGGACTCACTTTCTCAACGTTTCTCGTGTTCTCACCGTTTCTTGTGAGCCCCGCTGGCCTTGCTTCTCGCCGGGATTGCTTCTCGCCGGGATTGCTTCTCGCCGGGATTGCTTCTCGCCGGGATTGTTTCTCGCCGGGATTGTTTCTCGCCGGACTTGTTTCTTGCAGGAGCTGGTGTTGGCGGCACTCTCTTTTTGTTTGACTTGTTTTGTACTTCGTCTGAGGGTGGGGAATCTGTCCTGTAGGTTTCCGCTTCGTTCGGCCGTTTGACAGCAGAGCAGTGGATTGCCCTCGATTGCCGCAAGACCCCGCCGCCGCAACTACTTGTTTTGAATTTTTCGGGTCGCAGCTGTCAATTGTTGCTGGCTCGCGCCGAGTGATTCTGGAGTTTTTGTCTGTGGATGTTGTTGTTCTCTGGGGGTTTTTCTCTTTTCCGCAGAATCGCCACCGCCCGATGTAGCTATTCTTACCGATTCTTTGGGTGGGCGTCTTCACAAACAAGCCCAGAAACACCAATACGCTCGATCGTCTCAAGATGGAAAAGACAATTTCCCAGCAAACGCTCCCTGAGGAAACAGCTCCTGAAACGGAAGCAGCTGGAGTTCAGGTCGGAATCGCGAATCAACGCCGGGGTTGGGTTGATCAAAATCCTCGGTTGGATTGCAGTGTTGCTGGCTGTCTCCGGTTGCTGCGGGTGGTCAAAGGCCTGCCGGAGACCTCGAGAGATCGATCACCTCTCAACAGGAAACGACAGTTGCCGGAATCGATCCCCCCAAAAGCCCAAAACACTTGTTCGATTGATCGTTTTCAGGGACGATCGCTCAGCAAAGATGATGGGATGTGGGTTTGTTGCGTCCGAGGGAGGTTGTGCCAGAGGTTCCAGTTCGCCTTAATGCTAGGGGTCAAGATACCGACCTTTCTTTACGAGAACAAACGTTTTCGGTCTTGTCTAGACTTGACTTTCTCAATCCCCCCAAAATAGGGATTATTTTCAACCAACTGGAGATGGGTCACACTGGGTTTTGTAGGAGGCCTGACCAGATTGACCAGAGAGCAGGACTCCCCCGATACTCCGTGGCCAAGCTCGTTGAGCTCTGGTGGCCTCCTGGATTTTAGGGGGCCAGCGGACTTTTTGAGCCCAGCGATTCTTGTGGCGGACCAAACGCCCTGGTGAACTTCCCACTTCAATCCAGAAGCCTTTTCTGCGGATTGCTCAAATTTCTTGATGAGTACCCGGTTTTATGTCTCCAGGCCGATCGACGGATCCCGCGTTGTTCTGGATCAGGAGGAGTCGCATCACCTCGCCAAGGTGATGCGACTGGGCCCACGGGCTGAAATTACGCTCTTTGATGGCACAGGGCGCGAGTTTGCCGGCATTGTGTCTCGTGTGGGATCATCCGGAGTGCATGTCGAGGTCAACCAGCCACAATGGGTCAACCGTGAGTTGCCCATCAAGTTGACCATCGCTGTCGGCCTGCCCAAAGGGGACCGCCAAAAGATCCTTGTGGAAAAGGCTGTGGAACTGGGCGTCCACAGGCTGATCCCCTTAAACACACAGCGAGGTGTTGCTCAGCCAGTCCCCAAAGCGGTGGCACGGCTCCGCAGGTCGGTCATCGAAGCCAGCAAACAGTGTGGGCGAAATCGTCTGATGGTCATCGCTGAGCCACTCAGTTGGGCTGATTATGCTGTTTCTGCCGAAGATGCCATAAGGGTTTTTGCTGATCCCCAAGCAACAACCCCTTGGTCGGCCGACTGGTTTGGCGAACGTCTCCAACAGGTCGGCGATGCTCAGGGGGGGCCTATCGCCTCGGTGGTCTGCGGAGTCGGACCCGAAGGAGGCTGGTCGGGCGCCGAACGACAACTTGCTGATGACCAAGACTGGCAACCTGTTCGCCTGGGAGAGCGAATCTTGCGAGTCGAGACAGCCGTTTTGGCCCTCGCTGCCCTGATCGGCAACACGTTGGTCGCAAAATGACCGGCTTTCGGGTTGGTGGACGGCCCCTCGTTGTGCCTCGGACGAAGGTATTCCGAAGACAAGAGGGGCTTCTGCAGGTTTGGCAGGACGAATCTATCGTTTTCGAATCGTGCCCCACATGTGTCCGGTCACCTCATCGTGTCGCCAATAGCCGGCATAGTGGTCCTTGTAGACCATCAGGCGAACGGTGAAGGTGCCCAGGCCAGGCAGCGTGACGTCGGTGAGCATGAGCACCGGTGTGTCACCCGCCCAGCGGACTTGGACGGCAACCGGCAAGGTGATGTCCTTGTCTCCATACTGAATCCTGGCGTTGATCACCCAAGTGTTCCCCAGCGACTTCTCGACACTCGAGATTGTATAGCGGTCTTTTTTGGGAGCCTTGTCCTGCCCATCGATGGTCCAGGATCCCACCAACTCCACATTCCGCAGCTGCTCACGGAAGCGTTTCTCCCGTTGCTGCTGCATCAGCTTCTGAGAAGCTTGCTTCTCAGAGGTCTGTGTCTTAGAAGTCTGCTCCTTAGTGTTGCGTTGCTCAGAGGCCTTCTGGGTGGAAGTCCTCATCGGCGAGCTGACCTGGGCAAGATCCTGTGACACGCTTTGGCCCCAAGCGACAGGTGCACTCCAACTGATCAGCACAAACCCGGCAACCAACAATCCAACCAACAAACCATTGGGAGCAGTCCCTCCGGACGACAGCCCGCCGAGAGTGGCGTCACAGCACCGATGGTCCCATTTCCAACCGAAATCTCCTAACATCAACATAGGTGGCGGTCTCCTCAAGATTGAAAGCAAGGAAGCCAAAGTCAGGGATCGACAACAAGGATCCACCGAACACAGCCCAGACACGAGAACAAAATTCCCTAAAAAACAACACCAGACCGACAAACACCAAGCCAAAGAGCTTGAGGCTCACCGACGGGTTTGTCTCAAGCAGCGGCGGTTCGTTCTCGGCCAACCGTTGGTTGACGCTACGATTGCAGAGTCCGTGGAGCAAGGGGCTTGGCCGAAATGGCCGCGTGGACCTTTCCTCCAGAGCTTCAGCCTTGTCCAACCGGAATTCAACCGCCGGAGCCCAAAGGTTACCTCTTGTTGATTCCCGACCTTGCGGGCAAAACCCCCGCATCGGGTGGACAACTGGGCTGAGCCAGCCTCTGGAAGTGAGCCGCTGGTTTCCTTATTCTCATTGAACCGTCTACCAATCCCAAGCAATGCCTCGCAATCATGGTCGGAAGCGTTCCCTGGGGTCCGTTGTGACCTTGGCTGAGTTGCTTGGGCAGGCGAGGCGAGCTTCTGGCGGTTTTCTCTGCCAGAGTCGGCATCGGCTTCCCAAATGACGGGAATCAGCGAGCGATCAAGATCAAGTGAGTATCTGGTCTCAAGCACATCACCGGTTCTGGCACGTGACCGAACTCTGGCGAGCCCAACAATCGACTTGCGGTGATTGTGCAGGCTGCCGAGCGAAGATCGAGCCTCAGCAACAGTGAGGTCACCGCCGGTACAAGGCAATCGGCTGATCTGGGCAATGTCGGGCGCAGAGCCTCTCAGTTTTTGGGAATCGTAAAAGGGCAAGGTGTGAGCGTTGCCTGCGAGTGAGGAGTTCCGCAGGCTGGAGAGTTTCCGGTTTTTCACCAAAGAGAACACGACGGGGGGCTGCCGGATTGACAACCGGCAGTCCATTTCGCAGCCCCACTCGGAGCGACCCCGAGATATTCTGAGAGGGGCCAAGGTCTGTGGCCGGGGTGGTTCGGTTCCGAGGGATAACTGTGGGGATAACCACCGCTGAGTTCTTCGATCGGCTTGTCGAAGCCGAACTGTTCAGTCTCGCGGAGTTGGAGCAAATCCGTGGCGAGTTGGAACCGGAGGCTTTTGACGAAGATAGCGAGCCTGTTGTCCGTCGCCTGGTCCGACAAGGCCGCCTGACGGAGTATCAGGTGGAGCGACTGACCAACGGCGATCTTCGGCACTTGGTCTTTGGCGATTATCACGCCCTGGAGGAAATCGGCCGCGGGGGCATGGCTGCGGTATACAAGGCCCGACAGCGTGATACCGGACGCATTGTGGCCATTAAGCTCCAAGAGGGCGGAGAAGAACAAAACGAAACGGCCGTCCGCTTTGATCGTGAAGTCCAGGCAGCAGCCAAACTCAGCCATCCCAACATCGTCGCTGCCTACGACTCCGTCCATCGTGAGGGCTTCAACTACCTGGTGATGGAGTACGTCGCTGGTCCGACTTTGACCCAATACGTGGCCAAGCGTGGCCCACTCCCTCTCTCGCAAGCCAGCAACTATATCTACCAGTCTGCCGCCGGCCTCGAGCATGCCCACTCCAAGAGAATCGTTCACCGAGATATCAAACCCGACAATCTGCTGATCGACGCGAGTGGTACCCTCAAGATTCTCGACATGGGCTTGGTCCGCTTCGACTACGCCCCACGATTGGGCGTCCATCCCAACGATGTGGACCGCCTCACCCAAATGGGCACCATGCTGGGCACCGCCGACTACATGTCACCGGAGCAATCGGTTGATCCACGTGAGGCTGACTACCGAAGCGACATCTACAGCCTGGGTTGTACTTGGTATTTTCTGTTGACAGGGAAGCCTCCGTTTCATCGGGACTCGACGATGGCCACCCTGATGGCTCACCAAACAGCCCCGATTCCGAATTTGCTGGAAGATCGCCCAGATCTTTCTGAGGAGGTGCAGGTTGTTTTTGAGACCTTTGTGGCCAAGGACCCCTACGATCGGTTTGAGAACTTAACTCAAGTCCAGGAGGCACTCTCTCCGTTCTTGACTGACGCGGATCGAGCCATGTTCCGAGGCGAGTTCGCACCCACCGCCCGATCGCGCGGCGGATCAGCATCCGCAGGCCCTCGCTCTTCCCCAATCCGGAGCCCTTCAGGGCTCGGCAACAAGCGGTTCGCTTCAGGAGGTTGGTGGATCCTGGCGATGGTGAGCTTGGGGTTGATTGCAGGAGCTGTTCTTGCCCTAGGGCTTCTGGAGGTTCCCAGCGAGTTTCAGCGTTCTTTCAAGTCCTTGTTGCAACGAATCACCCCCGACGGGAGTCTGCTGGTCTGGGCCGGTGTCTACGGTGGCCTGGTGGGGGCGTTGTTGGGTTGGGTGACCGGCTGGCTGACAGGCCGACTGGTCCTCAAGCGGTCCTGATGCTCTGGTACTGGAAGGCCAGCAAACTACAAAGCCAGTCTTTCGCAAAGCTAGTCGTGCCGCAAAGCTAGTCGTGCCGCAAAGCCAGCCGTTCCGCAAAGCTTTGCCATGAGCGTTGGGAAACCTTGGACACCTTGTCTGGATGGGCCTTTCTGGTTGGCTTGTTTTGGGGGGAGCAAGCTTGCACCGACCGAGGCAGACCGTTGACCGATCTGGCACCCGAGGGTAATGTTTTTGCAAAGTTGCTTGTGCTTCCGTTCGGGGTCCAAGGAGTCCTGCAGAGCTGCCTCACTGTGTTCTGGCACCGCCGAGGGGGGACATGCGAATCTCCTTCTGCCTATCTTTTGAGAAACGCTTTCGCGGGATTTCCTCAACGGCTGTCAACTCCCAATTGCTGACCCTTTGAACTGCTGTCGTTCTGACTTCTGCACCCATCAATGCTTGCCAAGCGTGTCATTCCCTGTCTGGACGTTAACGCGGGGCGGGTTGTCAAGGGCACCAACTTTGTCAATCTCCAAGACGCTGGGGATCCGGTCGATGTTGCCGAGCGCTATGAGCAAGAAGGTGCTGACGAGCTGGTCTTTCTGGATATCACCGCCAGCCACCAGCAACGAGCGATCATTTTCGATGTAGTGAGGGCTACGGCAGAGAAAGTGTTCATGCCCCTCACTGTCGGAGGCGGAGTGAGGACCCTGGAGGACATCCGGGCCCTTCTGAATGCAGGCAGTGATA
The DNA here is from genome assembly GCA_964648025.1 of uncultured Pirellulales bacterium. Taxonomy (GTDB): domain Bacteria; phylum Planctomycetota; class Planctomycetia; order Pirellulales; family Pb10988; genus CAZYKP01. The sequence goes on along the minus strand of CAZYKP010000053.1, from coordinate 11,447 downwards.
AGGTCTCCATTAACTCTGCGGCTGTTCGCGATCCAGACTTTATCCGCCAAGCAGCTCGTCGTTTTGGCAGCCAGTGTATTGTGGTCAACATCGACCCTAAGCGAACCGAAGTCCAAGGCCAGCAAATCTTCGAAGTCCACATCAACGGTGGCAGGGTTCCTACCGGTCTGGAGGCCGTTCCCTGGGCCCAGCAAGTCCAGGAGCTCGGTGCTGGGGAGATTGTTCTGACCAGTATGGATGCCGACGGGACTCAGGATGGATACGACCTGGAGATCACACGAGCGGTTGCTGAGGCAGTCACCATTCCGGTCGTCGCCAGTGGAGGCGCGGGCAAGCCCGAGCACCTTGCCGATGCGATCCAGCATGGTGGGGCAGATGCTGTCCTAGCCGCTAGTATCTTCCATTATGGTATGTATAGTATCCGAGAAACAAAAGAATATCTTGCTGGACGTGGTATTCCCGTCCGCCTATAAGAGGCCAGGATTGGCCTTGGACTTTCTAGTTGGACTGTTCTAGTTGAACTGTCTCGATTGGATTGTACCCCATGTGGCCATGGCTCATTGATTGTGTGAGATTGGCTTTTTTCGGTCCCAACAAGACGAGCCCCTGCCGCACTCGAAAACAGTTGATCTCTCCAAAGCCAAAGAACTCTTCCCCAACTTGCAGAGGCAAACAAGTCACCCCTTGAGAACTCACTGGCCGGAGTCTGACTGACCAACTTGCAACCGGCTAACTTACAGCTGGCCAAACCGCAGCTGGCCAAACCGCAGCTGGCCAGTTTTTGAGCCTGAGACAGGATGCCCCGCTCCATCTGTTGCCCGAACCCCGAGGGCGCTGCCACGTAGTCAACACTGAAAGGACAAAGGATCTTACTGATGGCGACTACTGCCGACCACCAAACGACCGCTGACCAGTTTGTAGCCCAAGTCAAGACCGAGCATCCACCTTTGGAGGTCGACAAGTACTTCAAAGCGTTGGTCAAACTGGACGGCAGCGACTTGCACCTGAAGGTCGGCCAACCGCCGATGCTGCGGGTCAAGGGTTCCATTCAACCGCTCAATCGCGGGCCCGTCGCCGAAGACGAAATGATTCGTCTTTGTATGCCGCTGTTGAACGATCGCACAATGCACATCTTTGAGGATGAAGGCGGGGCTGACTTCGCCTATACCGTCGTCATGGAGGGCAGCTCCTGGCGGTTCCGGGTCAATCTTTTCAAACAAATGGGCAAAATGGGCCTGGTCGCCCGTAAGGTCAACAATTTCATCCCAGATTTTGCCAAGCTCAATCTCCCCCCAGTTATGGAGGAGCTATGCAAATTCCATCAGGGCATGGTTCTGTTGGCCGGGGTGACCGGGAGTGGGAAGACCACCACCATCGGCTCGATGCTCAATTGGATCAATCACAACCAACGCAAACACATCCTGACCATTGAAGATCCGATTGAATTTGTTTATTCGGAAGACAAATGCATTATCAATCAGCGTGAAGTGGGCATCGACGTCAAGGACTTTGAGATCGCCATGAAGCATGCCGTCCGGGAAGATCCCGACGTGATGCTCGTTGGTGAGATGCGGGACCAGGAAACCTTCTCGACAGCCATGCACGCTGCTGAGACCGGCCACTTGGTCTTTGGCACCATCCACGCATCCAACGCTCCGAGCACCTTGGGGCGTATCCTGGACTTGTTCCCGCAGGATATGCACGCGGCGATGCGAAGCTCCATGGCGTTTAACATGAAGGGGATTGTGGCCCAAAAACTGCTGCCCAGTATTGCCGAGGGGGTCAGCCGTGTGCCCACCGTGGAAGTGCTCCTGTTCAATTCCTACGTCCGCAAGCTGATTGTCGAGGAACGTGACGAGGAACTCGCCGATACCATCCGCAAGTTTGCAGCCGAAGGCATGCAGGACTTTACCATGAGTCTGCACTCCTTAGTGGAAAAGGATCTGATCGACCGGCAGACCGCCTTCGAGGTCGCGCCCAACCCAGAAGCCCTCAAAATGGCTCTCAAGGGAATCAAATTCTCTGGCGGAACCATGTGATCTTATGCCAAAGCCAGAGAACCAGACGCCCAAGCCAAACCCGCTCCAGTCTCCGAGTGCGGTGCCCAGGTTCTGCTTGATGAGTCTCCAGAACGAGTCTTCTGCCAACCAGACTTCTGCCAACCAGACTTCTGCCAACAAGACTTCTACCAACCAGACCGTTGCCAAGAGTCCTGCTGGTAACAGCAGCGTATCCACGTACCCAAGATCACTACAACCTCGCCGGGTCCAGGTTGTTCATTCACGGTCTCAACTCTCCCTGTCGTTTGGGCCTAGTTCGATGCCCGCTTGTCGCCGATCTGCCTCTCAGCTTGCCCGGGTCAACGGTCCGATGCCTATTGCCGGATGTCGCTCCTCTGCCATGCAGCTTTCAACTTCCATCCGGCCATGTTCAGCTGAAAACTCAACAGGACTGCCTCGACCGGCCGCCAAGCACGACCACCACAATCACCAAGCCCCAAGCGAATTCCGTTTCCCCGCAGCCTGGATCGGGCGTTTGGTCTGGTTGGTCTTGTTGGTCATCGGACTGGCGATGCTGCTGGGAACTGAGACTGCCTACGGCCAGAATGTGGTCACCGGAGACGTGAATGCCAACCTGAGGCCGACCACCGAAGGCGGCATGCCCTTTTGGATCCGCGGGCCAGGCTTCTACATCAGCTTGCCCAAACTTCTCTTGGGCCTTTTGGTGTTCTTCCCCTGGGTCTACTCCTGCTCTTGGATGAGCGAGGATGCCCAGAAATACAATCTCGAACCACTCAAATGGAACGCAATCACCGTTGGATCGTTCCTGGGTGCCGGTTTTCTCACGCTGGCCATTCCGATCTTTTGGGTCGGGTACCCACTCCTGCTGGTTGCTTACGCTGTTCCACTAGGAATCTACGTGAAAATGCGCAACCAGGTGGTCCCAGATCACGAGCAAGTGCTCACCGCGGAGCACCTGCGGTTCTGGATCGCCGGGCAGCTGGCCAAGCTTGGGGTCAAGGTCAAAGTCAAATCCAGCGAAAAGCAGGAACCCATCCAGTATAAACCCAAAGGTGGGGCCGACGAACGGGAGGATCAGGCCAATCTGCTCAGGGCGCGACAGATGCCGGGATTTGACAGCAGCCAGGAGTTACTTTACGACGCTGTTGCTGGGCAAGGTACCGACATTATCCCTTCCCGAATCTTGATGGATTTGACACCGCAGCACACATCAGTGCGTTATCTCATCAACGGGCTCTGGGAGCAGGCCGAGGGAATGGCGGGCCCTGCCGGGCAGGCCGTCGTTGGGGTGCTTCTACAAGTGGCCGCAAAAGACCCTGCGAATTTTCAGATCCGCCAATCCGGCAAATTTGGATTTACCGTCAACCGAAACAAATTCGAAGCCGAATTGACCTGCCAGCCTGTCCGTGGCGGTGCCCGTGCGTCGTTGGTCCTCACATCCGGAAAGAAGCCCCTGGAGGGCCTGGAAGATCTCGGCATGGGACCGGAGATGACCCAAGCGGTCAAAGAACTCCTCCGCTCTCCTCAGGGCCTGTTTGTCGTCAGCGCCCCTCCCGGCATGGGCCTGTCCACACTGTTTAACTCCTGTGGTTTCAGCGGAGACCGCTATGGCCGCACCTGGGTGGCCGTCGAAGATGCAGCCCAGGGTGAAATGCCCATCGAAAACGTCGAGGTCTATCCCTACAACTCCACCCAGGGTGAAACCCCGACAACCCACCTGACAAAACTGATTCGCCAGTATCCTGATGTCTACATGGTCCGCACCATGCCCGATGCGGATACACTCCAAGCGATGCTTGGAGATAACATCATCGGCGACTCCAAAATGGTTGTCACTGCCGTCCGCGCCCGAGAGACCGCCGAGGCGCCGTTGCGGTTGCTGCTGCTAAAGAATGCTCAGGGACAGCGTGTCCCTCCAGCCCAGCTTGCCCCGTTCTTTCTCGGTTCACTGAATTGCCGCGTCGCCCGTCGACTCTGCGAGCAATGTAAGGAGGCCTACCAGCCCCAAGAGCAGCTGTTGGCCCGACTTGGCTTGCGTCCTGACGCGGTCAAGGAGCTCTTCCGGGCACCGACACCAACGGAAACCAGCAAGGGTAAAGCCAAAGAAGTCTGCAAAGCCTGCAACGGACGGGGTTACGTCGGACAGGTGGGGATCTTTGAATTTCTGCCTGCCAACGATCGCTTCCGCCAGGTGCTCGGCCAGAGCCCCAAACTCGATCTCCTAAGGGCGGAGGCCCGGCAATCCGGGTTGGTCAGCCTCCAACAAGACGGAATACGCCTGGTCGCAACAGGCATCACCAGTCTTGAAGAGGTCACCCGCGTTTTGAAGGAATCCTAAGAACGCGGATTCCAGAGATGGAACGATTTGAAGAATTGCCCACATGTGTCATTTTCCGGCAGTGAAAGCAGGCAGTGAAGAACGTCGAGGATCGATGACTAGAAACCGGTCAAGCTGCGAACCGGCAAGTCGCTGAGCTGCTGGTGGATTGAGGCCGAGTTTCTACCTCGACTGTTCCAGATTGTGGCAGAGGCCCAACCTGTCAGGCCCTCTATAAATCCATGCAACAACGTATTGGTGGGCACCGGCCACATCTGGGACAGTCCAACTACCCCGACTGTTCCAGATTGTGGCAGAGGCCCAACCTGTCAGGCCCTCTATAAATCCATGCAACAACGTATTGGTGGGCACCGGCCACATCTGGGACAGTCCAACTACTGAGCTTGAGGAACATTTTGGCTCGTCCGGCACAGCGTCAAGGTTGCCAAATCGCTGAAAGCTCCGGCGGCTCGCGTGGTTTGGCCGAGCAAGAATGTTCCTCAGCAGCAGTAGTCGTCGAGTTGGTTGTCGTTGGGTTCGTTTCTGCGGTCTTCGGGACGTGAGTAGTTCTAATGGATTTTTTATACGGCTCCGTTTACCCGTTACTGGTGTTAATCGTCATCGGTGGCACTGTGGTGACGCTCGGCCTGGAGGGTCTGTGGAGTGGCTTGATCATGTTGATCAACGTGGTTGCCGCTGGTTTGGTCGCCACAGGATATTTCCAGCCGTTGGCACAATACCTTCACTCGCTGTATCCCTACGCGGGCTTCTTCTGGGACGTCTTCGCCCTGCTGGCTCTGTTTTTGGTGATGATCTTTTTGTTGCGGACGATCACCGACTGGTTGAGCCCCCGCAAGGTCCTCTTTCCCAAACTGGTCGATCAGATCGGCGGCGGGCTGATGGGCGTGATCACCGGCTGGGTGCTGGTCGGTTTCTTTAGCTTTGCTATCCTAATTAGCCCGGTTGAGCCAAAGCCTTTGATGGGATCGATGGGTCCTTACGGAGAGTCTTACGTTTTGCCGGGCAACCCCGCTCAACAGTGGCTGTTGTTGACGACTTACCAATCCTGGGGGGCCATGGCCCCTCTGACGCATAACGCCCAGCCTTTCCAAAACTTGGGGCGTGACAACATGCTTCAATACTACGCAGAACGTCGGGAGCTCTATGCAAGCGAGAAGTCCATCGAAGCTGGTGTCACCGGGCTGATCCAATGAACGGTCCACACCTCGGAACGACCAGCATCCTTAGTCGATGGTCGCTCCGGGACTGGTGACTTCAGAGGGGTCGTTTCGACGGATGGTTTCCCGCTTTGCCTCTTTCGAGCTTCACCCGAGCAGTTTCTCGCCGGAACCCTTCTCCAGCGAAAGCACCTGAGGCGACCGCCTCACCGCTGGTAAGATCGCCCTCACCAAATCCTGGAGACTGCTTGCTGAGCGGCGGACTTCACCGCCGCGGGTTGTGCACCCTGCGTTAACGATAAAAGAGCCGTCAGGGCCTCAGTTGGAGGGGGGTCGAGGTAGCCTAAGATGGATGCCGCTGCTTGCCGCACCTCAGCCGAGCGAGCCCCCAAGGCACGAATCAGCGGTTGCACCGGGCGAGACGGAACCTGCGAGAGGGCTGCCGCGACCGGACGACACAGCTTGGCCGGACCACTGGCGAGCTGAAGCAGCTCCTGGGTCCACTGGTCGGCAGCGAGCATCATCGCCGCCAGAGACGAGCCTGCCTGCTGAGCCTGCTCCTGAAAGACCGTCAACACCGCCGCAGCAGCAAGGCGGATCCGCGGAGAGGGAGCATCAAAAACCGAGAGCAGCAGTTTGAAGATCTCGCCACGATGGCGGCTCGCTCTTTCCACTAACCCGTGGACCGCACGCCCTCGTTGCAGAGCATCGTCACTGCCTAAGGTTTTCACAAGGTCGCTATTGGTCTTCGCAAGAACGTCTTTGTTTCTACCGTCTTCCGTCTCGGTCCCGGAAAACACCAGCCGCCTCGTCTCCAGCAAAGATTGCCCGGAGGGATGTTGCAAAATGAGTTCCCGCTGCAGATCTTCGGCAGTCGGGCGATCACGAGGGTTAGGGTTCAAGCAGTTGGTAATCAGCCGACCCAGTTGCCAGGGCACCGGAGGGGCAACAAACTCGTACACCCAATCCAGGGTCTTTCCCAGCGAAAAGACATCCTGAGCCGGATGGGCGATCCATGGATCGATTTGCTCGGATGACGCTGAGGGCGTGCTGATCAGTTCCGGGGCCTTGAAGCCATCCTGCTTCAAGGCGGGCACCGGAGACCAACCAATCGGAACGGCAGTTCCCAGATCACCCAAACGAGCAACCGAGCAAGCCAGCGAGGCGACTTCGCCGGTGAACGGCACCATAGTCTCGATTAAAAGATTTCGCGGGCTGATATCTCGGTGGACCAGCTGATAATCGTGGTGCAGAGCCTTTAATCCATCCACCAGGTGCCGGATGTATTCCCAGAGTTGCTCCACCGGGAGAAGCTGCCGATTGCGAATTAAGGCGTGGCAGGTCTTCGATAGGCTGCGACCGCCGTATTGCATCACCATCACTTGCACGGCGGGCTCCCACTGAGGATCGCCCTGCAGCTCGATGACATCATCAATCCGCACAATCCGCGGGTGATGGGCGAAACGAGCATGGAGCAATTCCCCAGAGACCAAAGCCAGCCGGTCAGCCATCACAAATTTCAGTGCCACCGGCTTGGGGTACAGGTGGTGCGGCATCCGCCGTCCCAACCACACTGACGCGGAACCACCGCAGCCGAGGTGAATGTCCTGGTGCCACTGAGAGGGTGTTTGAGCGTGGTCTTCGTAGCCCCATCCGAGGTGATAGTCGGTTTGGGGGATTCTCCACTTAGCCGGAGACCACTGACGAAAATCCACTGCAGGAGATGACTGGTGCACCATCGGCCCCTCAAGTTGCTTGTCGTCCGTTGTCAACGCACCCGACGAATGTTCTCGATCTGGCCAGTGGACGGCCTCATGGCCCTGCCAATCGCCTTGCTGCACCAAAGATTGGTGCCACGCTGCTGCGGAGGCCCCTGGCGAATTCTCAGGAGGTGCCTCTCCGCCGAATTGGATTTGCTGAAAGAGAAGACACCAGAACCTGCCTACAACCAACGGGCCACCACCTCATGAGGCAGTGTCTCATCCTGCTTGCCGACGCCAGGCAAGGCTGCTTCAGTCGTCTCCAGTGGTCCAGTTCAGCGGGTTCTCTCGGATGCCATGAGCCAATGGGCCCTGGCCCCCTCAGGCTCTCAGCAGTTGGATTGAATCAACGCATTGATCGAAAGATCGTGTTTCTTGGCGAGCCAAGCTCGTGTTTGCTGGCGAGCAAAGCTCGTGTTCGCTGGCGAGCAAAGCTCGACTGTTGCCGCTGAGGGCCAAGCCAAGTGGTTGGGCAGCGATCGAGCCCAGGACGCCGACGCAGAGCCGATCCATTGACGGAAACACAGAGTTTCCTCAAAGCAAAGCAACACACTTTGCAACAGGACTGGCGTTTTGGAATTCTCGGATTCCTTGCAAATGCCACCACACAACTTCCCGGACACTTTGAACTGGGCGAACCGGCAAGTCAACCGGCAGTTGCCACCGATGGAACCCGCTTGAAACAACGAATTCTCGAGAGATTCTCCCGCATCGACGAACAGATTCCCACCTTCCTTGTACAAAACCACTCAAACAGGTGGGCTTCTCAGGTGTTCTTGGCAGCTTTCCAGAAAGAGCTTGTCTTTGATAGAGGGCAAGTTGGGAAAGGACTGTCGGCTTTCGGGGTATGCAGGCGAGGTGTATCCAATGCGTGCGGGGGGCAACCGGGCGACTCGACCTTGAAGAGAAACTCCAGCGGCAGGTGTCGACCCTCAACAACGCTGTGGGTTTCGACCGACCTTGAGCCTGCTGTGGATTCGCGGCTTCGAACTCCACGCCGTGAAGGAGTCGGCCAAGCTGCTTTTGGCCATCGAGGTTGATGGTTTTGGATCAGCCCAGACGAACTGCGAGACGGAGTCTATCACGCCGCCCGCTCTGCCTGATTGGCCAGAAACACGTTTAAAAAAGCATCTGACCGGCTGTTCTTGGGACGAGACCGACCTGAGGAGCTGAAGGAACGATCAGGCGGATGTTGCGTTTGCTGAATCGCTTCCATGTTGACCTTGCATGGACGATTAGCCGGGTTTTGCTTCTTCGAGGCACTGTCGGAAAACACGCTGGTCGGCCAGAGGGCGCGATCGGCGAGTTGCTGGCAAGGAGGGCGATGCAGCAACCAGAAGATTCGTCGATGCAGCCGGACGCCGCCAGCGGCTCGATCCAGCCGCACCAAGCCGAGCCGCACCAAGCCGAGCCGCACCAAGCCAGATTGGCGTTTTGAGGCAGAGCCTAGTGCCATGTTTCCTATGATTTTGGCAGTCGGTTGATTTTGGCAGTCGGTGGGACGTGAATCCCCCGATTCCACGAGAACCAACTGCCCAATCAGAAGGAAACCGACCACTAGATGTGTGTCGGGGATGCCCTCGATGGCCCCGAAGGTTTTTCCTGCAGGGAGCTGCTCAAACTTTGCCTGAGCATCCCAAAGCAGCGGGGGCTTGGACTGCCCGCTCCATCTCCTTGATCTCGGCTTCAAGGCGATCCCGAGCATTCAAGGTGGTACCAAGAAATTAGCCAGACAGGAACTTGAAAGGATTCTTGGAGCCTGACATGCCCAGGCTCTGAGGTGGGCTGATCAACTCAAGCTATCTCGCACTGATGGTGGCGGAGAACTTCTTCGAAGGAGAGTCAGTGCATCACTTCCCATTCGAAGTAAGCTTGATCTCGGTGTTCTTGAATCTCCCGAAGAAGATCTTGTCGGAATGCGTTGAAGTTCTCGTTGTGGATGATGTCACTGGGCGGGTCGAGCTTCCGCAGTTCTTTGATACTCCCAATGGAAGCGTCGAGGGCATGGTTGCGGAACTGCTGGGCCCAATCGGGCTCGTGCTCGGGACGTCGCTGCAAGCTGGCCACCAGGACGCTTCGCTCGATCACCTCGGGCCAGTCTCGGGCTGTGAACGTTCTCAGGGGAGTCACGCCGCGACCTTGGAGAAATTGCCTAAGCCAGACCGCGGCGGCGGCTCGGAAAGTGCTTTCCTGTTGTGGCTGGCGAACACGCCTGAGAACGAATTCCCGAAAAGCATCCGTCAGAGCGGGGTCAACTCCAGACCAGCTCAACAGATGAAAGAGCACATCGTACTTGTCGAGGATCTGCTGAACCTGCTCCCACTGATGACGCTGCCAAGCCTCGGTGATTCGGGCCAGGCCAGTTGTGAGACTTCCCGCCGCAACGGTCTCCTGCGAGGCCCGACGGTCCGCTTCGGTGGAGGCATCTGGAACCAAGGGATCGAGAGTGAGGCGATGTAAGCCCTCCAGAGCTACGGGATCAGACATCGCCGCGAGAATTTGCTCTGGGGAGATCCGTTGCTGACGGACGTCCCGACACAATCGGTTTTGCAGAACCGACTCGTAAATCGTGGGGAACCGCTTGGCCAACCAATCTCGACTCTCTTGATCCCAACTTTCTTGGGCCCGACTTTCTTGGGTCCGACTTTCTTGGGCCCCACTTTCTTGGGTCCAGTCATTTGCCGACGGTGCCAACGGAGAACGACCCTGTTGGCCCCTGGCTTGCTCGGGATGCGTTTGCTTCAAATTGAGCTGGTCAGGCGTCAGTGGGTCGACTCTTGGTGCAAGGGACAGGCCACGCAGAAAATTGATCCGTGTTTGGCAGATGGACTCATCCAGAAGGATCAACTGAACCCGGACCAGAGCTTCCTCAGGGTCGCGATCAAAAGCCTCACGAAGATCGGAAAGGGCCAGCTCAATCGGGTTCATTAGCTCGGTCTCCTGTACGAGGCCCCACAAAGCGACCAACACCCTGAAAACGGCTGGTCGCCCGTCGCATCGCCCGTGACGCCACACGAGCTTGAGTTTTTTGCACGATTCTGGCCGGAGTTCGACAGACCCGCAATCGGTCCCCAATTGTGTGGAGGCTGGACTTTCCCCAAAAGCTTGACCTCCCGCAGAGGTGTCGAGGACCCGGGAGAGTTTTGGGCAGGTGAAGGTCTCTGTCCAACAGCGAAACGACGCCAGGCTGGCGATTTTGTCCATCCTTTTTGGGATTTTCCCGAGAACCTCAGCAACCAAAGGCCCCCATTGTGGTGCGTTTTCTGAGCAATTCCTCAATGTTGGGGGAAGTCTTCCAGACACTGCTTGAGACGCTGCAGCAGGCTGTTGATGCGGTTCCACGCTCCTGCAGGACGGGAGTAGCCAAACTCGTCGGCTACTTCCTGCAGAGTCGCGCCATCCTCAAAGCGTCGTCGTAGCATTTCTTGGAAATGGGGGTCCAGGCGGCCGAGGCATTGCTGCATCTGTTGTAAAGTCGCCGCCGTCTGGGCAACCTCCTCTTCGCGCATCAAGGCTCCCTCAGGTGCGTCGTCCATGGCTTGGCTGGGCTCCGGATTCAGGGTGACTTCGCGCCGGCGGCGGCGGTAGTGTTGACGAAGGCAGTCAATCACACGCAGCCGAAGGTGGTGCAAAGCAAACCGCACCCAGGGCACCGTGGGATCATAGGATGCGGTAGCCTGGTGATTCTGCAGCTGTTGGTAGGTGATGGCCAGCCCACAATCAGCCGCTTCCGGATCTCCGCTGGCGTAACTGAGTGCATGATGCCGTAGGCACACATAATACAACTCCCAGAGTTCATCATGAGCAGCTCCGTCGCTCTGGGCGTACCTCTGCTGCAAGATCGTGAGATATTCCGGAGAAACAGCACGCGAGGGCTCGCACATGGGCAGATCTCTCGACCGAGCGGTGGGCAACTCCTCGGAACTTCGCCGGCAAGCGCTCCACCAACCTTTCGGCACATCATCTGGCAGTCACAGCTACTCCCTGGCACCCAGAACACCGCCCTGCCAAATCAGGTGCTTCTCAAAGAACCCGTCCCGACCAAATCCTGCTACTGACCTTCGGAGAAGTTTTCGACCCAGGGCTTTCCGTCTGCCCCTGTTTGTGATGACCTCAAGGGGGCAGCCTGAGGCACCACCGAAAAGCCCGGATTGCCGAACGAAACGCCCTG
>CAZYKP010000052.1:40378-58089 GCA_964648025.1 uncultured Pirellulales bacterium | reverse complement strand
GGTACATCGGAAGGCCTGGTACATCGGAAGGCCTGGTACATCGGAAGGCCTGGTACATCGGAAGGCCTGGCACATCGGCAGGCCCAGCCACGGTGGATGACCTTTGGGGCTCGGCCCAGCTGTGTGTTGGGTCAGCGTGTCAGTTGGCGGGCTGAGACAATGGCCTCAGCTCAGTGGGACAAGCCCTCGCGTCAAGACGCTGCGTCGGGCATTGAATTCGTTGTCGGAATGAATCTGCTGAGGTGCCCCAACATCATGGACAACATCTTCGTAGAAGGCCTCAACAACCCGGGCCTTGGCAAGAGTCCCACCACAGCAGAGGCATATGCGAACACCGTTCGCAGAAGTGGTCTGATCGACGAGCAAGACCTCGACGACGCACTGCATCGCTTTGAAACCAACCCAGACCGCGATAAACGACGAAACGGTGCTGAACAACTCGCACTGTTTTTGCTTGGTGAAAAATTGCTCACCCCTTGGCAAACCAAAATGTTGATGGGGGGCCGCTGGCGGGGCTTTGTGCTGGGCAAGTACCGCCTGCTGGACCGGATTGGCTCAGGGGGCATGAGCAGCGTTTACCTTGCTGAGCACCAGTTGATGCGCCGTCGCGTGGCCATCAAGGTGTTGCCTCGGATGTCTCATGAAAAGGACACTCGTCTGAATCGGTTCCTCAATGAGAGCCGGCTGGTGGCCCAACTGGACCATCCGCACATTGTCCGTGCTTTTCACTTAGATGCCGAGGCGGATCGCTACTACTTGGTGATGGAATATGTGGAGGGCTTGAACCTCCAGCAGAAAGTCGAGCGAGAAGGTCCACTGCCCTTTGAGACAGCCGCCGACTACATCTGCCAGGCCGCACGGGGGTTGGCTCACGCCCACACTCACGGCTTAGTCCACCGGGATGTCAAGCCTGCGAACATTTTGGTTGACCACACAGACACAGTGAAGTTGCTTGATCTGGGGCTTGCTCGCAGTACCTCACCAGATGCCACCAGCTACACAACTGATCGAACCGGCAAAGTCCTGGGCACGGCCGATTATGTCGCCCCCGAGCAAGTCAAAGACTCTCACGATGTCGACGCTCGCACAGACATCTATTCCCTGGGTTGCACCTTTTATTATCTGCTCACCGGCCAGCCGCCTTTTGCCGACGGAAACCTCGCGCAAAAACTGGCCATGCATCTGTATCACCAACCCACCAGTATCCGCGAGCTGAGGCCGGATACTCCGTTGGCCTTGGTCCGCGCCTGTCACAAGATGATGGGCAAACGTCGCGAAGATCGCTTTCAGACGGCCACCGAGATCGTGGAGGTGCTCACTCAATGGCTCAAGGGCCGCACCAAACCACCCGCCTACCAGCAGCCAGCGCCCGACACCATCAGCGAACCGACTAAGCCCACGGTGAACTTGCCCGATTCCACCGGGCTTGAGCCCCCAAAATTCGACAACACCCAGACCCCCGACGATCCCTCTCCCGTCGTTGCCCCAATCGCCACCGACCAGGGTCCCGAGATCACCCTATCAGTCCAGGACCAGTCCTCCGACCTGCAAGGCCATCCACCGACAACTCAGGTCAGCGAAGACCGACTGTCTGCAGGCTTAGCACAAGATCCTGCTGAGGCGCAGAACGCTCAGGGCAAGCCCGACGATGCCGGTGGACTGAAGGTAGACTCTGGGCGAACTGACTCTGGGCGAACTGACTCTGGGCTAACTGACTCTGGGCCAAGCGCAGAAAGCCTCGCCGGCGCGGGCAGCTCGGGTCCAGACGAGCTGAGTCAGCTTTCTGTGGGGTTGTTGAGCCAAGGACCGACCGACCAAGCCATCCACAAGCAACCTCAGCCAGTCCAGGACGAATTGGCCTCCTTGGCTCAGCTGGAGAGCCCGGAGCAGCTGGAAGCTCCCTCAGCGGCTTCGGAATCGACCCCTCGTGCCAACGGCGGTGCCAACGCCGAATCGGAGCTCGGTGCAGACTTGGCTTCCAACGCTGAGGAGTCCACCTCGCGAACTCGAGGCGAACCACGAGAGAAACGCACCCGCAAAGGAAAGAAAAAGACCCGCCGTCCGACACCGCCCAAGGTGATGACCCTCGAGCAGTTGGCCGAATATCTCCAAATGCCAGCGGAGTCTTTGGAACCACTGGCTACGGCCGGACAAATCCCCTGTCAGCGAATCCTGGGCGAATTACGGTTTCACCGGGATGCCATCGACAAATGGTTCGAGAGCAATTTCGATGGTGGCCTCGCTCAGACCGGTCCGACCACAAGGAGCTCTGGTGAAGAGCGAGCCGCTGTCGGGCCGACCCGAGGATACCCCGGATCGGGGGGTTCAGAGAGTTGGTCGGGGCCATCGTCGGGCGCTGCAAGCACCAGCTCTCCGGCTCCGGCTCCGAATCAGGCTGCACCAGCCACGGGCTCTTCGTACGGGAATCGCTTCCCCCAACGGCCAGCCGAAGAGCCGATGGCCCCTCCTGTGGAACAGGCTCCGGGGTATCCTCTGCCGGCGGATTTGTCAGCCTATGATACTGCGGCGGTCTTGGCCGAATTGGGGCTTTTACCCTCGGCGGTGGAGAGCGCCTTTCGCAAGGCCCTTGCCTCCGGCCAACTCCCCAATGGTGATGCCCTGTTGACCTGGGCCCGTCAGAGGGGCTGGTTGACTGACCACCAACTGGCTGTTCTGAGACAAGGACGGAATCACGAACTGCGATATGGAGAATATCTGGTTTTGGATCGCCTTGGCGCCGGCGGGATGGCCGAGGTCTTCAAGGCCCGTCGGGATGGTTCGGATCAAATCGTGGCCTTAAAAGTGCTGCGGCGGCATCCGGGCGATCAGCCTGGTGAGGAAGCCCAACGGTTTGATCGGGAAGTCCGCGCGGTGGCCAAACTGAATCATCCCAACATCGTCGCTGCCTACGACGCCTGTCACGACGGAACCTCAAGCTATCTTGTGCTGGAGTACGTTGACGGGGTCAATCTCGACCAGCAAGTTCGCCGAGAGGGCCCTCTGCCGGTTGCTGAGGCAGTTGATTACATCATGCAGGCTGCCCAAGGACTGGTTCATGCCCATGCGCAGCACTTGGTGCATCGCGATGTGAAGCCTGGCAACCTGCTTGTCGATACTCGCGGAGTGGTCAAGATTCTTGACCTGGGCCTGGTCCGCTTTGAATCCCATGCCTTGGCGGGAACACTGCACAGCGACGTTTCGCAGCCCCTGACGACCCGAGATACCGTTTTAGGCACGCCGGATTTCATGGCACCTGAGCAATTTGCCGATGCTCGGCAAGCCGACAATCGAGCGGATATTTACTCTCTGGGTTGCACCCTGTACTTCTTGCTGACAGGACGAGGGCCTTACGAGCGTGACAGTCCCACCAAGACCCTCCAAGCTCATCAGACCCAGCCGACTCCGTCTCTGCAGGCGGCTTGCCCCGATGCCCCAGCGACCTTGGAATTGGTCTTCAAGAAGATGCTCGCCAAAGAGCCTCGGCAACGCTACCAATCCATGGAGGAAGTCGTCGCAGATCTGAATCGCTATGTCGTCCCCCGGGTCGGGCTCAGTCCGGCAACAAACCGCCATAACCGGCCTACCCCCAAAACCGCCCCACCAACGATCAGCGAGGAAGGGACCCTCACCGAGAGTCGCACGGCAAGCTTAGGCGAGAAAGCCACACGTGCAAGTCGCAACAAGCCTCGAACCCTGATTGAGCCGGTCAATCGGTCTGCTTCGGCCCTTCCCCTAGGAGGGGGGATTGGATTGCTGGGGGGCGGGTTGCTTGGGTGGTTGGCTTCCCTGCTTCCCTTGAGCGAGAATCTGGATCTGCGACCTCTGTTGAGTTGGCAACCGTTGACGTTGAGCCCAGGGCTCGCCTGGGCGATCATCGGGGCGATCGCCGGAGGTGCTGTTGGCCTGGTGGTCGCTCGTTTGCTCACCGAGAATGACTGATCCCAAGGCAGCCGGATGTCTGCTGTGGTGTTAGCTCGTCTCAGGCTGACTGCCGGCAGCTCGCTTCGGCTGAGCAGGATCCTCCGACTCTGGCTCGTTCTTGGCGACTGGTCCGGCGTGCTCTTGGTGGCGGTGCGGGGCATCTTGGCTGGCAGTCGCTGTTTTCTGCGTCGCAGGCTGATGAGTCGACTTGGCTTGCCTTTGTCGCTTGTGTGTCTTCTCGGAGGGAAGTTCTCCGAAGAGAAACGAGGCGGCAAAACCACCGATCAGACCCCCTGTCAGCGAAAGCAGGCAGAGCACGGTGATAAAGAAGGACCAAGCTGCCGAAACCCGACGCAGGTAAAACTCGGGGTCGGCCTCGTCAGTGAAGTACCAGACCACCACTGAGCCGACTGCCGCCCAAGCCAAGCCAACCAGCACGGCCCCAGCTAGGGCCCCGAAGAACCACTGCGGAGGATTGGCCCAGAGCGCCCAGAGGCTGGCCACGCACAGACTAACAAAGATGCCCAACATCACCGTCTGAACGACGAAAAGGATCACGTCGTAGACGGTGACTTGCCCAAGAAGATTCACCAGGCTTGCTGCCATGTTCTTCCCACCAAAGCTTGGCGACTCCGAGACCGTTTGGAGGACTCTGACCCTTGGGGATGCTCAGCCTGAGGGCCTCAAGGCAGAAGTGGACCTGCAAGCCCCCACAACTGAACCTCCTAAGTGATCTGACTTGGACGTCTGTTTCCCGGGAACCACAGGCATGGAGGGGTTCAGTCTGTCGGGATATGTTGGTCTTGCCGAGGCTTGAGGGTGACGCTGTCGAAGGTCTGGCCTGAGAGCAAAATCGTCTCCGCTTGAAGGCTCTCCTGAGCGAAGTGCAACACCTGAACGTGATGGCCGCGGCCAACCTTTCCATCCCCTTGAAAATACCAACGGCTTCCATCGGGCCGTCGTTGTGGTACACCAAGCCCACCTTCCCCGAGATACCTGACTCCGGTGGGGTCGATCTTGCCATTGCGGATCGGTGCGGTCCGCTTGATAGTGTGCCCGTCACTCTCCAAGACAAGGTCGACGTGATACTTCTCAAAGAGAGGCACCCAGTGCTGTAAGGCTGCTCCTGATGCCTTGACAGCCGGAAAAGCCGGCCGGTGGTAGTTGACCACCAACCAGCGATGCTTGGACCGCGAGGAACTCAACTCCTCAGCCAGCCACGTCCGTTGATCACCTCCATGACTGATGTTGGTGTTCAAGTTGATCAGCCGAATTTGGGGAGTCAAATCGAGGGCGTAATAGTTTTGGTCTTCTGCCGGAAAGTCAAAGACCTCGTTAAACAGCGGGCCTTTGTCGTGGTTGCCTCGCGCCGGAACAATCGGCAGTAACCGGTTCCCAGGTCCAACAGTCAGTTCCCAATCAGTCAGCCAAGCACTCCATTGCGACCAACTTCGGCCGCTGGCAATGTAATCTCCCCCATGAGCAAAAGCTAAGGCCTGTTCGTCCTGGTTGGCAAGTTTGCGAATCCTCCGATTGACCTCCCTGCGAGCTTGGCGGTCGCTGCGGGAATCACCCCCGTAAATCAGTTTGGCGGGGACATCCTCACGTGACGCTGTGCGAAAGTGGAACTCCGGGGAGATCCTGCCGTCACTAGAAATGACGAGGTAATAGATGGTATTGGGTTTCAATCCGCTCAGCAGCGTATGATGGAAGGAAATCGGCGGGCTGCCCGAGCCGCTATAGGGTCCGTTTCGCTGAGCTTTTTGCTGGAAGGCATACTTGGCCAGCTTTCCGCTGCGGCTTTCTGTGTCGTAGTACACGACATGCTCACGACCGGCCTGGGCGGTACTCCAGGATACCGTCGCCCGAGTGGAAGGATCGTCCTTCCAAATCAACCGCCACTGAGCCGGATTGGTCCCCTCCAGATCGGCTCCTGGTGGGTTGTTGGGCTTTCCCAAGAGGTTGACAGTGGCCCAGTAGCTCATGCTCAGCACGAGAACTAAGACGACAGGCCAGCTGTGACGGAGTCGAGAAATCATGGTGTCAGCTCCCCAGTAGCTCGAGAGACTCTTGAGAGGTTCAGCGAACCGAAAGCTCAGAAGACGGTCGCTGATCAGGATCCTCTCCGGCGGTCCCAACCCGATGAGAATGCCACCATACAAGGGCCAAGGCCAGAGGAACACCACCGTTGGCAGTTCGCATCAGCACTTCGTGATAGGCAGGCCAGCCAGCGTGTGTGATGCGGCTGGCGGCAGTGACAAACCCCCAAAGGGCCATCCACAGGGCCACCGACCGCAGCCGAGCCAGAATCAACAAATGCCCGATGAGCAGATCCTGAACACCGATGACCCACAGAATCCACCGGGCGGTCGTTTCACTGAGGGCGACCCCAAACCACTCCCGCGACGTGCCAAGCAGGTAATCTAAAAAAACGCCATTCTGGCAGATGGCTTCGATCCCGTGGGCAATAAAGGTTGCCGCGGCAGCATACCGCAAGAGGACGATCACACTCGAATCGAGAAGGCGATTGTCGGGAGCATTTTGGCGAAGCGATGCCAGCCTTGCGAGAGCCAGGGGAGCAAAAATCCGCGTCGCCTGGGCGAAGATCGTCAACTCGTCCAGAAAGTGCCCCCCGCGTTGCCAAGAGGCCAGCGCAACGGCGACCTGCCAGAAAGCCACCGGCACCAGCACCAGCCACCCAGGGCGAAACAAAGTCACCACGGCCGAGCAGACCAGAAGCACAGCCACAATCTGGTCCATTCGAATCGTCAACAACTCACCCAAGGGCGTTGTTTCCGCGGAAGGCTCGTCCAGAGAAGGTCCTGGAGGGGGAGTTCGCTCGGAACCGAATTCACCAGGGAGCGGTTCTTGCAGAGAATCTGCGTCATCAAGCAGCCAGCCATCCAGAGGGGGATTTTGGAAGACATCCAAATACAACCACTCGGCCATCGGGCTTCCAAACCGCCACTGGGCACTGGCCAGCCCAAGACATTGCAGGGCCACAGTGATCTGCAGACAGACAACGCTTGCAGAAAGCCAGAAACGGGAAGGTCGCTTCGGTGGGGTCATCGGGCGCCATGAATCAGGAGAGGTAGACGTTTCAGCCTAGAGCGGGAACCATCCCGGGGTCCCGGGCAGACGAATTCCGGTTGGACTGCCACAGTGGCCTGTGAGACCGTGGCCTGTGAGACCGTGGCCTGTGAGACCGTGGCCTGTGAGACCGTGGCCTGTGAGACCGCGGCTTGTGAGGAGCTCGGGCAAAGTCGGGGAAATGTCCTGATCGGGAATCTCTTCCTTAGCGTTCCGGTTGAGCCCACAGATCGGTTGGGCCCATGTTGGTTGGGGCAAGGTAGTAACATTGGACGGGCAGGCTTTGGCCCAAAGGAGAAAAGCTTGCTCGCTGGGCAGCGTGCCCTTCGCGACTGAGGCTACCCGACCCCACAGGTGGTCACAGAACTGTTGCCAAGGGCGTCCCTTCGAGACGACATGTTCTGGAAGAAGAGTTTCTGGCAGAAAAGCATCTGGCAGAAGAGTATCTGGCAGAAGACAACGCCGACCTCAACGGCAGCCGCAGCCGAGCATCCCCACCAACGAGATAGCATCGGATACGCACTCGAGGATAGCTTGGTCGGCATGCAGCAAAATGCAACCCCTCAGTCCACACTCAGGCAGGGTTCCTCAAATCAACCTCCTCGACTGCCCCATCAGAAGCTTCGCTTAAAACGTTACCCCAGCTCGAAGCATCAGGGCATCGTCGAGGTCGAGATCGCCAGCATCGGACAGATCGATTTCTCGCCAGAAGACGTAGCCCAATTCAGCCCTTGCTCTGAGCCGGCCTCGCCCCTGCCATTCATAGCCAAAGAGGAGCCGATAGTCATTGTAGTCCATAATGGTGGTAGCTCCCCCGGTTCGTTCGATCTGCCAACTGCCGCCGCCGAATTCCCCGCCCAAGTAGAGCCAACCGCTGGACTTACCGTGACGGTGGACTCGTCGGGCGATACGGGGACGGGGGGCAACCAGTTCGACACGCCAGTAGTCGGAGGGAGTCCAGATCAACCCGATCACGGGCAGGAGGCTGATGCTGGCGCGGTCGAGGTAGACGATCCCAAAGGTCAACTCAAGTTGGGAGTCCCACTGATAGTTGACCAACGCACGACCGGTGATGCGGATGGCATCGCTATCGGTCGCCTCAAAGTCACTGTAAACGCCCACGGCAACGCCGATGTTGCTTCTGAGTCGGGGGCTCCATTTCGCCCGCCAGGTGAGGTCGACCCAAGTGTCATAAAGGGTTTCGGGCAGATCCACCGAGGTCGGACCTTCCCAAAAGTGAATAAAAAAGCCTGGCGTCACAACCCAAGCGTTTTCAGGCGTTGACCAAGGCAACGCCAAGGACGTGCTCAGGTTCACGTCGGTCATCTCGATGCTGTCGACTCCAGGCTCCGCCAGAATCAGCCTCACGTCGAAGGTCGTTCGAACGAACAGCCGGTGCCAAGCCGGAGAGGCATCCGCGGCAGGCTCTGGCACCCCACGGTCGGGCAGAACTACCAACGGGGGATCCGTGCTGACCTGCTCAGGCAACTCCTGTGCGAAGGGCTGCTGCGGAAACCCTGCAGAGGGAATCGTCTTTCCGCCGAAGTGAGCCGCCGAGAACAAGGATTCTTCGCCGACGAAGGTTCGATCGGTTGTGCTGCCGTTCGGGCCTGGGCTGACGACCGAACTTGGGTTGCCCGTGGAGAAAAAACTTGACTGAGCTTCTCGTCCGATTGCCGGCCCTGTGCACCAGGCCACGAGCAAGCCGGCAAACACAAACTCCACAGCGCTCCCAAATCTCACTTGGCCTAGTCGATTGTCCTGGAAAGATTGTCCGACGGCATGACGCATTTCCCTTGCGAGAAGCCTGCTATCCCATCCGTCAAATCTTCCTTGACGGACCACTAGCCCAAAGCGAAATGTGTTCACAGACGCCACTCCCCGGCACCTTTGCCTTTCGCGTTTGGCTGATGGATCCCTTGCCTTCGTACTGCCCGTTCTTCCGAAGAACTCTCTTTGTGTCGTCCAACCAAGGGAACCAGCTTGAGAGACCCTCAGGACAAACAAACCACTAAGTCAAAAAGAAGGATTTACCAAAAACGCAGCCGACCCGAAAGCAGTGAGTCAGATTGTCGTCCTAAAAGGAGAAGCCGCCACGCAGCAGCAGAGTGTCCTCGGGACGTTGGTCAGGCTGGTTGGCAAAGATCAGTTCACGACTGAAAGCGTAGCCAAACTCCACAAAGGCCGTGCGGCCCTGCACAGTTGCCAGTTCCAGACCGACCAAAACCCTGAGATCCTGGTACTCCACCGTATCGGTGACACCCACATCACGGTACCTCCAAGCTGCAGCAGCAAATTCCCCTGCCACATACCAGGCGAGGTCCCGATTCATCAGCACCCCAAATCGCCGCCGGTACCGCGGGCGGGGAAAGAGCAACTCGACAGTCGTATCTGGTCCGATTTGCCAGCGAACCCCAGCAATGGGAAGAAAGTCCGTTTCGACCAAATCCAGAAAGGCAACACCAAGAACCACGTCAAGTTGAGGATTGACGGAGAAAATACCTGCTGCCCGTGCTGGGTAGCGAAACGAGTCCCCTGTGATATCGTTGAAGTCCGTTGCCAGCGTTGGGCGGAACTCCAAGTCGAAGGCCAGCCTTGGTCCGATCCGAGGTTGCCACTGCAGGCCAACGTAGACGTCGTACACATCGTTGGAGAGGGGGGTGTTGGCGGGGCCGTCGAGCAAGTTGATGGTGAGACCGGGGCGGATCAACAACGGAGCCTGAGTTTGCAGCGGGTTGAAGGCGATTTCGCCGCTGAAATCGAAAGACTGCAGACCAAATTCCGACCCACTGCCGAATCTAGGCAGGTAGGTATAGACAAACCGGAAATCCTGCCACCCCTGTGGGATGACGAAAAACTCGGACCCGTCAACGACCACGGGGTCGGAATACGGGTCCCAATCGCCTGGGGGCACCGACGGATAGTCGGGAAGCGCCGGAGCCGCTCCAGCTCCACCCTGAAAAAAAGGGTCGGGAACGGGGGCAGAAGGATCGGCGGACTGAAACATCCCAACGCGTGGAAGTGAAAGCGGCGATGTGGAAAACGGGTCAAATGCTGCCGCCGGGGAACCTGCAGTTGGCGGGTTGCCAGCCACCCGATTCATCGCCGACGGAGCGGCCGCAGCCTGCGTTGCGGTCGTCGACGGCCTCCCCGGCGTCGGTGGATAGCGACCCGTCAGGGATTGAAACTCCCCAGGGCGGCCGACGTTGGGTTGGACACCAGCCGAAAGCGGATCGACTGTGGTTTCCCCAAAGTTCGGGACGGTAAACAAACTCTTTTGTCCAAACGCCGGAGCAGCCCCAGACCAGCAAAGCACGCAACAGACCGCGTAGCCGTACCACCACGGATGAAACCTGCTTACCTTGCTGGACTTGCTCGGTTCGTAGAGCTTGCGTAACCCAAGCTCCCCACTACGCTGAGTTTGGGACAGCAAACCGCACTTGGAAAATTTCCAGCCCTGGAAGTGAAGTCGGAACGCTTGCGCCCAGGTTCCCGCTCGGCTGGAATCTCGCCTGCTCCCGGTGAAGGATTTGGTCTCCGCCTGCAAACGCCTCCGCGGAGTGTTCGGCATGGGCTCGACATATGAACAGCACATGGCCATCAGTTCGCTCACGCCTCACCCCAACATTGGGGACAAAAGAACCGGCACCCCGACGCAGATCAGCATTTCTGCTCAACTTGCTGTGCCGAGGATGTCGACCAAAGAGAATTCGCCGCACAGCGGGCGGAGATGTAGCAGAGACGGAAACAACAGTCAACGGAGCTTCCCAAGGCCCAAGCCGCTCAAACCCAAGCGTCCCCGACCTCAAACAACGCCCGCACACAGAACGAGCCCTCCAGGAGCACCAGCAAACTGACAATCCGGCATTGACTTGCCCAGGCTTGTCTTTGCATTTCGTCCTAGTGAGTGAGTTATCAGCAGCCTAGAATGCTAGCGGAGAAGCAAGATCGCTCCCACGCCGACCGCCAAGAAGACGCAACCAACGACACTTAATCAACAACACTCAACCAACAACACTCAACCGGGCAAAAACCCAACCAACGGAACTGAACCTCCAAGACAGGAGCCCGAGGACCGCACTGAAAGGGAATGATACGAGACGAGTGAGAGAAGAAGTGCCCAGCGTGGCTGAAGAACCACCCATCTACCTGGACTACCACGCGACGACCCCGATGGATCTGCGGGTGGCTGAACAGATGCTACCGTACTTGACCACAGCATTTGGCAACAGCGGCAGCCTGCATCAAGTTGGTCATCGAGCTCGTTTGGCGGTGGATCACGCACGGGCCCAAATCGCCGAGGGTCTCGGAGCCCGCAGTGAGGAAATTGTCTTCACCAGCGGAGCCACCGAAAGCAACAACTTGGCGATCAAGGGTGTCGCCATGCGAAAGCGCCGCCGCGGCGATCATCTTGTGAGCGTAGCGACCGAACACCGTGCGGTTCTGGACCCCCTGCGGAAACTTCAGAAGCGGGGTCACCAACTCACCCTTTTGCCGGTCGATGACCAAGGGGTGTTGTCGGCCCAGCAAGTTGCCGAGGCGATCCGACCGGAGACCTGTTTGGTCTCGGTGATGCTGGCCAACAACGAAATCGGCACCCTTCAGCCGCTTGCTGAGATTGCCGAGATCTGCCACCGCCAAGGCGTCCTGCTGCACACAGACGCGACTCAGGCAGTTGGGAAAATCCCCTTGGATGTTCGAGACCTCGGTGTCGACTTGCTGAGCTTCAGTTCACACAAGATTTATGGTCCGCCCGGCATGGGTGCGCTGTACATTCGCCAGGGCTCGCCAAGAGTGCGGTTGGAGTCGCAGATCGACGGGGGTGGTCAACAGGAAGGCCGACGCAGCGGAACATTACCGACGGCTTTGATCGTCGGGTTTGCGGCTGCTTTAGGCTTTTGCCTGGACGATCTCTCTGAGGAGATGGTCCGCCTTCGAGGACTGCGTGATCGGCTCTACCTAGGGCTGAAAACCAAAATCGGCGACCTCCAACTCAATGGGCCTCCTTTAGAGGGAGAACGACGTCTCTACAACAACCTCAACGTGAGCTTCCCAGGTGTCGACGGAGAGGCGCTGATGCTCAACACGGGGCGAGTTTGCGTCAGCAGCGGCAGTGCCTGTACTGCCGCCGATGCCGAACCGAGCCATGTGCTTCAGGCGTTGGGGTTTCCCGAAGACCGAGTCAGGGCCAGCCTTCGCTTTGGCGTTGGCCGGTTGAGCACCGAGGAGGAGATTGACCTTGCTGTCGGCCAACTCCATGCAGCGGTCGATCGCCTGCGAGCGATGGTTTCTTAATCGTCTTTCCGCAGGAGATTCGAAGCTCAGAGCTCACCGGCAGCGAGCTTGTGGGAAAACCCTCTTCCCATACGATGCCAATCGATATAATTTTCTCAGAAGAGGGTGATAAAATCCGTCCCCAGTGCGTGGCTTCTACACTCTGAATTCGATCGTCTCAGAGCCTCAAAAGGACTGATCAACATGGCTGTCACTTTAACCGAGCGTGCCGCTGTCGGCTTCAAAAAATTCTGTGAAGAACATGGGATCGAATCGGACTCCATGCTTCGCATTAGCGTTGTGGGTGGTGGCTGCAGCGGGTTTTCCTACGAGCTGCTCCCCACCACAGATCTGGACGAGAAACTTGATTCCGTCTACGAGTACCACGGCGTCAAGGTGATCGTTGACAAGAAGAGCGCCCTTTACTTGGATGGCGCTGTTGTCGATTACCCACCTGACCTCACCCAGCCCAAATTCCGCGTGGACAACCCCAACGCTGTCAAGACCTGCGGTTGCGGCTCCTCGTTCCAAGCCTGAGCACCCTCCGGCTCGATCATGCCAAGCTAACCCCAAGGTCTTGGCTGACACGTCTTGATCGCTTGCTAATCCCACTTTGCCGTGTGCTGCCGGTCAATTAGGCAGCCCACGGCTTTTGCTTTGACAGGGCTTCATAATTGACAACGTTTCAGGCTGAACAACTCTACGAACTTGACGAGGTTTCGGACTGACCGACTTGGGAAGGCCAGTGCGGGCTGAATGCTTCTTGGGCAGCGGTCCCTCGACCTGTTGGTGAGTTGGACTCTCCCAGAGTGGCCTGGTCCCCCAAGATGCTGCAGAATCTCCTGTCTCGAGGCCTTCCAGGGAGGGGTCTCTGCCACAACCTGCAACACTGGAGTTGATGCCTTGGCGAATGTCGATCTCAGCGGCTGGCAAGAGGTCGATCCCAGGACCATCGACCGCGGATCTCAGGGTTGACCAGCTGCTGCTCCGGCCAACGCCCTTGGAAAAGATCGACAATCGACTGGGCAGCCATGTTGCTCATTTCGGTCAGCGATTCCAAGTCTAAACCGGCCACATGAGGGCTCAGCAGGACGTTGTCGAGTTGAAGCAGGGGGTGGTCTGGTGGTGGAGGTTCTACTTGGAAGACATCCAGCCCTGCACCCAGGAGGTGCCCCTGGGCGAGGGCCTCAGCAAGCGCCTCCTCATCGACCAAGGCCCCGCGTGAGGTGTTGATCAGCACGGACCCTGGCTTCATCTGCTGGAGGGTCTGGCGGTTGATGAGATTGGCTGTCTCTTTCGTTGCTGGCAAATGGAGGCTGACGATATCACTTTGGGCCAGTAATTGATCTTGCGAGACCAATTCGATGTTCAAGCTTCGAGCCATCTCCGGATTGGTCAAAGGATCACTGCCGACGACCTTCAGGCCCAACCCAAGAGCTTTGGGGACCACCGCTCTTCCAGCACGCCCCAGCCCCAGCAGGCCCAAAGTCTGTCCGGCCAGACGCGGGAGCATCCCCTGGCGCCAACGTCCTAAGCGGACAGCGTGGTCGCGTTGCGGAAAACCCCGAGAGATGCCCGTCAGCAAGGCGATGGTGGTTTCCGCGACCGATTGATGATTGGCCCCGGGGGTGATCGTCACAGCCACCGAGTGATCATTGGCCGCAGTCACATCGATCGCGTCGTACCCCACGCCCACACGAGCGATCACGGCAACCTGCGACTGCTGCAAGACACGTCTTGTGTAGGGCTCGACACTGGCGACTACCGAGGTCATCCCAGCAAGGGCCGCAAGCAGCTCGGTTTCAGTGAGCACCTTGCCGGGACAATCAGCCAGCTGCACTTCCAAACCAGCTCGCTGCAGGATCTCGACATAGGGCCACTCTCCCTGGTGAAGCACAGTTGAGGTCACAAGAACACGGGATCGGGAGGGCTCGGGCATCACAATCGTCCTGGAAACGCTCGACTGACCGCGGGAAAAACGCGTGGTCCTTCGCGAGCTCCTGAGGTTCTGCAAACCTGACGTTGGCTCTTTGAAGTCCCGCAGCCAAAACATGGAAGGTGCTGGTCGGCTGCTCGAAGACCCGCTGCGGAAAACTCGTGTTGGGGGCAGACTCGTGTCGAAAGTGACCTTGTCAGAAACGTCTGGGGGTGACAACCTGCTGCTTTCTAGGAAGACCCACTTGGCAAACCTTGACACAAGGGCACTTCAGAAAACCGCGGTTCAGAAAACCGCGCGTCAGAAAACCGCGGTTCAGAATGCCGCAGTTCGGAAAACCGTGATCGTTGGCTGCTTTTTGGGCCAGAATCACAGAATCCTGCCCGACCGTCCCCCAGTAGGAATCGTCCCCCAAAAGAGCTGAGAGGTTCATGCTGAACCGCAACTCACCAGCAAACCAGAAATCACCAGCTGAGGACGGTTTTCCAGTCTGGATGAGGTGGCTGGGCACGACCATGCTGGCGTTGGTGCTGCTGGCTGGCTGCACGCAGTCGATCACGACCGTCAATCCCGGCCCTTGGGCGCCGGGGCCGCTGCGACATCTGTTCCAAGGACCTGTCAAATACCCTAATCCGGTGCTCGTGCCGGCAGCCGATCCCAATGTCGTTTGGGAGAGACTCGTTCTGATCGTTGGGGACTATTTTCGCATCAGGCGAGAGCAACGCCCTACCGGGCAGGGAGCTGCAAGCACACCAGGGGTGATTGAGACTGCGCCAACTGTTGGGGCGACACTTCTTGAACCCTGGCGTGGGGACTCAGTCGGCTTCCGAAATCGGCGGGAGGCGACACTTCAGTCCATCCGCCGACTGGCCCTGGTTTCTGTGAGGCCAACAGCCGAGGGGTATCTTGTGGAGGTGAAGGTTTTCAAGGAGCTTGAGGAAGTCCGACAACCTCAATCACTTTCCCCAGGCGAAGCAACCTTTAGCTATGCCGATTCACTGGAAGGTTTTCGGGAGCCCGTTGCTGGCCCCGAGCCGACCGCCGGGTGGATTCCGCTGGGTCGGGACCCTGCTTTGGAACAGCGAATCATCGGACGGCTGCTGACTGAGTAAGGGTTCACTGAACCGCAAAAGCCCAAGCACCACCATCTGGTTGGCCACAAGTTTTCAGGGAGACAAGTTTTCAGGGAGACAAGTTTTCAGAGAGACAAGTTTTCAGGGGACAGGGCCGACATGTGGGACTGTGCAGCTCGCGGGTTGCATGGCAGTGACAGGAACTTTTGGGGTGCTGTCTCATTGCAACGACTGTTAGTTCAACTCGGTGGCTTCTTCCCAATGTTCGTAAAGGTGCTCCAGAGCGGCCTGGGCAGCCTGGAGCTCTTGCTGGATTTCCCGGACGCTGTCGCCGTTGCGAAGTACAGCCGGGTCGATGAGTTTGGTCTGCAGGTCTTCGATTTCCAGCTCCCGATCAAGGATCTCGGCCTCCAGATCGGTGATTTTGCGGTAGGGGAATTTTCGCTTTCGCTTTTTGCCATTCTCGGCCCGGTCACCCTTTTGCCTGCCAGCCGCAGCACCGCCCACCGGTGAGGTGCCCGAGGAAGTCGAACTGGAACGCGAGGAAGTCGAACTTGAGGACCCCCCAGAGGATCGACGGCTTGGCTCGGCAACGCGGGCCTCAGCGGCGAGTCCTTCTTGAATGAAATGCTGGTAAGTATCGTAGCCGCCCTCGATGACCCGAAATCGTCCTGGCTCAACGACCAGCAGATGATCGGCCACACGGTTGAGAAAATAGCGGTCGTGGCTGACAAAGACCAACGTTCCCTCATAGGAGAGCATGGTGCGTTCCAACGAGTCTCGAGCCCACAAATCAAGGTGGTTGGTTGGCTCGTCGAGCAGGAGCACATTCGCATCCAAGGTTGCCAGCCGGGCCAGGGCCGCGCGACTCCGCTCTCCCCCGGAGAGACTGCTGACAGGCTGAAAGACGATATCGCCCTGCAGCCCAAAACGCGCCAGCATGTCGCGTCGTTGTTGCTCGTTGAACTCTTTGTGGGGTGGGCGGATTGCCTCGACCACCTCAGTATCATCCGGCAAGCTTTTGAGCATCTGGTCGTAGTAGGCCACCTTGACTCCGGTGCCCAAACGAACCGAGCCAGTATCCGGCGTGACCTCACCGATCAAACAACGCAACAGAGTCGTCTTGCCGGTCCCATTGGGACCGAGGATACCCCAGCGTTGCCCCCGTTCGACATCGAAGGTCAGACCTGAGAACAGCCCGCGGTCGTAACTCTTGGCCAAGTCCTCGACCCGAAAGACAATGTCACCGCAGCGATCGACCTTGGGCAGGCCCATCGGAGGGGTTGTGATCTCACGCGGTGGCTCGACACGTTCAATCCGCGCGAGCTTCTTTTCGCGGTCCTTGGCCTGAGCGTGCTTTTGCCCATGGAAGTTGCGGCGAATGAAATCCTCGGCTTTGGCAATCTCCTCTTGTTGTTTCTCAAAGGTTCGCTGTTGAACTTTCAACCGCTCGGCTTTTTGCTTCCAGTACGCGCTGAAATTGCCTGGATAGGTATCGACAGTCCCGTGAAACAGCTCCAAAGTTCTCGTGGTGACTTTGTCTAAAAAATAGCGGTCGTGGCTCACCAAGATCAACGCCTGGCGGCTGGCGGCCAGGTAGTTCTCCAGCCACTCAGTGGCGTCGATGTCGAGGTGGTTGGATGGTTCGTCCAACAGGAGCAAGTCGGCACCGGTCAGCAGCAATCGCGCCAGCAGAGCGCGGTTCTGCTGGCCTCCGCTGAGGGTAGTCACATCTTGGTGATAGGCCTCGTTTCGAAAGCCCAATCCCTCGAGGACTTGCTCGATCTGGCGATCCAGATTGTAGGCGTCATCCCGTTCTAATTGGTGCTGGAGCCGATCGTACTGTTGAGCCAGGCGGTCGTGGTCTCGCGGGTCGGAGACCTTGGCCAGCTCGGCAGCGACTTGCTCTGCTTGCTTGACCAGGGCGAGTTGGCGGCTGACACCATCCTGGGCCACCTCCCAGAGCGTTTGGCCGGCAGAAAACTCGGGGTGTTGCTCCAAGTAGGCCATGGTGACCGACTCGGATCGTTCAATCCGACCGCTGTCAAGCTCTTCCTCGCCGGCCAAGATCCGCATTAGGGTGGATTTGCCCGCGCCGTTGGGGCCAACCAGCGAGAGCTTCTCACCGGCATAAACCTCAAAGGAAACACCGGCCAAGATAGGTTCCGGCCCAAACCGCTTGGTGATCCGATCAACAACAAGCAGTGCCATAGGAGAATGGTCAAAGACAAACGGACAGCAAAAGAAAGCGGGACCTGTGATCTGATGCAGCACTGTGGGTTGACACCCACACAGCCATGATTCAGGCTAACGAGTGGGTGGTGAGAACGGAAGTATGCCCACCAAGACGACAGCCCCGGGTGGACGGCTCCACCCCACCGATCCCACTCAAGGGATCCCACTCAAGAGATCTCACT
>CAZYKP010000052.1:0-40278 GCA_964648025.1 uncultured Pirellulales bacterium | reverse complement strand
CAAGGGATCTCACTCAAGGGATCTCACTCAAGGGATCTCACTCAAGGGATCTCACTCAAGGGATCTCACCGAGGATTCAACACGTTTTCTGAGTTGCCGAAGCTTCCAACCTTGGCAACTCTTTGGACTTGCAACAAGGGGTGTTGGCAGCCCTGTCGGATCGCCAGGCACACCACTCTTGGCTTGGAAAGTTGTTGGGGCTTCAACAATTGCTGGCTTTGGATTGCCGCTAAGTCGACAAACGGAGCGGTTCTGGCCGTTGGATTTGCAGCCTGAATCGACACAACCCACCACAAAAACACAGGCCACCTTATACGCGATCCGATGCCGCGTGGCCTTGATGGCCTCATCGCTGAGGTGTCCCTAACCGGTCGCAACTGATTGAGCGGACCGTCTTGCTCCGTGCGATTTTTGGACCCTGATTGAAACCTCCTCGCAGCAACCGTGGCCTGACCCTCTTGGGTCTGACAGTCTTATGGCTCTTGCGCAGTTCGCCTGCCCTCACTGTTCCGGGCAGTTTGAGATTGACTCCAGTTTTGGAGGCCAACAGGTCGCCTGCCCCCACTGTCAGAGCGTCATCCAGCTGCCGCCGATGGACTCACCGCCAGGGGCCGGATTTGGACCTCACCCTCCACCACCGCCAGGTCATCCTTTTGCCGCTCAACCTCCTGGTGTCGGTTCTTTTCCCGCCCCACCAGGGCCTCCCCCGCCTCCGCCCTCAACCGGGCCGGGTCCGCTGAATCCCGGAATGGGCCCACAGCCCGGCAGCCCGTTGATGGCCCCACCGCCACCAGGCCAGTTTCCGTCACCTCCCGGTCAGGTTGGTCCGCCTCCGACAGGCCCACAGCCGCCCAGTCCACACTCTGGGCCGCCTCCGGCTCTGGGTCCTCCGCCTTCAGGTCCTCCGCCCTCAGGTCCTCCAGCGCCTGGTGCTCCGCCTCCTCATCCGCCGGGGGTGAGCCCGCCTGGTTTTGGTGCACCGACCTTGGGTCAAGGTGGGCACTCACAGCCTCCAAGTTCTGGACGAGGCGGTGCTGTTCCATCACAGCCTTGGCAACATCCAGGCTCTCCTCCGACCGGGACGCAGGCACCGGGAACTCAGGGGGGGATGGTGGGGCCGGTTGGCAGCCCCCCGATGCCACCGGGCATGCCCCCAAGCCCACAGACCTTCGGTGGACAGGGGGCAACTTCGGAGAGTTCAACTCCTCAGGCTGCTGGAACCTCTTCAGGGAGGCTGATGCCTCCTGGCCGTCGGCAGTCTGACAGCAAGGACCGCTCCCGAGGGGCGTCTTCTGAGGCAGCAGCAGAAACCTCCGGATCTGGGACGACCGCCAAGCCAACCCCGCCAGGCCTTCCTCCGCGTCGGAAGAAGAATCAACCGCCACCGGAGGCAACTGCTTCCACTTCCCAGACGCCAACTTCCCAGACGCCCTATTCTGAGGCGCCCTATTCTGAGGCGCCTTACTCCGAGGCGCCCTACACCCAAACGCCAACCGAAGCAGACACGCAGTTCGAGGATGGCCGAACCCAAACTCAGGATGCCGAGGCCCCCTCCCGCTCCGGGAGCCATTCCTCACAGAGACCCAGCGATTTGCGGGGAGGCTCCGCCCAGGCCGCTGAGCCTTTCCGGACTGGACCCTCGGCGCCCTACGGACCCCTGACTGGGTCGTCTGTCGAGGCGTTCGGCGGCGAGACAAAAACCTCCGCCGAGCTGGAGAGCCCCCATCTGGACAGTTCCGTCTCTGGACCAACTGGGGAACAAACAACGGCTCCTGCGACGAACTCTTCAGAAGCAGCCGTTGCCCCCGTGCCACCGTCAGCCTTCGGCGATCAAGGACCTCCCGGACCAACAGGGCAAGGGTCAACCAGCCCAGAGGCAGCCGGTACGGGGCCGATTTCACCAACGGCTTTCCCAGGGACACCAGCAATTCCCGGCGGTCTTGGTTCCGCTGGACCGCTTCCGGAGTCTCCGATCAGTCTGGATCCCGCGGCTCAGGCTGCCTTGCCGGCCCCCCTGGATCCGAGTCAGTTGGCAGCCAAGGAGGTGCAGCTTGACGATCAGCCTCGAGATCTCCCGGCTGATGTCTCCGGAGAGGAGTTGAAGTTCAAGGAGGCACCCCCAAAGACAATTGGCCACGGGTTCGAAAAGCGGGAACTCCGCCGACTGACCCCGGAAGAAAAAGCAAAACGCCGTCGACAGCGAAACATTATGATTGGCCTTTTTGGGCTGTTGTTTCTCATCGGTTTGGTCAGCCTGCTGGTCAACCTCTAGCACAGTCCTCAAGCATAGGCCTCAAGCGCAGCCCTGAATCCCAGTGCTTAAGGGCAGCTTTCAATCGCCAAGGCTCAGTCTCAACAACTCGATCGCAACAACTCAGTCACAGGAACTCAGTCCACAGACGAGAGGCTGAGAAGAATTCGATGGCAACACGTTTTGACCCCTACCGCCAGTGGCTGGGGATTTCCGCCCAGAACGGTCCTTTGACGGCCTACGACCTCCTCGGCCTTCAACCGCTGGAGCACAATGCCGATGTGATCGCCGAGGCGGCCGAACACCAGATCGCGGTGGTGCAGCAACACAGCCACGGCCCGCAAGCGGATGTCGCCCACAAAGTGCTCCGTCAGCTCGCCGAAGCCCAGAAGGTCCTGCTGGACCCACAACGAAAAGCGAAGTACGACGCCAAATTGCAGGCAGAAGGGCGACTTCAGCCGGCCGCCGTCGGAGAACGGCCACACCCATCGCCAACTCCCCCGAGCACCCGTCCTGCCGCTCGACCACCAGCCTCACGCCCCAGACAGGCTCCCGGTGCCCAAACACCGATCGCTGGCCCGCCAACTGCCAGACCATCAACTGCCAGACCACCAGCTGCCAGACCATCAACTGCCGAGATCCCGACCACTGGTTCGCCGATTGCTGGACCGCCCCAAGCCGAACCCCAGCAGCCAGTTCCGTTTGTCGATGTGACCGGCGGTGCCTCCAGGAGCACTCGTCGCTCGCCGAGCCAGCATCCAGACGATCGTGGCGGCGATATGTTGAAGTCTTGGGGAATGCTCATCGGCATGATCGCCGGGATCATCCTTCTGCTCGGCGTCGTCTTGTATGTTGCCACCCGTCCGGCTGGTCGAGCCAGCACAGCAGAGAACAAAACCGCCCAAAAAAGC
The DNA here is from genome assembly GCA_964648025.1 of uncultured Pirellulales bacterium. GTDB lineage: Bacteria > Planctomycetota > Planctomycetia > Pirellulales > Pb10988 > CAZYKP01. The sequence goes on along the minus strand of CAZYKP010000052.1, from coordinate 37,116 downwards.
GGTGAGAAAAACGGACAGAAGGAGGAGCAACCGACCGCTCCGGTCTCACTCTCTCTCGACGGGGAACAAGTCTCGCCAGGGCCGTCTTCGACTCAAGATCCCGGAGCAGTCGCAGAACCATCCTCAGGCAACTCTGGCAGCACTGACCCAAGCGGCCAACCTGCCGACCCAACAGCCGGCCAGCAGCCTCAGGCAGAGGAAACTCCAACGGAGCCTCAACCGCCAGAGCCGGCCGAACCCGACGAGATTGCGTGGGCTGCCGAGGATGATCCATTAGAAAGTGCTCCTGGCAACCTCAATGATCTGGGAAGGGCTTTTGACCCCGAGAAAGCCCCGAGCATGCTGGCTGCCGATCCGACTCATGCTGCTGTTGTGGCTGGTTTCCCCGATGGCCGAGTGGGCGTCTGGGCTGTTGAGGGTGGGGCCAAGCCCAAGCTGAGTTTGCAAGACCAACAGCCCGAGGCCGTCGCTTTGTTGAACCCCGATCGTGGCCTGGTCTGGACTCAGACTGGTCTTCACACCTTTTCGGTTGCCTCCGGGGAACTGGATGGTGACCTGGCTGTGCCGACCCAGAACGGCCGGCCAGACTTAGGGATCGCTGTCAGCCCTGGCGGAAAGTTTTTCGCCATTTGCCGCCAAGGAATTCGTGTCTATGAGGCCACCGCCGGAACCCTCGTCGGCATCATTCCCTTACCTGCTGGCCATGAGGCTTTGGGTTTTCAGTTTCATCCTCGGGGCAAGGAACTCTATGTTCTGGCGCAGGCCACTTATGGGGAGATCGTTTACCGATTCCTGCGTGTCAAACTCAAGAGCGGTTCGGTCAACTGGGATGCAGCCATGAAACGCCCTGGTGATCTGCGAGACCGATCCACCCGCGGCACCTTGGCCACCCGCGGCACCTTGGCCATCCGCAAGCTCGAGGCCGGCCGCTTCACCTATGAAGTGATCTTTGTGGGCACACGGTACCTACTCAATCGCGATGACGGCTCCCTGCTGCTGAACTTGTCCAGGCCGCCCACGGTCTGGCTGCCACTGGCGGGAGGAAATGTCTGGGCTGCCTCCGATGGAAAGATCCAGGCCAACGGACGTTTGGAGTGGGAGAAAATCGGGGAAGGGCTCTCGGCACTTGATGGTGGCAGCATCAACCAGATCGGTCCAGGAGCGTCGGTGGCCGTGAAAGTCAACGTGGGCAAGACCGTTGTCAGTGATGCTTCCACGCTGCGAGACCAACTGCAGGCAGCCGCTGAAGAGCGGCTCCGGGCCGAAGACATGAAGATCAACAGCGGTGGCGAGACAACTTTCGAAATCACCTATAGCGAAAACAAAGGCCCCAACGCCGAATTCCTTCGCTACGTTGACGAATCCGGCGAAGTAGCTCAGCGAAAGTTGGAGAAGCCACTTTCTGGTGTCACCGGGGTCGTTCAATTTGCCTACCGAGGGGGCGTCGAAGGTGGGTTGTTGGTCGGAGGCAAACAGGGGCTTGCAATGGACTACCAGATCTGCCCCCAAGGATCGGCAAACCTTCCCGACGACCAGGCCCACAAGGCAGCCGTGCAGGCCGGCGCTGCCTCGGGGATTCAATCCCTGCTCTTGCCCTCTTTATTCTCCGAAGGTGTTCTTGGCCGCGCCGAACTGCCCATCCGCCAACAAGCCCTCAAAGAAGCCTCGGCCGAAGAATAACGTTGGGCAGGCAACTCTCCTGGCAACGCGATCTGCAGGCATGATCCCTGAGACGGCTCGCTGTGAAGACCCGGCCTCAAGAGATCCTCCTGCAGATGCCCTCAAAAGTTCAGAAAAGGTCGCTGGGTTCCCCTCCCTCGTGCAAGCACTCAACTCCACTGGAGCAAAGCCAACACGCGTTGCGCCCGTCGTCTGGCCAAGCTAAGGTTGAAACCTGCCTCCACAATGAGCCCAGTGGGAGCATCGCTCCAAGTCTCAAAGGCCTGTCCAATCCACTGGACAGCGGATGGCTCTCATGACCTGGTGAGGCCAGCATGGTCAGGGGGCAGGGGATCAGGCCCTGTCTGAAGGAGATCCCCAGCGATTGGCCTGAAACAAATCCGTGCTCTGAAGGACCATCTGCTGGGTCTGCCGAGGCTCACATTCTCCACGCAGGACCAACTGGTCCCAGTCGCCGAATTCCGTGACCTGGCTTATGTCGTTGGCCACACCAGGCTGGGCTTTGATACTCCCCAGGTCCGAATTCAGGTCGACGGCAAATCCTGACTTGTAGGGATCAAGAGGGGTAACGAGGAAAGACTTTCTGCTACTATGTCGCACTCAAGCTTAACAGTTGATGTATTTGGTGAAATCTTTGTCATGCAACGATCACAAGTCCCTTGCGTCTTAGTAATTTGACCGAATGCCTGCTGGCGAGTTGTTGGTCGGTCAGCTGAGCCGTCGGGGCGAGCTACGGGCACCGGCACCCCAAGTCTTTTGGGAGGCCGGCGGAGAGGTTGCATCGACGGATGGGTGTGGTTCCTACCCACGTTCATCGTGGCGGGGGAGGAAATCTCAAAGATCGTCCATCACGCCATCCTGAGATGGGCTCTGCGGTTAGCAAGCAGTGTGAAGACATTCAGGATTGCCGTCGGAATCGACTTGCTGCAAGCAGCAGGCTTCCCAAGGCGAACAACCCAGCCGAGGCGGGCTCGGGAACGGCTGTTGCGTCGTTGGTGATCAACACACCGAAATCGCCTCCGGCCACGGTACCGATGGCAAAGGCCGTCGAGACCTGACCGCTGGAGAGTTCCAAGCCTTCAGCGGAGAACAGCTCGTTTGTGGTCCCAGCTTCAAGGATGCTGATGTCGTAAGCACCTGGGTCCAGGGCGAGGTAGTCGGTGGCGGTGCCGAAGGCGAAGTCAGTCAGCACTGGGGCGTCATTGACCAGCACATCGACCAGGCCGGCATCAGGGGACGCGTGGACGACCCTCAGCTGAGCCTGATCGGTGACGAACGCGTCGTCCACCAGCAGCAAGGCTGTCAGAGGTGTGGTGTCTGTGCCGTCCAGCGTGCCGATGGCAGCAACTGAATAAGACACATCTCCTTGCAGAGCCACGTCGTTTAAGTCGATCGCCACGGTCTCGGGCATACCCGCTGGCGTCACGTCGATGAAATAGTTGCCGGTGGGAACTGGAGCGTAATCAGTGAAATTCGTGTACGTCAAATTCTGCACCAAAGGACCTTTGCTGTCCTCGGATAGGCCGGCCAACACATCAACAGCCGGTGTGTCTGGTGAGAGGTGTAGAACTCGAACGGCGCCCAAGGCCGATGCTTGTAGCACCAACCCCAACAGAAGGGCTTGCAGTAGCGTGGTACGAATCATGAAGGATGCCTCATAGACTTTGAATCGGGAAACAGGAATGAGAAAACGCTGAGTACGCCCTCGAGAGCGATTCGTTGTAGTCGCCCGCTTCAGGACGGCAACCGATTCTTTCGAAAAATGCCTCAAGGCTTTTCTGACAGTTAACAAAGTTTCTAGATAATAGACTTTAGCCAGTCCAAAAAGTGAATTTGCCAGACCAACACAAAATCTGAGTACTTAGTATTCATGGCATCTCTCAGTAAATATTGAGAACGGCAGCTTGAGATCGAGCCTCAATGTTGAGTATTGAGATGCAGTATCAAAGGCCGAGATAGACCCAGAGGTTTCTTGCTTACTGTGTGAAGAATGGTGGCTGATGAACTTTCGGTGAAGACCCCAGCGTGGTTGAGGTAGAATTCTGGCGATATTCGCAAGGCTCAACCAAGTTCCCAATTGCGAAGGCCTCCTCGAAAAGAAGTCAACCTCAACCACATTCTTGCGTGGATCAGGCGAAGGGGCAGCTGGTTTGACGTTCCATCGATCAGGAGGGAGTGCTGACCGTTGGCAGGGGCAGGCCTTGAGGGGCCTTTGTTTGATGTACTTTTTGTGAATCAGGAAGCTGCGATCGGTGGTTGTCGGCATCCGGAAGAGCAGAGCGTTCGACTGACTCCAAGGTCGGTTCGACCGAAGACCGGATGTGGATTCACGCCTGACCGACTCACCTACAAAAAATTTATCTCAGAACGAACAATTGTGTGCTGAAGCACGGACAACCCACAAGAGAGACCAGCCCACAGGGCCGCTGGGAGATGCTCAACCCAGTGGTTGAAGATCGGTTTCTGCCTGACTCCATCAATATTGATGCCGCCGAACTTCTGGCGACGGCTATTGCAAGTCGTAACCTATTGAGATCAGGATATTTTGACCGAGTTCACACGACTTTTGCCTACAACCTTCAACGCAACCTTTGTCGCTCGCCCTGATTCGTTTTGGGTATGGCTTGACAGGGTGTGCTTGAGCAGTCCCATCCGACCTCCTTCTTCTCCATTTCAATAGCCAGTTCCATTTCAATAGCCAATGATGAGCTACTGATTCCCTGAAAAGTCTTCGACGAAGCAGGGCGTTTCGTTCGGCAATCCGGGCTTCCGGTGGTGCCTCAGGCTGCCCCCAAGGGCACACCGTTGCCCTGGGTCGGAAACTTCTCCGAAGGTCAGTAATTGCCTCCGAAATTCCCATCAAAAGTTCATAGGCCGCAGCAATCGATCACGAATCGGCGATCGTATGCTTGGATTATTGGCACCCTATCTGTCTCCGACCCATCGACACTTCAGGCACGCAGCCGCAACAATGTCCCTGAGTGTGTCCGCCAAAGAAGTAGTGGTGAGTCCGCCAGCGACCAAGCGCTCGCCCGACGGTCCCGAACACGGGGCATCCGCCCTCAGGCAGAGCATTTGCCCCGTAGCAGAGTCCAGCGCAAAGGGTCACCTGGGGCACCAGCTCGCTGAGGCCCCGCACTTCGCTGAGGACTGTTCCCAAACGCGCCTGCGTCGCCATTGTCAGCCCCCGAGAATTGCAAGCAAGTTATGCTCAGAGGTTCAGCCCGGCCTTGAGGGACTTTTGAGCCTGAGGAGAGTTTTCCATCGAGCGACCGATGGCAGGCCGAACAGTCGGGGGTTCCAGCCTTCGAACTCAAAAGCTGTTTGACCACCAAGGAATGAGCTCGGCGAGAGGGCGATTCGACGGCGGATTGGAGAACCGTTTGAGCTGGGTGACCGCGAACCGATCCCATTTTGGGTCTGCCCAAAACTGGAGAGCATTACGCTGGTGCAGACCGATGAAGGCATCCTCGAGACTTGGCGATCCTCGATGCTGTGCCGGCCCGCCATTTGAGAAGCAGCCGAGACTGCCCGCTTGGATCCCCACAAGGCCTACTGCTCCCCTTGGGAACTTCTTGCTCGTGCAAAACATGCGAGCCGCCGGAACGACCAGCGATCTGGCAGCTGTTGATCGACCAGGCCTTCCGCTGTGCCGGACGAGCCTCGATGTTCCTCAACCTCAGTGTCGGGGAGGATAGTTTCTCATCGTTGGCAAAGCAGCGGCAAGCGTCGGGCGGCCCGCAGCACGATTGATGATCGTCTGGCCTCCGCGTGCTTGCATCTCGGCCTCAACGAACTGTGATTTGATTCCAGCGGAGCTGGTCCACAACAACCGCCTCTGACTTGGGTCAAGGCTGGGAGGTCAGTTGAAAATCGTGCTCCTGGGAGCCCGCTGCGACCTCGCGTTGCAGCCCGCTGGAGCTGAGATTTAGGTACCGGTTCGGCAAGAACGGTTGGGGCGGTTCTTCTGGCGCTAGCTTTCCAGACTCGTAGTCGGCTTGCGAGAAACCCTCCATGTGAGCTTCATCAGAGGTGGGAGTCAAGTAAATGGTATGAGTTCCCATTACCGCTCCCAGACCCTTGCCGGGCGTGGTGAGTCGATATTGGCCATTTTCGTCCAACGGACCCGTCGCAGCTGGCCCTTTTTTGGGAACGAAATGAACCACCCCTGAGGTGACCGGATTCCCATCGAGGGTGACCTTTCCGGTGACCTGGCCCATTGGCAGCCCACCGCCGCAGCCGGCCAACAGGAGACAACAGCAGAAACTCATCGCAGCCGTGTTGGCTCCCGCGAAAACCCGGCTGATCATAACTGATCGAGTGCTCCAGCGTCGTTTCTTGTGCAGCATCACATTTCCTCACTGTTGCCATTGCTTGACTTGTCGACTGTCGCGGATCGCCAGCAACCTGAGCAGTTCTAGCTCCATCCCCTCGGAAAGAAACTGGGCTGAACCGTCGGCAAACAACACATAGGCTCCCCCTTGATGAGCAGACTGAATTGGCACTTGGTTGTCGTAATTGGTGCCGGTGTCAGTTGCACGCGCGAAGTCCGCATCATCGCAGATTTTTGTCCCCAAGGGACGGGTGTTGATGACCGTCGTGGTGAACACCCGGCGATCGCCTGCAGGTTCGGTGATCGAGGGGCGGTCAGCCCCAATCCACCAACCATGAGGGAACATCCCTCGACAGTCGTATTGTCCGCCTGGGTTGCTGGGATGGGTTCCCCAGTCAGAAGTCTCCCCGATCATAATCACGTTGGTGGTCCCATCTTTGATCGCGCTGATCCGGACCCGACTGTGCGCATGCAACACCCCATTCCAGGCATGGTTTTTCCAGGGCTGTGAGAAGTTATCATGACGCGAGTCGTTCGTCGATGCGCCGATCGCCCCGGCGATCCCGACGTAACCGCCGATGTGAATGTCTGACGACCCGTTCCAAGAATCCTGAGAGCGAAAGTTGGGACAGGGAGTTGAGGGGCACTCGTAGACGGGAACTGCAGTCCCCTCCATCAGGGTGCGGTTGTTTTGGTTGGTGGAGCGGACAAAACCGTCCTCGGAGAAATCAATTCTGTCGAAGATGTTCTGCTGCTCGAGTTGCGGCAGGATCCGCACGGCCCAACTCCATCCCTCGAAGTTGTTGGAGGGGTGATTGGTTGTTCCCGGGGGGAAGGTATTATGCGCTGCATGATAATTGTGCATCGCCAGCCCCATCTGCTTCACGTTGTTGCCGCATTGAATCCGCCGGGCAGCTGCCCGGATCTGTTGCACAGCGGGCAACAGCAAGCTCATCAGTATGCCGATGATGGTGATGACAACTAAGAGTTCCACCAGCGTGAAAGCACCTCGGCGCGATGTCGCGATCATGAGATCTTTGCCTCGTGAGTGAGTGCGGGAAGCCAACGGCAACATCCTCCAACAGACCAACATTGCTTTGGCCTGCGGCAGTTCAGGTCTGCAAACGCTGTACCCCGGATGCCGGTCTGCCAACCCCTCAATCGAGAATGAGAGCCGCCAAGCCGGACGCCTCTTCGACTTCTTATGCCCAGTGCAGCTCCGCCTCGCAGAAGCGTTCACCTATCCCGAAAGCATTGGGCCATGTCGACAGCCTCAGTGTTGGACTTTTCTGCCCCTCACTGGCTACGTTTCCTCCGATGGGGCTAGAGGGAATCGGTCGGTCAACAGTCTCACACCACCGAGCGGAGCTCCAACCACTATTCTTGTTAAATTAACAAAAGCGTTGTGCCCGATCGCGCAAAAATGCGATCGTTTCGCGCAAAAGATGTCGTGTCAGAGAAGTGGGTGGGCAGGCAACGGATGCTGGGCAATGGCAGGGTGGCAGCGCACTGGTCTTGCGCAGGCTGACGCGGCGGCGTCAGCCTCAGTCAGAAGCTTGTTGCAGAGTCCCGGTTTGCGACGGTCCTCCGTGTTCGCCGGACAAATCGCCAGTCGACGCGATGGACCTGGACGGCAAGAAGTTCTGCAGGCAGGATTCGGGGAAACAATCGACTCCAGGCGGTTGAGGAGTTTGTTGAAGAGGGATGGACTTTTGTCTGGGGATTGCAGGGTGAGTGAGTGCCAGAGGCTTTGTGGAGATTCTTGCCGGGTTCAGAGGGATCTCCGCCGACGGCAGCCGAGTGCCGCGAAACTCAGCGCCCAGAGTGAGACAGTCGCTGGCTCAGGAATGACCTGAGAAATGAAGGCGACATTGGCGGGAGCCCAGCGGAGGTCGGCCAAGGTGCCGTCGTTTCCGGGGAAACCGAATCCGCCCGGGAGGAACCGATTGGTCGGATCAGCGTCGAGCACGCCCGGGGTCAGGGCGAATTCGACCATCCCGCTGCCGCCTGCACCGTTGGCGTCGGTCCAACCATCACCGCTGCCACTGAAGACCTCAGCGCCGATGGCGTAAGTTTCGCCAGCTTCTAGGGCCAAGTCGCTCGCCAACATCGAGTAACGATAGCCATCTTGCAGGAGAGCCGAACTGCCGGCGGGGACAACCGCCGAGGCCAGCAGCGCGCCGTCACTGACCCGCCAGAGTCCGACGGTGTGGTCGGTCATGAGGCCGTCTCCGCCAGGGTCCTGGTAACCTAAGGCGTTGAAGACCGTATCGGCTGCCAAGGTGAAGGCAGTCCCCACAGTTCCCGTAAAGTTGTCCCGGTTGCCAATAGGGTCACCAAGAGTGTCGATGGCAACATCAACCATCGGTGGTGGGGAGTTGAACAGCAAGTCGGCATTGGCAGGGGCCCAGCGCAGATCGGCCAGCGTGCCGTCGTTGGCCGGAAAACCAAATTGGCCCGCCACGAAGTTGTTGGTCGGATTGGCATCCAGGACCCCAGCGCCCAAAGCAAACTCAACCACCCCGCTGCCGCCGACGTCGTTGGCATCAGTCCAGCCGTCGCCGCTGCCGCTGAATGTCTCCGCGCCAAGAGCGTAAGTCTCACCTGCCTGCAGGGTGATTCCAACACCAAGCCCTTCGTAACGCCAGCCATCCTGCAGAATCGCTGAGGTGCCTGCAGGAACCGTGACCGATCCCAAAATCTGAGAATCGCTCACACGCCAGATCCCCACGCGATGGTCGGTCACCAATCCGTCGCCGTCAGGATCCTGATATCCCAAAGCATCGATGGTCAGATCAGAGCTTCCCACTGTGAAGCGTGTTCCCACAGTCCCGCTGAAGTTGTCTCGATTCCCCGAGGGACTTCCAATCGACTCGAAAATCGCCGCAGTTGCCGATGAGGTCAGCGTCAACCAAACAAGTAGGACTGCCCGAGAGAAAGATAAGCGTGCCATCGGTGGATCTTGGAGGAATCTGCGGTGGAGGGTGGAAACTGTTGAGTGAAGATTGTTGTGTGGTGGTTTGCCGAGATCAAGACAAGCAAACACAACCATACAGAGGTTGGAGACTACCATCTTGTCAGTAGGAAAGCAATCTTTTTTCCAAAGAGATGTCAGGGGGTCACGACGTCTGGGAAGACGCCAAAAGGGCATGGGGCAGATTGTAGGAACTGACCAAGCACCGCCGGAGATTGGTGAAATTGCGTTCGGGGTCAAGGCATGTCCCGGAGGGCCGTCACGACTTGAAGCCCCTTTTTCTGGCTCAGCAGGCTGAGTCGCACAGCGGACCCAGTGACGGCAGTGCGCTTGTTGGGGATTGATGCCAAGCCACCACTATGTGAGGCGCTGGTAAACAGCAGCAACGATTCCCAACTCACTTCGGCTTGCCATTGAGGTGCAATCCCGGAGCGGCCACAAACCGGGTCAGCAGCCTTCCGTCGGAAGTCCTCCAGACGCAAATTTCCCCATCAAAACTCCCGCTAGCCAACCTCTTGCTCTGTCCGTGAACGCTCAACGTGTAGACCCAATCGCGGTGCCCTTGGAAGACACGAAGCTCTTGATGGTCGGCCACCGAATACGCCCTGATTGTCCGATCGGCCGCGCCGGTGAAGAACATCTCACCGTGGACTTTCAGACAATGAATCCCTGAGGTGTGGCCCTTGACTTCGGTGTGTTTCTGGTCACCTCGGACCTTCCAGATGTGGACCCTTTGTCCGGCCCCGGCGCTGAGGGCCTCCTTGCCGCTTGGTTTGAAACCAACAGCGAAAACGGGGTTTTGGTGGCCTTGGTAAGTTTGCTCGCACCGACCGGTCTTGACGTTGAAGATCTTGACCGTTTTGTCCCGACCTGCCGAGATCAAACGCTGCCCTTGAGCACCCCAGGCGAGATCCATCACCCAATCAGCATGGGCTTCGATGTGCTGCATTTCTCGGCCGGTTTCCACATCAAAAACGCGAATGGAGCGATCAGCGCCGCAGCCGGCAAGCTGATGCCCTGTGGGGCTGAAGGCCACCGCTAGGGCAACACCACTCAGTCGGGCAAGCCGCCTGACAACTTCGCCTGTCGAGGTGTCCACCAGACACAGCTCTCCAAACTTGCCAGGGTCACCACTGGCAACTGCTAAAAACGTTCCTTGAGGGCTATAAGCCAGCCGATAGGTCCGTTGGGCCAAGTTGCCAATACGCCCTCGCAGTTGACCGTTGGCCGCATCCCAAAGAGTGACCTCCTGATAACCGCCAACGGCTAACTCCCGTCCGTCGGGATGCCAGGCCAAAGCCGTCACCGGCAGCGGCACCCGATAAACCTGCGGGGCAGGCGGATGTGGGGTGCTGGGAATCAGCGATGCAAGCCCCTTCTTGGGGTCAGGGCCATCGAACTGAGCGCCTTGGCGGATCCATCGGCGAATAACGCCCAGCTCCTCTTGCGGTAAAGGGTCCCGATTCTTCGGCATTCGGGAGTCGGCATCCGCCGAGGTCAACAAATCGACAAGATAACTCTCCGAGGGTTTGCCGCTGATAATCGGCTCAGCCCCAGTTTCCCCTGGGGTGAGGAGATGCTCAAAGGTGTCGAGTTGGTAGCCTGCCTGGGGCCTCCTGGCACCATGACAGGCCAGACATCGCTTCACCAGAATCGGGGCAATCTGATCTCGAAAACTGATCGCCTGCGAGCGATCTCCCGCCAAAGCAGTTTTCGACAAGCCCACAGAGCTCAAAAACCAGGCTGTGACTAGCCCCAGGACAATGAGATTCCAGAGCGTCCCCTGACTTGGGTGCCGGCCCTGCCTTGGGTGCCGGCCCTGACTTGGGTGCCGGCCCTGCCACAGATCGGTCATCGGCGGTGTTCTCATCTCGGGCGAGATTGCAGCACAGCAGCTCGATCGTTTCCGCGTTCCCTGGTTCCTGCGGGGCAAAACCCAAGCAGTCAAAGGAGGAGATCACTTCTTCCGGTGGCGGATTTTCGCTCGCATCCGTCGTTTCTTCCGGCCAATTTTCCGTCGCCCTTTGCCGGTTCTCTTCGTCCCCATCAGTCAGTGGTCCTCGTTGCGTGCTTGCGCCTTTGGGTGCGTTTTGGGAGATTGCGCGGGTTTTAGGAAGTTGTGTCCTTCAGAGTCGCACGATTCAGAAGGATCGAATCGGGTTTCCCGACGAGCCAAGTAGTCGAACGTACCTCATGAGATTGAGCGTGACAACCGGCCTTGGACCTTGCTGGACTCCTCGAAGCTTGTTTCAAAAACCTCAGGTTTGACTACGGCCTTGGGAAAAACTCAAGTCACAGGGGTCGGGATGACGATGAGGGCGTCGAAAACAGAGCTCCTGTGTCAGTAGCCAGTCCTTTTCTCATCCTCTCTGGGGGAAGATGATGATACTCAACACGACCTTAACGATCACTTTTCTTGCCATGGTCATTGTGGTGATCGAGATCTTGCGGGCCAACCGCAAGCACTTGTGAGCTTGGCTGCTCACGCCTCAACTGCCGCCAAAAGCCGCTTGCTGGTGGTGTGTATCACTGTTGGTCCGGCATGTCTCCCATCCAACAAGTCGCGTCGTCAATCCGCCTGATCCGCTGCCAGCAAGTCTTCCATGCAGCGGCCAACGGCTCTTTCTTGGGTTCGGCCCCCTTACTTTCTCGCCACCGGCTGCGCACCATTCTCAACCTGCAGTAAGCTAATGGCTGCCCTTGTGGTGTTCGCAGGTGAACACCAGGCTGCCAACATCATCTTGCTGCAGTGCCTGCCATGCAGGAGTGCCTCATTGGACTGGGAGCGAACCTCGGCAATCGTGCCGAGCAACTGAGAGATGCCCTCCAGCAAATCGCTGCAATCCCTCAAACCGAGCTTCTCCAAACGAGCCCTTTTTTGGAAACAGCACCCATTGGGGGTCCCCCGGGACAGGGACTGTTTCTCAACGCAGCAGCCACGCTTCAAACAGCACTCTCAGCCGAGGTGTTGTTGAAGAACCTTTGGGAGATCGAGTTGAGGGCCGGACGTCAGCGGCGGCAGCACTGGGCCGCTCGACAACTCGATCTGGATCTCCTGCTCTTCGGGCAGCAGATCATTCGGTCCGAACAACTGACCGTCCCTCATCCTCGCATGGCCTTTCGGCGGTTCGTCTTAGAGCCCGCCGCACACGTTGCCTCCCATTGGCGGCACCCCCAAATCGGCTGGACAATCGGTGAGCTGCTTGCCCATCTGGAGCAGGCTCTGCCTGTTGTTGCTGTCGCTGCCTCGCCGGGCGTCAGGCCGAGACGTTTTGTCGATCAGCTTGCTGAACAGGTTGCCGAGCAGTTGGCAACTTTGGGACTGGAGGTGCGTATTGTTGCCGCTCCACCAGGGTGGGAGCAGCTGAAGGAACCTTGGAGGCTGACGGATGCCGGCCCACAGTTAACGGCTCTGGCCGCCGCAGCCGCAGAAGCAGCATGCCCGCCGGCAGCTGGCCAGTTGCTCATCAGCGATTGGTGGTTCGATGAACTCATCGTCACCGCCATGGTTCTGCTGGACTCCAGCGAGCTGGCCACCTTCCAAGCTCGCTGCAATGCCCTCGGCGCTACCGTTGCACCACCCAAACTCCTCATGTTGCTGGATCCTGAGCCCAACCTGGTTGCCGTTGAACACCCGAGCTCGACGATTGCAGATTATGCGGGAGGCTCACCCCGTCTCGACCAGAAAAAGCCCATGCATCAACCTCTAAGTAGGCACGAGGTCTCCGGAGTCACAGAGTCTCAAGGAGTCACAAAGTCTCAGGACAAGGGCCCCATCTGGGGCTGTCCACCGAGGGACCCTTGCCAACGGAGGCTGAGCGAAGAAGCAAGATTTCGGTTGCGAGAGCATGTCACAACCCAGGGAGTTGGCCCGTTTCTGGAACTCGGGGGAGACCAATCACCCGAGGCAGCCCTGGAGCAGGCCGTCGCCGCCATCCTCGCCATGATCTGACACTGGTCACGGCGGGACCTCCTCGGGCTCAGCCAGCTCGTTGAGGTCCGAATCGGGCAGACACTTGCTGAGGCCAAACGGGGGCCGATCGGTTTGATCACCGCTGGCCAGATCCGAGAGAGCGAGGAAATAATACCCAATACGTTTCCAAAGCAATCGCAGAGGGACCTGCCCGATGGAAAGCCAGATCTTAGCAGGGGTCAGGGTGGTCCAGACAGTCGCCTCGCTACGCAGGGCCATCGCTGAGGCCCGGCAGAGCCGGCTTGATGGTCAGCAACCGGTCACAGTGGGCTTTGTCCCTACCATGGGGGCCCTTCACCAAGGGCATCTGAGTCTAGTCAGAAAGTGTCTGCAGGAATGCTCAGTGGGGATTGTCAGTGTCTTTGTCAACCCGACTCAGTTTGGCCCTGAGGAAGACTACACAAGCTATCCCAGGACACTGGCAGCCGATTGTCGCCTTTTGGCGCCGCTGGGCATCCAAGCTGTCTTTGCCCCGCCTGTTGAGGAGGTCTATCCGCCGGGCGATGCCACCACAGTGAGTGTCTCAGGGATCACGGAAGCTTTTGAAGGGGCGATCCGGCCGGGTCACTTCTCGGGTGTGGCCACAGTGGTGCTCAAACTGTTGGAGATGGTCCGCCCTGATCGGGCGTATTTTGGGCAAAAAGACTACCAGCAAGCTGTGATGATTCGTCGAATGGTCAGTGACCTTCATGTTCCGGTGGAGATCCGGGTTTGTCCGATCGTGCGGGAATCGGATGGGCTCGCCCTGAGCAGCCGCAATGTGTATTTATCTGCCCAAGAACGTCAGCAGGCGTTGGTGCTCTGGCGGAGCCTGCAGGCAGCCGAGGGTCTTGTCGCTCAGGGAATGCAGGACTGCGACCAAATCCTCGCTGCGATGAGACAGGTCTTCGCTGAGGAACCGGCTGTCTGCCTAAATTATGCGACGCTGGTCGATCCCCAGACATTGACCCCTGTCAAGACGATCCAGTCGCAGGCAGTCGCCCTGGTCGCAGCCCAGGTTGGAAGGACACGCCTGATCGACAATGCCCTGTTGGAAGTTCCTGACAGCTCAACAGCTCCGAGCCATAACCAACCAACGAACAGTCCCAACCAAGTTCCGAAGACTGCTTGAGCGGTCGCTGATCGAGATTGACTTTGTGAAGCTGGTTTTTGTGATTGTTCCTTTGTCAAGACTTCTTTGATCAAGAATTCTGTAGCCAAGATTCCTGTTGCCACCATTTCAGTGACCAAGACCGATGTCTGGAGAAACATCTTCCTCACATTTGGCTGATGGCCTTGCACGGGGTTGCCGCGTGGATCGTTGGCAGCTGCGTTCTCAAGCACTGCAGTTGCCCAAGCGGCCTCTTCTGATGGGCATCGTCAATGTCACTCCGGATAGCTTCTCCGATGGAGGGCGATTTTTCGAGCCGCAGCGGGCTGTCGAGCGTGCGCTTCAACTGGCCGACGAGGGAGCCGACATCCTGGATGTGGGAGGTGAGAGTACTCGGCCGTATTCGGATCCGGTCCCCGAAGAGGAGGAGCGCCGGCGTGTCCTTCAAGTCGTCGAGCAAGTGGCCAGACAGTCATCGGTTCCCGTCTCCATCGATACCTCCAAAGCTGTGATTGCTCGGGATTGCCTCCAAGCTGGCGCAGAGATCATCAACGATGTCACCGGTCTCGAAGGAGACCCTGAGATGGTATCCGTGGCCCGAGAATTCCAGGCAGGCCTTTGCGTGATGCATATGCAGGGGACTCCGCAAACGATGCAGGAGAATCCGACTTACCAAGACGTCACCAGTGAAGTGCAAGAATACCTCAGAAGAAGGCGTGATGCTCTAGTGGCCGCCGGGATCAGTCCGAATCAAATCTGCCTGGACCCGGGAATCGGCTTTGGCAAGACCCATGATCATAACCTTCGCCTGTTGGCCGAGTGCTGGCGTTTCCACCAACTCGGCTGCCCGATTTTGGTAGGCCACAGCCGAAAAGGCTTTATCGGCCAAGTCCTTCAGAACAAAGACCGCGACCGAACCGCAGGAACCATCGGCGTCGCCCTAGCCCTGGCCGCTCAAGGTGTCCAGGTGATCCGTGTTCACGATGTGGCACCTGTGGCTGAGGCGTTGCTGCTCTTTGAAGCTGTCGGCGGCATCGATGCCCATGCAATCACCCGCTCGATTGATCACCCGCTCGATTGATCACCCGCTCGATTGATCACCCGCCCAATTGATCACCCGCTCGATTGATCACTGGCCAGACGGACCATCAGCGTCGACAGGCAGACCAACTCAGAGACAAGAGAACGGAACAACTTGAGGGCGAACCAACGCGTGCGAGAATCCGCCGAGGAGTCTCTGACTTGGAATTGGACCACAACAGGTGTCCGACTTTTGCGTGGACGCTACACTGGCTTGGACTGGTCATTCGCTCGCGGCTTGACTCGAATCGATGCTGGACGCTTGCTGGATCAACTTCGCTGCGGAGGTCTTGCGGATGTTAGGCTTCTCGGAAGAGTTCTCAACGTTCATAAAAGCTCACAAAGTCGAAATCTTTTGCCCCACGTCAGTTCCCCAACAACTCGGGATGAGCGAGAGGGGCTGACTGTCCCGGCTTCCGTCCTCGGTCGAGTACTATCCTGAGTCTGCCCTTTCACACCTCACCGTTTGCTCGGCTGAATTTGCTCCTGATGACGACCACGCTTTTGCAGACTGAGAAGTTGACCAAACGGTATGGTTCGCTGACGGCGCTGCAGCCTTGCGATCTGCAAGTTGACCAGGGAGAGGTTTTTGGGCTCGTTGGACCCAACGGCGCAGGCAAGTCGACCTTGATTCGGGTTGTGATGGGGTTCTTGCGACCTTCTGACGGGCAGGCCACCGTTTCCGGACTGGATTGCTGGCAGCAGAGTGTGGCGGTGCACAAACTGGTGAGCTACTTGCCAGGAGAGGTGCGTCTCTTTGGCATGATGACCGGGCGTCAAGTACTGAAGTTCTTTTCCCGCATCCGCGGATGCCGGGATTCGACACGGGCCCTGGAGATGGCCAAGCGGCTGGATGTTGACCTCTCACGGCGGATAGCGGCTTGTAGTTCAGGGATGCGACAGAAGGTCGCCCTGGCAGCAGTGCTCTCGGCAGATTGCCCGTTGTTGATTCTGGATGAACCGACCACACATCTGGACCCGACAACGCGTCGGGAGGTGTTGACCTTGGTCCGCCAGGCCCGTGATCTCGGCCAGACAGTGCTGTTTTCCTCGCACATCTTCAGCGAAGTCGA
This sequence comes from uncultured Pirellulales bacterium, assembly GCA_964648025.1. GTDB lineage: Bacteria > Planctomycetota > Planctomycetia > Pirellulales > Pb10988 > CAZYKP01. The sequence continues at coordinate 20,913 of CAZYKP010000052.1, read as the reverse complement.
GGACGCCTGCGATCGTGTGGCAATGCTCAAACATGGGCAGTTAGTCCTTCAGGATCGCGTTGCCAACATCCGTGATCGTCATCGGATTCATGCACGGCTGACAAGCCGCCCCCAGACTGTGCCTCACCATCTTCGTGAGATGATTTCCGTCGTCACTCAGTCTGAGCAAGAAATCACCTACGAAGCTCCAGGGGATTTAGCCCAAGTCTTAAGCTGGCTTGCAGAACAGCCTCTTCAACAGGTGCGAATCGAACCAATCGGACTGGAGTCGATCTACGAACGCATCCACCAAGAAGACTTGCCCTCGACAAACGCCGTTGGTTTTCACTCCGCCGTTTCGGAAAACTCAGGACAAACCCCCGGGAACCGGCCGAATGAGTAGCGGGACCGTTGATCTATCGCCTCAAATCTCCACGGAGAAGTCGAGCTCCAAGTCAGTAGGGTTTTCGACCTCAACTTGGACCGAAGCCCCTGAGCTCCGGCTCTTGGTGGTGTATCCTTGGACATCATTTTTCAACGGCGCGCTCTGGCTGAAGGCGATCCGGGAGGCGATCCTTTTGCTGTTTTTCAGTTGCGGATTGCTCTTTGGATTTACCTGGCTGTTTACTGTCTTGATCAACCAGGTTGAAGTCCCCCGGATGTTGATTGCGATGGGGTCCTGGTTTGAGGATTTTATCCGGCCGGTGCTGGCACTGACTCCCACTGAACTCAGCAGCAAGGCCGCGCAATTTAGTTTGGTGTACATTGATCTGGTGACCATCGGCGTGGTTGTGGCCTGGTCGATTGCTCGGGGATCGGATGTGGTCACCGGGGAGATGAACCGTGGCACTCTGGAGATGCTGTTGGCTCAGCCGGTCAGTCGCTCAGCAGTGTTGATGGTGCATGCGATTGTCACCAACCTCGGGGCGTTTCTGCTTGCTTTGTCGCTCTGGTGGGGAAGTTGGGCAGGCCTGGCATCGGTCGCACCCGTTCCCGGTGTCACTCCGCTGACGTTTCTGCCCTGTGCTGTGAATATCCTCTGCTTTACGATCTCAATGACCGCAGTGACAACTCTCTTTTCTGCCTGCGGTCAGCGACGCAGCCTGACCATCGGTCTGGCCGCTGGCGTGTTCTTGGTCTCGGTGCTGTTGAAAGTCCTCTCGCGGCTGTGGGAGCCAGGCAGTTGGTTGCGCTACCTCTCACTGTATGCTCCTGTGGAACCTCAAAAGATGGCTGTTCGTCAGGATCAAGCCTGGGAGCTATCCTTCTACAATGATGGAGCCTTGTTGCTGGTCGCCTTGATCGCTTACCTTGCTGCTTGGATTGTGTTCAGTCGTCGGGATTTACCTGCTCCCCTTTGAACGAGCAGTCCTCAAGCGGTCCCTCGAGAAATCTCCCCCTTTCGAACCCTTCTCATTCCGAAGTCGCACTTGCCCTGGCAGCGAAGCTGGGCCCTGGGTACCCTTTCGGGGCGACTCCGGCAAGATTGCCTTGGTGTGAGTTGGTTCGGTTTCGTTGGTCTCCCGACAGCAGGTCAGACGAAGATGCCACAAGCGCACTTGTCCTTCCGCCGCTGGCTCCGGCTTGTTGTGTTGACCGCTTTTTTCGGGGTTGGTTTTTCCGAGTTGAACTTTTCTGAATCGGTTTTGGTGCGGGGAGCTTTTGGGCAGTCCGCCGAGACACCGTCTTGGAAACTGCAGAAAGCAACTCAGGCAGCCATGATTGCGAGGAGTCCGGCGCAATGGGCGGAGGTCATCGGTATGTGCCGAGAGGCCATCGGCGGCCTGCCGGAGCAGGATGAGCTTTTTGCCAAGCGACTATTGGCCTCAAGTTTGACAAGTCGGGTTGCACCACTGGTGGCCCGCATGCGGCAGCAAGCAGCCAGCAAATCGTTTGCCAAGCAGCAATTGCCACGCCTGCGGGTCGCGGCGCTGACGGAACTGGAGGAAGCGATCACACTCGATTCCTCCCTAATTCGCGCTCACTGGCTGATTGTGCAGTTGCACGCCCTGCCCGGAGGCAATCGGCTCCGAGCACTCCAAGCCGCCGATGAAGCGCTCTCTCTGCTGGGGGGAGATCCGGCCGACCAATCCTGGCGTGCCAAGCTGTTGGCCACCCGGGCCACCTTGACCGAAGACCTCTCACGCGCCCAAGCGGAATTGGACGAAGCGGTTTCCCTCGACCCTGAGGATCCCTCCGTGCTGCGAACGCGAGCCTTCTGGCGTATCCGTCAGGAAAAAATCGCCCAAGCTAAGGAAGACCTCCGCAAAGCCCTCCAACTCAACCCACGTCATACAATCTCTCAAGCGGTTTATGCCCGTTTGGTCACCCAAAATCGGAGTGTTGAGGCGGCTCAGGTGGCTCTCGATGTGGCTATCGGCCAGCTTCCCCAAGTTGGACTGCTTTATCTTCGTAGGGCGCAAGCCTTGGTGACCTTGGGAAAATTTGCTGATGCAGAAATGGACATGGACAAGGTGGTTCAGCTCCGCCCTGGAGACCTCTCGGTGTTGTTCTCCCGAGCAGAGTTGCGGCACCGCCGAGGCAACCTCGCCGGTTCCATGGACGACTTGCAGCGAGTGCTCCAGCGGGAACCGAACAACCCGCGAGCTTTAGGAGCCAAAGCCTTGCTCTTGGCCCAAGAAGGTCAGCCGGATCGAGCACTGCGACTGTTGGAGCGATCGCTGGCAGGTCCGGCCTCTGGCAACGCAAGCCTGACTCTGCGTCTGGCTGCCCTGTATGTCGCCTTGGGAAAACCCGAGGCAGCGATCTCCCGCTATACGCAGCTTTTACAAGAGGATCCGGACAACCCGTTGCTACGGCGATCTCGAGGGGATGTCTACATCTCTCTCGGACAGCATGCCGAAGCGGCTGCCGATTACGAACGGACGCTGCAGATACGCCCCAACGACCCGCCGTCGCTGAACAACCTGGCGTGGTTGCGAGCTACAAGCCCCTCGGAGGCCGTCCGAGACGGAGCCCAAGCGGTGGAGTTGGCTGAAAAGGTTGCCAAGCTCACCCGTTATCGACAGCCCGGTGTTTTGGGCACTTTGGCGGCAGCCTATGCGGAAAACGGCCAGTTTGAGAAAGCGACTCAATGGGCCGAGAAGGCCCTCCAGGCCATCACTGAGCAAACGCAGCGGGAACAACTGGACTCGCAACTGGCGACCTATCGCCGAAAGCAACCTTGGCGCGAGTCCAAACCTTCCCTGCCCGCTGATTCCCAGATCACTCCCTTCAACGCCGACCAGCAAGAGCCTTAACCCCACCCGACGAGCTCACCTCAAGCAGACCCTCCCCAGCCGTGCCGCTCGCTAACAGTCTGTCCGAAAAGCACCGGAATCTACCTGGATCGTGTTGCACCATGACTTCGGCTCCACAACATAGTGGATTGCCGGATGCTTTTCGGAGAGTCTCTAAGTGGCTCAGATGGAGCGTATCAAGACCTCATCGGTCTTCCACCAGCGATCGTCGCCTATCCGTCTCGCCGCCTCAAGCACCTTTGGTATGAACAGTCTGTGAAGACCGAAACTGGCATGTCGGGAAAACAGGTGCTAGGATCAAGGCAGATTGATCGGTGCCAGGACAAGTTCGCCCATCTGACACAGAGACGCCCATCCACCACAGCTTTTTGAGGAAGGAGAGCCCACCGGTGAACAAGAAATCCACCCAGTCTCGTCGGGTATTTTTAGAAAACTCCTTGTTGGCCAGCGCCAGTGCCGCTGCGGCGGCCGCAGCCAACATGCCTATCAGCGTGTACGCTGAGCAAGAAGCCGACAAGCCCAGCACAAGTGCCGCAGAGCGGCTCTCCGCAGCGGTCATCGGAGTGAAGGGGCGGGGCAGGAACCATATCGGGGAGTTGCTCAAGCGGCGAGATGTGGAGATCACTTACATTTGCGACGCCGACGAGAAGATCGGCCAAGATCGCTGCAACGAAATCGAGAAGAAGACCAAACGTCGGCCGAAGTTCGTCCGGGACATGCGTCGGGTGTTTGATGATCCCCACGTCGACATCATCACCACTGCCACTCCCAACCACTGGCACGCTCTTTGTGCCATCTGGGCGATTCAGGCTGGCAAGGATGTTTATGTTGAAAAGCCAGTCAGCCATAATGTGTCTGAAGGCCGCAGGATCGTAGAAGCCGCTCGGAAATACGGCAAGATCTGTCAGACCGGCACACAGTGCCGAAGCACAGGCGGGACCAACAAAGGCATTGAATATGTCCACAACGGCCGAGTCGGGACGCTGAAGGTCGCACGCGGCTTTTGCTACAAAAGAAGGGGTTCGATTGGTGCAGAAGGCCAATACGATCCTCCGGCGAGTGTGGACTACAATCTGTGGTGTGGCCCGGCACCGCTTGATCCGCTGACGCGTCCGAGGCTTCACTACGATTGGCACTGGGCGTGGAGCACCGGCAACGGCGACCTGGGCAATCAGGGGATCCACCAGATGGATCTCGCACGTTGGGCCCTTGGGGTCCCAGGGCTGGGGCGGAGCGTCTTTGCTTACGGCGGTCGTCTTGGGTACCAGGACGCTGGGGAGACGGCCAATACTCAGGTCAGCGTGCACGACTTTGGAGATAAGCTCTTGGTTTTTGAGGTTCGTGGGCTCAACACCAAGAAGTTTCACGATGTTGGTGTCGGCAACATCTTCGAATGCACCGATGGCTATGTTGTGCTGACCAGCTACACCAAAGGGTACGTTGCTGACAAGAACTGGAACGTGCTGGAGAAGTTCGGCGGTGGGGGCGACCACTTCGGCAACTTTCTCAAGGCCGTCCGCAGTCGCAGAGCCCAAGACCTCAATGCCGATATCGAGGAAGGACACCTCTCAAGCGCTCTGTGTCACCTCGGCAACATCAGCCTGCGGCTGGGCCAAGCAACTCCCGCGGCCGCTGCTGCAGAACGATTGGAAACGCTGCCCAGCGGACAAAAGAGTCTGGATGTGTACCAGCGGTTCCTTTCCCACTTGGCTGACAATCGCCTGAAGCCAGAGGAGACTCAGATCTCCCTGGGGCCAATTCTCACGCTGGAGGGTGAGACCTTTGTTGGTGAACAAGCCGAGCTGGCCAATCGGATGCTCACCCGAGAATACCGCCAACCCTTTGTGGTACCCGAAAAAGTCTAAAAGATCAGTAGCAAGCAGCAGGAAAGGGAACCAGTGCCGATCACCGGCCGGTCGATCGTCTCTTTGTTCTCTTGCGTGCTTCGGCACGTTCAAACGCAGCGGCTCGTTCTTGGGCGGCGGTGAAGGTGGGGTGGTCGGCCTGCCCTTTCATCTCAAAGAGAAAGCGACTGGGGACGCTGGGCCGGAGCTTGCCCCACTTCCGCCGAGCCTGAGTGAGGGTGAGAGTCAGCCGTTCAATGGCTCGGGTGACTCCGACATAACACAGCCGCCGCTCTTCATCGATTGACTCCCCCTCAGCTTCCAGGCTCCGCTTGTGTGGGAGCAGCCCCTCTTCCAAACCCACCAAGTAGACATAGGGAAACTCGAGTCCTTTGGCGCTGTGCAGGGTCATCAGCGTCACAACCTCCTTTTGCGGAGCTGAGTTGCGGAAACGATCGTCATCCTTGTCGGTCACCGCCATTTCGCTGAGGAACTCTGCCAGAGTCCCCTTGGTTCCCTCTTGTTGGGATTGCTGTTGGTAGGCTGCCAGGGCGTTGACGACTTCCTCGACGGTTTGCCAGCGTTTTTCTTGATCGGAGGGTTCCTTGTAGACCCGAGTCAGTTCAGCGCGATAGTCGACCGCCTGCAGCAAATCTGAGAGGACAGCCGCAGGCGGTCGATACTGCAGTTTCTGGCGTGCCTGGGTGAGCAAACTTCGCAAGGCCAACACACCTTGTCGCCCACGCTCAGGGATCTCGCCTAAACGGACCTCGTCACCAAGGACCTCCCACAAGCTCCGCCGGTCTTGGGCCGCCGCGGCCGTGAGGACCTTGACGGTGTTAGCGCTAATGCCTCGCGGAGGGGTGTTCAGAATTCGTAGCAGCGAGATCTCATCATGAGGATAGACCAGCACTTTCAGGTAAGCTAATAAGTCCCGCACTTCCTTGCGATCATAAAAGCTCTGGCCGCCGATGAGCGTGTAGGGAATGTTCCGGCGACGCAGTTCCATCTCCAACGGTCGGGGTTGCTCATTGGTGCGAAACAAAATGGCAAAGTCGGAGGGAATCGCCAAGTTCGCCGCCAGTTGGTTTTCGATCTCAGCGGCCACTCCTGCAGCCTCGTCTTCCTCGTCCCGGAACTGGCGAACTCGGGGCTTATCCCCGCCGCCTCGGGCCGGCCGTAAGACCTTATCATGCCGAAGTTTGTTGTAGCCGATCAGCGTGTTGGCCATCTCCAAGATTGGGCCGCGCGAGCGGTAGTTCTCCTCAAGCCGGATCACGGTGGCCTCAGGCCAGTCGCGGGTGAAGTTGAGGATATGGGTGACCTCAGCGCCCCGCCAACCATAAATACTCTGGTCATCATCACCGACGACGCACAGATTGCGATGTATCCCGGCCAGAGATTTGATGATCTGATATTGGGTGGCGTTGGTGTCCTGATACTCGTCAATTAAAATTTGCTCAAACCGCTGCGATTCAGCAGTACGAACCTCCGGGTGCTCTCGAAGCAGCTCTTCTGTGCAGAGCAATAAATCGTCAAAGTCCAAGGCCCCTCGAGTTTGTAGGGCGTTTTGGTAGCGGCGATAAGCCGCCGCAGCAAGATGCTCCTTGTCCGTGGTGGCTAAACGGGTGGCCTCAGCCGGACGGATGGCCTGGTTCTTCCAGCGGCTGACCTGGGCCAGCAAGTCCCCCGGCCCCAATGTCTGGGAATCAACACGGATCTCACGCAGAGCACCCCGGGCTAAGCCCTCCTGGTCGCCTCGGTCATACACGGCAAACTCCGCAGGATAGCCCAAATGCGTGATTCGCCGACGCAGAATGCGAACACACAAAGAGTGAAAGGTGGAAATCTCCGGCTTGAGCACCTTTCTGTCGGCTGTTGCCGAGCTCCCTTGGCTCGCCCGTCTGGCCTGGAGCAAACCTCCCACCAAGGCCATGGCTCGCTGTTGCATTTCTCGGGCGGCTTTATTGGTGAAGGTGACCGCCAGGATGCGATGGGGCTCGACTCCGCTACGGATCAAGGCCGCGATCCGGTAAGTGATCACCCGAGTCTTTCCAGTTCCTGCACCCGCCAGCACCAGCAGAGGACCAGAGAGAGTGCCAACTGCCTGCCGCTGAGCATCATTCAGCTCGCTGAGGTCGCTATGGGCCATGGACAACTTGTCAGCGCTCTCTTGAGGATCGGCTTGGGTGAGACTGGGGATCGACGCGGCTGCCGAGTACCATGGAGGTGTTGTCGTCAATCGGCACGCTCTGGCTGAGAGGAACCCTGGCCTCAGCTAGGGCAATCGCCTTCTCGCAAGGTTCTGACCCCACGTGGCTGGAGCCGCTCTGAGCCCCCCGATTTCGACACAACTTGCTTCAACGTGACTTTTTCAACGTGACTTTTTCAACGTGACTTGTGAGCGATTTTCGCGAGCTGACAGCTCAACACCCTCAAGCGACGGTTCAGCAAACCAAAGAAGCCCTCCAAGAGGAAGCGCGGCGTCTGGGATTTGCGAGAGCTGGTGTGACCGGGGCGGTGAGTCCTCCTGGGTTGGAACATTTTCACCAGTGGCTGGCAAGCGGATACGCTGGGGAGATGGAGTATCTGGCCAACCGCCGGGAGGCCTATCACCACCCTCGGCATGTCCTCGAAGGCGTCCGCAGTCTGCTTGTGCTGCTGTACCCCTACCGCACCGCAGAACCTCAAAACCCCACCCCAGGGCAGGGACGTCTGTCTCAATACGGCTGGGGCCTCGACTACCACGATGTCATCCGAAAAAAACTCCACCAGTTGGGCGATCTGCTCCGCACTGCCCATCCCCAAGCGCGAACCCGGGGTGTGGTGGATACAGCCCCGTTACTCGAAGGGGAATTTGCCCAGTTGGCCGGCTTGGGTTGGATTGGTAAGAACACACTGCTGCTGAATCGGCAGTTGGGAAGCTGGTTTTTCTTGGCGGCCTTGCTCACTGATTTGGAGTTACCCGCAGATGAGCCCTTCCGCACAGATCATTGCGGCACCTGCACAGCTTGCTTGGATGCCTGTCCGACTGAGGCTTTTGTGGGTCCTTATGTGCTGGACGCCCGACGCTGCATCAGTTATCTGACCATTGAGCTGCGTGGTCCCATTCCCAAAAACCTTCGCCCGGCAATCGGCGACTGGGTGCTGGGTTGCGACCTCTGCCAGACAGTTTGCCCCTGGAACAGCAAATCCCCGTTCGTCGAGCAAGCCGATCTGAGGCCTCGTCGAGGGCATAATCCGCTTGAGTTGATGGGGCTGTTTGCCTTAAGCGATGAGGAGTTTCGGCAGAGGTTTCGTGGCACGCCGCTTTGGCGTCCTCGGCGACGAGGGATTTTGCGAAACGCCGCGGTGGTCTTGGGCAACCAACGATACCGGCCAGCAGTCTCGACTCTTTTGGACCCCTTAGATGATGCTGACAGCGTAGTCCGCGGTGCCGTTGCTTGGGCTTTAGGCCAAATCGGTGGAACCGAGGCCGTGGAGGCCCTGGACGGACGGTTGGCCCGGGAGACCGACAAGGAGGTGATCCAGGAGCTGCAGGAGGCTCTCGCCTGGGCTCAAAGCCGATTAGCCTCCTTCGGTGTCGACCAAGAGAAGCCCAGCAGCTGAAGGAGGTGACACGCCCGGTGTCAGATAGCCTATTAAGGCTAGTGAAATTTATGGTATCGGTTCGCGCAGCTGGGCAGAGTCAGCCAGCCAGAGTCAGCCCGACCAGTGGGCGGAAGACCACCGGGGGTTCAGCCTCGGTGACCGTTGATTCTGCGATTTTGGGACTCTGTGGGAGAAGATGGGTTGCCCTTGTGAGATCCATTCATCTCATGAGAGCCGACTTTGCCGGTAGCGAGAGTTGCTTGTTGTTCCTGGATTTCATACCGCTCCTCCCACAAGCGATACTGTGGGTCCCCCTCACGGAAGCTAAAGACCGCGTCTGGCAGTGGCTGCCCTTTGTACGGTTTGGAGGGAATGCGGACGATGAGGGAACCGTCGTCTCGCCGTTCGATCACCCATTCGGTCACGGACATGGTTTGGATCATTGGGGTTACGGCCAGTTGTTGCACCGAAGAGGCCTCTTGCCGTTGGTGGGGCCGTTGAAGTATGGAGTGGTAGGACCGGGCAGGACCACCAGTCCGTTACCGTCCCGGCTACGAGTTCTCGGTCTTGGGTTGGAATACCTGGCTGGAAAAACTTATTGCCGAATCACCTGCCGATTGATTCTTTGCCAACCTTGCCGTCTGAGTTTTGCAGATGGCACCGGCTCGTGCCAGTCTCGCTAAAGCCCAATCTCGCTAAAGCCCAATCTCGCTAAAGCCCAATCTCGCTAAAGCCCAATCTCGCTAAAACCCAGTCTCGCTGAAGGTTGAGTCTTGAGATGGTGAGGGGAGACAGAGTTTTCTGTCCCCCAGAGTTTTCTGTCCCCCAGTGGATTCTGACGCCAGTAGATTCTGCCAACAGCAGGTGTGTCATGGGGTATTTGCCAACTCGATTCCCTGAGTCAACATGGCAGGGTCCCGAGTCAAGCGGCAGGCAATTGCGTTGCCGCGAGGATAGTATGGTACCATGTTTTCAGGCACAAACGGGAGAGGAAAAGTGGGGCCGGCAGGTTTTTTCAGCCCGGCTGAGCCCTTTGCGGTGGAAAATGCTCCCTGTTGAGCACATTGGGAGACCGTGGCGACCCAAATGAGGACTCTGGAACTCCCCGCTGGTGGAAATGGAACCCACCGGCAAGCGAACCTTAGGGCCTGCATCGGCGTCTCAGATCGGGGCCAAACAACTCAACCCAAACAAATCCAGCAACAGCAGCTCAGCCCATCAACACCTGACATTATCTTGACCTCTTCGATGCTGAGATGAGTCAGTTGGCCTCGGTTGGTCGCCGAGTTCTCTGATCTGCGAACCCAAGCGATCTTGAGCCTCTGACCGTTGCCCGCCTTCTACAACCAACCAATTCCTACAATCAACAAATTGCAACCAATTCCTGCAATCCACAAATTGCACCGAACAACTAAACAGGCATTGTACCGATCGTCGTTCCCGGACTCTGCGTTGTTGAGATTCTGCAGGCTTCTCGGGATGAGCGTTCCAACCATTGTGGCCACCAGCAAATGTCGCCCTGACGGCGAAGAAGAATGTCCACAAGCAAACTGAGGCAGCAAATTGCCTTTGAGGCGGCCCGGTTGATGTATCACCGGGAAGAAAGCGAGTACTACCGAGCTAAACAAAAGGCCGCACGTCGGCTTTGTCGCGGGTGGGTCAAACCTCAGGACATGCCCAGCAACACAGAGATCCGGGACCAGATCCAATCGTTTGCTCGGGTCTTCGAAGGTGATCAGCGGACCAAGGATCTGCAGGCCATGCGGCTGGAGGCACTCAGGATGATGCGGTACCTCCGGGCGTTCCGGCCGCGGTTAATCGGCAGCGTGCTGACCGGTCATGTTCGCAGCGGCAGCGACATCGACCTCCACATCTTCAGCGACAGTCTGGAAGCGGTCTGCCTGGAGCTGGACGAAACGGGCCTCTCCTACCTGGTCCAACGGAAGCAAGTCCGCAAAGAGGGGCAAGAACAAGTCTTCCGCCATATCCACATCGCCGGTCGATTTCGCCTTGAGCTGACCGTCTACCCCGAGGACATGGCCCACCACGTCTTCAAAAGCTCCATCACCGGCAAGGCAATCGAACGGGCCAGCATCGCCGAGCTGGAAAAACTCTTGGAGAAGGAGTACCCAGGAATCAACCCTGAGGAAGTGGAGCAGATCGAAGAATCGGCTGATCGCTTCCTGGTGTATCAAGCCCTGTTGTTGCCTTTGGAGGAGGTCAAGCAGAGCCCGAAGTACCACCCTGAGGGGGACGCCCTGTATCACAGCCTGCAGGTGTTCCAGCTGGCCCGTGACGAACTGGCCTACGACGAGGAGTTCTTGTTAGCGGCCCTCCTGCACGATGTCGGCAAGGCCATCGATCCAAGCGACCACACTCACGCCGGGCTTGAGGCCCTCAACGACTTTATCACACCAAGAACCGCCTGGTTGATCGCTCACCACATGGAAGCCCATCAGCTGGCTGAGGGTACCCTCGGAGCCCGCAGCCGCCGCCGTTTGGAGGCCCATGAAGATTTTGAGGAGCTGATGCTCCTACAGCGTTGTGATCAGCTCGGCCGCGAACAAGGTGTGGAAGTCCCTGAGGTCGAAGAGGCCCTGGACTATATCCGCGACCTGGCCGAGATGTGCGGCGACTACTGAGCCTCAGATCAGTCTTCAACCCAGGGCGACCAACGGAAGCCCAGACCGCCGGACGAAACGCCCCACTTCGTTGAAGACTTGGCAGGGAATCAGTAATCCGACTGACCCAACTGGGGGGGGGGTGGTTCCTCTGGCCAACCAACGCGAGACCGCAAGTCCAGAAGCGACCGAGTGTTGAGACCTCCCTCTTCACGCTTGATGACAATCGATGCTTTGAGCACGAGCTCGGCGAACTGGCTTCTGGCGGCACCCTGTCCGATGACAAACACCTGTGGGCAGCCGGCCCCCGATGCTGCACACCCACAAACTCAGTCTGCGGATGACCCAGGATCACTGACTGGGCCTTGGCCACCATTGCGTCGCTTGACTGTCTGAGCGATCTCGAGCTGAGCGATCTCGAGCTGGGCGATCTCGAGCTGGGCGATCTCGAGCTGAGCGATCACCAACTCACCGAGACCGGCATTCGGAGCTTTGCTGAGCACGGCTCGGTGACGCTGGAGGTTCTAGCTATTTTCCAGCACCCAGCGAACGGCATGGCAGCTCAACTCAGCGGCGTTTTTGGCCCCGAGTTTGCGTTTGATGTTTTCGCGATGTGTATCGATGGTGTGGGCGCTCAGATGGAGTCGATTGGCAATGCCGCGAGTGGTCAGCCCTTGACCGATGAGGCGAAAGACCTCAAGTTCCCGGTCGGTGAACTGTTCGATAGGTGTCTTGGCCGCTTCAGACCCTCCGAGAGCTTGGGCAATCAGTCGCTGGGAAATCTCAGAGCTGAGATGGTGTCCTCCGTTGAGGACTGTGCGGATAGCCTGGATCACCTGATCATTGGATTCCTGCTTGTTGAGGTAGCCCATCGCCCCGGCTCGCAGCGCCCTTTCAGCGTAGAGGGATGCTTGGAAACCAGAGACGACCAACATCTTCGCTGGCGACTGACGGCTTTTGACCTGTTTGATCAGTTCAAGACCGTCTCCGCTTTTGAGTGAGATGTCGATGACGATCAAATCCGGGTTGGTTCGACCGAGCAGGCCGAGGGCCTCGTCCTCGGTGGCAGCCTCACCGCAAACCACCAAATCAGGTTGAGAGGAAATCCGCATCGCCAATGCTTCTCGGACCATCGGGTGGTCGTCAACGATCAGAACCTTGGCTGGTGTTTGTAGCTGGTTCACAGTCTGCTCCTCCCTTTTGCGAGACCGTGCATCGGACCAGAGTTCCTCCCCCTTGCCGACGCTCAATGTGCAGTAACCCACCGATCATCCCAGCACGGTATTCCATGGTTCGCAGTCCCATGCCACTGGCGGGGCCAGAGCGGTGTCGAGTCGTGGGATCAAAGCCGACTCCGTTGTCTCGGACTTCCAGAACAAGTTGGTGAGCAGTCTGGGACAAAAGAATATGCACCTCTTCGGCGTGGCTGTGGCGGAGGGCGTTGTTCAGTGCCTCCTGAGCAATGCGGTAGAGATGTGTTGCGGTCGTGGTGTTGTCTACCGCAATGTTGTTTGTCGACCAAAAGTGGCATTTAATATTTTGAAGCGTATTGGTTGCCGTGGCAAGCTCCTCAAGCGCTGATCTCAACCCTTCGGCGCCGATCTGCACAGGCATGATGCCATAGCAAAGCTCGTGGACATGCCGGTTGGCCTGTGCGAGGCCATCGATCAGTCTCCCGGTGATCTCCCGCAACTGCCGAAAACGCTCTTCAGAGAAACCCCAGCGGGGCTGGCCAGGGGCACTTTCCCCGGCATCCTCAGGATTTCCAGCAGACTCGGCGTCTTCGGCCTTCTCAAGTTTGAGCGTTTCCTCGGGTCCGGAAAGTCGGGAAGCGCCGTGAAGCATCTGCTCCAGCGTCCCGGCGTAAAGTGCCAGGGCAGTGAGTTCTTGTCCGGTCCCGTCGTGCAGTTCTTGCCCGATCCGACGCTGTTCCTCTGTGGCGATCTCCAGAACGTGCTTTTGGAGTTCTTTGTGTTCTGAGATGTCTCGGATGATTCCGGTAAAGCCATGCTGGTTGATAGCGCTGACGGCCAAATCGATGGGAAAAGTCGAGCCGTCTTTGCGACGCCCGACCACTTCGCGACCCGTTCCGATAATTGTTGTTTGGCCAGTCTCCAAGTAACGAGCAATATAGTGGTCGTGTTGGTCACAATAAGGTCGGGGCATGAGCATCTTGACGTTTTGGCCCACCAGTTCCTCCTGCCGGTAGCCAAAGAGTTGCTCGGTAGCGGGATTGACGCTCTCGATGATGCCATGTCGATCAATGGTGACAATCGCATCGGCGGCGGTATTCAAGATCGCCCGGGTTCGCTCCTCGCTGGCTCGCAGCCGGTGCTCAGCTTTCACGCGGTCGGTGATGTCGGTATGTGAGACAACCGCTCCGCCCTGCGCGGATCGCAGCGGTGTGGCTTGCAGAAGAAACCAGCGTTTGGTGGTCGGGGAGTGACAAGGATACTCCATAGAGAAGACAGCGGCTGCCCTGTCCAGAACAGCACGCAAGCCGTTGATGACCCTCTGGGCCTGCTCGCCGGTGAGTCCTTTGGCCTGCTGGCAGACCTCGAGGTAGTTGGCCCCAACACCGCAGCGAGGAATCACGCCACCGTTTTGACGAGCGAAATCCTCCCAAGCCGGGTTGACCGCCACGATCGTGCCGGCTTGGTCGATCACCGCAATGTGTGCTGAGATCGAAGCAAGGATGCCGGTGGTTCGAGCATCGCTTTCGCGTAGGGCTTGCTCATACTGTTTCCGATGGGTGATATCCCGATGAATGGAGACGAAGTTGGTGCGGCTTCCCTGGGGGTCCAAAAGCGAAGTGATCTCGACCTCAGCATCATAAGGCGTCCCGTCCTTGCGGTAGTTGATCAATTCAGCGCATGTGGGCCGGCCAGCGGCCAAATCGGTCTTCAGGCGATCCAGGCTCTGCCGTTGGGTGCCCTCTCCTTGCAAAATCCGGGGCGTCATGCCGACAAGCTCCTCGGCAGCGTAACCGGTGATTTCGCACATCGCCCGGTTGACAAAGACAATCGTCGGTCCTGGCCAATCCACATCGTCTGTGGTGATCAGCACTCCCTCAGCCAAGTGCGACACCGCCGCGGCCAACAGCCCGATTTCATGCGAGTCCTCGGCGACCTGACGGGCGAGTTGTTCATTATCCTGTTGAAGTTGTTGCCGAGTGCGATGTGCGGTGGTGACATTCAGCAAAGCCGTTCGGCAGCAATGAGACGAAGCTCCCCCCCAGGCAATGCTCTCCAAACGACCCAGAAACGTCGTCCTGTCGCCACGTCGCATCTTGATTCCGCAGGTATGTGCTCCGGAACGACCGTCTTCGCGCTGGGCGTGCGTTTTGAGAATCTCCTGCCTGTCTGCGACTTCTTTTGTCTCTGCAGCGGCCGGATCTGTTGCATCTGGCGCTGCGGGAGAGCACACACCGCTGTTGTCGAAAATCGCTTGATGGTACAGGGCCCAGGCTTCCTGCGAGTCGGGACTGACGAAGTCGGAGAACTTGGATCGCAAGAGCTTCTCTTGCGAGTAACCCAAAAGATGAGCAGCTGTGAGATTGACCTGAAGGATTCGCCCTTCTTGGTTGAGCACCAGATCGCCGACAGGGGACAACTCATACATTCGGGCCAAGCGATCTCGGGCATGAGCCAGCTCGATTTGGCTCTGTCGCAGCCGCTGAGTCTCCAACTCAAGTTCCCGCTGCCGGAGGTTCAGCTGCCCGATCAACGCCTGAACGTCTTGAGTTGGCCAAGTTGGGGTCGTCCTCGGCTCAGCGCGGAGGACCTCCGCGGCTCGCCTGCGGAGTGCTTGACTCGGGGTCGGCTTGTCAGAGGAAATACTCTCAGACATCGCTTGCTCAATTTCTGCCGTCAAAAAGCGTCTGGGAATAAATATCGCTTGGGGAAACCCATCGCGGGGCATTCCGATCAGGCGTTCAGATCACGTATTCAGATCAGGTATTCAGATCAGGTATTCAGATCAGGTATTGACGGGGAGATCGCAACGCTCTTGCCTTCCCATCTCCCTTAACGAGTGAGGAGCTGCAGAAGATGATCGTGAGCCGAAATCGGAGAGCTTCCGACGTGGTGACCCCAAAAACCGTTCTCATCGCCGGTCCAATTTCCTCGCAGTCGACGCTAAGTCAATAACACTGAATTGCAATCCTTCTTGAAGCTCAGAGAATGTCCCGAACAAGGGCGACCAAAAGAAGCCCCCACGGTACTGGCTGGTTTCCAGTTAATAATTGTATTGGATTTGTTTAGACTTGGCCAGCATTCTGAGAATCGATGGCTGCCTCAGGAATCGACTGGCTCAGCGCTGGGCTCTGTCTCAAAACGCCGATAGGGCTTCGGGCGGCTGGGCTTCGGGCGGCTGGGCTGCGGGCGGCTGGGCTTCGGGCGGCTGGGCTTCGGGCGGCTGGATCGAGCCGCTGGCGGCGCCATCGACGAATCTTCTGGATTCGCCTGCTTCGCCCTGCTGGCCAGCAACTCGCTCATCCGGCCCTCTGGCCGACCAGCGCCCTAAGACAGAGCCTAGCTCGACTGTTCCAAATTGTGGCACAGGCCCAACCTGTCGGGTCCTCGACATTTCCATGCAACAACATATTGGTGGGCGATGGCCACATCTGGGACAGTCCAACTAGCATGCTCAAACGCTTTGCCGCGGCAACCAGTTGAGCAGGATTGGGCATGGCCTTGCTGGCTGGAGCCGGAAAACGCCCAACTCCCAGCGAAAACGGCAATCCCCGCCAACAGGGGAAAATCATACTCCAAGGTTATTGGAGAGTCGCTCCTCTGGCTTGCTGTGTGGTCTGGCTGAGGCTCGGTTTGGGCAGTACCTTGGCTGGTTGTGATGAGTTTTCACTCACTCAGGGGCCACGCAGGGCCTGCTTTGAGAGCCAAGCCTCTCTGGCTTTCCCAACCCTGGTCGGCGTGCGAGGGAATGCACTATGAAACCGCCTGCGAAGGATCCGCCCTTCAGACGCCAGCAGCCTGCTGCCATTCTGCCGTCATCCGTGTCCGGACCACCAACGCTCTGGCGATCGAGTCAGCCCGTAGTCGACCAGGAAGTGCAGCAGGAATCGACGCAGGGGTGTCCTGCTGAGACTGTTGCGAATTGTCCGGTCTCGGTTGTGGGCATTGGGGCTTCAGCGGGGGGCCTGGAGGCCCTTGAGCGGCTGTTTGCCAATATGCCAGCGGATACTGGTCTGGCTTTTGTGGTCGTTCAGCATCTTTCGCCGGATTTTAAGAGCCTCATGAGCGAGTTGCTCGGTCGGCGGACGTCGATGCCGATTTTTGCTGCTGAAGATGCGATGGCGGTGGTGGCCAACACCATTTACCTGATGCCGCCCAAAAAGGAGATGATTATCTCCGATGGTAAACTGCTGTTGACGGACAAGGGCCCTGTGGAGGAGCTGACACTGCCGATCGATCAGTTCTTTCGCTCGCTGGCCCGGGATTGCGGCAAGCGTGCTGTTGCGGTGGTGCTCTCGGGCACCGGCAGCGACGGCTCGCGTGGCCTCCGCGATGTCCACCAAACCGGTGGCCTGGTGCTGACTCAGAGCCTTGAGACGGCCAAGTTCGACGGCATGCCCCGAAGTGCTCTGGAGACGGGGTTGGTCGCTTCAGCTCTTTCGCCTGAGGAGATCCCCAATGCTCTGTTGAGCCACATTCACGATCCTCGGGCCGAAGCAGTCTCCAAGCAGCCCGAAGACGAGTCTTCTGGCCTGCAGGCGATTGTGCACTTGTTGCGTGGGGTCTACGGGCTTGATTTCTCGTTTTATAAGCCAACGACGATCACGCGACGGACTGAACGTCGTCAACAGTTGATCCACGCAGAAGATTTGGACGACTACACAAAGCGGCTGGAAGCGGATCGCCAGGAGTTGGACGCACTTTATTGCGATCTGCTGATCGGGGTCACCGGCTTCTTCCGCGATCAAGAGGCCTTTGAAGCGCTTGAGCATCAAGTTCTGCCTAGCTTGATCCAATCGCTGGACCCCGATGAGGAGTTTCGAGTTTGGGTGGCCGGTTGTGCCACCGGCGAGGAGGCTTACTCGCTGGCGATCCTCACCCATGAGCAGCTGCAGCGGATTGGTCGCCCGGCCAAGGTCAAAATCTTCGCCACCGACGTCCACCGAGGCTCCTTAGAAACCGCCAGCATCGGCAGCTACGACCAACGGGCCGTCACCGGCGTCTCCCCTGAGCGATTGCAGAAGTACTTCACGCAAACCGGAGGTGATTACCAGGTCTCCGCCGAGCTCCGCAAGATGGTGGTCTTTGCCCCGCACAACATCACCAAAGACGCACCATTTACACGACTGGACTTGATCAGTTGCCGGAACTTGTTGATCTACCTCCAGCCAGCTGCCCAACGCAAGATCCTCTCGCTATTTCATTTTGGCTTGAAAACCGGTGGTGTGTTGTTCTTGGGGCCCAGCGAGAGCCCTGGCGATATTGCGGAGGAATTCGACATCGTCGAACCGCACTGGAAGCTGTTTCGCAAACGGCGCGATACGCGTCTGCCTGCAGATGTGCAAATGCCCCTCTCAGCCGGTTACGAGACTCGATTGCGGGCCGATGCAGCGGCGGCTTCGCGTAATGCCGATCGGCAGATGAATCAACTGCTGATCTCCCTCCTGGATCAAGTACTTTGCCCCAGCGTGTTGGTCAATGAGCGACGCGAGATCGTCCATTCTTTTGGGGATGCCAACCGCTACCTCCGTCTTCCTCACGGAAAGCCTTCGCTGGATATTTTGGAGTTGCTCCCGGCTGATTTGAGCTTGGCTGCTGCCGGAGCCATGCAGCGAGCGACCCGCCAAGGGCAACCGGTGGTTTTCTCCGGCATCCGAGCCCCGACTGACGATGGGCAGCAAGATCAAGAGGAGTCGGTCAATCTGTCGGCCAGACCCGTGTCTCTGAGTTCGGGGCATTGGCCTTACGTGCTGCTGACCTTCGAACCTGTTGATTCCCCAGAGAAGCCCGAAAGCGGCGATACCCGGATCGACTTAGCCGAGGCCTCCCGTGATCGAGTGGAGTCCCTCGAGGGGGAACTCCGCTCCACCAAAGAGAATCTCCAGGCCACCATCGAGGAGCTCGAAGCCAGCAACGAGGAGCTCCAGGCCACCAACGAGGAAATGCTCGCCTCCAACGAAGAGCTCCAATCGACCAATGAAGAACTTCACTCAGTCAACGAGGAACTCTATACCGTCAACGCCGAATATCAGAAGAAGATCGCCGAACTGACGGAGCTGACCAACGATATGGACCATCTGCTTATCAGCACCGATGTCCATACCATTTTTCTTGACGAAAATCTCTGTATCCGCAAGTTCACCCCACGAATGGCTGAGGTCTTCAACTTGATCCCCGCAGACGTCGGGCGGCGGATCGATGGCTTCATGCACACCATTGCCTGTGACGATCTATCGGCCAAGCTCTCCAACGTTCTCTCGCATGGCCAGCGGTACGACGAAGAAGTCAGCAACAACGCAGGCGATCAATTCCTCATGCGGATCTTGCCCTACCGCGGGGCAACGGCTCGCGCCGGGGTGGTCATGACGCTGATCGACATTACCAGCTTGAAACAAGCTGAAGCCCGGTTCCGCAATGCCGTGGAGGCGGCCCCCAGTGGGATGGTGATGATCGACCGGCAAGGCCAGATCACCTTGATCAACTCGCAAACCGAACGCATGTTCGGCTGGAATCGCGATGATCTGCTGGGACAGCAGGTCGAGATCTTAATCCCCAACCGCTTCCGGGCTGAGCACACCGCTTTGCGTCAAGAGTATTTTCAGCATCCGCAGTTGCGGCCCATGAGCTCCAACCCCGATCTGGTCGGTCTTCGCAAGGATGGCTCGGAATTTCCCATCGATGTCCAGCTCAGTCCCATCAGCACCCCACGCGGCACCTCTGTGCTGGCAGCGATTGTTGACGTCACCGAACGCAGGCGTCTGGAGGCCTCTCTCCGCGAGCAGGTCGTCCAACGCGATCGCTTTTTGGCAACCCTCTCTCACGAACTTCGCAATCCCATGGCGGCCATTCTGGCGGCCGGCTCCATGCTAGGCCGTCTGACCGGGGACGCCCCAGAAACAGCAGAAGCCTGTGGAGTCATCCGCCGCCAGTCAGCCCAGATCGCCCGGCTGTTGGACGATCTGCTGGACGTCTCCCGAGTCAGCCAGAATAAAATCACCCTCCGCCTCGAAGTGGCCGACTTGGCGGTCCTCAGTCAGGAAGCTCTCGAAGCAGTTGCCCCCCTGGTTTCCAATCACCAGCATGATGTCCATCTGGAGATCTCCGACAATCCCCTCTGGGTGGATGTCGACCATGCTCGGTGCTTGCAGGTACTGGAGAACTTGCTGACCAATGCCATCAAATATACCCCGGATTGTGGAAACATTTGGTTGACTCTCTATCGAGAAGGACGCCAGGCGGTTGTGCGAGTGCGAGACGACGGACGCGGGATCACCCCTGAGTTTCTGGCCTCGATCTTCGAGATGTTTGTCCAGTCCCATGACACGTTGGACCGCAGCGACGGAGGGATGGGCGTTGGCTTAACTCTGGTCCGCTCGCTGGTGGAGTTGCACGGTGGCACGGTCACCGCTCACAGTGATGGCCTTGGCCATGGCAGTGAGTTTCTTGTCCGCCTCCCGCTAAGCCACAAACGCCGCCCCGAAGACCGAGCCCCGGCGACCAGCGAGGACCCCAAACATCTGCGGCTGGTGTTGGTGGATGATTCCGACGACGCCCGACGAATGCTTGAGGCGTTGCTGAGCTTCGAGGGCTACCAGGTCGAGACGGGATCCACCGGCCAAGAAGGCTACCAAGCCATTCTTCGGGAAAAGCCGGATGTTGCTCTCCTAGACATTGGGCTTCCGGATTTCGACGGTTACCACTTAGCTCGCCTGGTCCGGCAACGCTTCACCAAGGACGAGATCTACCTGATCGCCGTGACCGGCTACGGATTCGAGCAGGACCATGAAGCCATTTTGGAGGCAGGCTTTGACGAGCACTTGGTCAAGCCGGTCAATATGCACGATCTGAAGACCGCTCTCTGCAAGGCAGCCCAAGCTCGACGTTGCTCAATTCGATCGTAACCAACAAGGCGAACACTCCCCTCCGCTGACCCCAACGCTGACCCCAACTGGTGAGCCCGGCAAGGGCTCCCGAGCGAAGGAAACCGTCTGCCCTCCACTGTCCCCCACTCAGGGGAAAGCCTCGCCGACGCAATAGCCGACCCTCAAGGCCCAATCCAGGCTCGCTCCCTGGTCAGCGGCCGTCCAGGAAGGCCACAGCAACCCCGAAGCACCTGCTGGAATCTCTCTGGCCTGAAAGTTTTCTGGCCTGAAAGTTTTCTGGCCTGAAAGTTTTCTGAAAGCTCGAGCGTCGTTGCCGCGTAGGCCACCTTCAGCCTGTCCAATCGCTCCGAACCCTTGTGAGTTTTGGTAGCAAGGAAACACCGAGTGGTCGGTTTCCTTCTGATTTGGCAGTTGGTTCTCGTGGAATCGGGGGATTCACGTCCAACCGACTGCCAAAATCAACCGACTGCCAAAATCCTAGGAAACACGGTACTACTGATTCCCTGAAAAGTCTTCGACGAAGCAGGGCGTTTCGTTCGGCA
>CAZYKP010000051.1:38353-58357 GCA_964648025.1 uncultured Pirellulales bacterium | reverse complement strand
GATCCAGGTGGATTCCGGTGCTTTTCGGACAGACTGTAAGAGACTCTCCGAAAAGTGTCCCGGCACAACGAGGATTCGTTGCATCAAGACTCGTCAGCCACCAGCCGTTGTGCCTCCGCCACTAGCTCGGACAGACTCTCAGCCGAAGCTGACCCGATTGGAGCAGACGATGTGGCGGACATGGCTGCGGGGGTCCTGAGTCTCACTCGGTGACTTCCCAGAAGAGTTCTCGGAAACGGTTTTCTCTCGGAGTCGAACACAACACCGTCGTTGGGAGCAGTTTCCAACCGATTCTCAAGAGGCGGGCTGCTGAGATCCTCTCGGCAGCCCGCCTTGTCATTGATTTCCAGAAGAATACCTAAGATTTTATCTTAGGCTACGATGTGTATGACTTTCAGCCAATCAGCCTCGATCGAGACAAATCCCTCACAGCGGGCCGCCGAAAGTTGAAAGCAACCGATGGAGAGTTCTTCGAGAAAATGCGGGCCCCGGGCCTCTGAGTTAGGCAGCGGAGAGGGCCTCGTAGGTGAGGCCAAACGCCTCGGCCACAGCAGCGTTGGTGACGGCGCCTCGGTGGATGTTCACCGCCGAGGCGATCGCTGGCAACTCGGCCATAGCTTTCTCCAGGCCCAACTTGGCGATCTTGAGCACCCAAGGCAGAGTGACATTGCACAGGGCATAAGTGCTTGTTCGCCCCACAGCTCCTGGCATGTTGGTCACGCAGTAGTGCACGACCCCATCGATCACATAAGTCGGATCGCCATGGGTGGTTGGTTGACTGGTGCCAATGCAGCCACCCTGATCAATGGCCACATCGATGATGACTGCCCCCTGCTTCATCAGCTGCAAATCATCTCGTTCCACCAGCCGCGGGGCTCGGGCTCCAGGGATCAGCACGCTGCCGATGACCAAATCGGCTAACCGGAGCTGTTTGCGGATGACATGCCGGTCGCTGTAAAGGCAGTTCACATTCGCCGGCATCACATCGTCGAGATACCGCAGCCGGTCCATGTTGATATCCAGCAGATTGACATCGGCCCCAAATCCTGCAGCGACTTTGGCAGCGTTCGCCCCTACGACCCCGCCACCGAGAATCGTGATGTGGGCTGGCTCAACGCCAGGCACACCGCCAAGCAGGATTCCGCGGCCCAGTTGAGGCCGTTCCAGGTACTTGGCCCCCTCCTGAATGCTCATCCGCCCGGCCACTTCACTCATCGGTGTCAACAGGGGCAGGCGGCCACGCTCATCACGGAGTGTCTCATAGGCCACGGCTGTGGCCCCACTCTGAAGGATCGCCTCAGTCAGCTCACGGCTGGCGGCAAAATGAAAGTAGGTCAACACAGTTTGGCCAGAACGCAAAAGCGGCCACTCCTGAGCAAGGGGTTCCTTGACCTTGACGACCAAGTCGCTTTGAGCAAAGACCTCCTCGGCGGAATCGACCAATTCTGCCCCATTTTGGGAGTATTGTTCGTCGTCGATCCCCGAGCCCAGCCCAGCCCCCCTTTGAATGAGGACGCGGTGTCCAGCCCGAGTGAGTTCCTCAACTCCCACCGGGAGCATCGCCACCCGGTATTCATCTGCCTTGATCTCTTGCGGTACACCAACGATCATTTGCCCCACCTCGCAAGGGGGTTAGTCAAGAAAGACAACGATCCGGCACTGATACGCGTATTATCCGGGTCGGTGCCAGAGACGAACAGTCGTCCTGGTTCGGCGGTGAGCCCTGAGGGAACAGAACTGCTTGACAAAACGATGTATACTTCCGAAAAGAGCCCCGGTGATGGGCCCTCAAGGCAGAAAAACCATCAAAAACTTGTTGGACCCTCCGGGCAAGTGCCAAGTGCCAAGTGCCAAGTGCTCCAAGGAGGCGAGCCGTTTTGGGAAGCAACGCTCCTCAGGTTGGCCAGAACTTGCCAAATTCGTTGTCTGGAGCAACTTCAGGACAAGGGATTATCCGGGGTCTCCCATAATAAACCCAGCAGTTGGCAACGACTGAGACTCAGAACTGTTCTGGGAATCAATCGGCCCCCACTTGCTGATGCCGCGATGGGGCCTTTGGCCAGAAGTGACTGCTTGGCTTGATGCTGCTTGGCTTGATGCTGCTTGTGCCGTGCTGCTGGCGTCGTGCCGCTTGGCGTTGTCCTGCTCATGAGGCGAGGTCTTCTGAAGATGCAGTGGCTGGCGGAAAACCTTTGGTGGATGATCGCTGCCCTGGGCGGGGCTCATCTGGTGGTCTTTGGCTTGTTGGTGCTTTGGCGGCGAGCGGTCGTTCGTCATTTGCAAGTCTTTCTTCACTCGCTGCTGGGCAAGATCGAGGGGACCTCGGATTTGCTGCCGGCGACCGATCCTGATGATCAGATCGAGGCATTTCTGCAGGACACTCGGGCTGTGCTGACCAACGATTTCTACCGGCCGATGCGGGCGGATATCGCTCGGCGGCTGGTGGCCAAGCTCGAGCAATGGTCGCCCTTTCGCAGCAAGTGGTTTGAGACCAGCTACAGCGTCTGCCGCTCTGGTGTTGAGGTTTACCCATTATTAGGGATTTTAGGGACGCTGGTGGCGATGAATGTTGCCCTGCAGACACAGCAAGTGACCGCAGAGGCCTCCTTGACGGCAGATGCTCAGTCGGTCGCTGGCCAGGCGGATGCGGCGACTCGTCGACAATTGCAAGCAGATCAGGCCAACTCGCAGACACAAGCCGGCGCCGAGAATGCAGGCCCTGCTGAGCAACTCCCCCAGTGGAGCACATCCTCAGCGGTGACTTCGATTCTGGACAGTTTTGGGGCAGCGATCAGCTCCACCATTGCCGGGCTTGTCGTTGCAGTGGTGCTGATGGTGCTCAATGCGGCGGTTGAGCCGTCGTTTGCACGGCTGACCGAATACAAGGCAGCCGTCCGCTTGGCAATCCGTGATGCCGAACGGGAGTTGCTCAAGGAGCTGGGACCCCGTCAGGGGCCTGCTCTGCAGGACAATTCTGGGTGACCCTGCGAAAGATCGACCCATTCACAGGATCTCCTGCCAAGGGATCTCCTGCCAAGGGATCTCCTGCCAGAGGATTCCGGTTTTCAGCACACCGAGTCTGCCAAGCTGAGGGTCCACTTTGATTGCTCAACTCTTAAGCCGCCGCCGGCTGGTGTTCAATCTGGCCCCGCTGTTGGACTTACTGATTATTGTGATCTTTGCCCAGTATTTGGAGTTGCGGGGACGGAGCGAGCGAGTTGTCGGTGCCGCTGTCCAGACGGCTGTGCAAACAGCAGCTCAGGCTGCTGAGGAGGTTGTGGCCTCCGAAAGAGAACTCCGCAGCCAAGCAGAGGACGCCAAAGAAGATGCCGTGAGGGTCCGTTCCGAACGTGAGCGAGAACTTGCCGCCAAGGCCACTACCATTGCCACCCTCCGCGAGGAAGTGGACCAACTCCGCACGCAGCTTGCCGAGGCCCTGGAGGCCGCCGAAATCCAGGCTCAATCCGCTCGGCGAGACCGAAAAGCGGCTCTCAGGGTCTTGCAGGATGTGCTCAATCTCCCAGCCGAGGCTTTTGAGCCGTCTCTGGAGGATCTAACTCCAAGTGAGCAGCAGACGATCCGCCGCCAGTTGGAGGACGTTCGCGGTCAAGCTCCGGAACGGATCGTTCGACACCTGCGGACCTTCAACGAGCTGAAGCGCTATGTTGACTTCTGGGAGATCTACATCCGCGAGGACGGCTTCATCGTGGTCCAGGTCGACGGCGAGACCCATGGCTCCTTCAGCATTCGCAGTGCCGATGATTTCGTCAGCAAAATGGAGAAATTGTCCCAACAGGAATTTCCCGAACCCAAAGGTTTGGTGGTGATGCTGCTCAGCCATGGTGACTCGGAGCGGAAAGTCCGCCAAGAAGTGGAAAATGGTCTGCTCCGCCTGGCACAAGTCTTACGAGCTCGCTACGACAATCGCAAGCGGTTTGAAACAGCTGTGCTTGGGTACACAACGATCCAACCCTAATCGGTCGTCAATTGGACATTGGCCTGTCAAGCTAACATCCTTGGATTCCGGACAGCCATCCGATCCACTGATCTAGCCTGGTGATATGGCCCTGCGATCCGGGGAAGCAGCTGAGCTGGGCAGTGGGGAACGACAACTTATCAGGCTGAAAACTCTCAGGCTGAAAACTCTCAGGCTAAAAACTCTCAGGCTAAAAACTCTCAGGCTTTGGTGAATTGGGAGAGCAACAGTGGGACCTCGAACAGCAACTGCCGGCGTCGCCGGCGTGGTGGCCTTGCTCATGGCCTTTTGGTATTCGATCTTCGGTGGCGGCTCCGGGATCGGGACCAACGGCCAGCAGGATCCCCCAGAAGATCCGCAGCAAACCTCCCAGAAGGATGAAGACGAAGCTTCCAGGGATGAGGAAAAGTCCAAGCCATCAACTCCAGAAGAGCCAGAGGAGAAGTTCGATCCCTCTCAGCCGCTGGAGGTGACCATCCGCAACCGCAGCTACTTCATCAATGCCGAGGAAGTCCCCTTGGCGGATGTGCTGGAAAAGGCCAAGCAGGTTTCCCAAGATCTGGGCGTTCAGGTCAACATCTATCGGACCGGCACTTCTCGCGCCAAAACAGAAGCCGAGCTCAAACAAGCCCTCGTCGCCGCCAAAATCTCCTCACAGTTCATCGACAAAGAAGACCCCGAGTGATCCTCAATTCAGCTCTCCACCCAGCGCCGCAGGTCTTTGAGTCAACAAAGCCGTCAGCAGTGAGCATCGATGACCACAACAGTTCCAGTCCAACTCAGGCTGGGGACTCGGGGGAGCCAGTTGGCCCGATGGCAGGCCCAGTGGGTCGCTGATCGCTTACAATCGGCTGGTTTGGCTGAGATCCAATTGGTGCCGATTTCGACAAGCGGTGATCGTGATCAAGTCGGCCCCATTGAAGCCTTAAGTTCAACCGGCGTCTTCACCAAGGAGTTGCAACTGGCGCTTCTGCGTGAGGACATTGATTTGGCGGTCCATAGCCTGAAGGATCTTCCCACCGAACGAATCGAGGGGCTCACCATTGCAGCAGTTCCTGCTCGTGGGCCGATGGGGGACGTGCTTGTCGGCCGCCGAGATTTCAGCGTGGCGAGCCTTCCGGTGTCCGCGACCATCGGTACGGGGAGTCTGCGGCGTCGTTGTCAGTTGTGGCACGCTCGTCCGGATCTGCGAATCGTGGATGTTCGCGGCAATGTCGATACGCGTCTGCGAAAACTCGCCGCCGGCGAATACGACGGGCTGGTGCTGGCCGAGGCAGGCCTGGTTCGCCTGGGGTTGGACCATCACATCAGCCAGCGGTTGCCCTTTGAGCTGATGCTCCCAGCCGTTGGGCAGGGAGCGTTGGGCATCGAGACACGCAGCGGCGACCAACGCACAGGGCAGGTCCTCCAGACACTGAACCACCCCCCAACTTATGCCGCTGTTGTCGCTGAGAGAACGTTGCTGGCGACACTGCGTGGGGGGTGTCTTGCTCCTGTGGGAGCCCACGCCTGGGTTGCCCGTGACGGTGTGCTCAAGCTCCACGCGGTGGTCTGTTCTCCCAACGGCTCGGTGAAGCTCACCGCCGAAGGTCAAGGGGAAGACCCTCAAGCTCTTGGCCGCCGCGTCGCTGAGGACCTGCTGGCTCAGGGAGCCGCCCAGGTGATCGCCCAGAGCCGAGCAGTCTAAAACCCCTGGATTGGTCCGGTGCCTTGTTTCCTTCTGGGTGGCAAGGGATGCCCATAGAAAATCCTGCGAAGTCGTAGACTCCCCCGCAGCGAATGTCCTTTGTGGCGTTCCATCCCGCTGCCAACGGGGGCAAGGTCTTCTTGAGGCCAACGCCTGTCCGGCCAATGTCCGTAATCTGGGCCAAACGAGACCTGGGCCAAACGAGACCTGGGCCAAACGAGACCTGGGCCAAACGACCAACACAACACCACCACGAGTCGGAACGCCACCACGAGTCGGAACGCCACCACGAGTCGGAACGCCACCGCGAGTTGGAAGACCACGCGGACGTTTCCTTGAGGAAATTCCGATCACTTTGCACCGTCTGCCAGGTTGCAGGGCAGGCCGATTGGACAGTTTCCTCCATGAACTTGGTCTTCGCTCTGGCAGCAGGTCCTGGGGTGGCAGTTGGTCGCTCGGTAGACAACCGATCAAGTGCTCTCTAGGATGCGGCGAAGGTACACCTAGGCCAACCAATTTCTCCTTGCTTGCTGGTTCGAGTATTCATGGATGCTCTTGAGGTAGTGTTTCGGTGGTTGCACATCTTTGGTGGGATCATCATCGTCGGCGGGCTGCTGTTTATCCGCTTTGGGCTGGTGCCGGCTGCTGGGGTGCTCAATGAACCCGACCGAACGAAGTTCCGCGAGAACGTCCGGCTTCAGTGGGCCCGATGGGTGCATCTCTCCGTGGCGATGTTGTTTGTCAGCGGGATCTGGAATGTGGCCAACAAAGAGATGACCTACAAACTGGACATGTGGTACCGCGGATTCTGGTCAGTCAAATTCTTGCTGGCTTTGGTAGTGATGGGAATCATCAGCGTTTACATGGGCAAGAGTCAACGTGCTGTCTCTATGCGGGAGAAACCCAACATGTGGCTGAACTCCCTCATCGGTATGGCTGTGGTGATCGTTGCCATTTCGGGTCTTCTGCGGACCTGGGAGTACCCCAAGAAAGATCGCTCGGCCAACCCGCCGGTCGAGGCCTTCTCCGTTGATTCGCTGGATTCCGTCGACTCTCTGGGAAGCTCCCGCCCAGGCCAGTGATGAACGAGCGACAATCGTTCACCCTCCCAACATCGCGGATCGGCTGGCTGATTGCGTGGGTGCCCTATGGAGCAAGTCCAGACTATGCAATATAGGGCTGAGACTTGTTGAGAATCGGCCTTCAGCAGAATCAGACTCGGATTGACCGTCTGAGGACCCCCTCACTACAATCCCGCCCGCTTGTGAGGCGGAATCTGCGATCTTGACTGGCAAGATCCAACTGGCAAGATCCGGCCGGCAAGATTTGACCGGCAAGATTTGACCGGCAAGATTTGACCGGCAAGAACAGCGTTGTTCGAACACAACCCGGCGGACCCCTCAGTCAGAAGGTTGGCAACCGGGATGTTGACAGCCCAAGCGTTGACGTGATGTTTTCAGCCGGAGGCGGCGGTGGTCATCCACGAGTTTCCAAGTCGTTTGGTGGCTTATGCCCCCGCCAAATTGAATTTGTTCTTGGAGGTTCTCGGCAAACGGCCTGACGGATACCACGAGGTGGAGACTTTGATGGTTCCTGTGCGGCTTTTTGACACCCTTCAAGCCGTTGCCGACAGTTGCCTCAGTGTCCAAATGGTTGGAAGCCAGCCTAAATTGGCGGAGGTTCCCGAACAGGCCAATCTGGTCTATCGGGCGTTGGAGCTTCTTCGAAACCGCCATGGGGTGCAGTCTGGCGCCCGAGTCCGTGTTATCAAGCGGATTCCCCTGGAATCAGGCCTTGGTGGTGGTTCCAGTGATGCTGCTTGTGCGTTGATGTTGGGAAACCGTTTGTGGGATTTACAACTCCCTTTGGAAACACTCAAGCTCTATGCCGCCGAGCTCGGCAGTGACGTTCCGTTCTTCTTGCTCTCCTCGGCCGCGATCGGTCGAGGCCGAGGAGAGCAAGTGCAGCCTCTGCGAGGTTTGGGCGGTCTGTGGTTTGTAATTGCGAAACCGTCTGTCGGTTTATCCACAGCAGCTGTGTATCAAGCCTGTCAGCCCCAGGAAAGCAGGCAATCGACTCATCTGGACCAACTTCTGCAGGCTCTCCGGACAGGCAACCTTCAACGAGCTGGCCGACAGCTGCACAATCGCTTGCAACGGGCCGGTGAGATGTTGGAGCCAACCATTGGTCAGCTATCCCGAGCATTTGAAAGGACTTGTCCAGCTGGCCATTTGATGACCGGCAGCGGAACGGCTTACTTTGGCCTCTACCAATCCGTTTGGGCAGCACGCAAGGCCGCCGGCCAGCTCGCCGGTCTGGCAGCAACATCGGTTTTCATCGCCTCGGCAGGAAGTTCTTAGCGTACTCGGCGGGCAACAACCCCAAGAGGCCCCAGCACAACAAACACCGACACCCTTAACAAGAACAGCAGATACACTGCTATTGACTCGGTGAAAAGGTCTCGAAGACGACGCTAAGAAACAACTGACCCGAGAAACAACTGACTTAAGCAACGACAGAGGATCCGGGCTTCCGGTGGCCCTTCGGGCTGCCCCTTGGGTCATCACAAACAAGTGCAGATGGTCGCCCTGGGTCAAGAACTATTCTGGGGCTGAGGACTACGAGGCTCTGTCTCCGAACCTCCGGAATGTCTCGTCAGGCTGCTTTTCAAGCCTTCTGACAGGTTTCCAGACAAAGCTTAGCACGAACTACCACAAGTAGTACTGGCACAAGCAGCAAAAACATCTACTGCTCTTGGGGGAAATTCTTGCTCGTCCAACACGCTGGAACAGCGGAACAACTGCTGATTTCGCAGCCTTTCCACAAACCAGACGAGGCAAGATTTTCCCCAACTTCAGTAAGAGAGCTAGGAATGTGTCCTGAGACATGCGGGGGCATATTCCAAGCATGAGATCGTTGCCCTTGCCACAAGCGGGGCTTGCTTCAAGTTCGGCTTCACAGTAACTCGGCAGCGGAAGGAGTACCGCAGTGGAGATCACCGAGATCCGCATCAAGCTCATGGATGAGCCAGGCGAACGCCTAAGAGCATTTTGCTCGATCACCTTAGACGACTCGTTTGTCATCCGTGATCTGAAGATCATCGAGGGAACCAACGGACCATTTGTGGCCATGCCCAGCCGCAAACTGACCGCCCGTTGCCCGGATTGTGGGTACAAGAACCACGTTCGGGCGGGATACTGCAACCAGTGTGGGATGCGTCTTCGGCCAGCATCCACAGCTCGCGATGAGGACGGGCGACCGAAGCTGTACGCTGACATCGCTCATCCGATCAACTCGGACTGCCGAGAGATGATTCAGGAGAGCCTCATCCAGGCCTACCAGGAGGAAGCAGAACGAGCGCAACAGCCCGGCTATGTGCCTCACTACTACGACGACGAGGATACCTCGGAGCAAGTTCACCGGGAGCAAGTTCACCGGCAAGAAATCCCGCGAAACGAACAGCACCCAGCACGTTCTCTGAACGATCACGTCCCGCGGCCTCACATTCGCCGCCCCGTGATGGCCCACAGCCCGGTTCTGGAGGACGCTCATTTTTCTGAGAGCGACTCCCGACCCGAAAGCGGCCACCTCTCCGAGAACGGCAACTCAAGAGCTCGGACGGAGTCAGTCAATCCCGCTGCCGCCGGACCTGCTGGCTTAGCTGCCGGAGAGGTCTCTACCCGAGGCCGGATCGTGCGGGTTGACAACGCCCACGCTCATCGGCCTGCCGAACGCCGACACCATCCCCCCTTAGAATCTCCGGCTGACACCACCGACCCAGCCGATTCCTTCGGCGCCGGCATTTTTGACGACTGACGCTGGATATCCACTGATATCTCTTGCCTGTCTGCAAACAGTTGCGGCTTCGGTTGACCGGGTCATGCTCCCTGCCAACCGAAGCCGCTTTGCGTAAGCAAGAAGTCGCTGCTTCAGGGTCCCCGCATCGCAGCTTGTTGACCGGCGCAGAATCTTCCAGCCAGGTGATCTGGATGGAAAGGCTTGTGATTGCTGACTGCCTTCGAGATGTGTGTTCTTTTCGATCGAGGTTGGTTGGCCGAAAGCCAGATCGATCGTAGCCCAGCCTTCGGAGAACGTCCTGGTGCTTTGACGTTGGTCACCCATCGTTGGTGACTCCGAAAGCCCTTTGGTGGTGAGAACCAAAGCTCCGATAAAGTCGGCGTAGGGTTCAGCTGGTCAATTCGCGGGCACACGGTGAAGCCGGTTGTCGATCTCTCGCACTTCAATGGAGCACCTGTCAGCAGTTCTCGAATCGACCTGCTTGCCTTGGGTCGAAACCTTCTGTGAGGTTGGACAGTTGAGGGGTCATGTGACGAACCGGCCCGACTGGGCACCAAGACCCGACCGATCCGGTTCTTCTGAAAGAATCAAGAACGTTCCCTGACTCGATCGATCTCTGCAAGAAGCTGACCGAGCGTCGGGAGAAGTTTCGACGATTGTCTCTGAATGGAAAGGAGTGCGTCGTTTTCCCTGTCACCTGAATTGGCTCGCTTTGCTTGGGTTGGTTCGTCGCAGGGTGGTTCCAATTCGTCTGAGGGGTTCCCAACTCACCGGAGGCATGACAACACCGCAGTGACAGCCGCCACGATATCGTTGAGGACTCAGCCTTGAAGGCTCTAAGGCCACCATCGATGCTCCGCGTTCGATACGGAGCCGTTCTCGGCCTGCTGACCGGTCTGGCGATGAGCCTGTCCTTGACAGATTTGTCCTCGGCGCAGTCGGCGGATCGTTCGGAGACAACCCACCTGACTTTGGAGACTGAGTGCGAGGTGAACGCTTGCGTTGAGGAGCAAACCTGCTGGCCGTTTTGGGATTCCTTACCGGATGGTCACTGCGGGGTGTCCCTGGAACCGGTCTACACTGGTGAAGTCTTCACCAATGCCCGGGGTGGACGCTCAACCAGACAGGCCACGCGGTATCTCGGCCTGTTGGATCTTCTGGTCGCCTTCGACTTCGAGAGGATGGGTTTGGCCGCCCCGGGTCAGTTCGTTCTGCTGGCCCAGCATACCCACGGCCAGGGACTCACCGAAGACTTCGTCGGCGACACTCAAGTTCTCAGCAACATCGACCCGTCAACCAACCTTACCCAGGTGAGCGAATACTGGTGGGAAGTGGATCTCTTGGAGGACACGATCTCCCTCCGGCTGGGCAAACAAGATATCAACACCGAGTTCTTGCTCATCGAGGCTGCCGAAGGCTTCATCCACTCGACCTTCGGGCTCTCCCCATCGACGGCCTTTCCGACTTACCCCGATCCGTCCATGGGTGCCGTTGTGCTCGTTCAACTCAATGCCGCCTGGCATGCTCGAGTCGGTCTTTGGGACGCGTTTTCCTTAGGCGGAAACTGGGGGTTCTCGGGCAACGATTCCGTGCTCGTCATCGGCGAGCTGGAGTACAACTACGCCCTGGCCGGCGGCAGTCTTCCTGGAAAGCTGACAATCGGGGCCGTTTACGAATCAGCCGGTCAGTTATCGGGAGTCCCCATTTCCGCGGTGCGGGAGTACATTCTCCAACTGGAACAGGTCCTCTACCGCGAACACCCTTGCGATCAGCAAGATGCTCAGGGCCTCGCGATCTTCGGAGGGTATTACCCACGCTTCCCCGGGCGTCTGGTGACCGACGAATCGATCGGGCACAGTCTCGTGGCGGGGCTGGTCTCCACCGGTCTGATTCCCCAGCGAGATGAAGACGTCCTGGGCGCTGGCGTAGTCTGGGCCGAACTCTTTCAAGGTGGGACCGGTCAAGAGACTGTCTTTGAAGTCTTTTATCAGGCCCGTGTCACCTCGCGTGTGACAATCCAGCCCGACCTGCAGTACATCGCCTCGCCGTCAGGGATTTTCCCCGACGCGGTGGTCATCGGCCTGCGTTTTCAGATGACTTGGTAGCTGCCGAACTGGTAGCCTTCTCGGAGCCGTCCCTGGTGTCTGCTGAGGTAGAATTCCCATCGGCGGACTGGGCAGGCGTGGTGTCCTGTTGAGACCCCAAGAGATGGGGGCTGACTGGCTGAGGATCTGTCCGCTCGGTGCTGCCTGAAGAGGCCGCTTGCTCAGTAAGGGCCTGCTGGACGACTTGTTCGGCCTCGATCTCTCGAGCTCGTTCGGCATCTTCGGCTGAGGCAGGGGTTTTGGCTTTGGTGCTCAGTCCGATGAGCAGGCCTGTGAAGGCCCCTAAGCCTGCAAACAGCGCCGAGCGTAGGATGAAGCCCGGCAAAGAAAAGGGGACAACGGCGTTGGTGAAACTCTCCGCCAGATAACGAACGATGACGCTGATGACCAACCCAATCCCCAGCCCCACACCCGCAGCGATCGCCGTTGTTTGAACGACATGACGGACCTGGCTCATCAGTCATCGCAACCTTTCGGGAGTTGGCCACAGCAGAAAATCGCTGCAAAATAACCTATCGCCCTGCAAGAAACACGTCAAACTCCCCCGAAAGCCCTGTCAGCTCAGCCGCTTGTTTCGGCTGGCTCCCTTCTGTGCCTCGGCATGGCCCAGCGCTCTGCGTAAAATGTCTATACAAATGAGCAGAATAACTTGGCGAGATCTGGTCGGGGTCCGTCTGCCTGAGCTTGTTCGGTTTGGCCGGGTGGGCTCAGCACCGTTCGCGCGGGATTGTTGACCTGGCGATCGAGATGGCGCCGATTCTTTCCAATGCCGGTTGAGCCCTGATCGCGACAGGTGTGGTTTGGATGGGAGGGGGCGTTGGTGGGAGATTGTGTTCTGCCGCAGTTGGGTTGTGCGGAACGCTGGGGCTGTGCGGGACGTGGGGTTTGCGGTAGGTGCGATTCTTGGAGGGCCGATGACCGAAACACTTGCACCAGGAGATATCCTCGGCCCGACAGGCCGGATCGCCGCTCGGCTTCCCAATTACGAGCACCGGCAGCCTCAGTTAGCGATGGCTGATGCGGTGGAGCGGGCCTTCGATCAGCGTCGTCATCTGATTGTGGAGGCAGGCACGGGCGTTGGCAAAAGTTTTGCCTATCTGGTTCCGGCGATTTTGCACGTCTGCAGTCAGCAACAAGTTCGCCTGGCCGATGGGCGGACTCGGCCACGACGCATTGTCATCTCCACGCACACCATCAGTCTGCAGGAACAACTGCTTCATAAGGACATCCCGTTTCTCAATGCCGTGATCCCGTTGGAGTTTACCGCTGTCTTGGTTAAGGGACGCGGCAACTACCTGAGCCTGCGCCGGCAGAAAGCAGCTTGGCAACGGGTGACGAGTTTGTTTCGCACACAGGAGGAAGTGGATCAACTCCAGCAGATTCGCGATTGGGCTGAGGAAACGACCGATGGCTCACTCAGCGATTTGCCGTTTCGAGCGCCTAAGTCTGTGTGGGACGAGGTCGCCAGCGATCATGGCAATTGCATGGGGCGGAAATGTCCCACCTTCAACGATTGCTTTTACTACGCGGCACGTCGGCGGATTCAGAATGCTCAACTTCTGATCGTCAATCATGCCCTCTTTTGCAGCGACCTTTCTTTGCGTCGCAGCGGCATCAGCCTGTTGCCGGACTACGACGCGGTCGTCTTCGACGAAGCCCATACGCTGCCGGATGTCGCGACCGACCATTTGGGCGTGCGGATCTCCGAAGGGCAAATCGAGTACACCTTGAGCAAGCTCTACAACGACCGCACTCAAAAGGGCCTGTTAGCCCACCATGGCTGGAGTGAGTGCCAAGCTCAGGTGCACTCCTGCCGAATCCGCGCGGAGGACCTCTTTGCCGGAGTCCACGCCTGGATCGACGAACAGGGCAAGCCCACCGCCCGTGTCACAAAATCCAACCTGGTACATAATCCTCTCAGTGAAGGGCTCGACAAGTTGGCCAGTATGTTGAGCCAGGAAGTCGAAAGCCTGGAGAGCCCAGAAGAACGACAGGATATCTCCTCAGCGATCACACGCTTACGGGGGCTCTCTGCTGAGATCCGCAGCTGGCTGGCCCAGGCAGAAAGCACCAGTGTCTACTGGGTGGCAACAAGCGGAGGACGTCGCCCCCGAGTTACTTTGGAGAGCGCCCCGCTGGACATCGGCCCGACTCTCCGCGAGCAACTCTTCAGTCGTGTTCCCAGCGTGGTGATGACCAGTGCCACTCTGGCGATCGGCGAGCCTGCTTCATTTCGCTTCTTTCGGGATCGTATCGGCTTGGAGGAATCGCTTGGATCCACAACATCCCCACCTTCGCAACAGGCCGATTCGCCGACTTCCTGGGAGTCGTCCGAGTCCCACCAGATCGCGGAAGCCCAGGCCAACGGAGAACTTTTGGCCAACGGAGAACTTTTGGCCAACGAAGACTTCGTGGCCGAGGAAGGATTTCTGGAAGACGAAGAGGTCGACGAGGACCGCCTGGCGGACGAGGGAGGTGATGCAGGACGGGATTGTGCCAGCGAGTGTGATAGCCTGCAAATGTCCAGTCCGTTTCGCTACCGGGAACAGGCCCAGATCATTCTTCCCCGGCAGATGCCTGATCCCAGTCGAGAGGCCAAACCTTTTGAACGACGAGTGATCGCTGCGGTGAGGTATTATGCCGATCAGACAGACGGCCGGACGTTCGTGCTCTTCACCAGCTATACGATGCTCCGCAATGTGTCGACGGCGCTTCAGCGATGGTTAGGTGAACGAGGGTTGGCTTCCCTCAGCCAAGGAGATGACTTGCCTCGGCATCAACTGCTGGAGCGGTTCAAGTCCAACCCGCAAGCGGTGCTCTTTGGCACCGATAGTTTCTGGCAAGGTGTGGACGTGCCGGGCGATGCTCTGCAGACGGTGATCATCCCGCGTCTTCCCTTCAGCGTGCCGGATCAACCGTTGCTGTCCGCCCGTCTGGAAGCCATTCGCCAAGCCGGGGGCAATCCGTTTATGGACTACCAGGTGCCCGAGGCGGTGATCAAGCTCAAGCAGGGTTTTGGCCGGTTGATTCGTACGGCTTCGGATACCGGTCGTGTGGTCATTTTGGACCCGCGTTTGCGGACAAAAAGCTACGGCCAGATGTTTTTGCAATCGCTTCCTGATTGCGAGGTGGTTGTGGAGGATCCGCGTCGCTGGGAAAGCTATTGAGTCCCTGAGAAGTTTTTGAAGGGCGTTCTTCAGCAAAGATTGACTTGAGCAAAGACCAAGCATCCAGGTTTCCCGTCAGCCTCTGGCTACGATCCCTCCGGTCATCACGAACAAGGGCAGGGGGTTTGCCCTGGGTCGAAAACTGACCTGAGGCTCAGTCAAGCCATCATCTCTGGGCTGGCAGTTCTGGGCTGGCAGTTCTGGGCTGGGGATCTTAGGGCAGCGTTTGCCGGCCCAGCCAATGCTCAAATCCCCGAAGGATCATTTCGATGGCAATGGTCCCGATGATCAGGGCCGAAATCCGACCGACGATGTCGACGTAGCGTTCCACATATTTCTCGTATCGATCCTTCACCGCATCATAGAGCCACTTCAACGCCAGGACGCAGATGAATGCGGTCGCCATCGCACTGAGGATTGCCAAAGCGGCCCATCCGAAAGGAAGCCGAGAGCCAGCCAACACGCTGGCGCTGACAGTTCCAGGCCCGATCATAAAGGGTAACGCGATGGAGCCGGCCACATGTTTGGGGGGCCCGCGAAGGCCGCGAATGGCCTCGGAGCCCACCATAAAGTAGCGAATGGCAATGACCAAAAAGACGATCCCGCCAAAGATCAAAAACGAGGCAAACCTGACTTGCAGCAGACGAGAAAAGATGGCATCCCCAGCCAAGGCAAACAGCGTAAAGACACTGGTACTAATCAACGCTCCCTGCATCAGGGCACGCTGGAATGTCTTACCATCCAGATCTTGGATCAAATCCAGCAAATAGATGCTCAACAGGAAAGGGTTGAGCAAGACAAACAGCAGCAGTGCAGAATCGACAAATCGATCGGGCATGGATGGAACGGCGTTTTGAGAGGTTTTTCTGTCCGTGAAAACTCTTGGGGTGGTCCTTGCTCAGTGGCTCTGCAGGATGCTGGTGAGGAATTCTCGTGTACGGGGCTGACGAGGGTGTTGAAAAATCCTCTCTGGGGGGCCTTCTTCCAGGATCACACCCTGATCGAAAAACAGCACGCGGTCGGCGATATCCCGGGCGAAGTTCATCTCGTGGGTGACAATGAGCATCGTCATGTCCGAGGCGCTGGCCAGTTGGCGAAGCACCGAAAGTACCTCGCCGACGAGCTCGGGGTCGAGGGCA
Organism: uncultured Pirellulales bacterium; assembly: GCA_964648025.1. GTDB lineage: Bacteria > Planctomycetota > Planctomycetia > Pirellulales > Pb10988 > CAZYKP01. The sequence continues at coordinate 42,485 of CAZYKP010000051.1, read as the reverse complement.
GAGGTCACCTCGTCAAAGAGCATAATCTGTGGCTGCATGGCCAACGCTCTTGCAATGGCCACACGTTGTTTTTGGCCGCCGGAGAGTTCAGCGGGGTAGGCATCGGCTTTGTCGTTGAGGCCAACCATTCTCAGTAGCTGATGGGCACGTTCCTCAGCTTGTTGCTTGGGCTTGGACTGAACCAGCCGTGGCGCTAAGGTGAGATTCTGCAGAACTGTTCGATGAGGGAAGAGGTTGAAGTGCTGAAAGACCATGCCCAACTTCCCCCGGATCTGACGAAGATGGGCTTCGCCGGCTGAGCGTGAGCCACCCCCTGCCTGCTGGACAGTCCACATCGGCTGGCTGTCGATCTCGATCTGCCCACCGTCGGGTTGCTCCAGGGTCATCAACAAACGCAGCAAGGTCGATTTGCCCGACCCACTGGGACCAATGATCGCGACTTTCTCGCCGGTGTCAACGTCGAGATCCAACCCCCGTAAGACTCGAAGTGGACCATAGGACTTGGACAGCCCCCGAATGCGAAGAATTGGTGAGGTGGACATCACGGAGTCGGCTCAAAGCGAAACAAGGGTGTTGATTTCAGGCCTTCTGAGGCAAACGGCTGCAACGATTTGTCGAAAAGACCGTTGTCTGAAAGCGTTTCCTCTTGCAGCCTTTCCTCCTGCAATGAGTTGAGCTGCAATGAGTTGAGCTGCAATGATTTGAAGTGCAATGACTCACGCCGTCTTGATTGGTCCTGCATCGTTGCGGGGCGACGGGCAGCTTGGGGGGCCTACTGCCGCCGAGGACAATGCTCGCTTGTGAAAACGGCGGGAACCGTCGAAATCACTGTTGATCTGGCTGCTGTTGATCTGGCTGCTGTTGATCTGGCTGCTGTTGATCTGCGCGATCCTCACCAGTGGGATCCCACTGGTTGATCTGACAGCTTTTTTGCTGTGCTGGGCGGGCCAAGGATGGTCTCACACTTGATCCGTGGGAGCCGTGGCACGATCTCGGAACGTTAGCCCGCACGGATTCTCAGGCGTTGTTCCAGCCAGCGGACGGCCAGACCTGATGCCAAGCTCAGCAGCAAAAACAGGATGCCCACGATTGTCAACGGTTCTAGGTAGCGAAAGGTCTCTTTGCCGATGTTCTTGGCACGTTCCAGAATCTCCAGGACGGTGATGGCCGAGAGCAGCGGGGTATCTTTGAACATGGCAATCAGGTAGTTGCCCAAGGCGGGGATCATGGGGGCAATGGCTTGCGGCAGGATGACATGCTGATAAGTTTGCCGGCGGTTGAAGTTCAGCGCCTGGGCCGCTTGCCACTGGCCGCTGGGGACGGCATTGATGCCAGCTCTGTAAACTTCCGAGGTATAGCAGCTATAGTGCAGGCCCAGGGCAATCACGCCAGCCAAAAACGGGGTGAGTTTGAGCCCCGCCGATGGAAAGACGTAGTAAAGAAAGAATATCTGAACAAGCAGCGGAGTGCTGCGGACAAACTCCACCAATCCAGCCACTGGCCAAGAGAGCCACGGCCAACTGGATCGCCGGCAGATCGCCCAAACCAAGCCCAGCGACAGAGCGATGGCCATACCCCAGAACACCGCCGCCACGGTCACCCCAAGACCGCTGAGGATCCTGGGCAACACATTCAGGCAAAACTCCCAATCCCATATCATGTGGTCCCACCCCGGCCGGCGGCCAACTGCCGTTCCAGCAAGCGGACCGTCGCGGTGATCAACAGCGACAGCAGAAAATAGAGGACCAGCAACAGAGAGAAAACCTCGATGGTGCGGTGCGTATCTGCGCGGATCAACAGTCCTGCTTGGGTCAAATCAACGACGCTGATCATGGAAACTAAGGCCGTGCTTTTGAGCAACTCAATCATCAAATTGCCAAAAGGAGGAAGCATGATCATCACCGCTTGGGGAAGAATCACATGCCGCATGGTTTGCCAAGGTGTGAGATTCAGGGCCACTGCCGCCTGACGCTGACCCGCAGGAACAGCCTCAATGGCCGAGCGGACAACCTCCGCCCCATAGGCCCCGATATTCAGGCCCAGCACCAAAATCCCCACAAAAATGGCATTCAGGGAAATCCCCAGCAAAATCGGCAGAGCGTAGTAAAACCAGAACAACTGCACCAACGCCGAGGTCCCGCGGAAGATCTCGATGTAAAGGATGGAAAACCCCCGCACGACCACATCCTGGGAACGCCGCCCCAGTCCAGCCAGCACAGCACATACAATCGCCAAAACACACCCGCCCAAGGTCATGACCACTGTCAGCCACAACCCCCGTAGCAAAAAAGGCAACAGGTCAAAAGGTGCAGGTACGGCCAAAAGCGGATCTCCCATATCCCGTAAGAAGGACGATTGAGTCCCAGCGACTTCCCCTATCCACCAAGTCCAGCTTTCGCCTCCTCGGCAATCAAGGAGCTAAGTTCCGCAAGCAATCCTCCTTGTTCCAGTCCAGCCCACCGACGCCAAGACCCCTGAGAGCCAACTGTTACCGAATCAACCTGTTACCGAACCAACCTGCTGTCGGATCAACCTGCTGCTGGGGCTTTTTACTGATTCCCTGAAAAGTCTTCGACGAAGCGGGGCGTTTCGTTCGGCAATCCGGGCTTCCGTTAGTCGCCCTGGGCCGAAAACTTCTCCGAAGGTCAGTAGTCGACGGAGTTCTGCTGGTCAGAGTCTTTCTGGTCAGGTGAGTCTTTGAGTGCAGCATCATGACTGGCCGGAGGGTTTTTGCCGGTTGGGTGTTTTTTGGAGATGATCTCTTCGGCGGTTACGTCTCCGGGGAGCGTTTCTTCGGAAAAGCCGAAGGGGCGGACCAACTCCAAATGTTCCTTGCTGCCTAAGAACTCCGCAAGGTGGCGATTGAACTCTTGGCGGAAGGCCTGGTCGTTTTGGCGAAAGCCAAAGGCCCCGTAGCCCTGCACTTTCTGGCGGTCAATGATGGGGTCAGTAAATGGTTCGGCTCGCTCGATGGAAGCATCCTGAGCTTTCTGCAACAGATCTTCAGCAGTGAGTACTGTCGCGGCCACAGCGTCGACCCGATCGGTTTTCAAACCCTCCAAAGCGCTGAGGTAATCCGGAAAGATCACAATCCGCTCCCCCGGCGTCCCCAGTTGTTGGGCATACCCATATTCGACGCTGCCGCCGAGCACCCCCAGGCGTGCCTGAGGGTGTTGGGCAACATCTTCAAAACTATGCAGCGACAGAGGATTTCCCGCTGCAACCAAAAAGGCCTCTCCCACCGCATAAGTCGGGTTGGAAAAGCTGATCTGGCGGGCACGCTCTGGGGTGATGTACATCCCGGCAGCAATGATATCGAAGCGACCTGCCTTCAAACCGGGAATCAGAGAGCCAAACTCGCTGACCACAGGCTCGACGTTCTTGACGCCCATCTTCCGGAGGATCACTTGGGCGATCTCCGGGGCCTCACCAGTGATTTTCCCAGTTTCACTATCTAGGTAGCCATAAGGCGCCTCGTTGGCGTAGCCAACTCGGACAGTCCCGATGGCTTGAATTCGTGCCAAGGTGTTCTGGGATTGGTCTTTTGGCAGACTGCCCCAGACCACTAAGCCAGCCACAACAAGGCAGACGATTCCCAGAAGCGCCCAACCAGCCGGCCCGACGGCCCTACCAGACTGTGACATCGCGATTTCCCTTCAGTTTCCGGGAAGCTCATAACCCGTTGCAAGGAGGGGAGTTACGGAACGTCCTGACAACAACAGCAGGCCATCTCGCCTCTGAGAGAGCCCGATGTGCTTGCCTCCCCGTCGGGCAAAGTTTAAGTTTACCTGGGCACTATTTGCTTCTGCAATTAGTGCGCCTGGGAATTATTCTGTTCGAAATACCTCCCACAGCCTGAACTCGCACTTGTCTTGGGTTTCCCATATTTGCACCCATGCCGACTGGTTGAGGTGCTCCTGGCTGATTTCGGTCGTGTTGAGCGGGATCGTACAACGAAGGCTAATCAACCAAGGTATTTTGCTGCAGGCTATTATGAAAAAGCCGGCAGAAGCTGAAGCGTCTCAGGTTTGCCTGATCGATCCTCTGAAGTCGAGACAGAACAGGCCCTTGCAAAGTTGAACTTGGCCGGCCTTCAGACCTTCGAGCTCGGCAGGCACACAACAGCCAGAGA
>CAZYKP010000051.1:0-38253 GCA_964648025.1 uncultured Pirellulales bacterium | reverse complement strand
GTTCAACAGCCAGAGAGTTCAACAGCCAGAGAGTTCAACAGCCAGAGAGTTCAACAGCCAGAGAGTTCAACCCCCAAGGCCCCTCAAGATTGATTCGGTGAAGTTTCCAGCCAAGATCGGAGACCACGAGTTGGCACCTGCTCTGGAGATTCGTCACGCACGGGTGTCAGATGCTGCCGATATCTGGCTGCTTGTCAAGCACTGTGATGTATTGGAGCTGAACTCCTGTTATGCCTACTTGTTGATCTGCCGAGATTTTGCGGCCACCTCGTTGGTGGCGACCTCGCAGGGGAATTTCCTGGGATTTGTAAGTGCGTACATTCCTCCTTCGCGGCCTGATGTGGTGTTTGTCTGGCAGATTGGCATCGCATCGGCGGCCCGGAGCCGGGGCGTTGCCAAGTCGCTTCTGCGTGCCTTGCTGAGGGCACCAGCCTGCCGCCGCGTTGGTTTTCTGGAAGCCACGGTGACCCCGTCGAATGCCCCTTCGACCCGATTGTTTCGCTCGCTGGGAGAGCAACTCCGGACCAACGTCAGCGTTCTGCCGGGTTTTCAAAGCAGCGACTTTGGCCCTCCCCGGGACGAATGCCCGCCCCATGAGCCGGAAGAAGTCATCCGAATAGGCCCTATCGGAGACCGATGATGAAAACCTTTGATCGCCTCGAGTCCGAGGTTCGCAGTTACTCTCGCATGTTCCCAACGGTCTTTGCCCAGGCCGAGGGCCACATGCTCGTCGATGAACAAGGACAACAATACATCGATTTCTTCGCTGGGGCAGGTGCGCTGAACTACGGCCACAACAACCCGATCCTTCGTGAGCATCTCCTCCAATACATCAGCAGCAATGGGGTCACCCATTCTCTTGATATGGCGACCACCGCCAAGGGTCGTTTTCTGGAGACCCTTGAGGAGGTGCTGCTGATACCCAAGGCGATGAACTACAAAGTGATGTTTCCTGGTCCAACAGGCACCAATGCCGTGGAGGCGGCTCTCAAGCTGGCCAGGAAAGTCACCGGGCGGCCGAATGTCATTGCATTTACTAATGGCTTTCATGGAATGACCTTGGGGTCGCTGGCATTGACCGGCAATGCCGGAAAGCGAGCCGGGGCCGGGGTCTCGCTGTCGGACACCACCCATATGCCTTATTGCGGCTACTTCGGGACCGATACGGACACCTTGGAGGTGCTCAGCAGTTATTTAAGAGACAACAGCAGCGGAATCGAGGAGCCTGCTGCCTTCGTGGTCGAAACGGTGCAGGCCGAAGGAGGGGTCAACGTTGCCAGTCGTGAGTGGCTCGGTCGGCTGGAACGGCTGGCTCGTGATGTTGGGGCTCTGTTGATCCTCGACGACATTCAAGTCGGTTGTGGGCGGACCGGTCCCTTTTTCAGCTTTGAGCCGGCCGGGGTGCAGCCGGATGTCGTTTGTCTCTCCAAATCGCTCTCAGGCTACGGGTTGCCTCTGGCGGTTACCTTGATCAAGCCGGAACTGGATCAATGGAGTCCCGGTGAGCACAACGGCACCTTCCGAGGGCACAACTTGGCCTTTGTCACTGCTGCTGCGGCGTTGGAAACGTACTGGAAGACCGACACGCTGACCAAGAAAGTCAATCGGGACGCCGCCTGTATCCGCGATGTGCTGTTCTCCGCTGCCGAAGGGTACGACGGCGAGACGGATGTCCGCGGCCGGGGGATGATCCAAGGAATCCAGTTTGAAGATGGTTCGTTGGCCGGCAAGATCTCTCAGGAGGCTTTTCAACGAGGGTTGATCATCGAAACGGCCGGACCCAACGACGAAGTCCTCAAAGTCCTGCCGCCGTTGACCATTAGCGACTCAGGGCTGCAGCAAGGTCTGGAGATCCTCAGCCAGTGCATGGACAGCGTCCTCGGCCGTAACCCCATCAGCTCCAGCATCCTCCAGTGAGACCATAGTTCGGCAAAGGCCGTGACCTGGCAGAACCCAAGGCCTGTCAGAACACGACCTCGACTGTCCCAGATTGTGGCGAAGGTCCAACCCGTCGGGCGTCGCAAGGACCACGCCCCAATTTTGGGCTGCCCTTGAAGTCGACTGCTTGGGGATGATTGAGGCGGGTTCTTTAGCAGGAATTGATCCTGGCAGCGATTGATCCTGGCAGCGATTTTTGGCAGCTTTCCAGTGGCGACTCTTTAGCCAGTCGTTTCTGGTTTGTTTCACCCGCTGAGGATGCCAGCATGATTGTGCGTAAACTGGATGAGCTCCGTGAGACCGAGCGTGAGATCAAGGCAGAGACCTGGACCAGTCGACGTCTGTTGCTGTCCGATGATGGTCTGGGGTTTTCGTTACACGATACTGTCATCCATGCCGGGACCAGCACTGAGATCCACTATCAGCATCACTTGGAAGCTGTCTACTGTATCGAAGGTCAAGGTCGCGTGGAGGTGCCCGAGACTGGAGAATCGTATGAGATCCAAGCTGGGACCGTCTATGCTTTAGATGGCCACGAACGGCACCTGTTGATCGCTGAGACCAAGATGCGGATGGTCTGCGTGTTCAATCCGGCACTGGTCGGTCCCGAGACGCATGATCAAAACGGTGTCTATCCCTTGCTGGGGGGAGGCCTCCCTGCGACAGAATCAGGAGAACCCAATGGCTAGCACAGCGGAAATGATTCCAACCTCTGCCGACCTTTATGCCTCTCGCTTTGAAGATCAATGCACTGCCCTCAAGCGTCAAGATCCTGTTCTCTGGGGTGATGGAGTTGGTCTACTCTCGCCCGGTCAGTTGCAATTGTTTCAGCAGGAAGGTTATCTCAGCCTGTCGCAACTGATCACCAGTGCTGAGGCGCAACACTTGTTGGCAGAGGCATGGAGGCTGGCCGAGGCGGCCGATCCTCAAGCTGAAGATGTGATTATCGAGCCCAACCATCAGGTTGTCCGCTCGTTGTTTCGCCTGCATCGGACTAACGAAACTTTTCAGAAAATCTGCCAAGATCCACGTCTGGCCGATGTGGCCCGGCAGATTTTAGGCAGCGAGGTTTATCTGCATCAGTCGCGGATCAACTTCAAGCCGGCCTTTCGGGGCAAGGAGTTTTTCTGGCACTCGGACTTTGAGACTTGGCATATCGAAGACGGCATGCCCCGCATGCGTGCGATCAGCTTCTCCATCAATCTCACCGAGAACCATGAGTTCAACGGCCCCTTGATGCTCGTCGGCGGCTCGCATCAATTCTACGTCCGCTGCGCCGGGGGGACGCCCGAGAATCATTTCAAAGATTCCCTTCGCAAACAAGAATATGGAGTGCCCTCGGTAGAGGCTCTAGAGAGGCTGATCCAACAGGGCAGTGGCATCACCGCCCCCAAAGGACCCCCTGGATCGGCCACGCTCTTTGATTGCAACACAATGCACGGGTCAGTGGGGAACTTAAGTCCCCAGGCTCGAACAAATTTGTTCCTCGTTTATAACAGCGTGGAAAACAAGCTGGTGACCCCGTTTGGAGGCCGTCCGGCCAGGCCAGAATTTTTGGGGGAGCGGGATGTGGTCCCTGTGCCCGAGTTGACGACCAACGCGTCTGAGGATTCTCGAAAGACTCGTTGAGGCATTGCTCGGCGAACAACCCAAAGGCCCACAGGTCTTGTGTTGGTCACCCTCACTGGAAAACTCCTACTGAGGTTGGGGAAAATCTTGGCTCGTCCGGCTTCTGGAAAGCCTGCGAACTCAGTGGCGATTGTGCCGTTTTAGCGTTTTGGACGAGCAAGAATTTTCCCCAAGAGCAGTAGGTGCCTTGTTTCCTGTGATTTTGGCAGTCGGTTGGACGTGAATCCCCCGATTCCACGAAAACCAACTGCCCAATCAGAAGGAAACCGACCACTACTGAGCTTCGGAGAAGTTTTCGCCCCAGGACGGAAGCCCGGATCGCCGGACGAAGAGTTTTCAGGGAATCAGTAGGTGCCCTGATCACTCCGATTGGCCAGGCTCGAGGGCTTCTCCATGGAGTGAGTCGTCACCTCGGCAAGGCTCGGCATGCCGCCAGGTTTGCGACAAGTCCCTCAAAGAGGTTGATCCGCTCCTGGCTCAAGCAGTGGTGCTGCGTCCAAGTCAGCGGCCTCCATCATTTCGACCACTTTTTGCAGGGCCCCCAACAGCTGTTGTTGTTCCTCAGAAGACAGGGCATGCAAGCGTTGGACGAATTGGTCTTGCAGTGGGGGGGGGAGCTTGCCGACCTGCTGGCGACCGAGGCTGGTGAGGGTCAGGCAGACTTTGCGGCGATCCCGGCTGCGTCGCTCACGTAAGATCAGCCCCGCCTCCTCCAGACGATCGAGGATCCGTGAGACTGTGGCAGGAGCCAACTGAACAGCCTGGCTGACCATGGCCACGGTGATTTCTGCCCCAGGTTCTGCTGAGGCGATCGATCGCAAGCACAATACCTGGGGCATGGTCAAGCCAGCCTGACGGGAGAGTTGGCGTGAGTGTTCTGATGTTTTCCGCAGAATGCGGCGGATGGCCCGCAACGCCTCGTCGGCAATATCGCTTCGTTCCACGATGATTTTGACCAGTTCTCTTGACCAGTGCGCGGCCTGCAGGGACCCAGACGTATTGGTCGATTGTATCTCTGATATCCCCCAATTGCGAGAAGTCGAAACGCAGCCGCACCAACTTCAACAGCAGCGCTGTGAAGATCTGCTTGCCGGAATCTTCCCTGCGGTTCGGGAACCTTCCACAACCATCGTGTTGACAAAGACTCATTCGACAACCCAAAGCCCTTACTGAGAATGTCATGCAAGAAGTGCTCAACAAGCATTATCAAAGGCTCGCGAAGGACTACGATGAGTTTCTCTACTACTCACCGGAGTTCGTGCGGGCCTTGACCGAGAAGATGATCCAGAAGCTCCAGTTGAGGCCCAGCGATGTGTTGGCAGACATCGGCTGCGGCACTGGCATGTATTCTCTCGATATCCTCAAGCAGTGTTCACTTCAGCAGCCGGTCATCGGCGTGGATCCTTATCCGGAGATGCTCGCGCAGATCCCACCAGAATCTCACGTCACACCGATCGCGGAGGATGCCTTAACGTTCTCCCGACGTCAACTTCCTTACCAAAAAGTGTTGATCAAAGAAACAATTCATCACGTTCAAGGCCGAGAGGACTTCTTTGCCAATATCTATCGGAATCTGCCGCCGGGTGGGATGATGCTGTTGGTCCATGTCCCCCCAGGTGTCAATTATCCCTTGTTTAAGGCGGCCCTGCATAAGTGCCTTCGTTGGCACGCCGACCCTGCTGAGCTGACCCAGCAAATGACGCAGGCCGGCTTCGATGTTCAGGCCGACAGCTTGGACTATCAGCACGTGCTGCCTAAAGACCATTACTTCAAAATGGTCCGCTCTTGCTATATGTCCGTGCTGACCAGCTTCCCTGAGGAGGAACTTGAAGCCGGCCTGGCCGAAATGCATCAGCGATACAGCGATCAGGATACCCTCCAATTCGTCGATCATTTCGACTATCTCACCGCAGTGAAGCCTCAGTAAGCCTGCTCAAGGTCCTGGCTCGTCGAGTTGGAAAATCGGTCCGCCCGTATAGGACCGACGCAGCCGCTGAACCAACTCCTATCAGCAAAGTATTTCCAACCCGTCAACAGTGCCCTACCGAGGTTGGGGAAAATCTTGGCTCGTCCGGTTTCTGGAAAGGCCGCGAACTCAGTGGCGATTGTGCCGTTTTAGCGTTTTGGACGAGCACGAATTTTCCCCAAGAGCAGTAGCAACTGCGATTCTTGGTTCAGAGATTCTTGAGCGTTGGGGCATTCACCAGGCCCCACGTTGCGACTTGATCACCTCACTGAATCCCTCCTGTGAAAGGTCTTGGCGGTTCTTCCGTCGGGGCCTTTCTCTCTTGGCCCCCCGTCACGCTGCATGACCCAGATCGGTGACCAAGCCAACAGCCTCGCTGCCCGGGACAGGGCCGGCAGCCTGCTGGGGGTGTTGCCCTGGGCTTTTTCGGCCTAGTCATGCGAAACGGAGCACTCAACCCCTGCGGGCTTCCGCGTTCTCTGCCTCGGCGCACTCCTTTTTCCAATGTCAATCGTTGGACCCTCCCAGATGTGGCCCCAGCGGACCCAGATGCCATGGCATCGGCTCTTGCCGATCCCAACAGGCCAAGGCCCCCAGAACCTGGAACACTCGAGCTAGTATGAATGTTGAATGAAATCCACCAATTCAAGGTCTATTTTTCTGGTGTCCCCTGAAAAACCCACTACACTTGACAAAGCTGTAAAACTCAACTTTGTGGACCGGGTTCCCCTCCCCACAGCTGGCCAACATTCACCTCACGATCCCTCCCCAAGAAGGACGGCTGCTGATGAAAGCGTTTTATTTGTTCCTGCTGATTTTGGTGCCCTGGATGACGTTCTCTCCCTCGTTTGTGCTAGCACAATCGACCTACGATTGGACTGGGAACAACACGACTGGGGGAACCGATCCGGCTAATCCCAATGTGGGGCTTTGGGCAGACTCTGGGAACTGGGCTTTGACCAGCGGAACGGGAAACCCCTCGGGTTACCCGCAGTTCGCTGGTGATCTCGCTCAGCGGCCTGCCTCGGCTCCCAATCTGTTTGATACCCGGCTCTTCGTCGATCAGGACGTCACCGTCGGCGGATTGGAATGGTTCGGAAGCGACCTGAAAGTCTTCCCGGGCCAACCGGGGAGTTTCCCCAACCCCGAGCCCATCCCTGGGTCTCCCACCGGGGCGGTGACCTTTGACAACAACGGCAGTGCTGCGAACCTGACCATTGATCGCAACGTCTCCACGCTGTTCCGCTTCTACTTTGATCCGGATGTCAACTTGGCAAGCGATCTCGATGTGAGCGTTCGTGCACAACGGGAGGCACGCCTTAACGGTGTCATCAGCGGCGACGGTGCCCTGAACATCGACTGGGAACAAACGCGAGGCTCGGGAGGAGACGAGTTCCTGCTGGGAGCCCCAGGCGATAGCAACCCCAACACCTACACCGGTGGGACAACGCTCAGTGCCGTCAACAGCGGGAGTCGAGGCGAGTTCCGCGCCCGGAAGGCCGGTGCTTTGGGAACCGGTGATGTGACTCTCAACGAAAACGCCACGTTGATTCTGGATACCACTGGCAGCGTCATCGGTGATACCGCCAGCGTGTTTCTGACTTCTCATGGTGGAAACTCCTCGAAGATTGACTTAAGTAGCGGTCTGAACGAGACCGTTGGCAGTTTGTTTCTCGATGGGGCTGAGCAAGCCGTCGGAACTTACGGGGCCACAGGCAGCGGGGCTCAGTTCATCAGAGACGACTTTTTCACCGGCGACGGCCTGCTGACCGTCTCCAGCGGCGTGGCTCCACCGTCCACGTTCAACTGGACCGGAGGCAATGCCACAGGCGGTACCAGTCCTGCCGACCCGTTTGTGGGATTGTGGTCGGATACCGGCAACTGGGATCTCGACGGTGTCCCAGACGGTGTTGGTGTGACCGCTCAGCGAGCCGCTTCTGAGCCCAACCTGTTTGACACACAGGTCTTTCTCGACCAAGACGCGACATTGGGGACGCTGGAGTGGTTCGGCAGCGATTTGAAGATCTTTCCTGGAACCCCGAGCGCCTCGGACTCCACAGCCTTCACCTTCGCCAACGACGGCAACGCTGCCAATCTCACCGTGGATCGCTCGGGGAACACGCTCTTCCGCTTCTTCCTGGATCCCGATGTCGTGTTAGAAGATGACCTTGAGGTGAGTGTCAAAGCCCAACGGGAGGCACGCTTCAATGGCGTCATCAGCGGCGATGGTGGCCTGACCATCGACTGGGAACAAACGCGAGGCTCGGGAGGAGACGAGTTCCTGCTGGGAGCCCCAGGCGATAGCAACCCCAACACCTACGCTGGTGGCACGATCCTCAATGCCGCCAACGGAGGAAGCCAAGGCGAATTCCGCGCCCGCAAGGCCGGCGCCTTAGGAACTGGTGATGTGACCCTCAACGAAAACGCCACGTTGATATTGGATACCACGGGCAGCGTGATCAATGATTCGGCCAACCTGTTTTTGACTTCCAGCAACGGATCCGCTTCCAAAATCGACTTAAGCAGTGGTACCAACGAAAGCGTTGGGGGGTTGTTCTTGGATGGATTGCAGCAAGCTGTCGGGACTTATGGGGCCACAGGCAGCGGCGCGCAGTTCATCAACGATGACTTTTTCACTGGCAATGGGGTGCTCACCGTCGGCAACGCACCGCCGACTGTCTTCAACTGGACCGGGGACAACGCCACCGGCGGCAGCGATCCTGCCAATCCATTTGTTGGATTGTGGACCGACGGAGGCAACTGGAGCCCGGGTGCCGGATTCCCCTCCGGTGCTGGAGTGACTGCTCAGCGGTCCGCCTCCGAGCCCAACCTGTTTGACACCCGTCTGTTTGTCGATCAAGACGTAACCGTGGGCTCCTTGATTTGGTATGGCAGCGATTTGAAGATCTTCGGCGGCGAGCCCGGTGCTCCTCCCTTCCCGGAGCCCATTCCTGGTTCTCCCAGTGGTTCGATCACCTTCGACAACAACGGCAGCACCGCGATCATGGAGATCGATCGGGCGGTCTCAACGCTGTTCCGATTCTGGGTGGATGCTGACATGGTGCTGGCCGATGACCTAGACGTGAGCGTGCGAGCTCAACGGGAGGCACGCTTCAACGGCATCATCAGCGGGGACGGGCAGCTGATAATCAACTGGAACCAGACCCGTGGGGCCGGTGGCGATGAGTTCCTCCTGGGCGAGGCAGGCGAGGCCGCCAATACGTACTCCGGCGGGACGATCCTCAATGCCCTCAACCCCAATGGCGGCTCCTTCGGGGAGTTTCGGGCTCGCAAGGCAGGGGCTTTGGGAACCGGCGATGTGCGGCTCAACGAGCTGGCCACTCTGATCCTGGAGAACCAAGGGGACATGATTGGAGACTTGGCCAGCGTCTATTTGGTCTCCGATGGGATTGGGAACTTCTCCACCTTGGACCTAGCCGCCGGTCTGGACGAAACCATCGGCCAGTTGTACTTCGACGGCGTCGAACAAGCCGCCGGGACTTACGGGGCCAGCGGCAGTGGGGCGATGTTTATCAACGACGACTTCTTTGCCGGTTTGGGAATCCTCCGAGTCATTGGAGACCAAACTCCCTCGCCTGTGATCCCTGAGCCCGCCACTGCCACGTTGCTGGGCTTGACGCTGCTTGGCCTCTCCTTGCGGCGCTCTCGCAACTGAAAAGTGCCACTGATCACGCCACAATCGTCGATTTTCTAGTCCATGCGGGGTACATCTCTGTACCCCGTTTTTTGTTTTTCTGATCAAAAGCTTCACCAAGGATCACCGCAAGATTGATTGCAATCACATCGTGATGCGGGTCAAGTGGTGCACGGAAGCTTTGCACGAACCGATTCCTTACTGAACTTTTGATGAAGACCGTTATGAATCAGAGATGGGAACTGCTGAGACGATCGGCTTTCCGGGGGACCTTCGGCATTCTGCTGGCTCTTGCGCTTGCCGCAGGTGGGTGTTCCTCGGGAGGATCAACGCACCCGGTGGCCAAGCTCGGAGGTTCGGTGACCATCGGCGGTCAGCCGTTGCCTGCTGACGCTCAGGGACAAATCCAGTTCTTTCCTGAGGATTCTGGCCAGCCGGATAGTGCGCCGATTGAAGAGGGACGTTACCTGGCGCAGCGCGTTCCTCTGGGCCAAGTCAAAGTCCTTTTTAAGATCACCCGTCCGACCGGTCGGAAGATCGTCGAAGAGGGGGCTCGTGGTGGGGCGCCGTTCGACGAGTTGGAGAATCTTGTTCCCGCACAGTATCGCAACGGTTTGAGTCTCGAGGTCACCGAGGATAACCTCTCCCAAGACTTTGCATTATGATACAATCCGCTGGCAACTGTTGGATTCCGGTTTGTCAAGCTGGAACGACAACCGACTCACTTCTTGCGACTTCTCTTTGTGCGACTTCTCTTTGTGCGACTTCTCTTTTGCCGGGACAAATCGATGTTCAGTTGGCCAATTGGTCAGGGCAGGGCGGTTCAGCGCTCCGCTGGCTTTACCTTAGTTGAGCTACTGGTGGTCATTACCATCATTGGCATTCTGATGAGTCTCTTGCTGCCGGCTGTGCAGCAGATCCGGGCGGCGGCACGTCGGATTCAGTGCGGCAACCACCTCAAGCAATTGGCTCTGGCGATGCACAACTATGAGGCTGCCATTGGGGCGTTGCCGCCTGCAGCGATTAGTTGGGTGGGCGACCCGATTTACGGCACCGCAGGCCGTCCTGGTCCGGGCAGTTGGTACGACGATCATGGCTGGTATAGTCAGATCGGGCCGTATATCGAACAGCAGGCCTGGTACGACTCCATCGACTTCACCAAAAGCTTTAGCCACGAGGTCAACGACCAACCTCGCCGGCATGAGGTTCCCCTTTACGCTTGTCCGTCGGATGGGTTTAAGAAGAACGAATGGGATAGCAGAACTTGGGCCCGGCTGCGAGGCAATTATGTGGTCAACTTCGGCAACACCAACTACGGCCAGACGGAGAAAGCCGGGGTGAAATTCCTCGGTGCGCCGTTTCGGCCTCTCAAGAGCCAAGGGATCGCCGATGTCCGTGATGGCTCCAGCAACACACTGATGATGGCTGAGATTCTCACCGTGTTGGAATCCAACCAATGCTCAGGATGTTGGGGAAGCCCACTCTCCGATTTCAGCACGTCACTGGGAGGCCAGACGTTCAACGGTTGGTTGCCGCCCAACAGCCCTGTGGGGGACGATGTGGCTCGTCGGCTGGCTCCCGAGCCCGACTACACGCTCAACGACATCCCCTATCCCAACCGTGCCTCGCACTCGGTGGATCAATCATTTGCCGCCCGGAGCCATCACAACGGCGGTGTGCAAGGTTCCTACTGCGATGCCTCGGTTCACTTCTTCAACGACGGAATTGATGCCCAGACTTGGGCAGCGCTTTCCAGCGCCCGTGGCGGCGAGGTCGTCAGCGTGGATCAGTGACGACACCAGCGTCGGACTGCTCACGCTCGGAGGAAAGAAGTTGCTCTAGGAAAGGAGCCGTGGGTTGAAAGCCATACCCAGCCTGGCCTGGGACAACGTCTTAGGAATTTGGCTGCCGTGAATTGATTCGGCAATATGAACTAGCCCTATGCTCCGAATCGCCGTGGTTGGCCTGTGAAGACCCAGACCCACGGTGTACCACACCTTCTGGAAAAAGTGTGTGGCCTGAGGCCACACGATCGATTTGTTGGTGGTCATCAGACGAGGTCTCGGTGAAGAATCGTCTCCGATCACGGACCGGACGGCCCTCAGATTCTCAATTGGAATGGAATAAGGGCCTGCGATCAACGACAACAAAGTCACAGATCATCGGATTGCGCATTCACCAACGGTTGCCCAGAAGCCCCAATCAACCGATCATGAGGCCTTGAGGGTAGGTGAGCTAAATACCTAGGGCGTTGCCCGTAGGCTACGATGGATATGGCTTTCAGCCAGTCAGTCTCGACAGACTGAGGACCCAAACCCACTGGCAGAGGAGAACCCCCATTCACCGAGCACCTTGGTTGGTGCAGGGACCAACCTACGACCCGAGCAAGCCAAAAGCCCAAAATGGATAAGCGGCCGGGGCAGCCAGCAGCGGCGAGTCAATCAGATCCAACACGCCTCCAAAACCGGGCATCCCACGGCTGGAGTCTTTGCGTCCGGCCGATCCGTTCAAAAGGGACTCCACCAAGTCCCCGAGCATTCCAGCAAGAGAAACGACGATGGCATAAGCAGCCCCCAGAGAACAACGACCCATGGTCGGCGTGACCGGTTTCCCAACTGACCAGGGGTCTCCAATCACTCATCGGCCTCGACTGGGGGAGCCCCTATCTCAACGGCAGCGGAGAATCGTCTCCAATCCCCAAGGGTGGATTGCCGAGGCAAGCATGGTCAGGATGCACTGCTGGCCAGCGATGGGCAGGGACTTAAAGTTCCTTGTTTGCAGGTTTTTTAGAGGATGGGGCTTCTTCCGGGAGGAACTGGAGCGATTCGATGATCTTCCAGTCGCGTTTTCCGAAGCGTTCGGCCAGGTGTTGTTCCAGGGTAAAAGTGAGCACCAATTCCCGACCGTCTTGCGCGGTGATCACGTAGTAAATCCACTGAATGGGTAGCTCGGCAGCCTGGCCGTGGACCACAGCCCGCCAAATGTGAGCGTCGTCCCCCCCGGTGGCCTTGCCGACCTCGACGAACTTCTGAAAAGCCTGCCCCAGAGCTTGTCGAACGCCCAAGCGAAATTCCTGCTCGGAGGGCTTCTGGCCGGTTTGTCGGCGGCTGGCGACTTGCAGGTTGCATTGAGCAACCAGCTCACCATTGTCGACCAACCGGAGCATCATGCGGTCGTATTCTTCAGTCAGGGTGTGCCAATTTCGGCCGGTCTGAAACGATCCCCCACCAGGAGCTTGGTGAGAAAGCCTCAGCCGCTGCTGGAGGTCCTCCCCCGGTAAGCTGAGTTGCTCGACCAGTTCCTCGGTCAACAGCGAGGAACGGGGGATCGGCTGCAGCACTAACTGCAAAGTCGCGGCAACCGCCAGGCCAGGCGCAACATGACCGATGGAGCGGTCTTCGGTCAGGCCCAAACCCAGATGTGTGATTCGTCCGGCTGCGATGTCGTAGTAAGCTCGAAGACGGAGCTGGACTTGCGTGGAGACGCCTCCAATTGCTGCTCCCAGGGCCCCTTCTCCCTCGATGATCGCACGGCCATTGGCCACCTGAGCTAGCTGTAGGGTAACGTTGCTCTGTCCGACGGCATCGAAGCGGAGCAGGCGTGCCCACAGGTCGGATTCAACTTTCCAGGTTTGGTTGACCGCCACTGGCTGTTGGGGCAGTAAGGAGTCAACTAGCAAGCTACAGGCGGGGATATCGATCAAGTCGAGTTCCTCGCGGGTGAGAGGCCCTGCCGGGCTCAAGAGGTACATCCCTTCGGGATGATTCTCGACGATGATCGCGGTTCGCTGGGGACGAAGCTGGGTGCTCGTTTGGCCGCTGCCCACGCTGATGGTCGCTGTGGCGGTCTGGTAGACCCGCAGGCTTTGCAGGTTCAGGGGTGGTTCGCTTGGCCGGAGGTGCCGTCGTTCGTGGTAGTTGAAATCCGCCTCCACCTTGAGATCAGCCGAGCGGACCTCTTGATTGACCAAGACCTTGAGGTAGCCGTTGACCTGCATTTTGGCCCGGACAGCCGTGAGCTGCCCAGGTTGGAGTTTGGGAGTCAAGTCGTAAGTGGGTCCGGCTGGTTCCCCGGATTGTTCAAGCTGATTGGTTGGCTCTTGCTGGCTGATCGAACCAGTCTGTCTGGATAATTCCGTTGGACCGGTTGAATCCGCTGGGCTGACGGGTGGTTCCTGGGCCTCCAATGGGATCCCCAGACCAAGAGTCAGTCCCCAGATCAGCGGTGCCAGCCAGCCCAATAACGTCCTGTTGATCATTGGAGGATGTTCCCGCATCGGATTTGTCTCCCGAGAAGTCCGTCTGGAGGACCGCCTGCCCCCAGGCGTTACCATCGGCCCCTCGGAGACAAAGACTTTGTGCCGATTTGACGACTTTGCCGGGTGAGCACAAAGTTCCGGAGATCGCCAAGACCGAACAATGACGAACATTCAGCAACACGTGAACAGTCTGCAGAAAAAACCCTGAATGGCGCGAACTTGGCAAAGTGTACATTTGTCAAAAAGAGTAGCGAATCCAGTCGCCTATCTGTCGCCTCGACTGGGCCTCTGGGTGAGAAAGCTCGACCTCAAGAAGGCTTCCGAGAGAGAACTTCTCAACCGGACATCTTTCTCCCAGCATCCCAGCCGACACACCTCCCCAAAGTCAACTTGCTGGCTTAGCGAGCAGCAGGTGCCCAAAACAGAGCAAAATCGAGTCAGGGCGAGACGTTTGATACTCAGGGGACCTCTAAGGGGTAATCAACAGCTTTACCTCACCGATGGGTCGATGAAACCCTAGGTTGTGGCAGTGATTTGCTGAAGATTCCGCTTGAATCCGCCGTCAGGCAGACATTAATCCTTCACTGTCAACCTCAACCCGCCAACTCCTGGCACGTTCTGAAGCCATCGAAAACAAGTATTCAGGGTGTCTTGGGGGAGAGTCTTGGAAACATCTGGTTGAGGGGGCAGTTTTTCCTTGAGAAATCTGTTGCGAGCCTTGCTGTGGATGTTCTGTCTGCCGGAACTCACCAGCAACTCAAACGCACAGGAACTGGAAGGCACGTGAACAAAAACCGGTTTCTCGGAGACTCAGCGTGTTAAGTGGTCGCACAGTGGTGGAACAACAGTCTTGAAGGGCCAGCTTGGGGTTCCATGGTGGGAGGTCGCTTGCCAGTACCGATGCCACCCTTGCGAGGGAATAATTGCCCCACAATCTGAGGCTGCTGAAGGAATATCGTAGGCTGCTAAGCGAATGTGTACGTAGACACTTATGTTCAATGAGAACGGCTGATGCTGAACCTCTCTTTTTCCTCCACAAGAGGGGGAAAACCACCTCAGCCTCTTGGTGACCGCTTGGGCTGTTTGCTCTCGCTGAGGTCTCAGTGACAACGGAGGTCTCAGTGACAGAAGATCGGTGGGCCAGTTCAGCAAGGCCAATGCAGCAAGGCCAATGCAGGGTGAGGACTTGCTGATGACAGCAGCGGTGACTGGGGTCGATGCGGGATCGCCGGGAGGGAATTTGGCGACAGGGCCTCGAAAACGTGTGGTTGCTACTTGAGTCGTTGTGGACCGTTGGGCTCACTCGGCGTCACCAACCGGTAGCCCGGAGAACTTGGCCAAGAGTCGGGTCAAACCTTGAGTTCCACTCGACAACCTAAGCACAACCACTATCTGAGGGGCTATTTTGCGTTCAAGGAGGGTGATTGCCTCAGGAGGTTTTTCTGAGTGAAGTTCATCTGGGTAGTTTCAGACCAGACTGGTTGTTGGCCAACCTCAACAAAAAACTCAGGCAGAGATTTCCAACCGCAACAACCCATTGGATCGGAACCAAGATCCGAAACCGTCGAGTTTGTTGTGGTCACGGGGTTTCTCTCCGGATGATCTCCTTCAGGGCGAAAACGCCCCAGGCAGTGCGAAGGCGCCCCAGGCAGTGCGAAGGCGCGCCAGGCAGTGCGAAAGCTTCCCAGGTGGTTGCCGAGAATGGCGACAGAGAACGGTCCATATTTTGCTCCGCAATACCCGTGTCTGAGTTTGTTTGGTTGATGATCCAACAATCCACCGCATTGACCAGCACCAACAACAAACTGGCAGCGGAGATGGCGAACTGGCAAGTAGCACGAAGAACTGGCAAGCAGAGCTGGTGTTTCGGATACACTCGGCGACGGGATTTGCCACCGGAACGATCGCCCGACAAGCAAGTCTTGTGCGGGAATGTGACCCGGAAGGCTACAATACAGAGGGACAGATCACCATCACCGAGACAAACGAACGACAGTTTGTCGGCAGCGACCAGGCAAATTGGCCTACTTTTGGCAACAGCCTGGAGCCGTCAACACTGGAGCCGTCAACACTGGAGCCGTCAACACTGGAGCCGTCAACACTGGAGACTCTTCAAGGATGAACTCACCAAGTTGTCAATGGTCACAACCTGAGACGGTCTCATTCCAGAAAGTCACAGTCCAGAGAGTTACAGTCCAGAGAGTCACAGTCCAGAGAGTCACAGTCCAGAGAGTCACAGTCCAGACAGTCAACGCAAGACAGTTCATTTCAACTCGGCATCTGGAAGCCAAACAAACTGTTGGAAGCTACTGGCTAACAGCCACAACCGACAGAGAAAAGCAGGAGAGGCCTCATCATGCACAAGGACAACAAATATTCGAGTCTGATTATCAGAGAACTCCGCGACCAGCAAAGCAAATATGCCCCCCGAGAGGTCAAGCTCAAGCAAGCGAGCCGGGCGGAACAATTGTTGGCCGAAATCGAGCCTGCGCGGGTCTATCCCTATGAGTTTCTCTGTGACCGGTTGACGGACTTCCGTCCTGACAGTGACCCGTCCAAAACGGTTGTCGGCTCCCACGTCCAGCACGATTTGCCACTGCTGATTGAAGATTTGACAGAATCAGCCAACCTCCGGGTCGGGGAACTTGACGAACCCGTCTGGACCGTGGAGGAACTGGCTGAGCGACTCAACGTCTCCACCAAAACCATTGCTCGTTGGAGGCAGCAGGGCTTAGTCAGCCGGAAAATCCTTTTTGACCAGCCAGCCGGTTGCGACTCCTGCGGCTCAAGCCAAGAGCCAGCTTCCGAAGCAAGCGAAGAACTCCCCCAAGAGTTCACCACCGATGAGTCAACGACCGATGAGTTCGCGACCGATGAGTCAGGGACCGATGAGTCAGGGACCGATGAGTCAGGGACCAACGAGTCAGGGACCGATGAGTCAGGGACCGGTTTGCTGAACCAGGCAACGGCCGACTCCAGCGTTGCTGATCAGCAGCAGACTGCCAACCTGGCCGAAGCCGACCCTCAGGAACAATCCAAGGCCAAGAAGCCGAAAAAGCAGGTTGGTTTTTTGGAAAGCTCCGTTCAGAGATTTGTCAATCAAAACATGGAGCGAGTGGAGCGGGGCAGGCGGTTTAGCCAATTGACTGAAGGAGAAAAGGAGGCGATCATCACCCGAGCTCGGCGCTTGGCAGCAGCCGGAGGTTGCCCCTCGGAGGTCACCAAGCGGCTGGCACGCAAGACCAACCGCAGCGTGGAGACCATCCGCTACACGTTGAAGCAATACGAAGAAGAAAACCCGCATGCGCCGATTTTCTCGGGCAAGGTCGGGCCGCTCTCGGAGATCGCTCGGGAAGAGATCTGCGATATGTTCCAAGAGGGCATCTCAGCCGAGGAGTTGGCCCGGCTGCACTGCCGCACCAAGACGAGTATCTATCGGATCATCAATGAGGTCCGCGCTCGTCGTTTGTTAGACCGGCACATCGAATACATCGACAGCGAGGAGTTTCGTGCTCCTGGGGCAGAACGCACGATCTTGGCCCCGACGCCCCAGCCGGAACAACCGCAACGGCGAACCCGTCCCTCAGCCGGTTTGCCCAGCCATCTGGCAAGCCTGTACGACGTCCCGCTGTTGACCCGCGAGCAAGAAGCTCACTTGTTCCGCAAGATGAATTTCCTCAAGTACCAGGCCCTCCAACGGCGGCAGGAGCTGGATATTCAGCGGCCCAAGGCCACCCTGATCGATCAAATCGAAAAGGACCTGGAAGAAGCCGAGCGGACCCGCAACGACATCATCAGCGCGAATCGACGGTTGGTGGTCTCGATTGCCAAACGCCACCACGGGATGCATATCCCCTTTGAAGAGCTGGTCAGCGACGGCGAACTTTCGCTGATGCGTGCTGTGGAGAAGTTCGACTACTCCCGCGGCAACAAGTTCAGTACCTATGCTACCTGGGCGATCATGAAGAACTTCGCTCGGAGCATCCCGGATGACCACAAGCGTCGAGCCCGGTACCGCAACGTCCAAGAGGAGTTGTTTGAGGCCACCGCGGACGATCGCTCCGACCAATATGAGCAAGAGGCTGCTCAACACCGTCGAGAGCAGGATATCAGCCGGATCCTCGAATGGCTTGACGATCGAGAGCAGCAGATCATCATCAGCCGCTTTGGCTTGGACCATCGCCAAGAACCCCTCACCCTTAAGGAGGTCGGCCAGCAGATGGGCGTCACCAAAGAACGGGTCCGCCAAATTGAATCCCGTGCTTTGAGTAAGCTCAAAAAGGCCGCCCAGGAAGAACGCATCGAACTGCCGGGCTAAAACAACCAAGCTGCGTCCCTCGCGGTTTCGGTTTCTTCAAGCGAAGGTCCCCCTGAGCTAAGCTTCTCCGAGCTAAGCTGTGTTGAGCGAAGTTTCTCTGAGCTTTGCCCCTCCAATGTAGGGCAACCTCATCAACTGCGATTCTCAGGGCTGAACACCCATCCAGACGTAACGAGCCTTTTTGACCCTGAGTTTGTCCGGGACTCAAAAAGGCTTGTCCTTTGCTGGCGGTCAAGGATTGCTTTGGCTGATTAGGCTGGCTCAGATATGGGTCGGTCCACCCAGGTGTTGCTCGATTGTGTGTTTCAAGGTCCCGCAGGTTGGACCTCGACCACAATCTGGAACAGCCGAGCGAGGACCTGTGAGGACTCTGCGGTGAACCAACACGCCGCTGAATGAGTCCTGGAGATGAGACTGGTGGCTGAGAGCACCACTGGCCTGCCAGAGGACCACAGGAAGAAGGTCAGGAACCTCGAAAAATCCGGATCTTCGTCTTGCCCGATTCGACCCTAAAACGTTAGTCTTAGAAATTCTCATCCATCCGCCGAGCTGACATCCCCGAGAATCCAAGGTCACTCACCCAAACTTGCTTTGAGTTGGATTCACCCTTCGCTGAGCAAGCAGAAGTCGACCGAAAACTCGTCGGGCGAAAACTCGTCGGGCGAAAACTCGTCGGGCGATCACCATTTACAAAATTTGAAGTTCCCGAACCTAAACTGCCGGAAACGCATCCCCCGGAACTCCAGTTTCTGGAGCCACACTTGCGGGAGACTGAATGGGGGAGGGCGAGTCTGGGTGGAAGCTCTTGGGACAGTCTAACAAGCTAGTGTAGCTCAATTGGCAGAGCAGCGGTTTTGTAAACCGCAGGTTGTGGGTTCGAGTCCCTCCACTAGCTCCTGAACACCAAACTCTTTCCAGTTGGCCATGCCAGCCGACTTCACTCTCAGACCAAATAGTAACCTAGAAAAACCAAGCTCAGAAAGTCTGAGCTGTGTTGTCCGTGGCAGGGCAATCGGGTTTTGCGGATCGTGGGGGCTTGTGGTGGTTGACAGTTTTTGCGGGCGTCGGCTAAAGATTGTGCGAAGAAGTGCACTCAAACTGGCCAAGCCCTGAAAACAACCCAATCAAGTTTCAGGACCCAAACTCCTGAAGATTCGAGACCAACGAGAATCTTGCAGAATCCAAGAAGTTGAGGGCGGTTTCCCGAGCGGTCAAAGGGGACAGACTGTAAATCTGTTGGCATTGCCTTCGCAGGTTCGAATCCTGCACCGCCCACTTGCCATCAGGCGACCGTTGCGGGTGGCTCTCACACGGTCAAACAATCAAACGGTTGATGAGAGAATCAACTGGTCACTCAAAGAGCCACTCAAGGTGAGCTCATCGTTCGTTCTGAGACGTTCAGTTTTGTGACACCGAGTTTGTGACACTGAGGGTCAGAAAAGGTTTCGCGGGTGTAGCTCAATGGTAGAGCAACAGCCTTCCAAGCTGAAGACGAGGGTTCGACTCCCTTCACCCGCTCTTCAACACTCCATCCACTTGAGACCGGACTCTTCTCGAGGGCAGGTCTTGGAAGACACCAGTCTTTGAGCAGAATTTTTCTCAAGAAATCTTCTGTGTTCAAACAGCATTCACCTCACAGCCAAATCTGCAGACGATCACTCCGTTGCAGATGGCTCCACCAAACAAAGAATCCGCCTGCAAAGCACAAATTTCCTTGCCAAACGAGCTGTTGGTCGCCTTTGGATTTCGGGTGAAGGCAATCTGAAAGGTTGCCTCGGCACAAGCCGTCAAACCGGCAAATCTTTGGCAACAAGCGACCAGGAGCCTTGCTGCAGCGGGTGCTGAGTTGATATGACTCAACATAGTGATTGACCGTTGCTGCTGTAGCTCAGTTGGTAGAGTGCGTCCTTGGTAAGGACGAGGTCACGGGTTCGAGTCCCGTCAGCAGCTCTGTGAGTTTTCGAGAATCAGTTCTCGCTGGGTCAGACCCCCCTGGTCTTTGCTACTTGAGGTATTGGTAGGAGAGAGAATGGCCAAGGACACCTTTGAAAGGACCAAGCCCCACGTCAACGTCGGTACTATTGGTCACATTGACCACGGGAAGACCACCACCACCGCTGCCATCCTGGCCGTTCAAGGTGCCAAGGGGTACGCCAAGGGGAAGACCTACGCCGACATTGCCAAGGGCGGAACCGTCCGTGATTCCACCAAGACGGTGACCATCGCGGTCAGCCACGTCGAGTACGAGACAGACAATCGGCACTACGCTCACATTGACTGCCCCGGCCACGCCGACTTTATCAAAAACATGATCACCGGTGCCGCCCAAATGGACGGCGCCATCTTGGTCGTCAGCGCCGCCGACGGGCCAATGCCCCAAACTCGGGAACACATTTTGTTGGCCCGTCAGGTTGGTGTGCCTGAGATTGTTGTGTTCCTCAACAAGGTCGACCTTGTCGACGACGAAGAACTTCTGGAATTGGTGGAACTGGAAGTTCGCGAGCTGTTGAGCAAGTACGAATACGACGGGGACAACATCCCTGTGGTTCACGGGGCTGCCAAAAAGGCCTACGACGACCCGACTGGAGATGATCCGCAGGGGAAGGGCAGCATCGAGAAACTGCTGGAAGCTGTCGACGCGCATATCCCCACTCCAGAACGGCAAGTCGACAAGGCGTTCCTGATGGCTGTCGAGGACGTCTTCAGCATCGAAGGTCGTGGAACGGTGGCCACCGGCCGGATTGAACGGGGTGTGGTCAAAGTCGGTGAGGAAATCGAGATCATCGGTTTCCAGGCTCCCCGAAAGACAACCGTCACCGGGGTGGAGATGTTCAATAAGACCCTTGATCAAGGGCAAGCCGGTGACAACGTGGGATGCCTCCTCCGGGGTGTCAAGCGTGAAGACATTGAACGCGGGCAGGTCTTGGCCAAGCCCGGCAGCATCACGCCACACACCAAATTTCAGGCCGAGGTCTACGTCCTGAGCAAGGACGAAGGTGGCCGTCACACGCCGTTTTTCAGCGGCTATCGGCCTCAGTTCTACTTCCGCACAACGGACGTGACTGGCACGGCCAATCTGATGGGCGACGCTGAGATGTGCATGCCCGGCGACAACGCCAAGTTGGAAGTCACCTTGATCAGTCCCGTGGCGATGGACGAGGGCGTGCGGTTTGCCATTCGTGAGGGTGGCCGAACTGTTGGCTCAGGGGTCGTCAGTAAAATCATCGAGTAGTGATCAACGGCTTTCCACTTGCCTCGGCTTCTCGCCTGGGCAAGCTCCAAGCCCGATCCTCCCCGGATGGCCATCAGTTCGACTCCCCCCAAAGATTTCCAAACAAGGACCAGAACGTGTGAGCGTGGGGAAAGTGTGAGAAGAGCGGTTGAGTTGGGGGTCTCGACGAACTGCCGAAGTGAGGGCTTTCGCTGGTGAGTGCCTCCGGTGGTGAGGCTCTCCGGTGGTGAGTGCCTCTGCTGGTGAGTGCCTCTGCGACACCTTTCAACCAGACTCGGTCTACAGGACCGGCAGGCTGACCCCATTTTTCTGGCGCTCACACGACCAGAACGCAGGTCCCCGTTTGTGGTTGCCAAAGCTGATGCCATCCGTTAGTGTGGCATATTCTGTTGAAGCGCTTTGACAAGACGTTCTGTCGAGATCCTCTCAGGATGATCTCTCCCACAGGGGTGTAGCTCAATTGGTAGAGCACCGGTCTCCAAAACCGGGGGTTGCGAGTTCGAGTCCCGCCGCCCCTGCTTCAACACAGACAAGTTTTCATCCCTGGTGAATCCTTTCCTCGGATGACCTTCAACTGTACGGCCCCCTCGGAGAGACCAACCAACAGCCGACGTTTCCCCTGACTTGGCAAAGGTTGGCTCAGTTGGATCCTCGAGGTGACGCTCGATGGGAGGTCAGACAAGGATGGGGGGTCAGCCAAGGATGGGAGGTCAGCCAAGGATGATACACGGTTCTGGACGGTCGTCGCCCTGAGCATCGCTGAAGTCCTCAGCGTTCGCCGAACTCGCGATTGCCTCCAGGCTTAGGAAACCTCAGGACTTGTCACAACCTAAGGCTCAAAGCAGTCCGCCAAAACATCACGAATTTGGTCGACACTCCGAGCACAAACACCAAGGGTCAGAAACACCAACAGGTACTGGAACACCGAAACCGACCGAATCTCAACAAGAAAACCTTTGGTGTTGCTGCGGGAAGCCTCCCTTGATTGGGGTACGCTTCCCGGCTTTTTTCGGGTTCGATCCTTTTTGAGAACTTCGCAGGTTGCTTGGTCAGCCTCCAACACAGAATCATCGTTCAACGAAGCTCCCAGCAAAATCCAACCCGGTCAAAGACCTTAGCTCTCGGGTCGAACGAGGCTCTAACTCAACTGACCGGTTGCAAGAAATTCAGTGTTCTCTCAACCGGTCAGCTTTGATGGAATCCATTCCTCCGTGCGGTCCCAAACTACCCAGCCGGAAAGTCAGAGGGAGCTGGAGACACTGAGGAAACCGGCCAGACAGACGGAACTGGACAGAGGGCGTTTGCGACCAACATCAACGGTGTGAACATGGCCAAGGCGAAGAGTCAGGAGTCTCCGTTTTGGGGAGCGATGCTCTCGGCGGGACTCTACAAACCAACACAAGGACGCACCACCCGACAGTTGACCTTTGCTGTACTGGCGTTGGTGACTGCCTACGCGAGCTACACGATTTACACTTACTGGCGGCTTCCTGGTGCCTACGCCTGGGTGCCCCTTTGGACAGCTCTTGGAGTTTTCTGCCTGGGCTTGTGGATGAGCTTCCGCTTGGTGAACTACTCCCAGTTTGCCGACTTTCTAGTGGCCACCGAAGCCGAAATGAAGAAAGTCACCTGGCCCACCCGGACTGAGCTCTTCCGGGGAACTGCCGTGGTGTTGGTGACAATGTTTTTGCTGGCTTTTGTGCTTTTCTTTTACGACGTGATTTGGGGACTGCTCTTTCAGACCCTAGGAGTTTTGGAGTCACCACCAGAGCAAGCCTAGCTTGATCGACTGACTGCTCCAGATCTGCGGTATCCCTCACAAGTGACTGCAACGCTCGGTCAGAGCCAAGGTGCTGGGCGAAACTTGAGCAGATCGAATCATTGAGCCAAGTTCCCGCTGACAGGTTGGCCTTGTGAGGCAAAACCCCCCAAAATGAGGAAGGCTCACCCAGATACCAGCTGAACCAGATACCAGCTGAACCAGATACCAGCTGAACCAGATAACAGCTGAACCAGATAACAGCTGAACCAGATAACAGCTGAACCAAACGAGAAATGAGGTCGTTGACAGGGTTGATCGCTTGTCCAGTTCTCGACTCCCTGGAACAACCCTGGCGGAGAACCAACTATGACAGGGCCCAGTCACTCACCAACACCCGAACAAGATATCCACGAAACTCGTCAACAAGGTTTTGACCCGCTCGAAAATTCTCAGGCATCGTCGGCTGCTCCTGCTGAGGAGCCAACAACACAAGCGGGTGATTCACAAGATCAACCATTGGAGAACAAGGACTCGACTCTCGAGGATCCCGGAATCCCTCCAGGCTCACCCCAAGAAGAGGAGGGCTCGCTTGAGGAACTCGAGCCTGAGCAACTTGAATCTGGAGACCTCGAACCAGAGGAAGCCGAGCAGGAGCCGGTCGAGGAAGGTCCGGAGTTGGAATGGTACATCCTCAAGGTTCAGAGCAACCGCGAGGATAGTATCAGTGACAACCTCCGCCGGAGGATTCGTATTGCGGGTTTAGAGCACTACTTTGGCCAGATCCTCGTGCCCGCTGAGAAGGTGCGAGAAATCGACCCGAAAAGCGGCAAGCAAAGAACAGTCCGCCGAAAACTCCTGCCCGGCTACGTCGTCATCCAGATGGAGGCCAACGACGACACCCGAGTTCTTGTCCGGGGCACCTCCGGCGTCGGCGATTTCACTGGACCAAGCGGCGATGCTCCCATCCCATTGCCTCCTCATGAGGTGGAGCGGATCTTAGGGTGGACCAAGGAAGAGATCGAGGACCCCGAACAAAAGATCAACATCAAGTTCAAGCAGGGTGATCGTGTCAAAGTCGTCGAGGGGAATTTTGAAGGCTTTGAAGGCGATGTTGAAAAGATCGACGAGCGGAGCGGACGGGTGACGGTCCTGGTGACGATTTTCGGCCGGCCCACGCCTGTGGACTTCGAGTACTACAACCTCACGCCGCTGTAAGCGGATTTGCTGCCAAGCCGTTGAGCTGGCCTTCGGCAAATCCGCCTCAACGGCGACGCAGAAACAGCCCCATTGTCAAAATCCGAAGCTTCAGCCAAAGTGGGAGATCCCTTAGGGTCTGGATAATCTCCCAGCTGGCTGGGCTTCGCTTTCATCTGGGACTGTCACACTGCCACAAACGCAACTCAACCAAAGAAAGCTAAGAAAAGATCCAGGCAAGAAAAGATCTAGGCAAGAAAAGATCCAGGCAAGAAAAGATCCAGGCAAGAAAAGATCCAGGCAAGAAAAGATCCAGGCAAGAAAGTCCCACTCGACGAGCGATTGTCCGAGTCACACACCCAGAAATCTTAAGGTGATCACAACCCATGGCCAAGCAGATGGTTGCCCAGGCCAAGTTCCAAGTTCCCGGTGGTAAGGCAACACCAGCTCCTCCAGTGGGTACGGCTCTGGGTAAGCACGGGGTCAACTTGGGGCAATTTGTCAAGGCTTTCAATGATCAGACGGCGCACCTCAATGGTATGCCCTGCCCGGTTGTTGTGACCGTTTACAACGACCGAAGTTTTGAGTTTCAGGTCAAGAGCCCCCCGGCAGCAAGGTTGTTGCTCAAGGCCGCGGGACTGGAGGGCGGCAGCGGCCGACCCCACAAAATCAAAGTGGGCAAGGTCACCATGCAGCAAATCGACGAGATCGTCGAGACCAAAAAGGCCGACCTGAATGCCGCCGATTTGGATGCCGCCCGACGTATGATCATCGGCACTGCACGAAGCATGGGCATCACTATAGAGGAGTGAGGCGGTCACCAGCCGCGACATCGGCTGTCTTGAGGTCACGTTTTCGTTGAGCCTGCCGATTCCATTTGTATCCGACTGCTGTGTGGCAGACCGCTTGGCGTTCAACCCCGCATTCACCAATGGCCAAACATTCGAAACGTTTCCGCGAGCACCTCAAAAACATCGACAAGGCACTTGTCCCCTTGTCAGAGGCGGTCACCAAGCTCAAGGCTTTTGCCAACACCAAGTTCGACCAAACAGTGGAACTGGCGTTGCGCTTGGGGATCGACCCGCGTCAAGCCGACCAGGTCGTCCGCGGGTCCATTGTGTTGCCGCATGGGATTGGCAAAACCCAACGCGTGGTTGTTTTTGCCAGGAATGAGAAGGCCACAGAAGCTGAGGAGGCTGGAGCCGACAAGGTTGGCGCAGAGGATCTGGCCAAGGAAATCAAAGACGGCTGGACGGACTTTGATGTGTGCATTGCCAGCCCAGACATGATGGGTCTGGTGGGCCCTCTTGGTCGAGTGCTTGGTCCGAAGGGCCTGATGCCCAGCCCCCGGGCGGGCACTGTGACTCCCGATGTGGGCAAGGTGGTTCGTGAATATAAGGCCGGCAAAGTCGAATTCCGCAACCAGAAGGACGCCGGATGTGTCAACGTTCGCGTGGGCAAGCTGAGCTTTGACGAAGACAAGCTGGCGGAGAACATTCAAGCCTTTATTGATCACATCATGTCGATCAAGCCTGCGGCAGTGAAAGGCCAATACCTCCGTGGAGCCGCCATCTCAGCAACGATGAGCCCCGGCATCCGGCTGGCTCTGTAAGTTTGCCACGGGGAATTTGGTCACGATCTCGATTGATTCAGATTTCGGCGGGTGATCACTCTCGGGACCAGAGCGAGCCACTGCAACTGCATCTGGGACAGTCCGATGATTACGCGAGACATTCCGAGATCCTGGGCAGCCGAAACAACACCGCCGAACCACGTTCACATGCCGGCGCGAACTTCAGCAGCTGATGTTGTGACTTCACAATAACGTGATTTTCCCAAACGTGGTTTCGTCACAGGATTTGCCGACACTCCTTCACGGACCAGATACCCTTCACGGACCAGATACCCTTCACGAGGTCTTTCCACAACTGAGCTTCGCCCAAGAAACTTCAGTTGAGAAGGCTGGTTGGACAAACACCAGTTCAGAACTCTTTGGCTTGAATCTCCCAAACACAAACGACCCATGGACCTGCTGGCTGACGTGTTCCCAACGGCCAGGTCTTTTGACTGATCGGACAAAGCGATGAGTAAGTTTGTCAAAGGTCTGATGATCGACGAGTTTCGATCGGACTTCCAGGGAGTTGAGGAGGCCTGGTTGCTTGGCATCAATAAGATGGATGCCAATTTGAACTGCGAGTTTCGCAACATGATGCGAGAGAAAGGTATTCGGGTGCGTGTGGTCAAGAACAGCCTGGCCCGAGTGGCCACAGCTGGCACGCCGCTGGAACCAGCCTTCCTTGAGCTGAACGGGCCCGCTGCGGTGGCCTTTGGCCTCGATATCGTCCAGTTGGCCAAGGAAGTTCAGAAGCTCACCAAGGACAAGAAGTACGAGAAGGTCGTTGAAAACAAAGGCGGCGTTGTTGGTGGGCAGCTCCTCAAACCGGCCGAGTTGGAGGCGGTCACCAAGTGGCCCAGCCGGGAGGAACTGCTCAGCGAGGTCAGCGGCCTGATCGTTGGGGTGGGCATGACACTCAACGCTCAACTGATTGGCACCGCCCGGACTCTGGCCGGCCAGTTCGGCGGAATCGGCGGCACCCTGGCCGGGCAGATTGCTGCCTGCGTTGCCAAACAAGAAGAACAGGAAGGTGGGGGCAGCTGATCGGCTGTTCCTCCAGACTCTGCCCTCATCATTCTGCACAGAGATCCACAACTCACAAATTCCCCGTTTGATCGTAGGATTAGGACATCATGGCAACCGTTGAAGAAGCCCCCCCCACTGAGTTCTCTGCTGAGACCAAGGAACTTGGTGAGAAGATTCTCGGCTTGACTCTGAAGCAGGCCAAGGAGCTCAGCGACTGGCTGAAGGCGCAGGGGATTGAGCCTGCTGCCGGAGGTGGCGGCGGCATGATGATGATGGCCGGACCAGCCCCGGCTGCAGCGGATGAGGCCCCCCCCGAGGAAGAGAAGACCGAATTCGACGTGATTCTCAAGGATTTTGGGGCCAAGAAGCTGGACGTGATCAAAACCGTCCGTGCGGAGTTGGGCTTCGGTTTGAAAGAAGCCAAGGAGAAGGTCGAAGCCAAGGGAACTCTCAAGGAAGGCGCCAGCAAGGAAGAGGCAGAAGGCCTCAAGAAAAAGCTGGAAGAGGCCGGGGCTACCGTTGAGGTCAAGTAAGTGGACCGGATGGCCAACGCCTTGAGGCCGGGATTGCTTGGCTTGTTCCAGAAGCACTCAGGCCAGAGCACACGGCGTCACTGTTGATCGGCTTGGGACTTTCAGCCGCGACAGTCGGCGCCGAGTTCATCGCGGGCCTGATGGTTGATCAGACCGGCAACAAACAGTGGAAGTGGCCCGACTTTGAGCAATCATCAGGTTGGGCTGCTAATCCAACTTGCCAGGACAGTTCGTGCTGCCTAGACTAACCGAGCTATCCTTTGGGTTCTTCTGTCAAGACCTTGATCGGAAATCTCGAACCCAATTGTCACCTACAACACCTGATGATTGGACTCTCTCGATCGTCTTTCTCCTAAGCTCACTGACGAAGACTTGCCAACAACAAAAAGCTTCGCAAAAGGTTAGGGTTTTGCTCGGATCTGGAACCGTCGAACTCACGGTGTTCAACTTTTTGTTCCCGCTTGCTGAGATTGCCTTTTCAAGCGTGTCAGCGTCAGCAACTGGTTGCAGCCAGAGCCCCAAAAGGCCAACGGCTTTGAGACTCACTTCCCTGCCCACCGGATGAATGTGCAAGACGCCGCGTAGCATTCCGTGCCCGACGCGCCGCGTTGAGAACAGTATGCTCAACAAAACTCAGTCTTGCCTGCCAAAGTGTCCAGCAGGCTTTACCAGTGTTCCGGCCGGACTTTTTCGGCCCTTACGCTCTGTCAGATCCACGCAACTTTCAGAGCACACACAATCTGGCAGGTGCCAGCTGCAGCGTTTGGCAGACCGGCCTTGTCAGCCTGATTCTTTCTGGTCATCCCAGGCTCTTGCTGGGAAAATCGTTGATCGGACACCCTCTCCCATGATTCGACTCGTCAAGACCAGACCAACGGGGTGACCTCCGGCCTTAACCCGGATGAACCCCAAACGAACGAGCCAAACCGATTAAGTCAACTCCGGATGGTCCAACGCCGGACGAGCGAACTTTCAGCTCAATGAGGCTTCCTCGGCCGCGCTTGCTCAAAAGTGCCCAGTTGACCGGGTTTGCTCGGACGTGTTCGTCACTCTGGCTCAGTCACCAGCATTCAGTCACCGATGCGTCCCAATGCTTCTGCTCAATCCGGCCTCATTGTGAATCAAGACCTTGCTCAGTTGAGGTCCGCTTTCGCAGTGGCGGTCGTCGTTTCCGGGTCAGGCTAGCCGCTGGTCTGCTTGACTGGCCCCAAATCAAGGAACCCAAGCCGGTTCGCTAAAGCCAACCAGCCCAGACCACCCCTAACTGATCGAGAGATGGATCTGCTGAACGTTCAAGTGTTTGCACTCCCCCCCCCGGATTCTGGCCGGTTGCTCCATGCAGTGCCCCAGAGCTGTCCTTTGTGGTATCGCCAGAATGGTCCCGACGTCCAGATCGGTCAGCACGAAAAACAACTGTTGTCAAAACATCCTCTCGGTGAACTGCACCTGCGGCCCCCCCTATCGACCTGAGCGAGCCACGCCAAGGTCGCCGATGGATGCAACGCCGGATTTCGGCTCTTCGCAAGAGCAACCAACTTCACCCTGGCCCAATCGAACACCCGTCAAAAACAGACGACTTCCTGGTCAGAACCAACTCAGCAAGATCAGCCGGAAAAGAATGAGCCAACACAAGTGAGATCGACCTCATCTGGCAGCAAACCGGCTTGAAAAAACTCGTCCAGCGGACCCAACGTTTTCGACCCCCGCAGGAGTACCACCGCCCATGGCCGTTTCGGCTCAACGACGTCTTGAGGTCAAGGAAGTTCGGCGGTTTGGGAAGTTTAAGGAGCACTTCCCAATCCCAGATCTCACTCAGATCCAAACTGCCAGCTACGCCAAGTTTCTGCAATACGAGACACCCCCAGAAGACCGGGATGACTACGGCATTGAGGGGGTTCTGCGAGAGATCTTCCCGATTGAGAGTTACGACAAGAGCCTTCGGTTGGAATACATTCGCTATGAGCTTGGCAAGCCTCGCTATAGCCCAGACGAATGCCGCCAACTGAAGCTCACTTACGGTCGGCCCTTCAAGGTTTGGCTCCGCCTGACCAAAGAGGAGCCACTGGACCAGGAGGTCTACCTCGGCGACATTCCCATTATGATGGGCGGGGGCGAGTTCATCATCAACGGTTCGGAACGGGTGGTGGTCAGTCAGCTGCACCGCTCACCCGGGGTAGACTTTGTTCCGGATGTCGAAAGCAGCGAACGTGGCTTGGGGTTTAGTTGCCGGATCATCCCCGAGCGGGGCAGCTGGATCGAACTGAACGTCACCAAGAAGGACACCCTTGGCGTCCGGATTGACCAGAGCGGGAAGTTCTCGGCGATGACGCTGCTGCGGGCGATGAGCCCTGAGTATGGCTCTGATCAAGCCTTGATTCGACTGTTTTACAAGACCGATGTGGTCAAGGTCACCGGCAGCGACAGCGTGCCTTCGTTGGAAAACCGGATCGCTGTGGATGATGTTGTTTATCCCCATGACAGCGAGCGGGCCGGCGAGATCCTCATTGAGGCAGGCCACCAGATCACATCAGATTTGGCCGAGAAGATCGCCACCTGTGGCGTTGAAGAAGTCGAGGTGGTCCAGCCGGTCAAAGACGCCATGGTGTTCAACTCCTTGGCCGAAGACGGCAGCCACAGCCACGAAGAGGCGCTTCTGAGAATCTACCAGCGTCTGCGGCCGGGCAACCCTGCCCAACTTGACAAGGCCCAAACGCTCTTTGCTGAAAAATTCTTCGACGATACCCGTTATCGGTTAGGCAAAGTTGGCCGCTTCCGGATCAATCGCAAGTTCGACCAGGACATCCCCGAAGCTGAGATGACCCTCCGCCCGGAGGATTTCGTCAACGCGATCCGCTATATCGTCCGCCTGCGGGGGATGGATCCGGCCACCCGCGATGCCGAGTTTGCCGCCAGCGCCGCAGTCGACGACATCGACCACTTGGGCAACCGGCGACTCCGGACCATCGATGAGCTCGCCTGCGAAGAACTCCGCAAGGGCTTCCTCAAACTCCGCCGCACCGTCCAGGAACGGATGAGCCTCAAGGACCAGGACAACCTGGAGCCACGGAGTCTGATCAACCCCAAGAGCGTCTCGGCAGCGATCGACTACTTCTTTGGCCGAGGCGAACTCTCGCAGGTGGTCGACCAGACCAACCCGCTGTCCATGCTCACTCACGAGCGGCGGCTCTCCGCTCTGGGACCCGGTGGTCTGAACCGAAAACGAGCCGGCTTTGAAGTCCGCGACGTGCACATCTCGCACTACGGCCGGATCTGCCCCATCGAGACCCCGGAAGGTACCAATATCGGGCTGATCTCAAGCCTGGGCATTTACGCCACCGTTGATGAATACGGCTTTTTGGTGACACCTTACAGGAAGCTCGAAGAGGGCAAGGTCTTGGAAGGCATCGTCTACCTTCGGGCCGATCAAGAGGCCGATGCTGTCCTTTGTCCGGCCGATACCCCGGTTGAGAACGGGCAGATCCAGCCGTACCTGCCTGGCGGGCAGATCATTGCTCGTTATGGGCAGGACTTTGTTCAGATCGCCGCCATCAAAGTCCAGTACATGGACGTCGCCCCCAGCCAGATGGTCGGTGTTTCGGCCAGCCTGATCCCCTTCTTGGAACACGACGACGCGAACCGGGCGTTGATGGGTTCCAACATGCAGCGTCAGGCCGTGCCGCTGCTGATTGCCGAGCCGCCTGTGGTGGGAACCGGCATGGAACGGGATGTCGCCCGGAATTCGGGTTTGTTGATCAAGGCCCGCCGCGGTGGCACTGTGGCTTACTCTGATGCCACACACATCGAGGTCGAGACTGCCGAAGGCGAACGCGACGCCTACGAGCTCCGCAAGTTCCGCGGTCTCAACGAGCGGACTTGCCAAAATCAAAAGCCCATCGTGGTGCCCGGCGAAAAAGTCGAAGCCGGCCAGGTGCTGGCCGATGGCGCGGCAACGCACTTGGGCGAGCTGGCCTTGGGACGAAATGTGCTGGTCGGGTTTATGAGTTGGGAGGGGTACAACTTCGAAGATGCCATCATCATCTCCGAAGAACTGGTGCAACGGAGCACTTATACTTCGATCCACATCGAAGAGTTCGAAGTCGAAATCCGCGGGACCAAGTTGGGCGACGAGGAATTCACTCGCGATATCCCGAACGTCAGCGAAAAAGCCCTCAGGAATCTTGATGAGGGCGGAATCATCCGGGTTGGCACCTATGTGCGGCCCAACGATATCCTTGTTGGCAAGGTCAGCCCCAAGAGTAAAAGCGAACTGACGCCTGAAGAGAAGCTGTTGCATGCCATCTTCGGGCGTGCCGGCGAAGATGTGAAAAACGATTCGCTGGAGGTGCCCTCGGGGATCGAGGGGATCGTGCTGGCCACTCAGAAGTTCCGCCGCTGGACGGATCTGTCCGACGATGAGAAGAAGGCCGCCGAGACCGCCTACAACGAGGCCAAAGACGAAGGCAATCAACGGATTGCCGCTGCCTTCCGGCACCTGGTGGAGGAGCTCGAAAAAGTCGTCGGCAGCCGCATCTACGACCGCAGCGGCGAACCGCTGGCCAGCCCAGATACTCCTCCTCAGGAGGTCGCTGACCAGGCTAACAGCTTCCGACTGCATCACATCAACACGCCCGACGACCAAATTTTGGCGGCATGCCGCAAGGTTTGGGATTTCAATTGGCCAGCAGTGGACTCGGCCATTGAACTGCGGGACCGGGTGCTCAACGAAATGAAGCTGGGCGATGAGCTACGCAGCGGCGTCAAGGCGATGGTGAAGGTCTACCTGGCAGCCAAACGGGTGATCTCGGTAGGCGATAAAATGGCCGGCCGTCACGGAAACAAAGGGGTCGTCTCCAAAATCCTTCCTCGCGAGGACATGCCGTATCTTCGGGATGGCACCTCGCTGCAGATTTTGCTCAACCCGCTAGGGGTTCCCAGCCGGATGAACGTCGGCCAAATCCTGGAAACGCACCTGGGGTGGGCAGGGGCCAAGCTCAAGTTCCGGGCTTTGACTCCTGTTTTTGGACAGACACGCGAGGGCGATATCCGGGAGTGCCTCAAGGAGGCTGGCCTCCCTGAGACTGGAAAAGTCCGCCTCTACGATGGGCGTACCGGGGAACCGATGGAGCAGGACACCACCGTTGGCTACATCTACATGCTCAAACTCCACCACCTGGTTGACGAAAAGGTTCACGCACGTAGTACGGGACCTTACTCGTTGATCACCCAACAGCCTCTGGGCGGAAAGGCCCGTTTTGGCGGCCAGCGATTTGGTGAGATGGAAGTCTGGGCTCTGGAGGCCTACGGCGCTGCCTATATCCTTCAGGAGTTGCTCACAGTCAAAAGTGACGACGTCGAAGGACGCACCAAGATCTACGAATCGATGGTCAAGGGAGAAAACACCCTCGAAGCCGGCACGCCAGCCAGCTTTGATGTGCTGACCAACGAAATCCGGGGGCTGGCTTTGAATATGCAGCTGGAGAAACGAAGAGCCTAAAGCGAGTTGCCTGTGTCTGCCTTTGAGATCTGAACAACAACGTTGCTCAACGAAACGCAGACAGTTGCAAGCAGCCGATTGGCAGCAGCCGACTGGCAGCAGCCCAACAGCAGCCGATTGAAAACGGCCTGTTGATGACGAGCATGAGGGATCAACCAGCGACGTTTGATCAAGACAGAGACTCTCCACCACCTGACACATTTCCAACGCCACTGGCAACCTCAGGAGAGCTTTTTCCTACGATCCATTCGGGATTCATTTGGTGGGAGAGAGCAGGTTGATTTTGGCGGTGATTTTGACAAGGAGTCCGACTCGATGAGTATCGGTGAAACCTCCTACGACCGGATCAACGATTATGAGGCTGTAAAGATTTCCCTGGCCAGCCCCACGGACATTCGTTCGTGGAGTTTTGGGGAAGTCAAAAAGCCGGAGACGATTAACTACCGAACTTACAAACCGGAGAAGGACGGTCTGTTCTGCGAGCGGATCTTCGGCCCAGAGAAGGACTGGGAATGCTCCTGCGGGAAGTACCGTGGGATGAAATACAAGGGGATGATCTGCGATCGTTGCGGTGTGAAGGTGGCTCATAGCCGCGTGCGTCGCAAACGAATGGGGCACATCGAATTGGCCGCCCCGGTGGTCCACATCTGGTTTTTCAAGGCGATGCCCAGTCGTTTGGGCAGCTTGCTGGATATGAGGACCACCAGCCTCGAAAAGGTCATCTACTTCCAGGACTACGTGGTTGTCGATCCTGGCGATACCTCTCTGAAGGAACGTCAGCTCCTCAATGAAGAAGAGTATCGCAAGGCCCGTGTGGAACACGGCGAGGGAAATTTCGAAGCTGACATGGGGGCCGAGGCGATCCGCAAGTTGCTTTTGCGGCTGGACTTGGTGCAGTTGAGCAAGGATCTCCGCGTCGAGCTGGTCGAGACCGGCAGCAAACAGCGGCAGAAGGATCTTATCAAACGGCTGAAGATCATTGAAAGCCTGCGTGATAGCGACAACAAGCCCGACTGGATGGTTCTGGATGTGATCCCTGTGATCCCACCGGACTTGCGTCCTCTTGTGCTGTTGGACAGCGGCAACTTCGCCACCAGCGACCTCAACGATCTGTATCGCCGGATTATCAACCGCAACAACCGTCTGAAGAAGCTGGTGGACCTCAACGCCCCTGAGGTGATCATCCGCAACGAAAAGCGGATGCTGCAGCAGTCGGTCGATGCCTTGTTCGACAACAACCGCTGCAAGCGCCCGGTGCTGGGCTCCAGTAATCGGCCGCTTAAATCCCTGACCGATATGATTAAGGGAAAGCAGGGGCGCTTCCGAGAAAACCTTTTGGGCAAACGGGTGGACTACTCCGCCCGAAGCGTGATTGTGGTTGGACCACGTTTGCAGCTTCACCAGTGTGGCCTGCCCAAGAAAATCGCCTTGGAGCTTTACCAGCCCTTTATTATCCGCAGGCTCAAAGAGCTGGGCCATGCTGATACCATCAAAAGCGCCAAGAAGATGCTGGAGCGCAACAGCGAGGAGGTCTTCGACATCCTGGCTGAGGTGACCACCAATCACCCTGTGCTGCTCAACCGGGCTCCCACCTTGCACCGCATGGGGATTCAGGCCTTCGAACCAACCCTGGTCGAGGGCAACGCCATCCAGTTGCACCCCTTGGTGTGTAAGGGGTTCAACGCCGACTTCGACGGCGACCAGATGGCCGTCCACCTGCCGTTGTCGATCGAGGCTCAGGTGGAAGCCCATACGCTGATGATGAGCACCAACAACATCTTCAGCCCCGCCAACGGCGCACCGATTATTACCCCCAGCCAGGACATCGTCATGGGTTCTTACTACCTGACGATGGAGGTGCCCGCCGAGCGGATCACCCACGGCATGATCCGCGAGGAAGACAAAGACGGCGATGTCTTTTACCGTCGAATGCACTTTACCGGACCCAACGAGGTTTTCGCCGCTCACCAGCGTGGTGTGGTCCACACTCATGCCCACATCAAAATGCGGCTACCCAAAAACCGCAAGCTCAAAACCGATGACGATAGTGGCGAATACGGCGCGGTCGTCGAGACAACCGTAGGGCGAGTGATCTTCAACGATATCCTTCCACGGGGAATGGATTTTTATGACGAGCCCATGCGGAACAAAGTGCTCAGCAAGGTCATCAGTGACTGTTATCAGCAGTTGGGCCGGAGGGCGACCATCGAGCTGTTGGACCGGATGAACCGCTTAGGCTTCACCGCCAGCACACGCAGCGGTCTGTCCTTTGGAATCGGCGATCTGCTGACACCGCCTGAGAAGAAGAGCATCATTGAGGAGGCCGAGAAGAAGGTCCTCAAGAGTATCCGTCACCACCAGCGTGGAGCCATCACCGAACGGGAACGCTACGGCCAGGTCATCGACGCCTGGACCGCTGCTCGAGAACAGATCACCGAGCGGATGATGAGCGCCTTGCAGGCCGACTACCGCGACGGCGGTTATGTCAATCCGATCTACTTGATGGCTCACTCCGGGGCTCGTGGTGGTGTCGAACAGATCCGGCAGCTCTCGGGGATGCGGGGGCTGATGGCCAAGCCATCCGGTGAGATCATTGAGACCCCGATTAAAGCGAACTTCCGCGAGGGGCTCTCCGTGTTGGAATACTTCTCCAGCACCCACGGTGCTCGGAAAGGCCTCGCCGACACGGCTCTGAAGACCGCCGACAGCGGTTATCTGACCCGAAAGCTGGCTGACGTCGCTCAAAACGTGGTGATCACCGCTCACGACTGCGGCACCGCCCGAGGCGTGACCAAGGGTGTGATCTATCGGGGTGAAAAAGTTGAGGTGGCTCTGGCCGACAGCATCCGGGGGCGGGTCAGCCGGACCAACATCAGCAACCCGCTGACCGGTGAGGTGATCATCGACGAAAACGAGCTGATCACCCATGACAAAGCCCGGCAGGTCGAACGCCTGGGCTTGGACAAAATCCAGGTCCGCAGCCCCATGACCTGCGAAGCCGGCCTGGGGATCTGCCAACTCTGCTATGGCATGGACCTCTCAACCGGGGCACTGGTTGAGGAAGGGATGGCTGTGGGCATCATTGCTGCTCAAAGCATTGGCGAACCGGGCACGCAGCTGACGATGCGGACCTTCCACATCGGCGGCTCGGCCACCACGACCATCGAAAAAAGTGACATCCTGGCGATCAAAGGCGGACGCGTGAAGTTCGCACGGCTGAAGGTGGTCAAAAACGATGCAGGAATGCAGGTGGTCCTCAACCGAAACGGCCAGATCACTCTGCTGGACGAAAAAGATCGGGAGGTCGAAAAATACGAAGTCCCCACCGGGGCGACGCTGCACGTCGAGGAAGACCAAGTCGTCGAGGCTCGTAGCAAGCTGTGCGAATGGGACCCTCACGCGATTCCCATCCTCTCGGAAGTCGCCGGTCGTATCCGCTACGAAGATATTATCGACGGCGAGACCGTCCGCGTGGAAACCGACAAGGTCAGCGGCACCGAGCGGCGGACGGTGATGGAACACAAAGGCGATCTTCACCCCCAGTTGATCGTCGAAGACACCAATGGAAACGTCCTGGATTTCTACTACATCCCAGAAAAAGCTTATATCGAGGTGCTCGACGGGACATCGATCTCCGCAGGGACGGTCCTGGCCAAAACTCCTCGAGCTGCAAGCGGCAACATGGACATCGTCGGTGGTCTGCCACGAGTCACCGAGATCTTTGAGGCCCGGAAGCCCAAGGATCCCGCTGTGATGGCCGAAGTCGACGGGGAAGTTCAGCTTTTGGGCGAAAAACGCCGCGGCAAGCGGACGATCGTTGTTCGCAACAATGAGACCAGCCAGGAGGTCGAGCACCTCATCAGTCAAGGAAAGCACTTTCGCGTGCATACTGGGGACTTTGTCAGCGCTGGCACCGCCCTGGTCGACGGGCCACTGGTGCCGCACGATATCCTGCGGATCAGCGGAGAGTCGGCTGTTCAGGAATACCTCGTCCGCGAGATCCAAAACGTCTACCGCAGCCAACGAGTGGATATCAACGACAAACACGTCGAGATCATTGTCGCGCAGATGTTGCGGAAGGTCAAAGTCACCAGCGTCGGTGACACCGGCTTGTTGCCAGGAAGCGTGATGGATCGGTTTGTCTTCCGCCGCGTCAACGAAGAGCTGATGAAGTGCGTGAAGATCGTTGATCCCGGAGACGCCAGAAGCGAAAGTCCGGGCGATTTGACCAGCTTCTACGAGGGCCAGATCGTCAAGCGAGAGGTCTTCGAGCAGGTCAACGACCGGATCGAAGCCCTGGGCGGTGAACCGGCCAAAGCCGAAAGGCCCCAGCATGCCAACGGTGAACCTCAGTTGCTGGGAATCACCAAAGCCGCCGTGCAGAGTGAGAGCTTCATCAGCGCCGCCTCCTTCCAGGAAACAACCAAAGTCCTCACCGAAGCTGCTTTGGCTGGCAAAGTCGACCGGCTGGTGGGTCTGAAGGAAAACGTCATCCTCGGGCACCTCATTCCCGCCGGGACGGGTTTTAAGCTCCACCAAGAAGCCGAATGGCGTGCTCGCCCCGAAGCACTGGAGGCCCTGGCCGCCGAGAAGGATCGCATCCTCGAGCGACACCGGTTCCCATTGATGGACGACAGCGTCGCCGAGGGAGCTGCCGAGGGCGCCGTCGAGACTGCTGCCGAGGTTGCCCCCAGCAGCCCGCCAGAAGCTCCCCCCGAGCCCGTCCAACCAGTTCAACCGACCACTCCGGGAACCGACGAAGGCCCCACCAAGCTGGAAGCCATGCTCGGCGAACTGCCGCCCTCTGATAGCTGACCACGGGCGATCAACCGGCCGCCAGCAACTGGCCGCAACAAACGTTGAACTTGGCCAACGATGAACTTGGCCAACGATGAACTTGGCCAATGATGAACTTGGCCAATGATGAACAAAAGGAGGGTGGAACCACGCCAGGCTTGAGCCGAAACGTGGGCCACCCTCCTGTTCATTTCGGCTGGTCGTGCTGAATGGCCGATCACGCTGATTGGCTGATCAGGATAGTGAGTGGGTTTTATCAGTTTTCTCTGCCAAGAAAATCATTGGCCAGACGCCTCTGGTGGTCCGTTTCCTTGTAGGTGTCCATCTTCAGCGTACGGCCAGTCTTGGACGCCCCGTACAATCGAAACAGGCAGGCCCTCCTCTGGCGCGATCCGCGTCTGTGTAAAATCCGGAGCATGACCGAACAGGATTACCTCCGAGAACTCGCTGCCCGCGACCAGGTGATTGAACAGCAAGCTGCTCTGATTTCGCAGTGGGAGGCTGAGGTTCTGCGTCTCAAACAACTCCTCCACAATCAAAGGTGAATCCAAAGCTGCCAAAGCACCAGTTTTCAAGGGCGACTCCAGCACCACAAGCAACTCCCGAAAACAGAAGCGAGCCCAACGCAAGAAGCCACCTGGCCGACGTCCCAAGGACGCCGAACGCAGCCAAATCGGTCGGGAGGTTCAGGTCTATCCAGAAGGAGTTGCCCGCCGTCGGTGTGTCTTGAGTCGCGAGCAGTTTGCTTGGCGGCTGATTGACGGCCAAGCGGACTACGTCTGCTATCAGATCTACGACCTTCCTGAGTCTGTCAGTCCGCCCTTGCCTTTGGGGCT
>CAZYKP010000050.1:35066-58584 GCA_964648025.1 uncultured Pirellulales bacterium | reverse complement strand
TCGCATCCTCAATCAAGCTAGACGGAATCAAGACTAACCACCTTCAAAGCGCTGGTGGTGAGATCCACCACAAGTCATCAGCGGCCTGCAAGATCAAGAGACGGTGGCCGGCACTATGTGTCAATGGTGTTCGGCCCCAATGCTGCCTTGGTGGATTCAGTAGTTTAACGATAGCGATCTCCACCATCTGTCAGTAAGTTCCCTCCGCTATAGGTGTTCCATCTCCTTCGCCATATTGGGCTCCAAGGGTCAGGATTCGTTCAGAAAACCGAGCATCGCGTAGACAAGTACGAACAGATTGGTATCTTCAATGAGACTGGTGGGACAAGGGTCTCCAACCATATGATCCGCCCTGGCGTGACGCGACAATTTGCCATCTCACAAGTGACATCGGTCAGAGACCTCACCACGATTACCTTGATTCTCACACCCGGAGGTATTGACAATGAGAGCGTGTGTTCTTTCCAGCTTGATTTTCGGCGCTTTGATGACCCTGTTACCCCCGCAGGCACAGGCCGCGTTGGTCTGGGCTGTTGACCCAACCAATAGCACCGGCCAGGGGGAGTTGATCAATATCAACCCAGAGACTGGGGCGGTGAATAAGGGCTTCAATTTGCCTGCAGGCACATTCACCCCAAACGACACCAACATCGGCCTGGCCGGATGGCGCGACGAACTGTTCTACATCAATGGCGACAGCGACCGGGCGCGAGTCACCGTGATCGATCCGGAAACCGGCAATACCAACCGCACGTTCAACATCAGCGGCGGCTGGTTCGTCACCGGTTTGGGTTACTGGTCCGGCAACCAAGGCGACTACCTCTACACATGCGGCTGCGAGGTTCAGGATATGCACCGCTACCTGGCCGCCGATGGCTCAGACCCCACATTCTTCTGGTCGACCGTATTCGATTCCAAAGCCGTCGCAGGGGACAACGGCGGCCGGATCTTCACCACAGCCAGGGCCAGCGAGGGCGATCCGGACTTCGACATCTATGAGATCGACCCACTGAATAACATCCCCCCTATTAATTCCTTTGCGGCGCCAAGCCAAGATATCAGGGCCATGGCTTTTGATGGAAAGTTCCTTTACGCCGCTGATACTAGCAATAACCTTTTCGTGATGAATCCCAATACCGGTGCCGTCCTGAATACAATCCAGACGCCTTTTACAATCTGGGCTCTGGCTAGCACCGAGGGCGCGCCGATCCCCGAGCCCGGCAGCTTTGTGCTGGCGACCATCGGTCTGGCTGGTCTCGGGTGCGTCTCTCGTTGGCGTCGGGCGATCTCACCACAATGCTGATGGATCTGCTCGCTCAAACGCTGAGGGAGCCCAGTTGCCAAGCGTCGCTGGGCTCCCTCGATAACCGCCCAGAGCTCCACACTATCTAGGGAAACCAACTTCAGGCGTTGACCATTTGAGAGCCCGGTCCCCATGCCTCTGGACCGAGAACTTCCTGGTCGATTGATGACATCGGGTCTCCCATCAGCACGCGCTCGTTCCTCGATCATCAGCCAGGACCAGCTGGTCCCCTTTGGCGAACCGGGTGCCGTCCCAGCACAAGACCTGAATTTCACCTTCACATCTGTGGACGCCAGTCTGACGTTCCCCGACATGGATGCCACAACATTCCCCGCAATCGAATCTCTCTGGGGAATGCGACCGTCGACCAAGTCGAGACCATTTCGGGCTTTGGCTTCGATGTCCCTGCTTTTGTTTTTTAGTAATTATTATTTTTAGTACAGGCTTGCGTCGTCTGACCACGCGGGAGACGCCGTACCCAATACGATTGATCCCCAGAATGGACTGATCGACGCATCTCTGACCGCGATTTTCCCAGGCAGTCAGGGAGTGTTCGTCGTGATCTGTCGCACACATTGGCTTTCCGCCTACCTGAGGTTAAGGAAAATCTTGGATCCTTCGGCACAGCGGAAAAGGCTGGTCGGTTTCCAGTTGCCGAAGCACTGGTCGTTCCGGCGGCTTGTGTGTTCTGGACGAGCAAGAAATTTTCCGAGGGAGCAGTCAGGTCGTGGCTCACGCAGGAGGTGATGTGTGGGATGGCGACCGTCTTTCCCATCAATCCTGGCGTGGCGACGTTCCCGAAATGCTG
This sequence comes from uncultured Pirellulales bacterium, assembly GCA_964648025.1. GTDB lineage: Bacteria > Planctomycetota > Planctomycetia > Pirellulales > Pb10988 > CAZYKP01. The sequence continues at coordinate 56,473 of CAZYKP010000050.1, read as the reverse complement.
AGTGGCATTGCTGGCGGTTTGAGAAGACGCTCTCGATTGCCGCCCAGAGGATCGCCGAGGGCTGGCAGTCTCTCGGATCCTGGATGCTCCCAACCCGAGCCAAAGCAGGCAACCACTGATTGAGTGCACGCTTTGGCTGTTCTTCCCCTCAAATTCACCCGCTTTTCATCGAAGAACTTGTGGACAGAGCCCTGGTCGTCTTCTAGACTCCCCGCTTCGCTCTTCCCCCTCTCTGTGGCGTTCGCTTCCCTCAGATTCCCTCACTTCGAAGGCCTTCGCTGGAGGTTTCTCACAATGTCGCGGTTCGTCCTGCTCATCGGTCTGGCGGTTATGTTGAGCTGGTCTACCATGGCCCAAGCCCAACCCTCCATTGGCTTAACTGATCCCTTAGATGGAGAGCCTAGCGATCTCGATTGGATCATTCGCAACAACAGCCCCTCTTCGCCGTTTACCGATATTCTCGGCCGGCCCACACGCGGAGACGGTAACAGCGGAGACGCGGTCTTCTACGTCGACGGCCAGATCATCAACGAGACCACCGGTACGGGATTGGTCACCAACGGTGGCGGCGACAGTCAAGGTAACTTTGACAACCCCATCAGTACCTTCATTGGCGGCGAGTTCACTTTGGTCGTCAGCACCAACGACACGCAGCCCAACGGAAACGTCGTTGAAGAGAGCGTGCCTCACTCGGTGAGTTACTTTCCTCTCTCCAGCGGATGGATTGGAGGTGTGATCGTCCCGCCAGGTTTGGTGGGCCCGGATGCCAGCTTGTTAGGCGGAACCCTTGGTGGTGGAAGTGTGACCAGTCCGGCAATCGGTCAGTTTGACATCACCGGCTTGGGTCCAGGCAACCTGATGGTCTCGGCCGCCGGCAACGGGGCTAACGACTTGCTTTCGACCGTCTACGATAACGCAAGCGACACCTGGTCGGTCTACACCACCGACATCGTCGCGGGAACCTTCCCCACCACCGCCCCGATCCCGGGCGTCTTCTCCTTTGTCCATTTTGCTGCCGATGCCCCGGGAGTCTACGCCGGCGAATTCGCCGCCGATGGCAGCGTTTCCAACCTCTCGGATGCTGCCATCGCCGAGGGCGTGAGTGTCAGCCGCACCGATGTGGGCAACTACCAATTGACCCTTGGCGATGGCTCGGTGATCAATCCGAATACCGCGGCGGTTTTCTACACCAATGCTGGAACAGGGGCTGATAGCGACAACTTTTTGACCTTCGACTCCGAGGCCGTTGTCGGCGACTCGTTCAACGCCGTTGTCTGGGACGTCGCCACTCTGGGTCCAACCGACGGCCCTGTCCGCTTTGCCGTCCTGCCCTTTGACACCACCGGTGTGGCACCCTCGCCAGCAGGATCGACCGGACCCGATCCCTCCGTGGCCTTTATCGAAGAGGGGCCTCCTGGAGTTCCCTGGGAAATTCGCAATAACAGCACCCCGATTCCATTGACCGATATTGGTGGCGATCCCACTTCAGCCGACGGCAACCGTGGGGATGCCGTGTACTACGTCGACGGCAACCAAGTCACCTACGCCGACGGGGCTCCGTTGGCTACCACCGGCGGTTCGCTCTCCCAGGAAAACGTCATCAGCACCTTTATTGGTGGCGAAGGCACCTTGGTCGTCAGCACCGTTGACACTCAACCCGACGGGACCACTCTGGAGGAACAAAGTCAGTCACACTCCTTTGGCTTTTTCCCTTATGCCGATGGTTGGACCGCCGGTCGCGTTGATGGCAACGGCACCCTCCTTGATGGAACGCTTCCGGCAGGCGCCTCGTTTTTCAATGTTGCCACTGGGACGTATGAGATCACCGGCTTGGGGCCAGGACACCTGATGACCTCCGCTGTTGGAAACGGTGAGGATGATCTCCTCTCGACTGTCTATGACCCAGCTAGCGACACCTGGACGGTTTTGTTGCACGACAACGCCGCCCCTGACGCTGTGCTGGCCAACGGTGATTTTACTTTCGTGCACTTTGCACAAAGCGCCGGCGATATCTTTGCTGGCGAAATCGCTGCTGATGGAACCCTCAGCAACCTCAGCGACGCCGCAGCCGCACTCGGAGTGACGATCAGCCAGCTTGACACCGGAAGCTATGAAATCGTCATCGGCGATGGCAGCCAGATCAATCCTAGCACAGCAGCTCTCTTTCTCTCGGCTGCAGGCATCGGAGACGATGCGGACAACTTCGTCAGCTTCAACTCGCAGGCATTCAACGGAAATGCCTTCAACGCCTTTGTCTGGGAAGCTCCCGAGCTGCAGCTGGGTGTCGGCAGCGAGGCCGTCAACGGACCACTGCGTTTCGTCATTATCCCCTTTGACACCTCGAACGTGACTCCGTTGACCGAAGGCACCAGCCCCGGCGTGATCCCTGAACCAAGCTCGTTGGCCCTCTTCGGCCTCTTGGGCGTGTTCTCCCTCGCACGTTGGCGTCGTTAAGACCAACGGCCAAGTGCCTCTTGCTGTGTCTCGATTCAGTACACCCCTGTCGGACGACTTCGTCTCGGCAGGGGTGAGCTGTTTGATCGCAGCCTCCGGGAAGACACCATCCGCTTGCTCAGGCGATGATGGCGCGTCCTATCTCTGCAAGGCACACCAGTTGGGCAAAAGTTCGAGGAGAACTTTTTGGTCTGCGTCCGTTGCTGAAGCTGGCTGGGAAACGTGTACCAGGCAGCCATTTGGACCAAATCGAGTTGGTCGCTCCTTACTCGGCCATGAGAAAGCCCGCCAAGTTTCCTTGGCGGGCTTCTGTGGTTGGTGCTGGAGGATCACTCGGTTGCTGAACCGTTGTTGAGGCACTTTTCAGCCAACCTTTGGTGAGCGTCGGCGAGAAGAGCCGACGCCGGCCAGGACAAGGCCCACAGATCCCCATATCGCAAAGCTGGCAGGCTCAGGAATGACATTGTCAGCTCGTGCAGCTGTGGTGATGTCCAGTCGAAACGAAAAACCCCCGGCATTGAGTACTTCGGTGTCCGGGTTACGCACAGCCACGATCACTTCATTGGTGCCCAACACAAACCCGGAAAAGTTCCCCGGAGTGGAATCAAAGAGGGTGACATCGGTGACCGTTCCGTCTGCATCGATGCTCAATGTGGAGTAAGGGGGATTGAAATTGGCCACGTCAAAGGAAACCTCCCGGGCCAGCTCCGTGCCGTTGATAAAGATCTGGCCGCCGTTGTCGAAGGACGTCGCCAGTGTGGCGCTGAGGTTGTCCAAACTGTCAAGGTCAAAGGTCGTACGGAAATATTGAACCCCTGTTGGGGATCCATTCCCGCCGTCGGCACCAATGCTGGCGACTCCAAAATCTGTGGCCGCTGAGGTGACATTCGGCAAACTTCCTGGGGACGGAACGACTGTGAATGTGCCATCAAGCATCGGCAGTGGATCGGGGGTCCATGTGCCAGCAGGGCCACCTGATGTGCGGACGGTGCTCTGCATCCAAGCATCGGGATCGGAGGTCACCGTGGTGACTTGGAGGTCGGTGGGGCTGGTCGCGCCGCTTGCCAAACTCTGCACGGCCGACGGAGCCAATGGATTGGCGAACAAAGCGACATCATCGACGTTGCCCACCAGACCCTCGACTGCGTTGTGCCGAGCGCCGATGTTCAGAATGCCGGATGGGTTCAGGGAGAGATTCTGCGTGTGAACAGGAGATCCATCCACGTACGCTCGCAGCACACCGCCATTGGCAACCCACGCAACGTGATTCCAGTCGCCAGGAGTTGAGGTGCCCGTGGTGTTGGTCCATCCCGGCCCGGGATAGAACTTGAACAGGCGATTGCCCGAATCGCCGACAGCGGTTTCGAAACTATCGCCGCCACGACTGGTGATACGGTTGAAGTTCTGAATCTGGCCTGGGTCCTGCACCCAGTAGGAAAGAGTGAACGCCGGTGAGTTGAGTGTGGGACTGGCCGCGACGCTCACGCGATCAGAGCCCCCGTTGAAGTTCAAAGATTGTCCACTGCCAAGTTGACCAGGAACATTGGCGTCAAAGGATGCGCCAAAGAGAGTTCCGTCGTTGCCAGTCCCTGAAGCATCCAGCACATCGCCGTCAAAGGGCCAGTATCCCTGCAATTGTCCTTCTGCGAATGAAAGCGGGATCAGCCAACATCCAAAGGTGAGCCAACCAAGGGCCCAAGGAAAATTGATCCAAGATCGATTGCTCATCAGGTCACTTAGTTCTGAGGGTGTCAGTTGACACGAATCGTTTGCTCCAAACGAGGCTGAGTTCCGAGGGGCTGATCTCTGGCGCCGACTCCTTGCGGAAAGGGAACGCCTCAGATCCTTGGGAAACTGAGAAAGCTGTCGGGGGTGGTCACAGAACTCAAGGCCAGTGGGGAGTTGGCAGCAGAGATGGACCTCTTGGGCCTTGGGGCAGTTCTTGACCGATTTGAAGACAAACCGGTCTCGCAGTTTGGGAATCTGTCGGCGGTCCTCAGTCGAGGACTTCACTCTGCCCGCATAGTTTGCCCGAAGCACCCGCTTAAGGCAAGGTTTTTCTCGATTTTCTCGTGCGCCCTAGGAAATCAATTAGTCAGGAATGAGGAGCCTGTTGCGGGAAGACTCCCGGTAACGACGCTGGGGTGATCAACGATGATCAATCTAGCATTTCTTGATTCTCACGCCGGTCCTGCAGTCGAAAAGACATCAACATGCAGCAGCCCAACGCATGCGGACTTGTCTGTGCTCCTGAACAGGGCTGGACGTAGTGCAGTTGGAATTTCTTGAGAAGTTTGTGGATTTCTCCGGAATCTTTGGACGGACTCAGCGTTGGTTCTTGGGACGATCAGGCTCCAGTGCGTTTTCGGCTGCTCTGACTCCTGAGCCCGAGATCAGTTTTTGACCCAGGGCAACCTACGGCAGCCGGGATCGTCGACCGTTCCGCAACGATTTCGTCAAGAACATTTCCGGGAACCAAGAGTTACCGCCGATGGAGGCAGACCGAGGGCCTTTCGTGCGAAACTCTTCCGGCTTCAGTGGTTGGACGGTTCCCGATGTGGCTGCCGCCTCCTGCAACGTTGTGACAGTCTGCTGGACAAAGTTCCACCGGCTGGGCCTCTGCCCCCAACTGGCACAGTCAAGAAGCTGAAACAGCCTGCCTCGAGAAGAGACTACCCACCGTGGCCTGTTGGAATTTTGTCACCAAAGCCTGGAGCTATCATTCGATACTGTGACTTTCGACCACATTGTGAATCTCAAAAAGTCACTTGCAATACCCGGACATTGCCGTTAAGTTTGACATCGCCAAATGGGGACTCCTTTCACGACTTTTGGTGCTCTTGTTTCGGTGTAGCAATACTGGAGGACTGTGCTATCAAGTTCCCTCTGTCGATTCTGAAACTGGGCTCTTTTGTAGACTGTGCTGTGGAGGCAGTGGTTGTTGAGGGCTTAGAATTGGTCAACTCGTGTGAACAGTCTGGGGTTGTTGATCGCTGAGTGGCTTCCTGACAAACCAAATAGGAATTCCGCTTGATTGCTCTCGCGCAGAGCCTTCGACGAGGTACCTGGCCAGCCTTGAGCTGCCCGGATGGCAGACGGAGAGTCTTCAGTGAAACACTGTTGCGGGCCTGGAGGAACTCCACTCCCTCTGTTGTTCTGGAATGAGAAACCCACCGACCTGAGATTGGTCCCCGACGGCGGGATTGGGCGTCTGAATCAGCTCCCGTGCTTGAGTCTTTGCTTGGAGACTCCTCGACGAACCTGATTCTGGACAAGGGTCTGTCCGCGCAGGACCCAACATGACTAATCGATCTGCTGGCTTGAGAGATTCTGGCGGATCGACTTGATGCTCATGCTGGATTCTCTGCGGAGAGGTTCAAGGATGCTAAGAGGTTCCCTGTCAAGTTGGTCCCCAATCAACTTGAACACTTCTTTCTCTGCACAGAGTGGCCAGTGATGGCCTGGCGCTGGAGGTCAAAAAACACCCTCGTTCGGATGCTACTACTGAGCCTCAGATAAGACTTCGACCGCAGGGCGACCAACGGAAGCCCGGATCGCCGGACGAAACGCCCCGCTTCGTCGAAGACTTTTCAGGGAATCAGTAGGGTGTTTCAGAAGCCTTCAGCGAATAAGCAAATTCCAACCTCGAATCCCCCGGTCTCGACCTCCCTGTTCGATGTGCTGATCGAAAGCAGCGTCACCCGCGCCTGCAAACGGCCACCGCGTGACCAACTTGTTGGCGTATTGAGAGAGGTTCCTGACCACCCATTGCTGAGTTGATTTGATCACCCAACAACTTGGCTGAGCCAATCAGCCAAAGTTCTTAGGGTGATAGGCTATTTGTCTTTGACCCTTACGCCCGTGCTTCTGGCCCTTAAAGGCTTTGGGCCATACGGGTTGACACCCTCTATCGATCTTCGGTCTCACCAAACCACCTGGACGCAGATTCTCCAAGGGGAGCATGATGTTTCTTTCTCGTCGCCTTCTGCAGTGGATGAACTCAGCGATCACTCGTCGTACACGTCGGATTCGCCGGAAGAAGCAACAGCAGCTTCGGCAACCAACTCTTCAAGTCGAGGCCTTGGAGCAGCGGCAGCTGCTGGCGATCACCCAAACATTCAGTCAGACGATGATGGAAGGGATTGGCCTCAACAATCCCACCTCGCTGGAATTTGGACCAGATTCGCGACTCTATGTTTCCCAGCAAAACGGCATCATCAAGGTCGCTGACGTCGCCAAGAACGGCGACAGTTGGCAGGCTTCCAACGTTGAGACCATTGACCTGGTCAACCAGATTCCCAACCACGACGATGATGGAAGTCTGAGCGGCCAAAACAATCGCCAAGTCACCGGACTTGTCGTCGTCGGGACCGCCGAGGATCCCATCCTGTACGTCAGTTCCAGCGACCCGCGAATCGGGGCTGGTGGTGGGGGGAACGACCTGGGCCTGGATACGAACTCGGGGATCATCAGCCGGCTGACCTTCAACGATTCCAGCTCGCAGTGGGAAAAGGTCGACTTGGTCATCGGCCTGCCGCGTTCGGAGGAAAACCACTCCACCAACGGGATGGACATCCGCACGGAGTCCGTTGAAGTCTCCGCCGGTGTGTTCGAAGACCGCGAGATCATGTACGTCATGTCCGGCGGTTTTGACAACAAGGGGGCCCCGTCGAACAACTTCACCTGGACGCCTGAGTACTATTACTCAGGAGCCCTCCTGCGGGTCGATCTGACGCACCTCGAGCAGATCGAAGCGGATCTCCAAGCCAACGGGGGTCTCAAGGGCGGGACGACCTACGTCGACCAGTACGTCTATGCCCTGCCAACGCTTGATGATCCGACGCGAGCAAACAACAGCGATGGTCAGGACACCGCAAATGGCACGACTGGCCCGGAAGATGCTGAGGCCGCAGATACCTTCGGCGGCAATGACGGTCGCAATCAGGCCAAGTTTGATCTCGGCGGGCCGGTGCAGGTCTACTCGCCCGGCTACCGGAACGCCTATGACGTGGTCATCACCGAAGCCGGGAACATCTACACCTTCGACAATGGCCCCAATAACAACTGGGGCGGCGATGTGGTCGATGTGAACGGCGTCGAGGTGACGTCAATAGACCAGATTGCCACCAACGCGCCGAACCTGAACGATAACACCAACGACGGCGATCCTGATAACCTGCACATCATCCAGGAAGGCACCTACGGCGGCCATCCGAACCCAACTCGAGCCTCCGGAGCCGCGGCGGGCCTCTGGTCGGGCCAGGGTGGCGGGCTGAGCGTGGATGTGCAGTTGACCCCAATCAACGACCCGAGTAATGACCCAAACACCGTCTGGGATGACCTTCCGGCCGATTGGGACACGATCACCGGCGGCAACACAAACCCCATCGAGGGCGTGTACTACGGACCTGACAACAATCCAGGTCCCAAGGATGAGTCGCTCTTCACCATTGGCTCTTCCTCCAACGGTATCACCGAATACACTGCGGACAATATCGGCGACGGAGGGCTTAACACCGAGTATCTGGCGGTCGTGTCGTTCAACGGCAACCTGACGTTAATGGAGATCCTCACCGACGGCACCGCCGCTGGCAGTTCAGTCACCGACACTGAGTCGATCAGTATCGGCGGCACGCCCCTGGACGTCACGGCGCTTGGCAACAGCGGAATCCCAGGCAGTGGCGGCCTGGGCGCCGGCGCCATGTTCGTCGCCCAGATCGGTGCCAATAACATCATCGTGCTTGAGCCCGGCGATCCGCCGGGAGTGGACTTAGACGCCGATAATGACGGCGTCCTCGACAAAGACGATCCGCTGCAATTCGACCCCAACAACGGCACTCAAACCATTCTGCAGGGTGGTCAGACCCTGTTGTGGGACTTCAACCCTGCCAGCCCGAACCCAGGCCCGGACGGTGAGTACAACATCGGGTTCAACGGCTGGATGATCGACGGTGTCGGCGAGATCAATCCGGACGTTCTCATCGAGAACCCGACTGCGGATCTTCTGACTGATCTGGACAACACCATTCGCGGTGGCGCGCCAGGCGTGATCCAGGTCAAGCAGGTCACCGAGGGTGACGCCTTTGAGGGTGTGAACACCCAGAACGATGCCATCCAGACGGGCTTCCTGCCTGCTGCTGATGTGGGCGAGTTCACGATCCGCGTGCCGATCTTCAACCCGTTTTCCAGCGTTGGGCTGAATGAGAATTTCGGCTCCGTGGGTTTTGCCCTCGGCGATGGCTCGCAATCGAATTACCTCAAAGTTGTGGCCGGCGTCGGCGACGATGTCCCTCGCTTGGAGGTCTTCTATGAGGAGAACGACGCGGCGGTGGCCAACATCACGGTCACCGGGACGCAAGACACCGACTTCAACGATGCGGCGACCAACGCCACCGGCAACTCGATCTTGGAGCTCTATCTTCAGGTTGATCTGTCGAGCCCCGACGCGGCGACGGCCCAGGCATTCTACAACTACGAGCTGACTCCAGGCGGTGGCCTGGTTCTCTCGCAGCCTAAGGCGATTGGCGATCCGATTGCCCTGCAGGGCGAAGTCCTTGCCGCCGTGCTCGGCCAGCAGACCATCGGTCAAGGCGCAAGCGAGTTGCCCTCCTCGGCGATCGTGACGTTGTTGTCCACATCCGCCGGAGACGAGACGCCGTTCGAGGCGAACTTCGTGGATCTCGAGATCACCTCGACTGTCCAACAGTTTGCGCCGACCGCGGTCGACGACGAGGCCTCTACCGGCATTGACGAAGCGGTTGCTATCCCGGTTGCCGATCTGCTGGCGAACGACTCGGATCCGAACGTGGGGAACGTGCTGACTGTGATCAGCGTCCAGAACGCGACAGACGGCACCGCCGTGCTGGACAACGCGGGGACGGCCGGCGACACAAGCGACGATTTCGTCACCTTCACACCAGCGGTTGGTTTCGAAGGAGCGGCGACCTTCCAATACACAATCGACGATGGCACAGGTCTGACCGATGTTGCCACTGTCACGATCAACGTTGCCGACACGACCCTCCTTTACCGTGTGAACGCTCAACAGAACACCATCACGGCCCTGTCGGGATCGCAGTTCGATCCGAATGGCGAGGTGGATTGGATCGGAATCGGTGGGCCAGGTGCGCAAGCCGTGGGCGATGTCGCGGTCAATACTGGCAGCGTCAGCACGCACAACATCGCTGGCCGCGCGACCACCGGCCCCTACGCGGTTCCGGATTACGTGCCGCAACAGCTCTTCGCTCAGGAGCGATGGGACACAGCCAGCGCCCCAGAGATGCAGTGGGATTTCGTTGCAACGACGCCCGGGACCTACACGGTCAACCTGTTCATGGGGAACGGTTTCGGTGGGACCAGCGGTGCAGGCCAGCGTGTCTTTGACATCTTCATCGAAGGCAATCTGGTCGAGGACGACCTCGATCTTTCCGCCACGCTGGGCCACCAGATCGGTGGGATGTTCAGCTACGACGTGGACGTGATCGATGGCAACCTGGACATCGACTTTGCTCACGTCGTCGAGAACCCGCTGATCAACGCCATCGAGATCCTCGGCCCCGCGCCTAGCGATCCGCTGCCGGTGGTCTCGATCCTCGGCGGCGATCAGACGGTCGGCGAGGGCGACGGTTCGATCCAGATCTCGATTGCCACCGATATTCAAGTGCCCGCCAGTGAAACGGTTGACGTAACCTTCGAAATCGCCCCGGCAACGGCTGTCGCGACCGAGGACTACGAGTACACCTCCGGGTCGCTTGCCGGTGGTGTCTACACCGACACCTTGTCCATTGCCGGCGGTTCGTCCGACCTCACCTTCGAAATCAACATCCTGCAGGAGATGGCCGGCAGCGAGGTGATTGAGCCCGACGAGGCCTTCACCGTGACCATCACCAGCGTCAGCTCGAATGCCCTCATCGGCGTCGGCACAGCCACGATCACCATCACCGACGACGATGCCAAGGAGGTGACGATCGCGGCAACTCAAGATGCAGCCGAGCCCGGCATCGACGGTCAGTTGACTGTCAGCATCAGCTCGCCGGTGAGCGTGGACACCACGATCAACTACTCGGTAGCTGGTTCGGCCACCGCAGATGCCGACTACACCGCTCTCTCCGGCAGCGTGACGATCCCCGCCACGCAGTCGACTGCGACGATCGATGTCCCAGTCCTCGATGATTCAGACATCGAGGGCATCGAGGACATCATCCTCACCCTGGACTCGGTGGCTGCAGGCGGTGACCCCTTGGCCGTGCTCGGCTCGGCAGTCACCGCCACCCTGAACATCAACGATGACGATGTTTCCGCAGGCACTGTGCTTTACCGGGTGAACACCGGTGGCCCCCAGCTGGCGGCTGCCGACGGATCGTCCTTGCCTTGGTCAGCAGACACGGGCAGCTTCGGCAACGCTGGCAACAGCCCCTATCTGGTTGCCAATAGCACCGGGACCAGTACGTTCAACAGCTCCTCGGGCAACGGGGTCCCGGTGACGACCTTCGCTCCGGGGATTGCCGCCTCGGCGCCAGACGCATTGTTCAATACCGAGCGTTACGACCAGACGACTGCCCCGGAGATGCTCTGGGAGTTCCCCGTCGCGCCAGGCGACTACACGGTCAATCTCTTCTTTGCCGAGATCTTCAACGGAATTACCGGGGATGGGCAGCGTGTCTTCGACGTCTCAGTTGAAGGGACAGTTCCGGCAACCTTTGACGACATCGACCAGTACGCTTTGGTTGGCCCAGGCGCCGGGTTCATGCTGAGCGACACGGCCACCGTCACCGACGGTTTGCTCTCGCTCGAATTCATCCATGGAGTCAATAACCCTGCGATCAAGGGGATCGAGATCATCGCGGGCACGCCCTCGCCGGTGGACAGCTTTAACGGAACGCCGGCAGCCGGCAATGATTTCTCGGGGGACAACACCAATCCTGACGACGTCACGCTGAGTCTCGGCTCCAACACGTTGGTCAGCTATGGCGAACTCTCCGATGCCGACTATGTCACCTTTGAGGTGCAGGCCGGGCATCAGCTTGTCGCGGCAAACCTCGTGGACTTCGACAACGTAAACTCAAACGCGACCTTCCTCGGCATTCAGGTCGGCGACACGATTCCGACCCAGGCCGATATCGAAGCTGGAATCGCGACGTTGGATGGCGGCACGGTTTATAACGAGTCCCAAATCGGCCAAGACCTCCTGCCGCTGCTGGCATCGAACACGGTCGAGAACGCAGGCCAGCCGACCAACGGCCTCACGCTGCCGCTGGGTCCGGGGCTGTACACTCTCTGGTTCAACCAGAATCAGGATCTCACCACGACCACGCTGGAGTTGGTCACCGAGATCATCCCCACTCAAGCGCGTTCGGCCGAAATCCTGGTGGACACCGCTGGTTTGAACGGGTCCACCTTCGGCAATCAGTCCTTCAACATCACCAACACCGGTGATGTGCCAATCACACAAGTGAGTTTCGACATCTCCTCGGCCTTGCTGCCTGAAGTCGTCTTCGATCCCGACGGCACCGCTGGCGATGCGACCTCGAAGGGCTTCACTCCAAACGCCGGCAGCGACACGACGACCGGGGTCGTCTCCCACGACTTCTCGAACCCTTATGAGGGTGGCTTCTACGGGCTGACCGTGGACTTCAACGGCTTCGAGACGGGTGAAACGCTGACATTCGGGCTGGATATCGACCCGATCAGCATCAAGGGCGGCTCGGCGCCGGGGCCGAATGAGTCCGGCTCGGTCTCGGGTTTCGAGTTGATCGGCAGCACCGTCACCGTGACCTTCGAAGACAGCACCACCATCACCAGCAGCCTGTTCGACAACGGCGACATCGGCGACAGCTTCGCGGTCGTTGCCGAGGCTGCGCCGGCTGCACCGACGATCGGATTGCTCAATGGGTCGAGCCCGTCGACAGTCAACACAGCCTCGCAAACGATCGTGATCACGGGCGCACCCAATGCCGATGTGACCCTGCTTCAGGCTGAAGCAGGGTTGTTCATCAACGGATTGGATGGCCCCAACGCGGGCAGTGGCTACAACGTCGATCCGTTCGAGGCCAACAGCGTGCTGAGCCGAACAGTGTTCACGGGGACACTCAATGGCAACGGCGAGCTGTTGGTTCCGGTGACGTTGTTGGACACCGATCCAGAAGCCGGTTTGAACCACTTCATCGCGGTGGTCGAAGGCCTGGGAACTCAGAACAGCCAGACGAGCAACACGCTGGTGATTGAGTTCGACGCCAACGCAAGCGGCCCGACCGCCTCCTACCTGCCCAACGCCAACGGCAACTTCATCTTCGAAGCCGAGGACGGCTTGAACAACGACGCGGGCGGCTTCGAGATTAAGGATGCGTCTCAACTGGAAGCCGGTCACGCTCAACCGTCCGATGACTACATCGAAGCGACGGGCAATTACTTTAACAATGGCGGGGGTGGCGAAACGCTGACCTACAAGTTCACGCCGCAGGCTGATGGCTTCATTCGGATCAACCTGATCTCCAGCTACCAGGGTCCGGACTCAACCGAAGAAAACGATGCCTGGACGAAGATCCAACTGGATGGCGTGGACATCCCGGCGCTGCCGCGCAGCGTCAACTTGGTCAGCAACAACGGCTTTTACAAAACCTATCAGAGCGGTACTCCGTCGACGGCGTGGAAGCTGGCCAACAAAAACGTTGATGACAACGCCCAACCCATCGTCGTGCCGGTCCAGGGCGGCCAAACTTATGATCTCCTCCTTTCCGAGCGTTCAGCTGGGTTCGAAATCGATAAGATCGCCCTGGAATTCTTCGCAACCGATCCAGGCAACAATGCCTTGGGCAATTTCTCGAACCTCAACAGCCAGCCACTCTCGCAGCTGTCAGTCGCAGGGGCGGAAATCTCCGGCCGTGTCTTCGCGGACGCCAACGACGACAACATCGATAACGGTGAGCCTGGCATCGGCGGCGTCAGCGTCGAGTTGCTGGACGTTAACGCCACCGTCGTCGCCACTGCTTCGACCAGCCCCGACGGAAGCTACACCTTTACCAATCTCGCCGATGGCACTTATTCGGTGCTGTTCCCGACCAATGTGGACGGCGACCCGCTGGTCCTTGCCAACCAGGGCAGCGATGATAGCGTCGACAGCGACGCTGATCCGGCCAACGGCCAGACGCAGCAGGTCACCGTCGTCGCCGGCGATGTCGTCTCCGACATTGACGCCGGTTACGACCGGGAGATCACGCTGATCGGCGCAGCGGTGCTGAGTGTCAACGAGAACGCCAATGGCATCGAGACATCCAACTTCGGCGCCAACTCCTTCCAGATCACCAACACCGGCGAGAAGGACATTGCAGCCGTGGAGATCGACGTCACCGACGCGCTCTTCCCGGACGCGGTGTTCGATCCGTTCGGCCAAGCCGGAGACGCGACCGGCAAGATCCTCGCGATCAACACCGAGGGCGGCACCGGCGTGATCACCCCGACCGGGGGTTTCGACCAAGATGCCATCGGCGTCACGTACTTCGGCGCCGGCGGGATCCTGGGCTACGAGAAGATCAGGCTCGAGTTCACAGATTTCAACCCAGGGGAAACGGTCGGATTCTCTGTTGATATGGATCCGAACTCCATCGCCGGCGCGCAGAAGAGCACGCTTGACAGCGGCGCGCCGCTGGCAGGCGCAGGCAATTGGGACATCGGCGGCATCGGCGGTGCGGAGCTGGTCGGCAGCTCCTTCAGCGTCGAGTACGCAGACGCCTCGACCTCGCTCGGCAAGCTTCAAGGCCAGGGAACCGGTCAGCAGTTGGGCGCCAAGGCGTTTTCGACGCAGGCGAGTGAGGGGCTCAACGTCACGCTCGAGGTCAACGGCCTGGCACCGGGAGCCGAGGGAACCTACCAGTCGGGCGGCCCGACCGTGACCATCCAAGGACCCGCTGGCGAGACCGCTCGGGTCACACTTGCGAAGGGCTTCATCGTCCCCTTCACCAACGAGTTCCCCGAAAGCAATCCCTACCACCCCCAACTCGACGAGCAGCTTGCGGCGCTTGAGGCCAGCGGCTTCCCCGCGAACAACGCCGTGGAATTCCAGTATGTCGACGTTCTGCTCGACGGGACCGTGCAAGACATCACCTCGATGTTCGACTTCGCCACGGTTGCTGCTTTTGATCTTTCGGTGCCCGACCTAACGAACGAGTTCGGCGTGCTTGAGGAAGACAAGCTGCCCCTCGGCTTCGCTGCCAGTGTGATCGACACGACGACCGACCTCTCCAAGGGAGCAGTCACCTCGCCGATCCACCTCACTTACTCGGATGCGCCGTTGCTGCCGACGATCTCGGTTGGAGTGGGTTCGAGCACCACCGAGGGCGACCCGGCGGACTTCTCGCTCAGCCTCGGCCCGGATTTCTCGACGGGCTTCGACCAGGACATCACCGTGAGGGTGCAGCTGGTCGCCACCAGCGGGTCGGACGCCGCGACGATCGGGACTGACGTCGCCTTCGACCAAGGCGGAGCCACCGAGATCGATGTGACGATCCCCGCCGGCACGGTGCCGCCGTTCTCCACACCGCTGGTCCTGTTCGATGACACCGAGGCCGAGAACTTTGAGACCTTCGACATCCAGATCCTGGCGGCCAACATCGGCACGGCAATTGACGCAGGCGCAACGCAGCTGCCGTTCGACGCCGCGCCGGTAACAGGGGGCATCCTCGACAACGACTCCAATTTCGTCACCACGCTGCAGGCCGCCGATCTGACGATCCTCGACACTGACGGGTTCGACCCGGTCACCGGCTTCGGCAACGACAGCACGGTGAGGAACTTCGAAAACCCGGAAGACAACCAGACCGGGACCGGCAAGGAGAACGGTATCTGGATCGGCTCGATCGGCGACGAGTACTTAGATCTTGGGGGCGACGCGGGGGACGGGGCACAGTTTTCCTACAATGCGTCCGAGGCGGGAGTCGGCACGCTGACCTTCCGCTATGCCGTCGGCAGCGGGGGCTCCCGCCCGATGACGATATTCGTCAACGGCGTCGAGCAGGGCGTGCTCGCCTTCTCAAACACCACCGAGTGGTTCAACTGGAACGAAATCTCGATCCAGATCGACCTCGTCGCCGGCGAAAACGTCATCTCCTTCACCCAGAACCAGGGCTCCGGCCCGAACATCGACCAGGTGGTGCTGGAGACAGACGTCGCGCCAGCGAACGACAATCCGCCAGTCTTTACCGCGGCTCCCGCGACCGCCTCGGTCCAGGAAAACACGACCGACGTCGTTGCCGACTTTGACGCCAACGATCCTGACGGTCAGCTCGTGGTCTTCTCGTTGGCAGGCACGGATGCGGACGACTTCACCATCGACGAGACGACCGGCGAGCTGAGCTTCGCCGCTGCCCCCGACTTCGAGATTCCCAGCGACTCCGATGGCGACAATGTCTACGTCATCGACGTGGTGGCCACCGCTGGCAGCCTCTTTGCCAGCACGTCCATCACGGTGACGGTGGAGAATCTCCCCTCGATCGTCTCCGGCAACGTGACCGACGGCGACACAGGCGTCGCGCTGGACACGGGCTTCACGTTCAACTTCGATCTGGTGAACTCCGCTGGCATCGACGAGACCACCATCAACTCCACCACCGTCCAGATCATCGAGGTGGCCACGGGCAACGTGGTCCCGAGTGCGGCGAACGGTTCAGGCGGCAACGACGCGTTGGCGGTCACGCCGCTGCAAGCGCTGGACCCGAACACCCAATATCAGATCGTCATCGTTGGTGTGCAGGACCTGGACGGCCGCTTGCTGGAGGACTTCTCCGTCACCTTCAGCACTGGGCAGGGCGGCGGCGGACAGCCGCTCGATGCGGCGTTCATCGTCAACGATCAGGCGACCATTGAGAACGTCCCGGTGACCAGCCTCGAGCTCTCGCCCGACGGGTCGAAGCTCTACGCAGCCTCCATTGTGGGAACGCTCTACCGCTGGGATGTCAATCCAACCGATGGGACTCTGTCGAACCAGCAGACCTTTGTCGGCCTCGACGGACGCACGGTGATCGGAATCGCCTTCGATCCCAACAGCCCGAACGATCTCTGGCTGACCAGCAACACAAGTGTAGGCAACTCGCCTGACTTCACCGGCGAGATCGTGCGGATGCAGCTTGACCCAGTCACCGCGGAGTTCGATGGGACGGTCACGACCATGGTGACCGGCCTGCCGCGGTCGACCAGCGACCACCTCACCAACAGCATCGAATTCAATGCCGCCGGTGAGATGTTCGTCATCCAGGGCGGCAACTCCGCCTCTGGTGCTGCCGATGGCGTGTGGGGCAACCGGGACGAGCGGCTGCTCTCCGCGGCTGTGCTCAAAGTCGACCATGATGCGATCGCAGCCCTGGTCGATGGAGGTGCCAATGCCTATGACGTCCAGACCGACGTGATCGACGCCGATGCCAGCCAGTCGGGCGAGCAATCGACGCCGGAGGCCCAACGCAACCCGAACGGCACGGTCAACGGGTTTTACGATCCCTTTGCCCCAGGCGCGCTGGTGACGATCCACGCCACCGGCATTCGCAACGCCTACGACCTGGTGTGGCACTCCAACGGCAACCTGTACGTGGCGAACAACGGCACCGGCTCGGCCGGAAACGTGCCTGACGACCCGGCGACGACCTTCGACGAGAGCACGCTGAACACCGGAGCGCCCAAGCCCGACTTCCTGTTCAAGTCGAGTGCGCAGGGCGGGGAGTACTTCGGCCATCCGAACGAGCTACGCGGCGAGTACATCCACTCTGGGGGCAACCCGACCAGCGGCCAGGACGCCCAGGAAATCACGGCCTATCCGGAAGGCACGCAGCCTGACGAGAATTTCGTCCCCGCGGCCTTCGACTTCGGCAACGGCAAGTCACCCAACGGCAGCGACGAGTTCAACAGCGACGTCTTCAACGGGACGCTCAACGGCGCGCTGCTGACCGTCCGGTTCTCCGGCGGCGACGACATCTTCGCCTTCGAGTTCGACGCCAACGGCGACGTCGTCTCGCAGACTGCTTTGCAGGACCCGAGCGGGCAGACGATCAAGTTTGAGAACCCGCTCGACCTCGTCGTGGACGACGCAAGCGGGCGAATCTACGTCATCCAGTACAATCGCGGCGAGCCGTTTGCCAGCTCGATCAAGCTGTTGACCCCCGACGCGCCCAGCCAGACTGCTCCCGAGATTGAGCTCTCGAACCTTACCCCGACGACTACCGACGACCGGCTGGTCTTCAGCTCCGTCGGCAGCGTCGTTGCTGGCTCCCAGACCGCGGACATCGCCAACCAACAGAGCTTCGACATCACCAACACGGGCAGCGAGGACCTCGTCGTGTCGAGCCTCGTCGTCAGCGGGACGTTCGGGCTGGTCGACACCAACCAGGCCAGCGGGTTCACGGTGACGCCGGGCTCGACGGTGACCGTGGGCGTGACCTTCGAGCCGACGGCCAGCGGGGTCGCGGCCGGCTCACTGGTCATCAACTCCAATGACGCGGACGAGTCGGCGACGACCGTCCAGCTGGCGGGCTACAGCCAGTCGGTCCTTGAGAACAATCAGGAGCCGAGCGTCGATGAGATCATGCAGGTCTTCGGCTTCCAGACCGATCTCGGGGGGCTCTCTAGTCGCAACGGCGATGATGGTGCGGCGGGCGACGAGGTGATCTCGGCTTATTGGGAGGCTGCCAACGGCAGCCAGCCGGTGACCGTCACCCAGATCGCCGCCTACACCGGTCCGCGCGACTACCAGATCCAATACTTCGACCAGAACCCAGCGGCGATTTCGGCAGACGACCTGACCATCAACCCGATCTTCGCGCATGCGTTGAGCGACAGCCACACGCTGCTGCCCGACGCCACGGAAAACGATAGCCCGGCGGGTGACCCAGCGACCGGTAGCTTTTCGCCGACCGGTCCGTTCGGCTTTGCCATCCAGTGGTTGAGCGGTCCCAACGGCGGTCCGGTCGACTACACCGACCCCCTCTTCCAGACCCAGGACAAGGGGGCCACCGGCAACGAGGCCCTTTCAGGCGGCGACATCCTGATGCGGATGTTCCCGCTGATCGGTGCGGACGGGAACGCGGTGCCGAACACGTACCTGCTGTTCCAGGACTACCAGGCGGTCAACTTCGACTGGAACGACAACGTTTACGTCATCAGCAACATCACTCCTGCCACCGGGCCGGTCGACCTGCCGCCGACCGCGACCCTCGCGATCACACCGCCGGCAGCGGTGGACGCCGATCTCGTGGTGACCGCGACGCTGAGCGACGACGTCGCCATCGATGACGCGTCCGTGGAGGAGGGCGACTTGAACCTCTCCGGCCCGAGCACGCCCGCGGCGACCGCTTTCAACTACGACACGGCGACCGACACGGCGACCTGGACGTTCTCAGCGCCTGTGGCCGGCTGGGACGACGGAGTCTACACCGCGACACTTGCAGCGGACTCGGTGCTCGATAGCGTCGCCAACGGCATTGCCGAGACTTTCGAGACCGTCACGCTCGACCTGACGCCGATCCAGCCAGGCGAACTCGTCGTGGCGATCAACATCAATGGGCCTGCGATCACGATCAACGGCCTTGAGTTCACCGCCGAGCAGTATCTCGATCCTGACTCGGACGCCTCCATGCCCAGTGAAAAGAACCTCGATTTCCCGAACTCGGATTTCGACGCCGTCTACAACACCTATCGCTTCGGCAACGACACGGCGGAGGGATCGAGCTTTGACTACAACATCCCCGTGCCGGTTGCAGGCGACTACTTCGTGCGGCTCTACGTTGCGGAGATCTTTCAGACGAGCACCGGCGCGCGGACCTTCGACATTGCCCTGGAGGGCAATCTCGTCGAGGACGAGATCGATCTCGCCGCTGTCTTCGGTCCTGTCGTCAACGGGACCAGCACGGCTGGCCTGCTCGAGTACGAGGTCAATGTCCAGGACGGTTTCGTCGACCTCGACTTCATCCAGGGCCAGAACAACAACGCCGTAGTCAGCGGCATCGAGATCCGGAGGGCCGCGGCAGTCAACAGCACTCCAGTTGCAGTTGATGATGCGGCGACCACCGATGAGGAGGTCGCAGTCACTATCGACGTCCTGGTCAACGACAGCGATGGTGATGGCGATCCCCTGACTGTCACCGCATTCGACACCACCGGCACCCTTGGGCAGGTGACCGACAACAGTGATGGCACCTTCAGCTATGACCCCAACGGTCAGTTCGAGTTTTTGGCCGCCGGCGAGACAGCAACTGATACCTTCACTTACACCATCAGTGACAGCAATGGAGGAACGGACACAGCGACTGTCACAGTGACCATCACTGGGGTCAACGATGCTCCTGTGGCAGCTAACGATTCTGTCTCAACTGCCGAAGACACTGCCGTCAGCGGCAACGTGCTCAGCGACAACGGCATGGGAGCTGACAGCGACATCGACGGGGACACGTTGACCGTTTCCGTCGACACGAACGTGTCGGACGGCACGCTGAACCTCAATGGCGATGGCACCTTCGAGTACACACCCAACGCAGAGTTCAACGGCACCGATAGCTTCAGCTACACCATTGACGACGGCAACGAAGGCACCGACACAGCCACGGTCACGATCACAGTGACCCCGGTCAACGACGCTCCTGTGGCTGCTGATGATACAGCGACCACCGATGAGGAGGTCGCAGTCATCATCGACGTGCTGACCAACGACACCGATGTTGATGGCGATCCCCTGACTGTCACCGCATTCGACACCACCGGCACCCTTGGGCAGGTGACCGACAACAGTGATGGCACCTTCAACTATGACCCCAACGGCCAGTTTGAGACGCTGGGAGTGGGCGAAACCGCAACGGACAGCTTCAGCTACACACTCTCCGATGGTCAGGCCACCGATATTGCCACGGTGACTGTGACCATCAACGGCTTGACTCCAACAGCTGACTTGGAACTGACTCAGACCGTTTCTAACGCAACACCGGCATTCGGGGAGAGCGTTACCTTTACGCTGACTGTCAGCCATGCCAGCGGCGTCGATGCCACCGGTGTTCAGGTGGAAGATGTGCTGCCAGACGGCTTCTCCTTTGTCAGCTCCAGCGGCGATGGGACCTACAATGATGTCACGGGGCTCTGGGACATCGGCGAGATCGGGATCGGCCAGAGCGTGACCCTCGATATAACCGCCACGGTGGAGGAAGCAACCGCCGCGACCGAAACGGTGATCTACCGAGTCAATCCCGGCGGCAGTACGCTGCCGGCGGCCGACTCGGATCTGGACTGGCTCGGCGACACGGTTCCGAACAACTTGAACGGGAATCCGCCGACCAGCGCGACATACGCAACCGGCATTACACTTACCGGCGGTCAGAAGTTCAGCAAGAACGTTTCGGTCGACATCTCCGGGTTGCCCGTCGGGACGCCTGCGGTTGAGCAGTTGTTCGACACCGAGCGATTCGGTGTCCCCCCACAGGGTGGTCAGGTCTTGGATTCGCAACAATGGGACTTCCAAGTCGCCAACGGCGATTACACAGTCAATCTCTACTTCGCTGAGATCTTTATCGGACAATCTGGAGCTGGGTCCAATAAAGGTGTCGGTGATCGACTCTTCGATGTTGAGGTCGAGGGCCAGTTGGTCCTAGACGACTATGACATTTTCGCTGAGGTCGGCACCGGCGTGGCCGTCCTCAAGTCTTTTGACACAACAGTGGACGACGGCAACCTCGACATCGACTTCACCACAATTGTCGACAACGCCAAGATCAGCGCAATTGAGATCATCTCCACGGGTCCAGCCCCGCTCGACTATTCGAATTACGCCCAAATCTCGGCGGCCGACCAGCCGGACCCAGACTCCACCGCAGGCGATGGCTCGACCGGTGATGACGACGACGCCACGGTGACCGTGAACCCCGTCCTCGGAGGCGTGAACGAGGTCACCATCACAGCGACCACCGATGCTTCTGAGCCTGCCACCGATGGCC
>CAZYKP010000050.1:11730-34966 GCA_964648025.1 uncultured Pirellulales bacterium | reverse complement strand
GTCGTCGTTACTCTGACTGCAGTGAGTGGAGATGCCAATCTGCAGCTGGGAGCCGCGACCGAAGCAACAGTCACCATCGCCGACGATGATGTTGACAACGAGGTCACCATCACAGCGACCACCGATGCTTCTGAGCCTGCCACCGATGGCCAGTTCACCGTCAACCTAACTGAGGCCGCCAGCACGCTGACGACGGTGACATACACAGTTGGTGGCACTGCCACAGCCGACGCTGACTACACGGCGTTGACTGGTACGGTGGACATCGCCCAAGGGGAAACCTCGGCAACCATCGACGTTGCAGTCGTCGATGATCTGGAACTGGAAGGCGACGAGAGCGTCGTCGTTACTCTGACTGCAGTGAGTGGAGATGCCAATCTGCAGCTGGGAGCCGAGACCCAAGCAACAGTCACCATCGCCGACGATGATGTTGACAACACTCCAGTAGCCATCATCGACTTCTACGACGACGTTGTTGAAGATACCCCGCGGGTCTTGGATGTCTTGGGCAATGACAGCGGGAACGACTTAACGATTACCTCGGTGATCCAGCCCGCCAACGGCTCGGTCGATATCAGCAACGGAACGATCACCTACACACCTGATCCGGACTTCTTCGGGAACGACACCTTCACTTACGCCATTAACAACGGAGTCTCTTCGGCGGCCGTCAACATCATCGTCAATCCGGTCAACGACCCACCGCAAGCCACCGATGACTCTGCGACCACAACCGAGGATACTCCGATCACCGTTGACCTGCTGGCTAACGATAGTGATGTCGATAGCTTCTTCGCCATCAATGCGATCACTGAGGAGCCTGAGTCAGGATCGGTCAGACTCAATTCCGATGGCACGGTGACCTACACCCCGAGTATGGATTTCGAAGGCACCGACAGTTTCACCTACACCATCACCGATGGCCAAGCTGAGAGCACTCCAGCAACGGTCTGGATCACCGTGGAGGCCAGCAACGACCCGCCCCGGGCGAACATCGACTTCGCGCCGACCAACGAAGATACTGAGGCACTCATCAACGTGGTCGGCAACGACGTCGACCCTGACGATGACCCACTCACGGTCACTGGTGTGAGCGATGCGGCCCATGGGTCGGTGGCGATCAATGACAACCTGGTGAGCTACACCCCGGATGCGAACTTCTTCGGCAACGACAGCTTCAGCTACACCGTGAGCGACGGAAACGGCGGCACGGCTCTTGGCTTGGTCAACGTGACTGTCGCTCCGGTGAACGATCCGCCCGTGGCGAACGACGATTTCGCGGCCACAGAACAGGATACCCCCGTCAACATCCCCGTCCTGACAAACGACAGCGATCTGGAGGGTGGCTTCGGGCTCTTCTCGGTGACCTTGGGAACCTACGGAAGCGTCGCCATCAACCCCGACGGCACACTGACGTATACGCCGGACGCAGGCGTCACCAATGAGACGGATACCTTCACCTATACGATTACTGACGGCCAGCAACAGGATACCGCTGTTGTCACCGTTGGCATTGGGTTGGTCAACAATGCTCCAAACGCGACTGATGACACCGCGAACACTCGCGAAGACGTCCCCTTAGTAATCAACGTCAGGGGCAACGATACCGATCCGGACGGCCAGTCCTTGACGGTCACTGCAGTGGGCGATCCCGCTGATGGGACGGTGGTGATCAACGATGACCAGACGGTGACTTACACGCCTGACGCGAACTTTAACGGCCCTGACAGCTTCACCTACACCATCAGCGACGGCGAGCTCACCGATACCGCCACAGTGAGCTTGAGCGTGGACCCGGTCAACGACCCCCCCGAGGCAGTCGACGACACCGCCACCACCAGCGAGTCTACTTCGGTCGTCATTGGTGTCCTGGACAACGATTCCGATGAGGAGAGTGATGTGAGCCTTTCCTCGCTCACCCAAGCTGGCAATGGGTCGGTGACTTCCAACCCCGATGGTACCCTCACTTACACGCCGAATGAGGGTTTCTTCGGCATCGATACCTTCACCTACACCATCACCGACGGAGCATTAACGGACTCTGCCCAGGTGACCATCACGGTGGAAGGGGTCGTCGATGTGCTCAACTTCAACGATTTCTCGATTGACTCATATGGGGGTGCCAACGACGAGACCGGGGAGCCAGCCATCGAGGATGAAGGCCGAACACTGCGTTTGGTCCAGAACAGCTGGAAGAAGATCACTGGGGACTTCACGATCACCCCGACGACCATCTTGCAGTTTGACTTCTTCAGTAACTCCCAAGGCGAGATCCATGGGATCGGCTTTGATAACGATACCGGCCAGCAAGAAAACCGCACCTTCCGGCTCTACGGCACGCAAAACTGGGGGTATGACGATTTCGCGGACTACGCCAGCTTTGCTGGCCAGGTACGCCAGTATCGAATCCCGGTGGGCGAGTTCTACACCGGCACCTTTGATCACTTGTTCTTCGCCAACGATGACGATTCTGGTAAAAACGCGGTGAGCAGCTTCAGCAACATTCTGATTTTCGATCCTGCTGCTGGCACTCCACCGGTTGCTCAAGACGATGAATTCACCGTTGTTGAGGATTCCGACGTGACGACCTTCGCGGTGCTGGATAACGACGACCCAGGCACCGCTCCGGTGACCATCACCAGTGTCACGCCAGGTTCTGAAGGTGGGACGATCACCACCGACGGCCAGACCATTGAGTATCAACCTGCGTTGGATTTCGACCAGACTGAGACGTTTACCTACACGATCGAAAGCGCTGTTGGGCAGTCGACTGCCACGGTGACTGTCAATGTGACTCCAGTGGCCGATCCGCCGCTGGCCCGTCCAGATAACTTCACCGTCTTCGCTGACAGTCAAGCTAATCCTTTGGATGCGTTGGCCAATGACTCCGGTGAGTCTATCTTCATCAACGATGTGACCTTCGGTTCGGAAGGAGGCTCCATCAGAATCGTTGGCCAGCAGTTGCTGTACACTCCTGCTGCCGGCTTTTCCGGGACAGAGACCTTCTCCTACACTATCAGCGATGGAACGGACTCCGACACCGCGGAAGTCACCGTGACTGTACGCCCCGACCTCGGCAACCTGATCGACTTTGGGCTCGCCACGCTCGAGTCCTACAGCGACCAGGATGTAACCAAAGACAGTTTTGAGGTCCTCGACGCCGGAGCCACCCTCAGCCTGTCCGGCAACACCTGGAAGAGCCTGGCACTTGACTACGAGGTCACTGCCGACACGATTCTGGAGTTTACATTCCAGAGCGATTCCGAAGGTGAGATTCACGGCATCGGGTTCGATAACGATAACGCTCACGGACAAGCCAAGACCTTGAATCTTTACGGGACCCAAGGGAACTGGGGGAACGCAAGCTGGCTCTCAGACCCGGCCAATCGTTATACTCCGAGCGACCAGCGGACCTATCAGATCCGTGTGGGAGACTATTACAACGCCCCTGAACAGCTCAACCGGCTGTTCTTTGTCAACGACAATGACGATTCGAACGCACCAGTTGCCAACAGCGTTTTCCGCAACGTGCAGCTTTACGAACAGTCGGCAACTCAGTCCGTCTCGGCAGTGCAAACTTTCTCCGATACCAGTGTCCTGAACTTCAGCCAGCAAACCTTGGCCATGGCTTCCGAGATCGACGCTGGGCCCGGCGCCGATCCGATCATTGCCTCGGCCCTCAGCTGGGCTCGTTACCGAGGTGGCCTTGCCGATGACACGTTCTTTGGCTCAGTCCAGAAAGACGAATACTTCGTTGGTCGGGGTCGGGATCGGGTCGCCGAGTTCACTCCTGGTGAAGACCTCTTGATGATCCAGTCAACCGGAGAAACGCTCGACTTCGACCAGTTGCGAAGTCTCATCAGCGAGGACAGACAGGACACTGTCTTCGACCTCGGCAAAAACAACAACCTCCGCTTGCTTGATCGCCTCTTTGCCGAGCTGGATGAGCAAGACTTCCCACTCCGTTCCTTCTAACTCAACCCTTCCAGACTGTGGCAGTGGCCCAACCTGTCGGGCCCTCAACAGATCCATGCACCACCATCGTGGTGGGCGACGGCCACATCTGGGACAGTCCAACTCATGATCTTGAGGTAAAGTCTCGACCCAGGGCGACCGTCCGCCCTGGGTCGTGATTGCCATGGGCCGCAGCCAGAGGCCCCAACGAAAGCGGCGGATCGTCGTTCGTTCTGCGGTGATCTCCTCGAGACCTACTCAGACGACCAAAAAGTTGGACCCCACCTCGGCCTGCCGATCCCCCGCCGCCAACGGCCGCTCGACCGGCAGGTGAATTGCGCCGATCCTGTCAGATCGACAGCGAACCAGATTGCCGGCCGGCGGGAAGGCGAACTTGGCTGTCGGCGATGTGACCCTGATTCCCCAGACGCCCGTCCTGATGTGGATAGCAGGACGGGCGTATCGACCAGGTTCAGCTTGTGGGCTTTGTAGCATTTGGAACCGTCAGCTTGCCGCCGCAGGGCCTTGCGTAGTTCGGCGGGTCGGTGGCCTTAGGAGGGTTGCATTGCAGGGGCGACCACCTGGCCGATCGGTTGCGGGGACCAGGTGGGCAACTCACAGAGCCCGCCGCCGAGAAAGAGATGGTGCCAAAGCTGGGTGGACATCACCCCGGCTAGACCCATCTCGGCGACCATCCGTCGGCCGGTCATCCAGCTCATGCGGTGATATTGGTGGCGAATCTTGGTGACTTCTTTGGAATCGAAGTAGGGAGTCTTGGCGAGGGATTCCTGACTGAGCAGCTGGTCGACATAGGGTGGAGGGTCATCAAAGAACGTATTGGCAAACGGGGCGCGAAACATCGCCTTGGGCCGATCGGTGATGATCTTCGGAAGAAATCGACGGCTGTATCTCCTCAGCAGATATTTGTCGCCAGTGAGGCCTCGGAGCTTATACCGAGGATGGATTTTCGCACACAGGGCGACAAAATCCTCATCGAGGAAGGGATACCGAACCTCCACGGAGTTATGCATGGCCGGACGATCGCCTTTGTGGTTGAGCAACAAACCCGGCAGCATCGTCTTGTAGTTGAGATAGAGGCTTTGATTCAGCGGGTGCCAGTTACGGAGGCGTTCTAAGTTGAGCGAGAGGTCTTCGTAAGCCAGGTAATCGCCGAGATGGCTTTTCCAGTCGGCATGATAGAACATGGAGCGACTGAGCATCACCACGCCGTAAAGGTCCGCCTGAGCCAACGGGCCACCGATGAGCTTGCCAATCCGCCAGACTTGGTCCTTGGGGATGTCCGAAGCATTGAGCATTTGCCCCAGCCGTTTGAGCATCACACTCAAGCGAGGACCGCGTCGTCCAAAGAGATCCAGGGAGTTTAACAGGCGATTGAGCTTAAACCACGGATAGCCAGCTAAGGCTTCGTCGGCTCCTTCGCCGGTGAGGGCGACTTTGAACCCTTGAGAGCGGACTTCCCGAGCTAAACAGTACAGGGCCGCGCAGGAGGTATCCATCACGGGGCAGTCTGTCGCGGTGACCAGAGCAGGATAAGCCTCAGCGATGCGGCTGCTGTCGCAATTGACCACAGTGGGTTGACTGCCGACGAGATCGGCCGCAAGCACCGCGCGGGAAGTCTCATCAAGTCCTCGGGCTGCAATCTTGATCGTGAAGGCGGGAATTGGGCCACCGGTCACCCGACTGGCCGCCGAGAGGACCGTCGTGCTGTCAATCCCACCGCTGAGATAGCTCACCACCGGCACA
This sequence comes from uncultured Pirellulales bacterium, assembly GCA_964648025.1. Taxonomy (GTDB): domain Bacteria; phylum Planctomycetota; class Planctomycetia; order Pirellulales; family Pb10988; genus CAZYKP01. Next base: position 29,248 of record CAZYKP010000050.1, on the reverse strand, counting down.
TCAGCCCGGAGTCGCAGCTCGACCGCCCGCTGAAAGACTTCATCAAACTCGCTGAGCAATTGACTCTCGCCAGGATCGTATTCCTCCCCCCGATCAGGAAAGTCCAGATCCCAATAGGTGTGCTCGCTGACATCAGCTGTTCGGCCAGGTCTCAGGGCGATCTTCAGAAAGGTGCCAGGATAGACCTGAGAGATGCCCGAGAACGCTGTGCGCCGGCCAGGCATCGCGAAAAAGCTAAAGACGCTGTCCAACCCAAAAGGATCGACTTGCGCGGTCACCTCGCCAGAAGCCAAAATGGCCTTGACCTCCGAACCAAAGTACAGCCGGTCACCTCGTCGTGCCCAGTGAAGCGGACAGATCCCCAAGCGATCACGAACCAGCACGACCACGCGTTGTTTGTGATCATAGAGCGCCAGGGCAAATTGGCCCCGAAGATGATGGACAAACCCCTGGCCGTATTCCTCCCAAAGGTGAACTAAAATCTCAGTGTCGCAAGAGGTCCGGAAGGTGTGGCCGAGCGCCTCCAAGTTCGCTCGCTTTTCCGGGTAGTCAAAAAGCTCTCCGTTGAACACCACGCCGATCGTGCCGTCCTCGTTGAAAATCGGCTGTTGCCCATCGGCCAGACCGACAATGCTGAGACGCTTGTGCGCCAAGCCAAGCCCAGGGCGGTGGAGAAATCCGTCCTCGTCGGGCCCCCGATGCTCGACCGCCGCAGCCATGCATTGCAGCGTCGTTGGGTCGATTGAACTGTTACCACGCAGATCGATGATTCCGGTAATGCCACACACAGAAAGTGCTCCCGAGGAAAACGGTTCTGCCGTTGCGCAGCGGGGCGTTTGAGCACAAGACGCTGGACGGGTCTTGCAAGACTACGTCCCCCTCAAAGGTTTGACCGCAGGAGACAGCAGCTCGATCTCATCAGAACAGGTCCCCCGAGAACAGCTTGGCAGGACTGGAGCGTTTGGATCGTTGACCGACCCTGTTGGGAACAAGGCATTCAAATGGCAGCCTCTCCGAAAGCGGGACAAGCGAAGGTTCTCCTTGCCCTTACAGGAAGTGGCACCGACGAACTTGGCGTAAGGCCATTCCTCCCACACGCAGCAGACTGCTTCCTTCGGCAAACTCTTGCTCGGCCAAAACACCTGAGCCGCCGAAACGACCAGGGATTCGGCGGCTGTTGAACTGGCAGCTGTTGATTTACCAGCCGTTCCGCTGTGCCGGACGAGCCAAGATGTTCCTCAACCTCAGGAGGGGTCGGATGGAAAAAACGCTCTGCCAGATCAAGCCGGCAGGACGTCAGTGTTCGGGATGGTCTAGCTCGGTGGACTGCCAAAGGGGCCAGAAGGAGTCAAACGGCCCCCCACATGGAAAGGTGCTGGGGAGGGAATCTGAGAGATGGGTGTTGAATTTGGAAGCATATGGATCGCTACCCCATTGGAGCCGTTGCCATTTCTTCAGCGTCATCCGACTGAAACCACAATGTCAAGCCACTTGCAATGCTGTTGCGTTATCTTACAATCGGGGGTAGTCACGTCCTGCAAGAAAGATCTGTTCACTCTCACCGCTGACGGTCTCCAAGCACATCACAAGGGCACCGAAAGTCCAACAAGACAAGGTGTCCTCGCGTTCTCCAGTGTTGCGTCGTGAACGCGTTGCAGGCTTGCGGCCAAGCGACTTGGGTTGGAAAGACTGAGGTTGACAGAAGTTCAAAGTCAGTCACTTCCGAGCCCGCGATGCTGTTGTGTCTGAGGGATTGGCAGAGCGAACAGGTTCGATCCGCGCTTCAACTCTTGCTGAGATCAGCAACGCCCGTGAGGGGTATATGCTTCTGGCGATCAGACGGCGTCTTGGTTCGCAGGCCAGCTTGCTGATGCTCCTTCTGCTGGCCGGCTTGGCGGCTTCTCTGTGTGCCTACTACGTGAACTCTCGCGGTTTGGTTGTTGTGGCGGCTGTCGGTCTGACGGTGCTTTTGGGCTTGTGCTGGCCCTGGGTTTCGGTTCAGGGCATCCGTGGTTCTTGGGAGTTTGCAAAGTCCCACGCCACTGAGGGCCAAGAGGTCATGGTGCGTGTTCATGTCCGAAACCGCTGGCCCTGGGCCGTGTGCGGACTTCTCTTCCCAGCTGTTTCCCCCGTCAATTCGCAGAGGGCCAACTCGGCCGCTGGGGAGACAGACGACTCGCCTCTTCTGCCAATGCTGGCTGGCTGGACGGCGGTCACCAAGAAATATGCGTTCTGCCCGCCCGTCCGCGGTGATTATCCCAATCAACCGCCTCAGGTCGTCACAGCGTTTCCTTTGGGGGTGTTGACCTGCAAAAAGTCACTCACAGCTTCGACTCGCCTATTGGTCTGGCCGAAAATTTATCCTGTGGGAGACTTAGTTGATGAGAGTCGTCGCTCCGGTCTGGAAGGTGAGCAGTGGGGCAGTGTTGCCGGGGAAGGTGGGGAAGTCATCGGCACGCGGCCTTATCGCCGCGGTGATACCCTGAGGCGGATCCATTGGGCTCAGACGGCGCGTCAGGGTCAGCTGATCACCCGTGAGCGTCAGGCTCCAGCGATGACCCGTGTTGGGGTGTTGCTCGATGTTGACCCCAGAGTTCACCGGGGGGAGGGTCCTGATGGGTCTCGGGAATGGGCGATTCGCATTGCCGCAAGTCTGCTAGCGGGGATCTTGCAGCAAGGAGGCCAGGTGGAGTTGATCTCTGGCAGTCCAGGCGTTGGCCTGCGTCGGGGTCGTCAACCTACTTCCCTGTCTCGTTGGCTTGATCAACTGGCTCGCATCCAGCCCGATGAAGGGGGCCGGTTATTAGATCTTCTCGCTGCCAACTCAACGATCATCAAGGGCTCCGTGGTCTGGGTCGTGACGACTCAAGCCTCCTTGCTGCAGGCTGCAGCCACTGATCAAGCATCGCTGCTGAGTGACGATCGCCTTCGCTTTCTCGTCTTACGCGAAGAAGGATTTGCTAGTTTTTCTGAAGAGGCAAAGAAGAAGCTCCCCAAGGGGGATTTTTCGCCGCCAGATCATCGCTGGCTCGGCTGGCAACAGCGTAATGTCCGTCAACCAGCTTGGCAGCACGAGTCTGGGGATCACGAGTCTGGAATTCACGAGTCTGGGGATCGCGAGTCTGGGGACCACGGGTCTGGGGATCGCGAGGCTTGGTTGCCCTGGGAGATGAGGTATCGTGTTGCTGCGGTGCTTGAGGGTCCTGGTGAAGTCGCTGGAATTTTGCAGACGTTGGGGCCGTCTTGGCGAACTCGGTTAGTGAGGGAGTCTTCGCATGTCCGCTAAGGACCGTCCCGGAGTTGACCCGAGCAACAAGGGTTCGGCCAACCAGAGTATCTCAGAGGAGCCTGGGTCGGGAACCTCTGTGCAGCGAGCACCTGTCACGGGGATTTCTGGGAGGACGCCGGGAGCGAGTTCAGGGCTGAACGCTTGGTTGGCAATTGGGTTGATATGCCTCTCCAACATCGTTGTGGAGCTTGCTCTTCTTCCTCCCGAGGCGCCTGCCTGGGAGGGATGGGCGTGGGGCTTTTTATCGCTTGGTCTGACGGGCGGACTGTATCTTGGCCTGCGGAGTTGGGGGCAGTTCGATCGGCCTCCGTCGGGTTTTTGGGCGTTGATCTTTGTTGTCGCGGCCCTGTGGCCGATTGCTTGGGACCCTTTCAGTCGGGCGTATTTGAGTCAGGGCCGGCCAGCCGAGTTGCTTGGTCTCTCGATTCTCCGAGCGATGGGCTTGGTCGCAGCCGCTTTGGCCGGGTGGCAACGCTACATGCATTTGGCTGCCATGATGAGCATCTTCTTGGTCCTCTTTGGGCTGACCATGGCTCAGGAGAGGTCCTTGCTGCCGGTGCTTTGTCTCTACGCTGTCACGGCGGTGGTGTTTTTGATGCACCGCCACTGGGACCGTTTGAACCTTCATCGTTCTTTGGAGCAGCAACGTTCCTTGCCGCTGTTTCCAGCCCTGTTGTTAGGTGTGTTACTCGTGGCGGTGGTGGCCTGGACTGACCCTCACAGAGAAGATTGGGGTCGTCCGCTGTTGGAGTTGTTGCCCGGCTCGGGAGGAACCTCCTGGCATGATCCCTATGGTCGTGGCGGGCTCGGCGACGGTGACGATGTGGCCTCGAGCCCTGACCCCACGAGTACCGGCAGCGTGGGGGAGGTGTTCATCGAGTCTCCAGAGCTTTCGCTCTATGATGCGATCAACGACCAATACGGAGAGCCATTCGTTCCCAACCAACGACGGCGTGCGGTGGCTCTGGATCCGGATCTGATTCGCGAACTGAAGGAGTCTGCTCGCAATAATCAAGCGAGACGAGAGTTTTCCACCCGTCGCCGCTCACCTCGCGGTGGACAGCCTCCCGACACGCTGCCGGCCAACGCTCTGTTGAGCATCCAAGGACCAACCCCTCTGCATATCCGTTTGGTCGCTTTTGATCGCTTTGACGGACAAGTTTGGTATCAAGCTCCAGATCAAGACATGGTCTGTGTTGGCTTCCAGCAGTTACCTGATCGTTCACTCCTCCTCCAACTGCAAAACACGCAGGTTTTGGACACACAGTCTCAACACGCCGAGGTGGACCACAAGGTCCTGTTGGGAAAATTGAGAACCTCTGTGCTGCCGGTGCCCAACCATCTCGTTCGCTTCCGACTCGGGCTGGCCGACCGGCCAAACTTCTACCGCTGGGGCCAAGAGGGAGTGCTCCGGTTGGCCGACCGCGATGGACGCATTCCACAAGGGGAGGTTATTGAAACCACTGCTGCTGTTTACGATCGATTGCAACTCGTCGATCGGTCGGTGATGCCCTTCGATCAGAGCGTTCCCTTGACGGAGAACTGCCAGCAGATCGTGCAACAGTGGACTGCCGGGTCTCCACGGGGCTGGCAACAAGTCGAACAGGTCATCAGCCGATTGCGTGCTGACTACCAGCTTGATCCAGCAGTCACTGTGCCTGAGGAGGCCACCAACAGTCTAGAATATTTTCTCTTGGAAAGTCGTCGAGGTCCTGACTACCTATTTGCCAGCGCTGCTGCAGCGACGCTGCAGCATCTGGGCTACCGTGCTCGTCTGGTCACAGGCTACCATGCCGGACCTGAGGATTACGATCCAGCGAGTCGCTACTCGTTACTTGGCCGGGAGGATCTCCATAGTTGGGCGGAAGTCCAACTCGCTGATGGCCGTTGGATCACCTTGGAGCCCAGTCCAGGCTACGGGATTTTGCAGCCGCCCAGAAGCTGGCTGGCTTGGATAAGCCACCAGTGCGCTTTGGCGGCCCAGTGGTTACTCCGCAACAGCGTTCTGGTCACTACGATAGGGATTGTCCTTGGGATGGTGTTCTGGCAGCGTTCGAGGCTTCAGGCTGGCATGTTGACTGGGCTGTGGATCCTCGCCTCGTATTGGAGGCCACGACAATCCCTCCGTTGGACATTGTGGCTGCTTGAGCGGAGGGCTGAGCTGGTCGGCTTGGCTCGGCCACCTGGTCGGACCCTTTCTGCCTGGTATGGTCAACTCTCGCGGCAAAATCAAAGCCAGCAGTTTCAATCAGTCGCTGCCGATTTTCTAACGCTGGTCGAACGGGCGTGTTATTCTCCCGCCGAGAACGGGAAAGCGGGCGGGGTCTCTGATCAAACGAGGGCGACTTGTCAGCGTCTTGCTCGAACCTGGACATGCCGACAGATGGCCCGAGCAGTTGGAAGTCACTCCACTTTGTGGGCAGGGGAGCCGAGTTGGAGACGCGCCGTAAGTTGGATGGGTTCGCTGGGTGTGTTGGATCGAAAGTCCCCACCGGGCGACAAATTCGTTGACGACTCACCGCGACCAAGGACACCCAGCAACACGGTCACTCGCGCCAGGGTCGTTGCAGGGTCCGTTGCAGGAGAGGGTGTGGCACAAGGTGAGCTGGGTCTCCAGGACTCACATCACTTCGAAAGTCGCCTTAGCTGAGGACTGCGAACCTTCGGTTTTCTGGGCCAAGATTTGTCCGTGTAGTTTCTCGGGGCACGAGTTTTCGCGGTGCAGTGCTGCTTGCCCTGTCAGAGAACCCTGGGAGGACATTCTATGTCGCACCACCAACACGCTCTCCAACGGAGGAGCTCCACGGAGTCTATGAGTCTTTCACCAGAAGAGTCGCTCCGCAGTGAGCAGTCGGATCCTCAGGCCAATCATCAGAGTGGCTCGACAAACGATCAAACACCAGCGCACCTCCTGCCAGAGTCCAGCACAGATTTTTGTCATCATCAAGCTGGTATTGAGAGCCTGCGATCGTCGCTAGCCAATGCGCTACGGGGAAAAGGTGAGGTTGTTGAGAAGGTCCTGGCTTGCCTACTGGCACGCGGGCATTTGTTGCTTGAGGATCTCCCAGGGTTGGGCAAGACAACGCTGGCCAAGGCGATCGCCCAGGCTGTGGGAGGAGCCTTTGCGCGAGTTCAATGCACACCGGATCTGCTTCCCTCGGACATCACTGGATTCAACGTCTTCAACCAACAAACGCGAGAGTTTGAGTTTCTCCCAGGGCCGGTTTTCGCGGATGTGCTCTTGGCCGATGAAATCAATCGGGCGACGCCGCGGACGCAAAGTGCCTTATTTGAGGCGATGAGCGAGCGGCAGGTGACCATCGACAACAACACTCGGCAACTCCCGGCAACATTTTTCGTCATCGCGACACAAAATCCCGTGGAAAGCCATGGTGCCTACCCGTTGCCGGAGGCACAACGTGACCGGTTCGCCATGCAGCTTTCCATTGGCTACCCTGATCGCGGCAGCGAGATGCAAATGCTCGCCGATGCTGTCGGCCCGCTTGGTGAGCATCTTGCTGGAGCCCCTTGCAGCCAACCGGCAGATCAGACCCCAGGCCGTGCCCGGCGGCAGACAGAGATAGAACGTCTCAAACTCACACCCCAGCGGATGTTCGCTCTTCAGGACCATATTGCCGGTGTGAGCGTCAGCGCGGCTGTGCAACAGTATCTTGTTGATCTCGCCCAGGCGACCCGCAAACATCCTGCAGTGACTCTCGGGGTGAGTCCACGAGGGCTGCTGATCTGGCAACGTGTGGCTCAAGGATGGGCACACCTGCAGGGCCGAGATTTTGTGCTGCCTGATGATGTTCAACAAGTGGCTGAGCCGGTACTGGCAGTTCGCTTGGCCGGCGAATTTTCTGATGCCATCGCGATCATCGAAGCCATCTTGGAGGCTGTTCCCGTCCCGGTTCCGCTTCCTTGAGAATCATCTCCGGCACCAATGCCCAATCCTCGCAAGGGATCTCCATCGAGCTGTCAACGCTTGTTGCCTCACGCGCCTCGGGGTGCCGTTTCGTTTGTCCTTCTGAGTGTCAACTGAAAGCGGGAAAGGGAACACGCTGATGTTCGAGACCATCCTCTGGGGTTCTCTGGTAAGGTTGGTGCAGGTTGCTTCCTCGGCGGCCCCGACAATCCTTATTGGCTTGGTCGTTGCCGGCGTCTTCGCCCGACTTTTGGGATTGGAGGGAACGCGTCGGCTCTTTGGCTCGGGTTCTTGGCGGGCGTTGGTTCAAGCCTGGGTCATCGGCATGCTCCTGCCGGTGTGTGCTTTGGGAGTGATCCCGATCGTTCGACAGATGCGGGCGGCAGGGATCTCCGGAGGGACGATTCTGGCCTTTGCCATCACCGCGCCGCTGTTCAACCCCCTTTCTTTGCTCTATGGCTTAAGCCTCTCCGAACCCTTCGTGATCCTCGCGTTTGCAGGGTGCTCTCTGATAGTCGTTGCTGGTGTTGGATTGGCCTGGGATCGCATCTTTCCGCATACAAAAGAACCGACTAGTGATTCGACGCCAGTGGAAGCCGGAGTGAAGCGAATCGTCGCTGTCTTGGTTGTGGGTTTGCGGGAACTCTCCGGGCCTAGTTTGCCTTACCTTTTGCTGGGGATTTTCGGCAGCGTCATGATGACAGCGACCCTCCCTGCGGGTTCCTTGGGAACGGGGACCGAACATGGCGATCCTCTAGCTCCCCTAGTGATGGCTACTGTGGCTCTCCCGGTTTACGTGACTCCACTTCAGGTGATGGGACAGTTGGGGTCAATGTTCCTGCATGGCAATTCGGTCGGCGCAGCATTTACACTCTTGGCACTCGGGGCTGGCCTGAACTTGGGTTTGATCGCTTGGGCCTTTCGCAACTATGGCCCACTCCGGGCGATCACACTGTTGCTCATTTTGATCGCCATCGTGCTGTTGTTGTCTTACGTCGTGGAGGACCCACTCTATCCTTCGCAAGTTGAGCCCGCAGGGCACACGCACGCATTTGATCTCTACTGCTGTCCCTTTCATTACGAAAGTGGTGGTTTTCCGGCGTTGGCTTGGCGCAAACTCCAAGATACCGTTTCTCTCCTTGACTGGGGGGCTCTGGCTATGCTGGGAGTGTTGCTGACAGGGGGAGTGCTGTGGCGTTGGCTCGATCCTCAGAACCGGCTGGAAGCTTGGCTAGAATCGACTGAGCCGGGCTTGATCGACCAGGTGGCCTGGTACAACCGACCATTGCCGGCACCTGTGTTGGGGATGGCAACGCTTGTTGGTTTGGTCGCTCTGAGTCTTGCAGGTTGCTTCACCTACTACCCCCCGGCCAAGGACGCCTTTGAGGAGATGAAGTACCATAAGACCGAGCTCCTCACCGCCTTAACTCAGAATCCCCCTGATCTGGAATTGGCGAAGTACCACATTCCCAAGCTCGACGACTGGATCCGTCGAATGCAGGTGGGCGTCTATCTCCGTCGAGGATCGGCCAGCAGCGATCAACAGGCCCAGGTTTGGGAACTCCTTGACAGACTGGAAGCTTTGGAAGATTCCATCGGCCACGAGTATCCTCCAGAACTTCGAAAACGAGCGTGGAAAATGAACGAGGCGTATACGGAACTCCGCAAGTCCTACGATTGACTTATAGCCGATGGGATTTTGAGAGAAACCCCGAAACAACCCGTCGGCAAGACGCCCATCCGCGAATGCTCCTTCATTCCCCATGCGTTCTGCCTGTGGTGGACGGGTCATCAGCGGCTGGGTCGATGAATGGAGCGAAAGCCCTCTCAATCGCTTCGGCATTGAGGTGGGCATAACAGGCAGAGGCGGCTGCCAACAGCGCAACCCCGACAAGGCCGAAGGCCCCCCAAATCGCAACACGCGGTGGTGGGGCCTCTTGCGGAGTAGCCTTCGAAGTCACTGTCGGATGATTCTGGTGGACGCTCACGTCACTGAGAGTTGAGTGTTTCCGCCATTGTGACTGGGCAAGTCGACTGATGTAATAGACCGCTGCAGCGGTTGCCAGCAAACCCACAGCGAGGCTCACCCATTCCCAGATTGTTCGGTCATGGCTTTGGAGGATTGTCATGCCCGCGACGTGCCCGATGTACACATATAAGACCATCGCAGGCAGCATCCCAATCAAAGTTCCCCCGAGAAAAGGCCAGAAGTGAATCTGTGTCAGACCGTAGGCGTAGTTTTGAAAGTTCGAGGGGATGGGGGCGAGCTGGGTGAGGACGACAATCCTCCAACTCCCTTGTCCGATGGCACGATCGAAGGCAGCGAATGTCTGATGATGCTGGGCGTACCGCGCGACTAATCGGCGAGCAAGGTAACGTGCGACGAGAAAAGAAATCGCCGCACTGACGAGTGACGAAACGGCAACAGTGACCAAACCGGTCCCAATACCAAAAAACGCCCCAGCGGCAAAGGTGAGACTAATCCCTGGCAGGAATAAGACCGTCGTGACCACAAAGACCACACCAAAAGCCAGCGGTCCCCACCAGCCCAGACTCTTGAACCAGTTGGAACCCGCCCACAGTAACTTGTCCACCGGTAAGGTCTGCGCAAGGCTTAAGATGGCCAAGACGATCACCGTCACCGAGGTCCAGGTGATCGCCCGGTGATGACGATGGATCCTCCAGGCGACTGACTCCAGCACTTCCATTGGCATTGCTTGTCCCGCATTTCTTCTCAACGGCCCTCATGGTCGCTAGGCGGACGGGTGAGGGATCTCTCTGGGCCCACTGAGGGCAATTGGGGATTTCTCTGGGCTGGCCCGGCAGCCGGTGATGGTTCCTCACGCTGGCAAGAGAAACGTTGTGTGTAGTAGGAAATGAGCCGTTGGAAGGTGCGGTTCCAACTGAAGTGTTCCTCAACATGCTTGCGTGCTCCCTCAGCCAACTGGGGACGTTCAGACGCGGCAAGGATGATATTGTCACGCATGGCGATTTGGTCGTCAGGCGGGCCGAGCAGGCCCGTCCCCTGAGGCACACGTTCGATGAGGGCCCCAGCAGAAACACCGACAACCGGAAGCCCAGAGGCTTGTGCTTCCACGACAGACAAGCCAAAGGTTTCATGAGGTCCAGCGGTGACATAGATATCCGCCGAGGCGAGCAGGCAGGCGAAGGCGTTCGGGTCCTTCTCGTAGGGCAGCACAAATACGTTCTCAATCTCCTGAGCTGCACGCAGCAATTCCTCGCGTAAGGATCCTTCGCCTACAATGACTAGGCGGAAGCGTGCCCTGTCGGGCAATCTTCGGAATGCTTCCAGCAGCAGGGTGACCCGTTTCTCTTCCATGAGTCGGCCAGCATAGAGCAAGATGAGATCATCCCGTCCTGCGCCAAACCGCTTGCGGACCTCCTCACTCCGCTGCGAGGGATGAAAGTGCTCGAGATCAACGCCCAGCGGAACAACATTGACCCTGTTGACGCCGTAACCTTCCAGTCGGGCGGCTTGCTCGACCGACGGCGCGATTCGCAAGTCGCAGCGGAGAAATACCGATTGAATATAGGTTGCTACGGCAGACTCCGCGGCGTCGGCCATCATCTCGCCGAGCCATTTCAAGGGCTCCCAGAGGTGACCAAATGTCGCTGCCAGCGTGTGCCGAAGCGGGGAGCCCACGTAGGCTTCAGGAACATCTGTGTGGAAAAAACCTCCGACAATCGGGTGCCTCCCTTCGGCACTTGCGATGTCTCGATAGTTAAAGGCAACCCAAGGACAGACATAAACACTGCCAAGCTCCACACAATCTGGAGCGAACTGTTCCAACGCCCTCTCAATTTTGTCCGGGCGCAAGAACATGCGGTACGGCTCGAAGCCCGGGATGGTCGGGCTGGCCACATGCACGGTAATCGCCCGTCCAGTTTGTTCGATCGAGTCGTAGGCAGCAGGCACAATTAAGATGTGATGGTGAGATGTATGTTCAAGCAGATACTTCCTCTTAGCATCCAAGTAAGTACGAATCCCCCCGCTTGTCTCATTGTACGCCATGGTGAGATCGCAGAATCGCATGGGGAAGCCTTCCTGTTCTGGTCGGGCGTTGGAACTTCTGCAATTGCGACGGCTTTTTACCCCTGTGGAATGGTCTGGCTCGCCAGGTCTTGCTGGTCGGGTGGGACTGACGAGCTTATCACCCTTGGGCGACCGAACCTGTGTCAATGTCCACCCAGGTCCCACGATCAAGCTCGACGATGCGGGTCGCTGAGTCGGTACGGATCACCGAGCGGACACGCCCTTGAGCAAGGACATCCAGAGTCAGGGCGAGATCCTCTGCGGGCAGACGAAGGGAGAAGCCCATGCCTTCGGCAGCTGAAGGGAAACAGGGCCGAAGGATCCGTTGGCCGGCGACTTTCTGGAATCCGACCAGGTGCTCGATAACGAGACAATTGACAAGTCCTGTCCAGCCGACGAATTCTGGACAGGGCTTGCTGCCAAGGGTCAAAAACTTCCACCAATTGCCGCGTTTTCTTGAGAGTTCATCGATGTCGAATTTATGGGGGTCATAATATTCATACAGCCGACGTGTGGCTGCGAAGGTTCGATAGACGCCATCGACCAACCGAAAGGCAGCCTCGGCGGCCTGTTGGGCAAAGCCGTAACGCTGTAACCCCAAGATGACCCCGAAGGAAGTGTTGACCCACACTGGGCCACGCCACATATCTTTGGAAAACTGAGCGTCGTTCAAGGCGACCGTTGGAAAGGGAATGGTCGAATTGAACCCTTCTGGGTCGAGCACATGTTCCAGCAGACGCTCGGCTTGAGCTCCATTGGGGATGCCCGCCCAGAGAGGCAACAAGGAAGCGATGGTCTTGGTCTGCACGAATTCCCCGGTGTTGAAATCCCGGTCCTGATAGAGCCCCTCCTCCGCATTCCAGAGATATTCGTTGACCTTGCAACGGATTGACTCAGCTTTCTGTTCAAAGGAAGCCGACTGGTGAGCCAACCCGAGGCTCCGTGCCATGCGAGCGAGTGCCTCATTTTGCAGAACCACATACGCGCACAAGTCGGGTGCTGCCAGACCGCGTGTATCGTTGAAGCGTCGCTCGTCGGCGGTGCTGAAGCGTGGCGAGTTGTCGATTCCAGATTCGTAGGGGTGAGCCCAAAAATAGAGGCCGCTGGCGTGCCTGCGGTTGGCATCAAGCCAACGATTGTAAGCGTCAAGGACCGGAAAGGCGTGAGTGATGAACTCGTCTTCCTCGTTTGATTCCCCACTCCACTGGTGCAGTAAATCCATGGACCAGGCCAACAAAGGCGGCTGAGTGAAAGCCGACTGAGTGATGTCGGCGACCACATGCTGCAGACGATCGCCATCACGCAGATCGATCACAGCTCGGGTGACCTCCTCAGCGGTTCTGAGGTCCCAGTGCTTCCAGACTTGTGCGATAAAAGCAGAATCCCACAGGAATACTCCATGGAATGAGGGGGCAGGATGTGCGTAGCGAACTGACGAAAGAACATCGGGAGTTTGTAGGTTCAGAAAGAGAGTCGCGTTGACAGCTGCGAAGCCCTCGTCCCAGTGGCCGTACCGACCACCGCGGGCGGAGACGTGCAACGCTGGCGGGGAATGATCCACACGCTTCTCTCGGAGCAGTGCGATGGGCAACTCCAGAGGGACAGGACCTCGTCGACTAAAAAGACGAGACCACAAGACTAAATTCAGCCCGTAACGACCCGCCCGGTAGTACCGCGCTGCAAATTGGCCTGTTCGAACCGTATTGATCCGGAGAAAGTGCAACAAAGATCGGAGCATGACAGGCCCGAGATCGCCATGAGATTGCCGTCAGGATGCACAGAGACGCTGATTCTTCGAGAGACGCACCAAGCTGGCCCTCGGTGTTCTGGCATGAGTTCGCACCACCTCGGAGATCGAAGGGAGGTCCGGTTCCATTAAACTCCCGCGCAAGGCGCTTCGGCATTTCGCAATCTCCTTTCCCCGATTTTCGACTCTGCTATCGCAGTCCGCAAGGCCGAGGACCTCGGTTGTCCTGCTTGAAGACTTGCGATTACTTGGAGATGAGACCAGAGAGCGTGCTGACGGTTGCTGGTTGCCCTATCTGAGAAACGTCTTTTTGCCTCGGGAGAAGGGTTTGTTGGCAACGCGGCTTTGAGCGAAAATTCGAAAAAGTGCATGAGGTGTTTCTTCTGACCGGCCTCCTACTGAGCTCAGAGAAGTTCTTGACTCAGGGCGACCAACGGAAGCCCGGATTGCCGAAGGTTGGCAGTCGGCGTGGTCAAGAAGTTTTCAGGGAATCAATAAGCCTTAGAGAAGTTCTTGACCCAGGGCGACCAACGGAAGCCCGGATTGCCGAAGGTTGGCAGTCGGCGTGGTCAAGAAGTTTTCAGGGAATCAATATTTTCCAGGTCAACAGAAGATTTGCAGTGCTTCCACTGACAAACTGATTAGATGATTTGGTGACTGATGATTCGACAACTTGCTGGTGAGTCGCTCCGGTTCCTGTGGGTCCGCCGGGAGTTGCTGGACCGACCTAGTCGAGATTCCGCCGGAGAGTTGGTGGATGAGCCCAGCGACTGCATCGTGGAGCTTGGCCGAAAACTTCCTCAGGGCTCAAATGCAGGCACGCTGCTGAGTGGACGTTCCGGTTTCCTAAGATGGCTCTTGCTTATGTGGTGCCAGGTTGGAGCCGTGATCCTGGGGTCGACGATGGTTCAGGCGGTCAGGGAGCGGGCGGTGATGGCTGGGGGAGAACGCTTCCCGGCGGACGCAGGCGTACTGGATGTCACACAATACGGGGTGATTCCTGATGATGAGATGGATGATACTGCCGCCATTCAGTCGCTGCTCAACGCGCATCCGTCCGGACATACGATCTTTTACTTTCCCAAGGGCGTCTATGAGATCTCCTCGACACTGAGGCCAGCGATCGATGACGGTGTGACTAAACGTAACATCTTTCAGGGGGAATCCGAGAAGGGAACTGTGCTCAAGCTCTGTGACAACATGGGCTTTCGAGACGCTGTGATCGACTTTGGTCGCGGACCAGCCCAGTTCTTCCGCAACGCCGTTCGTGATCTGACCATCGACATCGGAATCGGCAACCCCCAAGCCAGCGGCTTGAAATTCAACGCGAGTAATCAGGGGACCGTCAGAAACGTCACCATTCGCTCTGGCGAAGGAGGCAAGATCGGCCTGGATCTGCAACACAGCGACGAGATCGGTCCCCTCTTGGTCGACCACCTCACTGTAGAGGGCTTCGACCGGGGAATTGTGACGCGGTTCCAGACCGCCAGCCAGACTTTTGAGAACATCACCTTAAACAACCAAGGCAGCGTCGGCTGGCACAACCTCAGCTCTCAAACGGTCTTCGCCCGTGGTGTTTTCTGCAGGGGCGAGGTGACCGCAATTCTCAACAACGGCGAAGGTCGGATGCTCCTGGTGGACGCTCAACTTCAAGGGCGAGGGGATGCCATCAACCAAACGGCGGTGCGGAATCAAAAATCACTGTACTTAAGAAACGTCCGGATCAGCGGTTTTGGAGGCGGCCTCGGCAGCCGTTTGGTCAGCTCGCGTGGCAACGGTGGCCTTGCCACTGGGCTGATCGAGGAATATTGGGCCAACGGTTCAGCCAATCAACGAAGAGGGGGCCCGTTTGAACTCTTTCCCTCTCCTGACACCATGTTGCGGCTGCCGATCCGAGACATCCCGAGGCTCGACCCTGATCCACTCTCGGACTGGGCGGGACCGCATCAGTTCGGCGGTGCCCCGAACGATGGGATCGATGACACCGCGGCGATTCAGGCTGCCCTCAACTCCGGCGCTAAGACGGTCTATCTGCCAAGGGGAACCTGGCAACTCCAAGGGACTGTCAAGGTCGAAGGAGCAGTCCATCGAGTTTTAGGGACTGAGGCCAGTCTGCAGGGAGGTGGCACCATTAGGATTGGGCGCGGACGCCCGCAGACTGTGATCATCGAACGCCTCCAAGGAGGCTCGATTCGCTACGAGCATGCAAGCCAACGAACGCTGGTGCTCCAACATCTGCTCGGTTTTCAGTATCACAGTAGTGTGCCCAAGCCGGGGGACTTATTTCTCAGCGATGTGACAGGGAAACATTTGGTTTTGCACAACCAAAACGTCTGGGCCCGACAGCTGGACCTGGAAAGTGATATTGAAGAGGACCCTGAGATTCCAGCCAAAATCCTCAACGATGGTGCCCGGCTGGTCATACTCGGTCTGAAAACCGAAGACGACGGCACTCATATCAAGACCATCCACGCAGGACAAACGGAGCTTTTAGGGGCTCTTCATGTGGGTGGATTCGGGAGCCAGCCGAGGTTTGTCACCATCGACTCTGCTCTGTCTGCTGCGATTGTCAAGGGCGGAGGTGGCACTGTGCAGGAAACACGCAGCGGCGTCACTCGCTCAGGGAACATGGGGAACGCGGATGTCTACACAGCGTTTTCTGCGGGTTGGCTGCTGCCGGAGGAGATCATTTTGGATAATCGGACCACCACTGGCGTGACCGTTGTTGGTCTTTGGGGCCGTAGCAGTGCCTTTCCGGGAGGTTTTTTGGAGTCGGATTTCTTGTATTCCACTGACAAAGCCGCCAGTGTGACTTACACACCGCAAATCCCTGTTGCCGGGGTCTGGGAGGTCTTCGTACGTTGGGTCGATGACCGCAGTGGCCAAAACCATTCCAACCACGCTTCGAGTGCATCTGTCGATGTGTTCTATCACGGGGGCATGTCAACGGCCGTTGTTGATCAGCGTCGGGGGGGTGGTCGGTGGGTCTCGGTGGGGAGGTTTCCCTTTGCCAAAGGGCAAGGAAATTCAGTCGTCATCCGCGTCAAGGGTGCCCAGGGCAAAGTCATTGCCGACGGTGTCCGTTGGCGACGAGTTTCGCCAAACTCCGATCGGTGAAGTCGCGTGTTGGGCTTGTTGAGTCGACCAGGCTCCCGAAACGCCTGCGGATGTCCTGTTGAGTGTGCCCTCATTGCCACGGGATTGAATCGGGAACAGGGTTGGCCCCCTGCTGGGACTGGTCCGGGTCACCATTCATAACGGCCAATAAGAAGGCCCTACTGGTCGTTTGACCGGTAGGGCCGAAGCATTGGCCGGATTGCTGATTCTCCAAACTGTTTTCAAGGCACTTGCAGGCCGACAGCTCGCACTGTCTGAGCTTGCGGTGGTTGCCTTCGGGCGACACCTTTGCTGAGTGTCAACGGACAACAGGACAAAAGCCGGTCGGGCCCAACTTCTACCCAGCTATGGAGTCTCCTTGGTGGTCACTTGGACGGACTTGATCTTGATTGGTTTGTCTGGGCGGTCATTGAATCCCCGAGGCGCCTTCACGATCTTGTCAACCACATCCATTCCCTTGGTCACCTCACCGAATGCGGTGTATTTGCCGTCGAGTGCTGCGGCCTGAGCGACACAAATAAAGAACTGACACCCTGCGGAATCTTCTGGTTGAGCCCGCGCCATGGAGAGGACACCTCGAGTATGTTTGCGGTTGTTAAACTCGGCCTTGACGCAATAACCCGGACCTCCGGTCCCGTCGCCGTTGGGACAACCACCCTGAATGACAAAGCCCGGAATGCAGCGGTGGAAAATCAGCCCGTCGTAAAAGCCGACTTTGCTGAGGGCAATGAAGTTGCGTACATGGCCAGGGGCATCTTTCTCATAGAACTTGATTTCGATATCGCCGGCATCGGTCTGCAGTGTGGCAACAAGTGGCACCGGTTGGCCGTTGGATTGGAGTTCGATTTCCCCCCAGAGCTTTTGGATCTCCTGCTTCATCTGAGCAATCGATTTGCCATTGATGCTCTTTTCCGGTGGTTGCTGGTAGGGATCTCGTGTTGCCTCGGCAAAGCTTGGTTCAGCGGCGTCGCCGGTTGGGGCAAAGGTAGAACTCGTCACAGCCATAGTGATCATCACTAGCGAAATAGAATGAGAAATGGACACGCTGCATCCTCCGACTCAGAGGTGTCTTTGCGAAAGGTATCGAAACGAGCGGTCACCATCATAGCATCTTCGGCTCCGGATCGAAGGTGGCATTGAGTGAAGCCACAGTTCCCGCCGGGGTGGGCCCGTTGGCTGGCGGGTTCGCCCAGAGGATGGCTGGCCCGCCCCCACATCCGACCGCAGCCCTTTCATTTCAGAGTGCAAAAGACTTGCGGACCTCGCTGAGTCGGCTTAGAACCGAGGGGAGGCTCGGGAAGCGGTCGGCAGGCTCCCTGGGCGGATCCTGTCTTGGGCGGATCCTGTCTTGGGCGGATCCTGTCTTGGGCAGATCCTGTCTTGGGC
>CAZYKP010000050.1:0-11630 GCA_964648025.1 uncultured Pirellulales bacterium | reverse complement strand
CTTGGGCGGATCCTGTCTTGGGCGGATCCTGTCTTGGGCAGATCCTGTCTTGGGCGGCAAGCGGTATCGCCTTGTGTCCCAAGGGGACCGCTTCGGCACGCAATGCCTCTGATTGGTTCGTTCCTTTCTCGTACGCTGTGATCAAGGAGACAGTTGTGACCAAAATCCTCTGCGCGGTTGTGGCCATTGTCCTTGGCCTTTCTCCTGTGGCATCTTCAGCGGAAAAGAGGCTTTGGGCGAAATCATTCCTGGGAAAGAAGGCCCCGGAGCTCCAAGTTGAGGGATGGATCTCGAAAAAGCCTGACATCCGAGAAGATCAGTTTGTGTTAATTGACTTTTGGGCGACGTGGTGCCCCCCCTGCCGCAAGGCCATCCCCGAACTGAACGCATTTCACAAGGAGTTCCAAGACAAATTGGTGGTCATCGGCATCTCGGACGAGAAGAAAAGCAAAATTGAAGGACTCAAGGATCCCCAAATCGAATACTACAGCGCTTATGATACCAAAGCGACGCTGAAGAAAATCTTTGAGGTCCGAGGAATTCCTCACGTGGTGATCATCAACCCCCAGGGAATCGTCGTCTGGGAAGGGTTTCCAATGCTCAAGGGTCATGAGCTGACCAAAGAGGTTATGGAATCTGTGCTCGAGGGCAACAGCGATCGCGTCACAGCACCTTAATCAACTGCTGCTCTCAGGTGGGTTTCAGCACTGACAACAGCCGCTGAACTGAAGACACCTGCCTGGACGCGTTGATGAGGTCCTCCTGAATCTCAGGACAATCTTGGCTCATCCGGCTTGGAAAAAAGGCTGCCAGATCAGTAGTCTTGACTATGGTTTCCGCGTCTTGGACGACCAAGAATTTTCCCAAAAGTAGTTCCGCAGAAAGACCACACAGAGCCGGACAACCTTGCGAGAAGGTAGTCCGGCTTGCTTTGCAGAGATCCTCAGATCAATTTTCGATTTAGGGCTTTTCGTGGGCCTGTGTTTGTGATGACCGAACCCAGGGCAGCCAGAGGCCCCACCGAAAGCCCGGATCCTCGGTCGTTCGGCGGTGACCTTGTCGGGACCCCTTCAGGGCTTCGTTGGTCAGCCTGTCCGTTGTCGACAGGTACGAACAATGAAGACGACCGCTAGCACCCCAATCAGGAGCAACCACCAAAAAGTGAGCTGGACCCAATCGATGACTCCTCGGGTCAGGACTAGCACCAGGACACCAGCAACGACCGCTGGGATCAATGGTGCCAATGCGGCGAGTCCAGCGGTCACCAAGATTCGATTGGTCTCTGAGAGTCTGCTCCCAACTTCCCTGCGTTGCTGCTGAGGTCGACTCACGTGGCCAGCGGCGACCATCCCAACAAACAGTCCCGCAATCAGTCCAACCGGCAGACTGATCAGCAAGACACCGGGAACCGGGCTTCCACCGGTGACGAACGCTGCTCCTTCACGGGGAAGGAATTTGTTGGAAACCAGTTCAGCCAGGTGGACGGAGTACGGACCGTGGACAACACACAAGAGGCAACTCATTGTCGCCCCCATCAGAAACGCCTGCCAAGCTTTTCGCCAACGCAGAGCCAAGCAGAAACTCAAGGCGAGAGACAAAATGTAGGCAAACAAGACCGATCCCATTGAATAGCCTGCTCCCTCGGGGCACACCGCACACAGAGTTCAAGGACCTCACCCTTGTTGGGAAGTCATCAAGTGCTGACGGTACCTGTCGGAATCCAGGGCCGCAACAGCCTGGCGTGCACGGGATCCATTGGGCCGGACAGCAATCGCTTCTGCCGCTTTTTGCCGTGTCACGCTCTCTTGAGTTCGCCCCTCTTATCTTTGCGTTTTTCCTCCTCCGGACATCAATGGGCATCAGTCCGAACCTGGCCGATAGTGAGCTGACCGATTGTTTGCTGGGCGATAGTGAGCTTGCCAATTGTTAGCTGGCTGGCCTTGGAATCCGACTGTTCAGATCACTCCTTCCTCTTCTGGAAAAGACTTCAAAGGACTCACCCCCATCCGGCCGTTCGACGCCCGTCCGGCTGAGATCAATGCTTGAGAGGTCACAAGCATCCGCGAGCGTGCCTGGACAGGCCTTGGCTCCCGGCCGAAGCAGTGCTTCGGCTTTGCGTCAGCAAGTGCCGCCCACATCGGGAGGGACTCTTACTTCCTGCTGTGGTGAATCTCGATCGGCAGGGACAAAGGTGGCAAGAGGGTTCTGGTCCCGGTCAACGATGTTGTTGCCTAGTTTTTTCCCGCAGCCGGTGAGATCTTTCCAGACCGGTCCAATTGAGTACGGACGGGCGTCCCCAAACCGCGGCTGTCGCTGAGGGGGGATTGGGTTGTTAGCCTTTGAGGCTGCAGCGACTCGGCCGGGAGCCGCTGGGCCGGCTCCAATTCAGCGATCTTTGTGGAACTAGCCCACCAGTCTGAGCAACGACTGGCAATACTGGCTGGTCAACATCCAACCAACCCGGCCAACCAACTCCGCAGCGAAGCTTAGGGCAACCAGCCAAATTAGGAAGAATGTGGTCAGGGCTCGAACACTCATGACCTCACCTCATCAAACGGGAGCATCTTGTGGGAAGGACTGAGAAAGCCCTTCCCATTAGTGAAAACGAATGCCTCCCGAGAACGGTTTGACAACGCTTTGACTGCTTGGGTGAGGTTTACTGACCTTCGGAGAAGTTTTCGACCCAGGGTGACCGTCTGCCCTTGTTTGTGATGACCTCAAAGGGGGCAGCCTGAGTCTGACCGAAAGCCCGGATTGCCGGACGAAAGGTGCCTGCTTCGTCGGAGACTTTTCAGGGAATCAGGAGGATTCACTGAGGACAGGTGACACTTGTTGACCAGCGTGACGCAATCTTGGTGGCGTTCGCGGAGAACGCTCCGACGAGGATTGTGCTTTGTGGTTCCCAGCCAATCCGTTGTGTTGCGGAGTTGCCCCCCACATCGCCCAACCGTCGTCCTGAGGATCACCAGTCTCCAGGCAGAAGAGCGTGCCGGTGCGGCTTGGGGCATACACGCGTCCTTGGACAACGGTGAGCTGAAAGTCGAAGGTTGCGTCAACTTTGTCGTGCCAGAGCGTCTTGCCTGTTTCTGCCGAGAGAGCCAGGAGTTCGCCGGTCGCTGTGCCGAGAAAGACCTTCTCGTTCGCGATCGCAGGGGGCGTCAGCACGCTGTCGACCAGCGGTGAGGAATCGTGCTTGGGCAGCTGCAACGTCCACACAGATTCCCCTGTGTCCGTATCCAGGCAGTGCAGGGTGTCCCCAAGAGAGGCAAAGAGCCTGTTCCTCCAGAAAAAGGGTTTGGAGCCTTGATATCCCCAGACCTCGGCAACGGAGCCATGCCCCAAGTTTCGAACTGCTTGATGGATCTTGCTACTACCTTTGGTTGCACCAAAGCCCACCGCGGTATCAGCCTTGGCCATTAGAGCCGATTTGGCAGACCTTGAGCGACGCATGCGGTGGTCGAGGTAATCGGCGATACGGCTGGTCGAGCCGTAGACGTGAATCGGCGACTTCGGACAGATCGTTCGCTTGGCGCAGTGTTCGGTCTGTTGGACATCCGAGGAGGCTGTCTTACCAGGAACCGGTTTTCTTTGAGTGAAGTAGCACTGGCCATCAACCACCACCGGAGACGAGGTGGCATTGCAGTCTTCCTGCCAGCGCAGAACGCCACTGTTTTGGGCAAAGCAGTACAAGGTTCCATCCAGCGTGGCCAGATAGACTGCATCCTCGGCCAAGACAGGAGCGGTGATGATTTCCCCGGAAATACGGCTACGCCAAAGAGATCTCCCGTCGGTGATGTCAAAGCAGGACAGATAGTGCTCATGGTCCCCGCGTGTGTCGGGGTAGGCCATAAAGATCCTTCCCTGGGCGATTGCGGGCATGCTCATCAAAGGATCACCCAGCCATTGCTTCCAAACGGACTTTCCAGCGATAGTCAGAACCTCCAACTCACAGCTTTCTGTGTTGAAGACGACATAGTCCTCCCAGACCACCGCCGCGGTTGGACCATCGTCGTGAGTTTGGTACTGCCAAAGGAGAGTTCCAGCTTCTGCGTCGAGGCAGTAGAACTCGTAGCTGCCAAAACCTCCCCCCAAGAACACGCGGTTGTTGACAACAGCGGCCGTGGCCAAAGGACGTTTTCCGGGGATCTCCAGCCGCCAGCCACCCAAGGTTCCCTCAGGCCGTCTCAAATTGATCGGCCTATCCACTTTAGGTAGTTTTCCACGTCGCTTGGGATCGATTTGCATCGGCGTTGCTCCAGCTGATACCGGGTGAGTTTTGTCCTCCGGCAGGTTCATCGTCAGATTTCACTGCTGGAGCGGATGATCATTGCGAGGTCCGGACTTGAGGCTTCAAACCAACCACCCCTCTGAGGAAGTCCAATCGTGAAGGTCCAACCGAGTGGACGAAGCTCTCTGTCAAAAACCGAGTCTCCAGACCGTGTCAGTCCAGCTCCGCGAGGGCCAAGGGGCAAAGCCGGTCTGCGGGTTCCCCAGCAAAGGGGAGAAACCCGGTCAGAGAGGTCGGTTCTTTGTTGAGCCGTTTTGTCTCTGGGTCAGAGCTGTTGGTTCTTGGAACTGTTGATGCTTGGAATTGTTAGTTCTCAGAAAGGGTGTTGACGTTTCGAGGAGATGAACTTCTGACTGTGCGTGCTTCCTGCGATCCGAACTGTTCTCCTGTTCGCGCGTTGGTGATTGGTTGGACGCTGTTGGAAAGCCCCAAACAGCCTTGGGAGTCATCCACTGAAGAGAACGTTCGTCCGTTCACGATTTTTTCAAAGTTCCAATCTGGCGAGGGGCTGAGTGGATCGTCCAATCCCGTAAGCAGCTGCTGGACCCAATGCGGATGGAGGACAACCACCCCCTTCCGCCCGGCCTCAACAGTGGGCACTGACTGTGGGCTCTCCCACCACCGAGTCAGAGGCCTGCGGCCTAAGAGAGGTAATCTGCAGCGAAAATGCTCAGATTGTCGTCCCTCTGGTGTCCAAATGGGCTGAGAGGGGGTTTACTACGTCCTGGATCAGTTTTCGACCCAGGGCGACCAACGGGAGCTCAGACCGTCGGTCGTTCCGCAATGAAGTCGTCGGGAACTTTTCTGGGCATCAAGAATCCAGCCGAGCTTTCCACAACTCCTGACTGCACGACCGCCCAACGGATAACGCTGACCACGCTCTGTCACCAACCTGAAGCACCGGCTGATCCTCCTCCTGTTCGAATCCGATGTTCTGCAACTTGGCTCGTCCTGCTTTGTGTGCTGCAAGGCCAAGGCAAGTCTTGTGAAGTCATGCCACCTTAGACTTGTGCGTGAGATCGCAAGACGTGCGTTCTGTGCTTCGTTTCGGACCCGTTGACCTGCGACTGAGGCCTTTGGAAATTTTAGGAGTAGCTATCATGAACCCCCGTCACGGCTCGACATCTTCGCCCCACTGTTGCCAACAGCATTCGGCCCGTGTTGCCCGGAGGCGAAGACCGTTGCGAGGGACCAATCGCCCTGAGCAACAAGCAGGAGGATTGACCAGCCGGGAATCTTCCCTTGCCAGGCCACTGGCTGTTGAGCCACTGGAACCACGGGTGGTCCTCAACGGCCAACCGGGACTGGATGACCAGGCCGCTGGTGGCTTCCTGCTGGATGACGCGAGCACGCAGCGTGTGGCTGCTCTGAGCACAACGACCTTGCAGGGTACCGGAACGGGCCGAATCTTGTTCATCCGCGGTGGCAGTGGCACAGGCGGATTTCTTGAAGGCGGAAGCGATGAGCAACTTGCTGACATCAACAACGATTTGACAACCGGGGGCAACCATGGGTGGGGACAACTGGCCGATGCCCTGGAGGCTGAGGGCTACACGCTGGAGCAAGTGATCGAGGGACCTGGAACCGCGGGCCAAGGCAGTGCGGTTGCGTTGAGCAGCCTGGCTCTCAGTCAATACGAGGTGCTCGTCTTCGGCTCCAACAACGCTGTGTATTCACAGGCCGATGTGGATGCCTTCGGCCAATACATCCAAAACGGCGGGGCAGCACTGTTCATCTCTGATGCGAACTTCGGCTCCGACTGGGCGGATGCGCCAAATTCTGATCAGCAGTTCTTGGATCTCTTTGGTATCCAAGTCTACCAAGATCAGGGAACCTATGTTGTTGGCGACGGGCCCGGTGAGATCTTGGTGCCTACTCATCCGATATTCAATGGAGTCAACCAATTTGATGGTGAGGGGGTCTCTCCTTTCCGTGTCACCGACAGCGTCCCTGGCGTTGAGGTGACACTGTTGGCTGGGGCAGAGGGGAACGTTCGGGTGAACGAACCGCCCTTGGGCGGCAATAACCAAGGGAGTTCCGTCCCAAGTGACAGCGGCGATGCCTCCGTATTGATCGCCACCTACGGTCAGGGCCGCATCGCCGGCCACTATGATCGTAACACGTTCTTCAACATCGGTGGCGCTGGCACCAACATCACTCGCTTTGACAATCAAACTTACGCAGTCAACTTGTTCAACTGGCTGGCCGCGGCCGGCCCCACCAGTAGCGATGTGCTGAACTTCAATAACTTCAGCATTGATTCCTATGGAGGTAGCAACGACGCTTCCGGCTCGGTGTTCATCGAGGATGGTGGGACCAGCTTGCGTTTGGAGGGCAACAACTGGAAGAAGATTGACTTCCCCTATACGGTCACCGAAAACACCATTTTGGAGTTTGATTTTACCAGCAGTTCCCAAGGGGAGATCCACGGCATCGGTTTTGATACCAACACCGGTCACCAGCCTAACCGAACCTTTCAGCTTTACGGGACCCAGAACTGGGGGATTCTGGAGTTCGCGGACTATCAGCAGTCGGCCCCGAACACCCAACAGTTTAGGATTCGGGTCGGCGATTTCTATCAAGGGGAGTTGAATCACCTTTTCTTCACCAACGATGATGACGCCAACGCCAATGCTGTGAGCTCCTTTAGCAATATCCGCATTTTTGAGGAAGGTGCGACCGTTGCACCCACAGCGTTGGATGACACCTTTACAGTGGAAGAAGACTCCGGCTCGACGATCTTGACTGTCCTGGCCAATGACGACAGCGGCGGAGAGGCGGTGAGCATTCTCAGCGCCGCAGCCCAGTCGTCCGAGACGTTTACGGTGGCTGTGCTGCCGGATACACAGTTCTACAGCGAAACCTTTCCGCAACTGTTCAACGCCCAGACCCAGTGGATTGTGGACAACGTGCTGCAGGAGAACATTCAATTTGTCTCCCACGTTGGTGACATCGTTCAGAACGGGGGTGAAGGTCCGGATCTCAATGCGTTGGAGTGGGCTCGTGCGGACGCGGCGATGTCCATCCTGGATGACAACTTGCCCAGCTTGCCCTATGGAGCGGTGCTGGGCAACCACGATCTGGACATCGTTGGCTTCCAATCTACTGCTGAGGAGTATGTCGCCAATTTTGGCTCAGCCCGCTACGAGGGCAAGCCCTGGTACGGCGGGGCCTCCTCCGACCAGTTCAACCATTACCAGACTTTTGCAGTCGGCGGACGGGAGTACCTTCATATCTCTCTGGAATGGCGACCAAGAAGCACCAGTCTGCAGTGGGCTCAATCGGTCATTGATGCCCATCCGAACATCCCGACGATTTTGAGCACCCATGAATACACGCAGGCCAGTGGCTCACGCAGTAGTGCCGGAGAGAATGTCTTTGTCAACTTGGTGAATCCGAACGATCAGATCTTCCTGGTGCTCAGCGGTCATATTATCGGAGAAGGTGCCCAAACGGCGACGAACATGGCGGGCAACCCCGTTTTCGAAGTGTTGGCCGATTATCAGCATCGCAATAATGGAGGTGATGGCTGGCTTCGCTTAATTGAGTTCGACGAGCAGAACGATCAGCTGAACTTCCGCACTTATTCGCCGACGCTTGATCGATTCGAGACCGACGCTAACAGCCAATTCAGCTTCTCAATGGATTTCGATCAACGGCTGGGCCAAAAGTTTGTCGGTTCAGCCGGGGGAACGATCACGATCGTCGGGCAGACCATCGAGTACCAACCCGCACCTGATTTCTTCGGCACCGAGACCTTCAACTACACCATTGGAAACTCGGCAGGCACAGATACCGCGACGGTCACCGTCAATGTGCTCCCTCAAAACGATCCACCCACCGCCACGGACGACTCGCTGACGGTCATCTCCGGAAGCCAGAATAACCCCCTGGATGTGCTGAGCAACGACACCAGCTTTCCTGATGGTCCAGAGACGCTGAGGATCGTCGCCGTAGGTAGCGGCTCGGCAGGAGGGACTATCACGACCGATGGCCAACGGATCAACTACACACCCCGCGCTGGATTCACCGACACGGAGACCTTCACCTACACTATCAACGATGGCACCGCAGGAAGCACTGATACGGCGACGGTTACCGTCACCGTGGAGCCGGATTTCAGCCGAGTGTTGAATTTCAATGACTTTCGGGTTGGGTCATACGGAGGCAGCAATGATGCGAGCGGTTTCGCGTTCATCGAGGATAGTGGGGCCACGTTGCGTCTGGAGGGCAACAACTGGAAGAAGATCGATTTCCCCTATACAGTCACCGAAAACACCATTTTGGAGTTTGATTTTACCAGCAGTTCCCAAGGCGAGATCCACGGCATCGGTTTTGACACCGATACCGACCACCAACCCGACAGAACCTTTCAGCTTTATGGGACTCAGAACTGGGGGATCTTGGATTTCGCGAACTATCAGCAGTCGGCCCCGAACACACAACAGTTTAGGATTCGGGTGGGAGATTTCTATCAAGGGGGATTCAATCACCTGTTCTTTACCAACGACGATGACGCCAACGCGAACGCTGTGAGCTTCTTTAGCAACATCCAGATCTATGAGGATGTTGCCGCAGTGCCGCCAAGTGCGGTGGATGACTCGTTCACCCTCAATGAGGATTCCAACGTGGTCTCCTTGCCGGTTCTGGGGAACGATGATGATGGAGGGGCCTCAGTGAGCATCACCCAGGCCAGCTTAGCCTCCGCGGGGGGCACGGTCACTATCGTTGGGGAGACTATCGAATACCAACCCGGACCTGATTTCTTCGGCACCGAGACCTTCAGCTACACCATCGCCAACTCCGCAGGCACAGATACCGCAACGGTCACTGTCAATGTACTTGCTGTTAACGACCCGCCGACTGCCGTTGATGATCTCGAGATGGTGGCCGGTGACAGTCAAAATAATGCCTTGGACGTTTTAGGAAATGATCTCATCGCTCCGGATCTCGGAGAGTCTCTGAGGATCATCGCTGTGGGCGGCGGCTCAGAAGGGGGGACGATTACGACCGACGGACAACGAATCAACTACACCCCCCAGCCCGGGTTCACCGGCACCGAGACGTTCACTTACACCATCGACGATGGGACCCCCGGAAGCGTCGATACCGCGACTGTCACAGTCATCGTCAACGAGTCCCAAGGCGATGTGCTCAACTTTAACAACTTCAGCATTGATTCCTACGGGGGCAGCAACGATGCCTCCGGCTCGGTCTCAATCGAGGACGGTGGGACCAGCCTTCGTCTCCAGGGGAATAACTGGAAGAAGATCGACTTCTCGTATACGGTCACCGAGAATACCATCCTGGAGTTTGACTTTGCCAGCAGCTCGCAAGGAGAGATTCACGGTATTGGCTTCGACACAAATACCACTCATCAGACTAACCGCACGTTTCAGTTGTACGGCAGCCAAGACTGGGGCATTCCGAACTTTGCCGACTACGCCCAATCGGCTCCCGGTGTCGTGTCATTCAGCATTCCAGTCGGAGATTTCTATCGAGGAGATTTCAACAATCTGTTCTTCGTCAACGATGATGACGCGAACTCCACTGCTGTGAGCTTCTTTAGCAACATCCGAATTTATGAAGAGTCCAGCGAATCCTTTGAGGTGGTGCGAATTGCCTCAGGTCTCCCGCAACCACTCTTTCTCACGGCTGCTCCCGGTGACGACGACCGCCTATTCATCGTCGGAAAGAGCGGCCAGATTGTGATCTATGATCAGACAACTGGTTCGGTCAACGCCACACCTTTCTTGGATGTCAGCGCTGATGTCTCGACCGATGGCGAGCGGGGGCTGTTGGGGATGGCCTTCCACCCCAACTACCAGAGCAACGGGCTCTTCTATGTGAGTCTGACGAATCTGGGCGGAGATACCGAGATCCGGCAATATCAGGTCAGCGCCAATCCGGACCTGGCTGCAAGCAGCACTCTGGAGCTGATTATCTCCTTTGCTCAACCGGCATCCAACCATAACGGCGGCTGGTTGGATTTTGGACCCGACGGCTATCTCTATTTTTCCAGTGGCGATGGGGGCGGAGGCAACGATCCAGGCAATAACGCCCAAGACCTCAGCGATAACCTATTGGGTAAGATCCTGCGACTTGACATCGACGGGGACGATTTCCCCGCTGATGACAGCCGCAACTATGCGATCCCCTCAGACAACCCGTTTGTCGGAACCTTCGGCGACGACGAGATCTGGGCCTACGGTCTGCGTAATGCCTGGCGGCCTAGCTTTGACCGGCTCACCGGAGACCTGTACGTCGCCGATGTCGGCCAGGGGGCACGCGAGGAGATCAGCGTGCAGCCCGCCTCCAGCACCGGCGGGGAGAACTATGGCTGGCGTCTCCGTGAAGGAACAATTGCCACCCCGGACGTCGGCGGTCCCCGGCCTCCTGGGAGCATTGACCCTGTCTACGACTACTCACATGGTTTTGGTCCCTTTCAAGGCAGGTCCGTGACCGGCGGCTATGTCTACCGAGGGCCCGTCACCCAACTGCAGGGCCAATATTTCTTTGGCGACTTCATCAGCGACCAGCTGTGGTCCCTTCAGTTCGACGGTTCCGATCCCTCGCAGCACGACGGAACCAACTACCTCAACCTGGTCGATCGGACTAGCGACTTCACGCCCGATGTCGGAACCATCGACTCGCTCGTTTCCTTTGGCGAAGACAACCAAGGAAACCTCTATCTGGTGGGGATTGACGGTGAGGTCTTTGCGGTGAGGCCTGTCGTCAGCCCCGCGCAAGCACAGCAGTATCAGGCCGCAGTCGACCAAGTCTTTAGCAACTACGATTGATTCCCTAAATAGCCTTCGACCACCCCCTGCCACCGACCTCGCTTCCTGGAACGCCGACGGGACTTGGCTTATTGCCAATAGTTCCGTCGGCTTCTTCACTGCTGACCTTCGTGCATGCCAGAACCGCTGGCGGCCTCGCTGGCTAAACTGGTGATCGTCGCCACAGTCGGCAAGCTCCGAGCCTTGGATCGTCTGAACTGTGTTTGGGCTGAATGCTCAAACCGAAGTCGAGCAACAAATGAGCTACAAAGCCTACTGATTCCCTGAAAAGTCTTCGACGAAGCAGGGCGTTTCCTTCGGCAATCCGGGCTTGCTGTGGTGCCTCAGGCTGCCCCCTTGAGGTCATCACAAACAAGGGCAGACGGAAAGCCCTGGGTCGGAAACTTCTCCGAAGGTCAGTAGTAGTTGGTTTCCTTCTGATTTGGCAGTTGGTTCTCGTGGACTCGGGGGATTCCCGTCCAACCGACTGCCAAAATCAACCGACTGGCAAAATCAACCGACTGCCAAAATCAACCGACTGCCAAAATCAACCGACTGCCAAA
>CAZYKP010000049.1:0-59311 GCA_964648025.1 uncultured Pirellulales bacterium | reverse complement strand
TCCTTGACAGACGAGGTTCGAGGCTAGCCTCTTGCGCGAAAATGGACACTTACCAAGGAATGGGCAACAGACTGGCAATAAGCGGGCCGATGTTGGGAATATAATTCAGCAAAAAGGCCAGCAATCCCAAGGTGAGAGCCAAGGGCACCCCAAAGAGCCACAGCACGAATCCAAACGCCGCTCCTGTTAGTAGCGAGATGACAGATTTGAGAGAAAGGTATGACCGAATTTGCTGGTCAATTTCCTGAAGCGTCGGATTAGGGGCAGCGACGTCGCTGGCACCCAGCAGCAAGAAGAACACGTAGATGAGCACAACCGCGCCGGAGGAGAACAGTTCCAGAAGAGCTTGCGAGAGTCTCGAGAGTCCGTCCCGAAGCAGCTGATCGGTCAAGAGGGCCGGATCGGCCGAGATTTGTTGCTCTGAGAGATCCCGGCCGCCGGGCGTTGGATCGGTTGGCGTCGAATCGGCTTGTTGTGGATCGGTTGAGTTGGCTTGCGACAAAGTGGGAAAAGACCGTTCCAGCCGCTTGACGATTGTCTGCATCTGTTTTCGATAGGCCGGGCCGTACTGGGCCAGATCCAGCACGCTTAAACGCAGCATCCAGCCCAGCAGGAAGAGCACCACGATTCCCATCAGGAAGGCGATTCCCGCAGCCACCAATTGGTTGACTCTGAGGTTCCGTTGCAGAAAGGACAACAAAGGCGCCAGCCCGCTGACGATGAACAGCGCCACCACAAATGGCAACAGGACCGGCCGCAACCAAAAGATGGAATACGCGATCACCGCGGCGGTCAGCGCCATCAAGCAAAACGTCTGAACGCGTCCTTGCGAGGCCTGGTCGAGCATCTTCTCTTCTCCTGGTTGATGGCGAACGTCTGCGGCCAGAGCATCCTCAAGGCCAACCTCTTGCTGCTGTTGGGGAAAATTCTTGCTCGTCCAAAACGCTGGATAGGCACAACAACCGCTGATTCCGCAGCCACGCCACCAACCGGACGAGCCAAGATTCTCCCCAACAGCAGCGGGCGAACGTGCACGGATAGACTTGCACCAGCGAATCATCTGGGCAGGATTATTCGCGAACTACACGCAGATTTCACTTTGACCTCACGCAGATTTCATTTCTCCGCGTTATTCTCTCTCACTCTTCCATCGTCGGCCCAATCTCTCGCTAGTTGATCAATCCAACTGTCTGCCAACCAGCACACTTGCTGCGGCCAAACCCCCAGCTGGCCTGAAAACCGTTGCCTCCTGAAACTGTGAATTGTTTCGGATTGGCAACTGATCCTGAAGTCTCACTCCAGCGGCGTCTTATCAGGACCCTATGCACTCAACTTCCTCGAATCAATGATTCGCACCATCAACCCCCGTAGTTGCTGAGCCTCGGATTAGTCTTCGACCCAGGGCTTTCCGTCTGCCCTTGTTTGTAATGATCTCAAGGGGGCAGCCTGAGGCACCACCGGAAGCCCGGATTGCCGGACGAGAGGTGCCCGCTTGGTCGAAGACTTGTCAGGGAATCAGGAGCATCCCCTCGAGGATTTCACACCAACCCGCGTGTCGGATGTGGCTTGGAGACGACTTGCTAGTTCATGAGCACGGCCATTTGAGATGCTGCTTGTGGATTGTCTGCTTGGCGAAATGACTTTTTGGTGGATCACTCAGGGGCTGCCGCTTGCTGAGTGAGTTCTCAGTGTTCCTTTCCGGGAGAGACTCTCATGTTCAGGTCAACTTGTTTGTGTGTCGTGATTGTTCTTTTCGCCGCTCAGTTCGTCCGAGCCGTTGAGCTTGCCCATGAGCCCTTCGAGTATCCGCATGTCGACTGGAACACTGGTCCAGGCATTGAGGGCTTGACTGGTGGGGCAGGATGGGGCGGGGCTTGGGATGATTTCATCACCGGCGAGCCCACCTTTGGAAGCGCCAGCTTGGCCACCGGGATCGCCGAATTTCCAGCGGATGTGAGCAACTTTCGAACTGAGCCTCTGCAGTTCGTCGACCAAAAAGGAAACATCTTGGAAACCTCCGGCAATCAAGCTCGGACCTCCTTTGGCTCTCGATCCATTGCCCGGCGTCCTCTCAGCGGCACCTTCGGCAATGATGGGGAGACTGTCTGGCTGAGCTTTTTGGAACAATCCTTCGACGGCGCCGGCGGAAGCAGCCGGTGGTCAGGCGTTTCGCTAGGCAATGGGGATTTTTACCTAGGAAAAGTGGGGCTCGGTACAGGAAATTATGGGTTGTTCCCTCGCGGTGGACCGCGAATCGATTCCGGGGTCTCCTCCAAAGAGCAAGCTTTTATCGTCGCACGGATCGATTACCAAAATGGTTTAGACGATATTACCCTATGGGTTGATCCCGTGTTGGCAGAGACCCCGACAAATGCCACCGCGGCGTTGACTCACAGCGCGGAGTTGAACACCTTCGATTCGGTTGTTGTGGCGGGACGGTATTCCTCAGATATCGATGAAATTCGCTTGGGGACCGACTATGCGTCGGTGGCCCCTTTCCGCACGGCACCACCTCGGCCAGAGCTGAAGGTCTATGAGCCCTTTGATTATCCGCATGTCGATTGGAACTCCGGTCCGGGAATTGAGGGCCTCGACGGAGGCACCGGATGGGGCGGAGCCTGGGACGATTTTATCACTGGCGAGCCCACCTTTGTGGATGCCACGTTGGCAACAGGCATTGCCGAGTTTCCCGCTGACGCCGCCGACCCGGCCGGCCCCGATGGCCGCACCGAGACGCTCTCCTATACCGATGCCCAGGGCAATGTCCTTTTGACTCAAGAGGGCAACCAATTGAGAACATCCTTTGGCAGCCGCTCGATCGCGCGTCGTGATTTGGAAGGAACCTACGGAATCGATGGCGACACAGTCTGGATGAGTTTTCTGGGGCAGTCCTTCGATAACGCCGGAGGAAGCGGTCGCTGGGCTGGCTTCTCCCTTGGCAATGGCGATTTCTACTTAGGGAAAGTCGGCCTAGATAGCGGCAACTGGGGCCTGTTTCCTGAAGGTGGCCCGAGGATCGACTCAGGAGTTCCCTCCAGCGAGCAAGCGTTCATCGTTGCTAAAATCGAATACCAAGAGGGTGTTGACCAAATCACCATGTGGATCGACCCTTCCCTCGGCAGCGAGCCTGACGAAGCGACTGCCCAGATCGTCTACCAGGCCGAACTTGATCGCTTTGACTCAGTCGTGGTGGCCGGGCGATATTCCACCGACTTTGACGAGTTTCGTCTGGGCACCAGCTTTGCTGCTGTGGCACCGATCGTCCCGGAACCCAGCAGTGCGATTCTCATCATCGGATTCGCCTGCTCACTGGCTGGCACCCGTTCGAGGAAAGCCCGCTAACGGCCCCCCTCAGCGACCCGCTGCTGCAAGCAGTCGTTTTCCCACGACCTGTCAGCCAGATCAACAGCGGACCGACGCCAGGCCAGTAGGCTGCCCGCCCAGCTTTGTGATGCTCCCGCTCAGCCAGACTCACACGGCCAGACTCACACGGCCAGACTCACACGGCCAGACTCACACGGCCAGACTCGCACGGCCAGACTCGCACTTGGCCGGATCAATTTAGTCAGATCAAGTAAAGGTCTTGCCGGAAGCTTCCGGCGAGACCCTTGGTTTGTTTGCGGGCCGAGCTGTTTGAGATGTCTCTCATTGGCGGTCCTTGAAGTTGTGTCGCCTACCGCTGACAATCTGACCACAATCTCCCATCTCAATTTGGGGGCCGCCATTTCCCCGGTGCGGTGAGATCCCAGATTGGTGATGAGTGCTTCGGGAGGGCTGACTCAGGTCACGGGAAAGCTTGGCACATCTGGCGCAGCAGAAGGGCTGCCAGATCACCACCCTTGGTATGGGGCACGGGTTTCGGACGAACAAGAATTCTCCCCAAAAGCCGTTGTGCTGCCAGTTGGGTCATCCCTCCAAGCGGCGTCCATTGCCGCCTCCTTTGAGGGGGGAGCTTGGAGGGATGCGATGCGGAGTTCTGGCCGAGTTTTCTGAAGACCGGCATCATCATCGGATCGGTGCTCTTTCTGACCATTCTGGCCACCTTCCTGGTGATGTTCGCTCAAGGTGACCTGCTGATGGAGCGAATCTCCCTGGGCGCGTTGATCATCGCTTTGTGTATGTTGACCGACAATGCCATCATCGTCATCGAAGGGGTCAAAGTCCGCATCGAGTCCGGCGAGAACAAGCTGGATGCCATTCGGGACGTCGTCGCCCAAAACCAATGGCCGCTCTTCGGGACGACGGCCATCGGCGTGCTCGCCTTCGCGGCGATCGGTCTCTCGGAAGATCGAACCGGGGAATACTGTAACTCGCTCTTCTGGGTCATCCTTATCGCCTTGAGTCTCAGTTGGGTCTCCTCGGTCACGGTCACTCCACTGTTGGGCAGCGTGTTCTTTCGGCCACGCCAAGACAAAGACACCCAGACACCTAAGAGTGATCCCTACCAGCATGGTGTTTTTCGGCTCTATCAGAATCTGCTGAAGTTCGCGCTGAGGTTCCGCTGGGCGGTTGTCGTCGCAGCGGTTGTCGCCTTTGTGGCCTCGTGTTGGGGCTTTACCAGGGTCGACCAAAGCTTCTTCCCCCCAGCGACGCGTCCCCAGTTCATGGTCGATGTGCACCTGCCGGCTGGAACTCATATCCGTGAAACGGAATCCTTCGCTGAGAACATTGAGCAATTCCTTCGCCAGCAAGCCCACGTGGAACACGTCGCGTCATTCGTTGGCGGTGGAGGTTTGCGATTTCTCTTGGTCTATTCACCAGAGTCAGAAAACTCCGCCTATGTCCAATTCCTTGTCCGAGTCGACGATCACCAGCAGATCGATCGCTTAATCGATGTCGTTCAACAGCACCTCGATCAACAGCATCCGCAGGCCAACGCTGTGGCCAACAAATTTCTGCTAGGTCCAGGTGATGGAGGACGCGTTCAAGTTCGTTTCCGAGGACGGGACCCGGAGGTGCTGAGGGAGTTGGCCGATCAGGCGGTGGTGATCTTGGAAAACGATGGCGGTGCCAAAGGCGTCAGACACGACTGGCGCGAGAAAGAAAAGGTCGTGCAGCCGAGGCTGTTGGAAATGCAGGCTCGGCGCAATGGAATTACTCGGGTCACCGCCGCCCAGGCCCTGGAGACATCTTTTGAGGGACGGGTGGTTGGGTTTTACCGAGAGCCAGGCGAGGCCGGAAGCGGACGGGGGACATATCCGCAGGAAACGCGGTTGCTCCCGATCATCGCCCGGCCGCCGCTTGCCGAACGCAGTGACGTTTCGGCGATCAACAGCATGCAGATCTACAGTCCCGTGGCCGGACGGATGATCCCTCTGGACCAGGTCATCGCGGATGTGGAGACGGTTTGGGAGAATCCGGTGGTCCATCGGCGAGATCGTTTTCCAACGATCATCGTCCATGCTGATCCGCGAGAAGGCTTAGCCAGTAGTCTCCTCAATCGTATTCGCAACCAGATTGAAGCAATTGACCTACCGCCCGGTTATTCGCTGGAGTGGGGAGGCGAGTACGAAGATTCCAACGACGCCCGGACAGCGTTGGCCAAACCGGTTCCGTACTTTTTGGCCTTGATGGTTTTCATCGTCGTGTGCCTGTTCAACTCGCTACGGATCACTGCCTTGATTTGGTTGATCATGCCGCTGTGTTTGATCGGCGTCACCGTCGGTCTCCTGCTGACCGGCCAACCGTTTGGGTTCATGGCCCTCCTGGGAGTGCTGGCCTTAGGCGGCGAGTTGATCAAAAACCAGATTGTCGTGCTTAGCAAGATCATGACCGAGAGATCGCGTGGGCTCGAGGCCTACAACGCCATCATCGTTGGCGGAACGAGCAAGATGCGGCCAGTTTGTATGGTTGTCTTCACGACAGTGCTGGGGATGGTGCCGCTGCTGCAAGATCCGTTCTTTGGTGCTATGGCCGTCTGCATCATGTTCGGGCTCTCCTTCGCAGCGGTACTGTCCCTGATCGTTACGCCCGTCCTTTACGCCATCCTGTTCAATATCTATCCGCCCGAGCATTCGGCCGCTGCCAACCAGCAGGACCAGGCTTCCGAGCCCGAGACCGTCCCTCTTGGCGAGAATACCTCAAGTCTCCAAACGTGATCATCGATTGTCCGCTGCCACCGGTGGACAAGTCGCGCAAGGTGTGAGCGTCAGGGAAACGGGGGGGAATTATGGTCCAGTTGGACAGCGATCCCCGACGAACTGCCGACCTCAGTTGGCTGGTCTCTCCGTTGAGTTCTGCTGAACTCCGCCCCTGACCGCAGCCCCCGCCTGGAGACGTATGCTCTGAGTGCAAGACCAGCAGGCCGACCCCGCACCGTTGCCCGGCATTTGCTGTCTGCCCACCCACTTTCATGACGCTCACCCGCCAAGTAAGCCGTCCTTGTTTCTCAGGGCCTACTTGGTTCTTGGGGCCTACTTGGTTCTTGGGGCCTACTTGCTTCTGCCACCATGCCATTTTTCCAGGTCGTGTGCTCTGGTGAGAAGATTGGCTACAGTCCGGGCAGGGGGCCGTCTGAGTGGCAGTCATCGGAAGAGGCAACCGGACCGGCAAAGCCTCAAGGGGCTGATGACCAGGGGCAGAGAATGCGGCGGCACCTTGAGCACATTCGTCAATGGTTCTCCCTTTGGACACCCGATGCCTATCGCGAGTTTTTCCCTAAGCATCAGAGGGTGGCCTGAAGATGATTGCTCGCAGTTGGCCAGTCTTCCCTGCAGTCGCAGTCCTCGCTGCGTTGCTGGGAGTCCCCAAGCTGTCCAGCGCGCAGACAGATGGGGTTGAGTCCCAAGCCATTCCGCTGCCGGAGACTGAGCCACCCGGTGACGGCCGGCCGCCGGAGGAGGCCGCCGGGGGGATTTCTTCCCAGGAGGGTGCTGACGAGCTGGGCCAGGAGGAAGATGTGATCGAAGTCGTTCTGGGAGGGGCAACCAGAATTGAGGTCCGCGACCAAGACGGCCTGACGATCGAATTGTTCGATGATAGGATCCCGGAATCTCGGTTTCTGACCGATCTCCCGATTGCCAGCACCGAAGACGACAACGATTTACCTGGACGTCGGTCCGAATTATATAGGCCTGACGCCGTATGCCGGTGGACTCCACATCGTCAGTGAGAACATCAACACCAAGATCGGCGGCTTCGTCAAAGGGGATTTTATCTACGACTTCGACCCGATCGACTCGACCGATTCCTTCATTGTGCCAACCATTCCCGTCGGTGCCCCCGATCGGACCAACGCCCGGCTGCATGCCCGACAGACACGCCTGAGCCTCGATGCCCGCTGGTTGCATCAGGATGAGGTGGTGCGCCTCTATGCTGAAGGAGATTTTTTCGGAGTCGGAGATGCCTTCCGCCTACGGCATGCCTTTGGGGAATATCGCTGGTTTCTTATTGGGCAAACACGTAGCGTTTTTGCTGACCTAGCTGCCGCTCCCGGGACGTTGGATTTCGAGGGTTCAGTATCGGCGATCACGGTACGTCGGGCCCAATTTCGACTGAGTGTTCCTTTGGTGGAAGATGAGTTGATCTGGGCGTTAAGTGTTGAAGAGAGTACAAATCTGATTGACCCGCCGCTGGGCGTGTTGGGAGCCTCGCGAACCCCAGTCCCCGATGTGGCCACGCATCTTCGCTACGAGCAGCCGCAATACGAGGTTCAGGTGGCTGGCGTTTACCGTGTGCTGGGGTTTCAACCCGAGGGCGGCGAGGTGCTTACCGAACCGTCTTGGGGCGTGAATCTTTCTGGTGTGCTGTTGATGGAGGAGGACACCCGTTTCTACTGTCAGGTTGTTGTCGGAGAGGGCATTGGCAGCTTTCGGTTGTTACCTGATGTGGCCCCGGCATCCCCCAGCTCGGCTGAGGTGCTGGGCATGTTTGGTTGGACCGTCGGTGTGACTCATCAATGGACCGAGCGATTCAGTTCCAATTTGACCTATGCGGAGAACTCGTTGGACAACGCAGCGTTCCAAGAGCCGACGGATCTCAGCCGGGTGACCTACCTGGCGGCCAACCTGATTTGGGAACCGATGCCGCGGTTCCAAGTGGGGATCGAGTATCTGCACGGACTTCGCGAAAATGTTGATCAGCGGGTCGGTCGCAGCAACCGTCTTCAAGTGGCCGCAACATACTTTCTCCCTTGAGCATGTTGGCTCACAATGGATCGCTCGTCTGGATCCTCGGCAAGCCTGTAGCTACCCCCCAAAACGGGCTGATGCCCGCCTGGTGGGTGCCCGCCTGGTGGGTGCCGGCCTGGTGTGTGCCGGTTGATGGTTTGCAGGAGGACTCAGGCGTGAGAGAGCACTCCCATCGAGAGCAGCCAACGACTTTTTGGAGAGCCAGCGATGTTGCACATCGATTTGCCCACCCGGGCGGAGTTTGAGTCCCTCGTTCTCAACCGCGGGGCGGCCCATGTGTCGATTTACCTGCCGACCACGCCGATGACACAACAGGCCCAGGCGGATCGAATCGCCTTGAAGAACCTGGTCTCCGAAGCGATTGGTCAGCTCAGCAGTCATGACAAACGCGAACTTCGCGACTTGCAAGAGAGCCTGTTGGACATCGTCGATGATGATTTCTTCTGGAGTGTCCAGGCCAACAGTTTAGCGATCTTTGCCACGCCTGAGCATGTGCAGACCTTTCGGCTGCCCAACCGTCTTGAGGCAGCCCTTGAGGTGAGCGACCGCTTTCACATCCGTCCGTTACTGCGGGTGATGACCACTCCGCAATCGGCGTTTATCCTGGCGTTGTCGCAAAATGCTGTGCGGGTTGTCGAAGTCTCCAGCGATATGCCGGCCCAACAGGTCCGCATTGCTGACTTGCCGACCGACGCGGCCAGTGCCGTCGGCAAAAGCAAAGCAGCGTTATCAGACCGCTCTCCAAGCGGTCGGATCCAAGGAGACGAGGGACGTAAAGTCCGGCTGACTCAATTCGCACGAGCGGTCGACGCTGCCTTGCGAGACTTCCTTGCCGGACGCGATGAACCGCTGGTCTTGGCCTCCACAGACCCGCTTCTTTCGATCTATCGCGGGGTGCAGTCTTATCCGCACCTTGCTGCCGAGGCGATCCGAACCAACCCTGAGGGCCACAGCGAAGCCGAGTTGGCCAAGCAGGCACGGACCATCTTGGATGCTTTGTTCCAGCAGGAAATCCAATCCCTGCACCAGCTCTACCACGAGCGTATGAAGGAACACCGCACCACCAATGATGTTGCCCAGGCCGCTCGGGCGGCTTCCCGCGGTGCGATTCAGACGTTGCTGATCGATATTGATGGTTCGTTGCCTGGAACGCTCACAGACGATGGTGCGATTCAGTTCGCCGACGGACCTTGTCCGGCCAGTTACGATTTGGTGGACGAAATTGCCGGCCGGGCCTTCCTCACCGGTGCACGTGTTCTCGGGGTCAGGGCCGCTGATATTCCCGGCGGTGGGCCATTGGCGGCATTGATGCGCTACCCGTTCTAGCCGTGGTCGGCTCGGCGGTTGCTTCCTGAGATTCAGAGAACTGTTCGATCCAGGGCTTTCTGTCTGCCCTTACTTGTGACCACCGGAGGGGACAACCAGAGGCACTCCCGCAAGCCCGGATTCTCAGTTGTTCCGCCAGTCAGTTGTTCTGCGGGTCAGTTGTTCTGCGGGTCAGTTGTTCTGCGGGTCAGTTGTTCTTGAGGGACGTCGTCGAACGCTGTTCGGGGAATCAAGAGGGATCGTGCTGCGAGGCTGTGCGAATCGAGGGGTCGCTGATGGAACAATGATCTTGGTGGAGATTGCTGAACTGAAGTCTCAAAGCAGTTCTCTGGTTGAATTGGCATGTTCAATGGCCAAACGACTCCCACAGATTTGAGCTGAGCTTTCGATCCAGGGAGTTTTGGTTGGCCAATGACGTCGGCAGGATGACGCCGATCCGCCTCTGCGGCATTTGCGGCAAAGTGAAACGACCGATGAAACCCCCCTCTTGCAAGGGTGTTTCCGCGGAGCCGAGAACTTGACCGGTTCGAGAAGACGAACTCCGGTGCTCTCGGAAGAAGAGTTGATTGTTGCCAACAAGCCAGGATCATGCAGATGATTCTGGGAGAAGGCGAGCTTTCTGCTTGGGGTTGGCCTGGTCAATCTCTTGATAAAAAGTCAAACAAGAAGGATAGCGTTGGCTGGGGTTGGGGTGCGTAGCCTGAGCCAAGACGAGGGCTTCGTGATATCCCAAAGGGCCCTGTCGCCGACTTGAGTCTCGGATGATTTGCTCCAGTTGCCTTTGCAGATCGGAGGAGGCATCTGAGGGAATCCTTGCTCGCAACTGGATGTAAGCCAATGCCAGGGAGTATTGGTCGCTGGTGGGGTAGAGCTGTCCGTAGTCTCGGACTTCCGGTGGAATAAACACACCGAACTCTCGGGCCGGGAAGTCGTTGAGGTCGGCCAGCTGGAGGTGGTCTCCCTGCAAAGCACGGAGGTAGCAAAAGTTGCTCAATCTTACTCGTTTGCTCTTCTGAACCCAGGTGTTAAAGAGGGAAACTTGTGTGTGGACTAACCGCACACATTGGTCCCCGATGTGGTGGCGGGGCTCGTTGAGAAAATCCAAAGCGGCGGCCAGTTGTTCGATGGACCCGAAGATCTCGGCGTCGGTCAGCCCTTCGTTTTGGGCCATGGCCTGCTGCAACCGCATTTCCAGATTCAGGTCGATGGCTCGGGAGACGGTCACCAGAGTGCAGGGGTGTCCCTGCTGCAGATAAGCCGCTCGACCCGAGTGCTTAGGCTGGCCGTAGGCGTCGAGCAACCAATAAGTCCGCAAGCGGTGTATGTTTTTGTGAGATTTGTCGTCCGAGAGCGTCGGCAGGCAAAAGAGTTCGGTCTGAATCGTTCGAGCTCGCTCTGGCGTGAGCGGGTAAAGCAAAACATTAACCGTTTTCTGGCCGTCGACTTGCTGAGCCTGCCAGGCCTCCATGCGGCCCAGACGCGCAACAAACTGGCGTAACTGACATCCGTCGCCGACGATCGCGCCCTGGTGCCCAATCCAGGCTTCGATCTCCTCGGAATCGTCGTAGACTTTATCTCCCTCACAATCTGGGGCGATCGACGGCTCAGGTGTCGGCCGGGGCCGGGATTCCGCAGCCGGCTGTGGCCACTGAAAAGTCGACGGCCCCTCGCCTTGTTCAGGGTGTGCGTTCCGATCCCCTGGGACGGCACGCGGTTGATCTGGCTCGTTGGGAAACCCAATGACTCCCACAGGATCGTGTGATCCCTCCTGAACCTTGGGGCCAGTTGCAGGTCGTTGCGGGTTCGGCTGATCCGGGAAGCCCCAAGGATCGGCTGTTTTGGCTTTCCCACCGCCTGAGGGGAAATCCTCTCCTTGCTCTCGGCAGCCCTGGGGATCGGCTGCAGGCACCTCAGCCCAAGGCACCTCAGCCCAAGGCACCTCAGCCCAAGGCACCTCAGCTGGAGAAAGCATGACCGGAGAGAGATCCGCCGGTGAGGGTTGATGAGGATCTCCTGCAGGCTCCGGGGGTCTTGGCGGTGTCCTGGGGAGATCATCATCTCCCCAAGGAGGATAGAGTGTCCCGTGGGGGTTTTGCGGCTGGGGCCGACCGGTGCTGGGGTCAACGTTTTTCAGTGAATGATTCTCGACCGACGACTGATTGTCTGCTGAGTTTCGATCGTCTCTTGGGTCTTGATGAATGGTGGTGGGTTTGCTCCCTGGCGGTCGCGTCGAGGATTCTGGGGGCAGCTTGGGGACGTCTCTGACAGAGATCACCGAAGCAAACCGAAATCGGCGTCCAAGGTCTTGGACGAATTCTTGGCAGTTGGAGAATCGCAGGTGAGGATCGCGATGGGTCGCCCGCTGAACTGCCGGCAGTTCTTCGCTGGGCAACGCCGAGAGATCAAGGCAGCCTTCCAGATGAGCCTGGCGGATGCCTGGAATGTCCCGAGCTGCGATCGGGTGCCGACCAGTCCGCAGATAGGCATAGGTGATCGCCAGGGAGTATTGGTCGGTTGTTGACGACGGGTTGCCCAAAAACAGCTCTGGGGCAGCATACAAGGGCGTGCAGGCGATCTTGTCAGTTCCAGGCCCTGACTGCTTGTTGATCAATTGAGCCAACCCAAAATCACATAAGCAAGCTGATGACCCGTAGATCAAGATGTTCTGGGGCTTCACGTCGCAATGGATGACCTGCTCGCAATGACCGGCCATCGGCTCCTCTCCATTGAGGAAATCCAGACCCTTCGCGGCACAGTCGATGTAGGTGAGCAGTTCCGGAAACGGGATGGCAGAGTCCCGTTGCACCACACACTCTTGGAGACGGCCTTGTAAGCTGTTCTCGCCCAGCCCCATGAGCACCAAGAGGTCCCAGGCCTGCGCATCGATGACTGGTAAAGTGTTTTGGTAACGTTTCTCGGTGGGCTGCTTGTCGGGCGTGTTCGCGACCATATCCGAGTGCGTTGCCGAGCTTTCGGTTGAGGGCCTGAGCCGATCTGGGATGATGTTGCCCTCGCGGTCGCGTAAAAACAAACCGTTGATGGGGATCAAGTAGGGGCTTCGGATGGTCCTCATCAGACGCATCGCGTCAAACTCAGCACCGCTGCCATCGCGAGTGAGGGAGATGAATTTCAGAGCCTGCCAGGTCCCACCGGGACCGCTGACCTTCCACACTTCGCCAAATCCCCCTCGTCCAATTCGCTGATGCAGCCAGTAGCCGGGGATCGGCTGCATGCCCACTCGGGGCTTGGGATCAATCGGGGGTGGTGTTGGCAGCGAGGGAGTGTTCTCCAACCATTCCTCCCTCAAGCGGACCATTTCACGTTGAGCCACCTCCTGGAGGTGTTGCGGAATGTGGAGGCGGTAGTCGGTGATGGAGGGGTTATGGCCGCCCCAGAGTTCGTCCTCGAATTTGCGGATGACATCATCGATTTCGGCCAAGAACTCCTGACTATCTTGGAGGTCAAGCTTGCCGGAACGACTGGTCATCTGAAATCACCTCTTCGTGGCCAGGGGTTCCCCTCGAAACAGCTGACTCTCTACGGAGACTTCGTGGCGGAGACTTCGTAGCGGAAACTTTGGGGCGAAAACTGCACGCTCTTTGCGTGGAACTAGAGGCTGCAGGTTGCGAACCAAGGCACGTCCCCAACCTCCCGAAATGCCTGGATGATACCACCAGCTCTCGAGAATGATGACCCAAAAAGAATGCAAACCTCCGTCATTCCTCAGATCCACCAAGACCACTTAGGAGAACCCATGCTGCAGCAACCTCCATTTCCGCAGGTAGCGCGGCCTCAAGACGTACGGGTCACTCTTCGCGAAGCTTGTGTGAGCAGAACGCTCCTCGGCCGAAGATTTTTCATTTGGGTTGGGCAGCCTGGGAACAGGGCTGGTTGAATTGCTGACAACATCCAAAGGTCTCGGGTTGGTTCGAGATCCATGCCCCAGGCACTCCCATGTTATCGATAACGAGATTTCGTTGGGAACCAACCTTCCAAAGAAAAAACTTTTCGACGCTGAGCGAAGAACCTCTTCTGAGCTGGTTTTTGCTGAATCTCCATTTTGACGGGAGGACATCGCCCCAAGACCTTGCATTGTAGGCAGCAGGGGGCTCCGGAGGCCGAGCCACCGTTGCGTGTTGTCCTGGCCAGGAAGACTTTGGCCAGGATTCCAGACTTAGGCGAAGATTTCTCGTTGCAAGGGGTGCTCAACAAGTTAAACTACGGGAGTCTCTGGTTAGTCGGCTCACGTTCCGCTTTCTGCTTTTGCTCAGGTGTTTGTGGGACCGATTGACTGCAAGCATTGGTCGCTGAATTTCTCTTTCGAGAACGGTTCGAAAAATTCTTCTCAACGATTCTGAAAAGAATTGACAATTGTGGGCTCCGTTCATCGTTGCTGCTACAGACCGCCGGGGGGCTTTCTGCTGTTGCAGCAGGAAAATGCCGGCCCCCGTTAGGGCGTCCACATTGGGACCATCTCCATCCTACTGCTCTTGAGGACAATTCTTGCTCGTTCAAAACACGAGCCGCCGGAACGGCCAGTGATCTGGTAGCTTTTGATTTGGCAACTGTTGATCTGGCAGCTGTTGATCTGGCAGCTGTTGATCTACCAGCCTTTCCGCTGTGCCGGACGGGCGAAGATTGTCCTCAGCCTGAGTACAACCTTTCAGAATTCAGCTGGCTTCCACAACTTGGGTCCCCGAGAACCGTGGTTGTCGTCAACCCCAACACGACTGCGACGTTTTAGGGATCGAGCTGGGGGCGTGATGGACCAAACGCTTGACGAGCGAGGGGACATGGCCTGCGAGGCAGTTGCCAGTTTTTGG
Source organism: uncultured Pirellulales bacterium (assembly GCA_964648025.1). Classification (GTDB taxonomy): domain Bacteria; phylum Planctomycetota; class Planctomycetia; order Pirellulales; family Pb10988; genus CAZYKP01. The sequence goes on along the minus strand of CAZYKP010000049.1, from coordinate 45,033 downwards.
TCAGCCAGGTCTTCCGGAACAGGATGGACGGGCTTCCAAGAGCCGACGTTCTGCTGAGCAGTCCACTGATCAGAACGTATTGTCTTCTTTGAATAGACACAATTGGTGTGGGTTTTCCCGCATTGAGGCTTTCTGGCTACCCGTTTGCGGTGCGGCCAAAGTAGAGGCAGGAAAAATCCCTTTCCTGAGCCAAGGTTCCTTCGGTCCTGAACTCTTCGGGACCGGTCAAGGCTCGATGACTTTCTGCGAGTTGGCATTGATGAGCGGCTCCGATTCCCCCAACGGATTTGGCCTGCGATCTGGTCCCACTTCGACTGCGTTCACCCTTCCAAGGACCTCACCAGTCCGGCATGGTCCAGTACGACGGGCCACCTCAAGGCGCCCTGTGGAATTGTCTGTGGAGTTACTTGAGCAGCGATGCCTGTTAGCTCTGACGGTGGCGGATAATGTGGGCACCCTTTCGTTGACTGATGGCGACGTCGCCAGCGTGGCCATTGCAGGAGAAATGCTGCAGGTCACACTCACCAACGATGGAGACCAACGCACCTACAACGAGTCACTCAGTGAGTTCCGGACCTTGGTGATCAACGATGTCGAAACCGGGGATACCCAAGAAAAGCAAGAACTTGTCAGGCTTGTCGGTCTGGCCGACTCGGGGCTGTCGGTTGTCCTGGAGGGATTTCGGAGCCCATCGCCAGCTGATCTGGAACGAGACGATCAGGTCATTCTGCAGGGCACCACCAGCCTGAAATCGCTGCTGATCGAGGCGAACACACACCTTGAGGCTGATCAGGGGGGATCAACGACCAATGTCAGCATCGAAACGGTCGAGGCTCAGACCTATGCGGGAACACTGACACTCGGCTCAAATCTTGAAGATCTGACCCTGAAGGCCCCTTTGGTGGCACTGGGTGGTGATTTGGCTGGAGAGTCTTCCCTGATTTCCGTGGAGGCATCGACCCTTCAGTTCGACCTGAACGAGGAGGCTGCTCTGATGATGACGGCGGCCTCTCCGCCGACCGACGGGAACTGGGATCTGGAGGTGAAGTGGGGAGAGTCGGTCACCATCGAGACGGTCGATCTGACTCAATTGGTCATCAACGACCATTCTGGACTGCCCGGATCCACAGACGGATCGCCGGCTGAGACTGTGGTCTTGGAGGGACTGAACAATGAAAGTCTCAACCTCCAGATCAACGGCTTTCAAGATGAGCAGGATGGCAATGATCGACTGACGCTTCGAGGGGCTCTCACTCTGCAGTCCTTGAACATTGACGGCAAGACGACCGTCCAGGGTTCTGAACCCATCCAAACCGCTGGCCAACAGGTCTATCAAGGCGCAGTGGAGTTTCAAGGAATCCCCAATCTCCGGACGACCGACGAGGACGCAGGGATTTCCTTTGGTGGTCCGATCGATGGGCAGGGCGGTCCACTTCAGCTTGGAACGAGTCAGCTGGTGCTGACATTGGATGATGGTGACCGGATCGCCATCAGTGAGGAGAGCGAGAAGCTGAGGGTCTCCCGAAGTGGCGTCTCAGCCATTCTTGCCGGAGTCAGCAACCTGTTGATCCACGATGTTCAGACCGATGATTCCCCTCAGCAGGAGACGATCACGCTGCAGGAGCTCACCAAGGAGACTTTGGCCGTTGAGCTCCGCGGATTTGATAAGACTGACCCACAGACCGATGATGACGATTTGCTGACGTTGAGCGGGACCATTTCCCTGCAGTCGCTGATGAGCGACGCGAAGACCTTGGTTCAGAGCGCTGAAGTGGAAACCGAGCAGGACCAGACCTACCAAGGTCTGGTGACGCTCGAACAGACGACCACGTTCACCGCCAGGAACTTAACCCTCGGTGGAAGCCTTGCAGACGACCCAAACGGTGGTTCTGCGTCGCGGTTGATTCTCAACGTTTCCGAGACAACTCGCCTGGAGGGTCAAATCGGCGCAGACGGCGCAAGGTTGGACCGAGTCGAGACCGACCAAGGACAATCTCCCGACGAGGGAAGTGGAACCACCGTCATCGCTGCGGACGTTTACGCAACAACCCAGACTTACTTTGAGGTCGTGGAGGTCGCAGGTGATTCCCGGCTCACCGGCGACGACCTCAGCTTGAATTCTCAAGTTCAGGACGACGGGGACGCGGGAACAAACTCCCATCTGACGCTGGACTTTGCGAAGACGCTGATGCTTGGAGCCATTGGCCAAAACAACCGGCCGCTGACGGGGCTGACAGTCACGGGAGGTGGAACGACTTCCATCAGCGGCGACATCAGCACGTTCTCGTCGGACGAGCTGTTGGGAAATCAAGAGTTTCGGGGGAACGTCCAGTTCGATAGCGCCGTCACCTTGAGCGCCGGGGGAACGGAGCCTAAGTCCATCACTTTTGAAGGAGCACTGAGCAGCCCTAGCGGCAATCCCAGAATCAATGCGTCCGAGGTCGTCGTGGTCCTCACCGATCATTCGGAGCTGAACGTCAGCCAACAGTCGGGAGGGTTGCTCTTCGAGCAAGGAGAGTCCACGGCGGTGTTGCGGGAGATCCAGAAGCTTGTGATTGAGGACGTTGCCACCAATGAATCGGCTGCATCGGAAACGGTCACGCTGCAGGGGCTCTTCAACGATCAACTGACGGTCGAGGTGAAAGGATTTGATGGGACTCAACCAGGCCAATCTGACCAGAGTGATTCCCTGACCTTAAGTGGGACTATCGCTCTTCAGTCACTCAGCAGCGACGCGAAGACTTTGGTCCGAACCGCACAGGTGAAGACCGAAAAAGACCAGGCCTATCGAGGGGTTGCCACGCTCCACCAGACGACCACATTCACCGCAGAGGACTTAACCTTCGGCGGCGGCGTTGAAGATGACCAGGACGATGCCACCGATTCGGGGTTGATCCTCGAAGTCGTCGGGGAAACGCTTCTGGGAGGCCCGATCGGACAGTCCAACCGCCAGTTGGACAGCCTGAGGGCGGATCGAATCCAGCAAGGTCGCAACGACCAAGCGACCATCATCGCAGCAAATATCTACGCTGGGACTCAGACGTTTGTGGATGCTGTGAAGGTCGCAGGCGATGCCATCCTCACAGCCAATACGCTGACCTTTGAGTCGACAGTCCGAGACGACGAAGATGCCAACACAACCTCCAACTTGACCCTGAACGTTACGGAAGAGACGCGTCTGAAGGGACCGATTGGCCAAGAAGGGGCGAGGTTGGACAGTCTGAAGACCGACCAGTCGCCGGCTGCCGCCAGCGGTGTCACCGTCATCACTGCCGATATTTTCGCAGACATTCAGACGTTCGCGGACGCCGTCCAACTCGCAGATAACGTCGCCCTGACTGCAACAATGCTCACCCTCGAGTCGACAGTCCAAGACGACGGCAATACCAACACGAACTCCAACTTGACGCTGAACGTTTCGGGGGAAGCACGACTGGAGGGAACGATCGGACAAGACGGAGCGAGGTTGGACAGCGTGACAACCGACCAATCGCCGAGTGGGGCAAGTGGTGTCACCATCCTGGAGGCCGATCTTTACGCGGCCACTCAGCTTTTCGCCGATGCAGTTCAACTGGCAGATGATGTCACCTTCACGGCGACAACTCTGACGTTTGCGTCGACAGTCCAAGACGACGGCAATACCAACACGAACTCCAACTTGACGCTGAACGTTTCGGGGGAAGCACGACTGGAGGGAACGATCGGACAAGACGGAGCGAGGTTGGACAGCGTGAATACCGACCAAGCCCAATCTCCCGACGAGGGAAGTGGAACCACCGTCATCGCTGCGGACGTTTACGCAACAACCCAGACTTACTTTGAGGTCGTGGAGGTCGCAGGTGATTCCCGGCTCACCGGCGACGACCTCAGCTTGAATTCTCAAGTTCAGGACGACGGGGACGCGGGAACAAACTCCCATCTGACGCTGGACTTTGCGAAGACGCTGATGCTTGGAGCCATTGGCCAAAACAACCGGCCGCTGACGGGGCTGACGGTCACAGGAGGTGGAATGACCTCCATCAACGGTGACATCAGCACGTTCTCTTCCGAGAATGGGTTGGGAAATCAAGAGTTCAGGGGGGATGTCCGGTTCGGCAGCAGCGTGACGTTGACGGCTCTCGGATCCCAACCCAACACAATCACCTTTGGCGGGACGATTGACCGCTCCACCGATCCTATCACCATCAACACCGACGAGGTCGCCCTTGCTCTCGATTCTGGAGTTCAAGTGACTCTTGAAACTGACGTTGACTCTCAGAGAGGAGAGAGTCTGAAAGTCACACGAGGAACACACTCAGCTCTCTTTCAAGGTGTCCAGAAGCTTGTGGTTCAAGATGTTGAGGATGGTGACAGCGTTATGGCTGAACGGGTCACCCTGAATGGGCTGAACGACGAGAATCTGGCCGTTGAGGTCAAAGGATTCGCGGATTTTGGTCCGCCAAGCCTCGATCCATCGGACCTACTGACTCTGAAGGGGACCATCACCCTGAAGTCTCTCAGCAGCGACGCCAAGACCGAGTTCGCCGGGCTGGCTGGCAGCACTGTTGAAGTGACAACAACCAAGGGCCAGAGTTATCTTCGTGAGGTGGAGCTTCAACGAAACGCCACCCTGTCAGCCTCACAGTTGAGATTTGCATCCACGGTGACTGAGGTTGGAAGAAGCACAACGTCCAACTTGGTGCTCAACGTCTCAGGAGAAACTCGATTTGAAGGCCAACTCGGCACGAATGCACGTCCCTTGGACAGCCTGGAAACCGATCAAGTGGATCTCACCACCGGCAGTGAGAATATCACGGTCGTTGGCTCCAGTGTCTACGCAGTGACCCAGACCTTCGGGGATGCCGTTGAAATCGCCGGCGATGCAACGTTTGACGCGGTGGAGCTGACCTTTCGCTCCACGGTGGCGGACGATGGTCAAGCAGCGACACCCTCAAATGTCACGTTGGATGTCTCTCGAAAGACGTGTCTGGAGGGGGCCGTCGGCCAAGACAACCGTGTTTTGGATAGTTTGACCACCACACCGGGCAACAAAACGGTCGCCACGAATGTGACCGTGGTCACAGCGAACATCAGTGCAACGACTCAAACCTTTGGCGACCCTCTCAAACTTGCCGGCGATGTGACCTTCCAGGGAGATACTCTGACTTTCCAGTCCACGGTCGACGACGAGCAGACCAATGAGGCGACCGACACGACCAGTTCCAACTTAGTTCTTGATGTGGTGGACACAGCTCGTCTGCAGGCAGGCATCGGTCAAATCGCTGCTCTGGATAGCCTCTCGACCACCGCTTCAGGTCGGACTGTCATTGGGGCAAATATCCGCACCGCCGCCAAGGATGGCGGGAGCGGCAATATGAGCTTGAATAACCAAGTCGAATTCTCGAGCAACGTGACCCTCGATTCCGATGGGAACACAACAGACCCCACCGGCACGATCACCTTCGCTGGCGGATTTTCCGCCTCGGCGGGCGAACCGAATCTCGACACTCAAGAACTGATTGTCGGACTCGTTGACAGCGCCGGTGCGGCTCTGACTTCCCGTAAGCTTCAGGTCAACACCCCGGGGCTGGTCACCAATCTGGGTCTGGCGAATGTGCTCGATTTGATCGTAAGCTCGGCCGGTGGCGCGGAAACGATCACCCTCGATCAGGTAGATGCCGCGAATCTGTCCGTTCAGATCAGTGGGTTCTCTGGGGGTGAAGCGCCTGTCACGATCTCCGGGACCCACACTCGCCTCAAATCACTCTCCATCGAAGCCAGTAGCATCTGGTTGACGGCCGTTGAGGATCTCCTGTCAACTTGTCCCCCGCAAACCCTTGCCCAGGACGGCAGCCTCAGTGTGGTGACGATCGGCGATATTGCGGTGACCACGACTGGTGAACAGACCTACGACGGTCGCTTGGAGTTTGCCCCTGATGTCGGAAACGTCACGTTGACTGGCCCAGTGATTGGCTTTGGCGGTCCGGTCCTCCACCGTTGCGAAGACGAGCCACCGCACCAAATCGTCCTCCAAGCTGATGAGATGCAGTCGGGGGAGTTGGAGGTCCAGTTCGAAGTCCCGGAAGGGGCCGAGCTGTTGTTGAACCCTCAGAGCAGCGCTCTGAACGCCACCTGGTCCTGGACCTCCAGTGTCTCGACCCAGTTCCAGACGACAAATCTCACCAAGCTGCTGGTCCGCGACGAGGACGAAGCTGTCGATCGCAGCGGAGGCGAAACTGCTATTCTCGATGGCTTTGCAATCCCCGAGTTGGCTCTCTCGGTGGAGGGATTTTTGGATGATGTCGACGACAGAAACAAAGATTCCATCACCTTGCGAGGACTCACCAACCTCAAATCGTTGGACGTCCAAGCCCACACCAGCATTGATACCCCGCGGATTAGCACCAGCTCCGATCAATCGTACCAAGGGCCGGTGATCCTGAGCCACCAACACTCCGGCGACACCGAGAAAGAGATCACCTTCGATGCGGCCAATCTCACTTTTGCGTCGACTGTGGATGACGACGGGCAGGAGTCAACCTATTCTCACCTCATGCTCAGTGTCTCCGGCAGAACTGTTTTCCTAGCAGAAGTGGGCGGAAACCATCGTCTGGAGAGCCTCACCACAGACGCACAAACTGGCAGCTCCAACACCTCTTTGCAGACCCCATGTGACCTGGAGGGACACGATGCCAGTGATCCCACTGAGGTCACCATCATCCACAAGAACATCAACACCTTTGGCAGGCAGAGGTTTCATGATGATGTGCAGTTTTGCTCGGCAGTGACGCTGAGTGCGGCCAACACAGATAAAATGCCGATCCTCTTTGGAGGAACGATCGCTGCTCAGGATTTGAGTCAAAGGATCTTATTGGACGCCAGTCAACTTGAGCTGGAACTGAGCGATCAAGCCCACTTGCATCTCAGTTCTGCCGAGACGGATCGACAGTTGCAGGTGAGGCGAAGTCATCAGGAGTTGACGGACGACTCGCCCTCGGCAGTTCTGCAGGTGGTTGACAAGGTCGTCATTCGAGATGAACCGGACTCCGACGGAACACAAGCCGAACGGGTGATTTTGCAGGATCTGCACCGTCCTGAGCTGGCTGTTGAAGTCCTCGGCTTTGGAGAGAGCCAAGACTCCGATGATCAGGTCACTATCGTGAATTCTGTGGATCTTGCGGCGTTAAGTGTTGAGGCTCCGACCGAAATCCAGCGACCGACCATCAAGACGACCGACAACGGGTCAGCCAGCAACGCTCCCACGGTGAAGACCAGTGGGGACCAACACTATCTCATGGATGTTACGCTGTTGGGGCCCGTGGAGTTGGAGGCACCTCAGGTGCTCTTTGCAGGATCGGTCACCGGCGTGGATGATCCCCAGACACTGGTCCTCGACACACCTTCCCACCAAATCATCAATGAGAAGACGATCGAGGTCTCGAACCATGGCCTCCGGAATGGTCAACCTGTCCGCTACGAAGTCGTCTCAGGAAACGCCCTCGGAGAACTTATTCACGGCGGCGTTTACTTCGTCAAACGGTTGAGTGACAAGCAGTTTCAGCTTGTGCCCTCCCAAACCGCTGCAGTTCCTGACCCGGAAGACGCCGCAGCCATGGCGGTCTCTCTGAATGATAACGATAACGCCCTGACGATCTTGCCCAACGGAGACCTACCAAGTCGGCATGCCTTGGTTGCCGTCCCGGATCTTGCTGCCCGGGTGACCGAAAATCTTCAGTTGGGTGACCAGCCGGACGATGTTGTCACGCAGCTGCATGGGATCAACGTCCAGGGACCTACCATGGTTTACTCCAAGATGGTGATGACCCAAGGTCCGCAAACTTACCAGAATAAGGTGAATGTCCTTGAAGATGTTGAATTCCTCGCCCGTTCTTCGCTCCCTGTGCCGAGCTTGCTGATTGAGTTTCAGGAAGGCTTAAGTGGTGATCGAGCCACGGTGACCGCCGAATATCCAAACGCCGAGAGTGGGGATCCAGTCAACGGAGTTGTCAAACTTCACCAGGACGTCATTATCCAAGGATTGGAATCACTGACGGTCAATGCCGATCTCACTCAAGGGATTCCTCAGATCATTGCTGTTGAGAATCGGCTGGCCATCAACGGAGATCTCTTTGTTAGCGATGATCAGACCCTTTTTGTGGCCAATGAGGTTGTCCTGGATCAGGGCGTCCTCAGGCTCTGGCATGGAGATGACCCGATCTCACACCCGGAGGAGCCGACTGCCACTGAGCTTGGGAAGCTGAGCATTGCTGGGTCGCTGACCGATCCTCCGGGAGACCAAAATCAGCCGATGCAGGCGTTGGCGGGAAATTTGACGTTGGGAATGGATTTTGAGATCGAGTTCGACCTGGCGCCGGGAGAGTCGATGTTGGAGGCGGATCTCATCGAAGTGGGCGGTCAGTTGACTCTGGATCGACCGACGGCGAAGTTGGTCTCCGAAGTGGAAGACGTGGTGACCGTCTTCAATGACGTCCCCCTGATCACTTTTGGAAGTTTGAATCGCAGTCCGAAACCTCGCATTGAGCTTCTCCTGGAGAACACTCAAGAGAACAGTGGAACCAACGAGGTTGTGATTGCTTTTCAAAACGGAGCCGCCCGTTTTCAAGTGATTGTCGGCGAGAATTCCGTCGATTTGGTGCCATTGCAGGTGGTTCTGGATGAGCCTTCTGAGAGCGTTGTCGAAGAGACGACCCTGCCGGTTTTCCCAGTCCAGAGGACCATTCAAGTGGTTTCGCTGCAGACTGTCACCGCAAGTGAGACATTCCTTCCCAGCGGGACCCGACCTGGAGAGCACTTAGCTCAGTACGTCATCGAGGTGTTTGTCGAATCTGATCAGGAAGGAAAAGAAGGAAAGTTTGTTAAGTTGTTCTCCTCAGAGACAGGAGAAGACCGGCAGGACGAAGACGGTCTGCCGACTTTGGAAGCCATCCTGAAGAGAATCCAAAAGCACCTCAAGGAGCTGCCCCCCGGGATCTATCGAATTCAAGTGACCGTTCAGCGGCCGAACCCTCAGAGTTCCAACCCGACGTTTAAGGACACCAAGACGGTTGATGTGACCTTGACTGTTTCGAATCGATCGCAGGTGGTGGAGGCCTTTGAAACAGCCGAGAGCTTTTGGGATCTCCCTCGAGAGTTCTGCCCTGAAGGCAGCGTTCCCCCGGTCGATCAGCCGACTCCACTTCTGCCTGCTGATCCAACGCAATCCCCTGAGGTTTTCACCCCGACTTTTTCAACACCGAAGTCATCGACTGTTGACTCTCAGCTGGATGACTCCCAGCAGGTGTCCGAAGGGTCCTTTGACCTGGGCCAAGCGGCTTTCGGCTTTGTCATCGTTGTTGGGCTGCTAACCCTCGGGCAGCAAGGCCGGCGTCAGTCCTGCCTCTGGCCACCGATGGTTGAGGGCTCGAATCCACACCCCCCGAGTGAGTCTGGGAACAACTCGCTGGATCGGCTGATGTCGGAGTACGCCAGGGCTCCTCTGGAGCGTTGGTGGTAACGCCTCTGTGCTCCGCCTCCACTCGATGATGCCTCAAGTTCGATCACCACCAAGCTCGATTGTGTTTTGACATCAACTGTGGTCTTTTCGCGAACATACTTTCCTGCGACACAGCTTTCTCACAAGCAGTTTGACGTGAAAGACTCAGGGTAATGTCGGTGCCCACACTGACTGCAACTGCCGAGCAAGCCTATGGACTCCGAACAACCGACCCCGATCAATCCCTCAGAACGCCCACCTAGCAAGGGACCTTCCCAGAAGGCCTCGCCCAGAACCACCGGCTCCCAGCCTTTACCGGAAGCATTGGGCGATCAACAGGAGAGGCGTGACGCCCCTCCGATCGTTGAGCCCCCTGTCTCGGATCCGTCTTCTGAAATGGAATCGGACTTGCACATCCTCATGGGTCCGCCCAGCAGCCGGGCTTTCGCGGACTCGGATCCTTCTCTGTTTAGCCTTACCTTACAAGTCGGGGAGCAATTCTGTCCCCAAAACCCTGCTGCAGAGATCCTTGAGGATCCTCAGCAACCTGGCTCGCCAAATCCTGGAGACGCAGGCACTGCTGGATCGAACTTGCCAGTCGCGGAGGGGACGGATTGCTCCGAACGCCCAACCGACAGCCAGAAAGGTGTCAGCCACACCATCTGGCCGGGTTTGGTGGACGACAGCTCGCCAGACGCAGCCCCCAAGAGCCCGGTTTCGGATACTGCCAGTCAGCCTTGGCCTGCCACAGAGCGTGCCTGGCGAGACTCGGAGCAGGATCACTCCGAGACAAGGGCTCACCCGGACGAGCTGACCCCAAGCCGCAAAGACGGCCCCGGGGGTTCTGACCCTGGGGACGCATGGCGCGAGTCTGATCTGGATGAATTGGCTGATCCGTCTTCCGGCCTAAGGCAAGCACCGCAGGAACCGCTGCGGCTAAGTCAGTTTCAGGAGACGACCCCAGCAGAGAACCAGTCGACTTGGGACTCCGGACCACCGGAGACTTCTGGGGACTCTGAGTTGCGGCAGTCGCCAGCCTCAACGCAGGGGGCTCCCTGGGAACGGGCCAAGCCGGTTGTCGAGACGGCTCTGGGGAATCAGAAGACCGCGGTGGCCAGCTCCCGTCCAGGATCATCACTAGGCGGGGATAGTGCCAGCTCGATGTCCGTAGAGGATCTCGCCGGAGCTGATCCGCGGGCCCGCAATCAGCGACTTTCCGCCCCGCCGGTACCCTCCCCGGTTGTGCCGCCAGGGGGTTTTCTCGATGAAATCACCGAAGCAGGCAACCAGGACAACCCCGACCGGGCAGGCCAGCTTCAGTCCCACAAGCAGAGAGACGAGGGTGGTCTGGTTGAGAGCACTCCGGAGGACCAAGCCGGCCAAGAGCAGATTCAGCGTGTTTGGGGTGACTCGCTTAGCCGAGCGTCCCACTCAGGGCAAACGCTGCAACGTAACCAGGACGGACTCGTACAAGCCTCGAGCCTGCCACGCTCGCGTGTTTACCGGCAAACTCGTAAGATCCGGCAGGTCGGCCCGATGGTTCAGTGTGAGGCTGAACCAAGCCAGGTCGCCTGGGATCGTCTTGATTATGAGCTTGGGGAGTCCTTGGGTGAGGGGGGCATGGGTCAGGTGTTTCGCGCTCGACAGACAGCCGTCGACCGAGAGCTGGCCATCAAAATGATCCATTCTCGCGTGACCGACAAGCGGAAACTCTCAGAGATGCGGATTCGCTTGCTGGCTGAGGCGGTGACACTGGGTGATCTGGAGCATCCGAATATCGTCCCGGTTTATGATTTGGGGGTGACGCAGCAGAAAGAACTCTTCTATGCCATGAAGTGGGTTCGGGGGGAATCGTGGCTGAGCCGTCTCGAGCGAGAGCGAGATCAGCCTCCAGCCGATGCCAAGGAGCGAAAGCGGCGATTGGACCAGAACGTTGACATTCTGATGCGGGTGGCTGACGCTCTAGCCTTTGCCCATAGCCGCGACGTTGTTCACCGGGACCTCAAGCCAGAAAACGTGATGCTCGGGGAGTTTGGTGAGGTCCTGTTGATGGACTGGGGCCTGGCGACCTCGTTTGGTCCCCAGGGCAAAGCGTTTCTGCCCGGGCCGGAAGGACGGACCGGTGGAGGCACCCCTAGCTATATGTCGCCCGAAACGGCACAGGGAAGAAAGGAACAGTACCAACCCACCAGCGACATCTACCTGCTGGGGGCAACCTTGTATGAGATCGTCACCGGGGTTCCGCCGCACGTCGGCAAGTCGCCCCAGGAGTGCTTGCTCAATGCGTGGAAAAACCGCATCACGACGACTCAAGAGAAAGGCGAGCTGGTTGAGATCGCTTTGAAGGCCATGGCAACACGTCCGGCCGACCGCTATCAAACAGTTCAAGATTTTCAGGAAGCGATTCGACAGTATCAATTCCACTCCGAAAGTGTCGTGCTCTCGGACCAGGCCCGCGTTTACCTGGAAAAGGCCCGACCCCGTGAGAAACCAGAGCCCTTTGAAGGTGATTACGACGGACTGAACCGGTCTTTGGCGGTCTTTCGTGAAGCCGTGGCCATGTGGGAGGGCAACGCCTCAGCCCAACGCGGGATCGCTGAGGCTTCCTTGGCCTTGGCCACAGTCGCCTACCGACGTGCCGACTTGGAATTGGCCCATTCGTTGTTGAGCCCGAGGGAGCAAACGCATGACGCGCTCCGGGCGGAAGTCCAGCAAGCGATGAAGGACCGGGATTCCGAGCAACGCAAATCCCGATTCCGCAAATACGCCTTCTGGGCGGCTTTGGCCATCAGCTTTGTCATTCTCTCAGTCTCGGTCGTGGTCTTTAGTTTCCAAAATGCCATTATTCGCAACGCAAAGCAGAAGGCAGACCAAAGCGCGCAACTTGCTGAAAAGAGAGAAAAAGAAGCCCTCGACGCAAAAGACGTAGCCCTCAACGCTGAACGGAAAGCCCGCGAAGCCTTGGGTCAAGCCGAGGACGCCCGGAACCTGGCGGATGATCGAAGGCGAGAAGCCGTCATCGCCCAGCAGAAAGAGGCACACCAGCGCAGGGTCGCTGAGGTTGCCAGAGAGCGTGAGCAAGAAGAGGCTTATGTCTCCCGAATCCGTTTAGGCCTATCTGAAGAAAAGAAGAATCGATTTGCGATTGTGTGGGATCTCCTGCAACAGACTGCCAAGAGTCTGCCGCACTGGGAATGGGGATGGCTGCAGCGAAAATGCCATGCACACCTCATCTGCTTTCGAGGTCAAGCAGCCGAAGGACAGAGGCCGCAGCGAGTCTACGACATTGCGTGGCATGGGTTGACTCGAACCCTGGCGACCGCCTCAGCCGATGGAAGGATCTATCTCTGGTCAGTCGATCCGCAAACTCCTCTCTCCGAAAAGATTTGGGATCATCACCAAGCCAAAAAGTCTTTGCATCACGGTTCGGCTGTTCTTGGAATCGCGTTTTCTCCGAAGCAGAAGTATCTGGCCTCAGTGGGGAAGGAGGGAAGGCTGGTGCTGTGGGATTGGGCCACGGGAAAGAAAATCGCCGAAGTTGCCGCTTCAAAGCAGAAAGTCCGAAGTGTGCGGTTCTCCAGCGAAGGAAATCAATTGCTCACCGCCAGCCAGGACGGGCTGGTCAAACGTTGGGGCTTGAATGCCGGGGGCCAACTCGTTGTTGAGGGGACGTTCACCGATGGCGATCGCAGGCCGTTGACCACAGCCATCTTTTCTCCAGATGACAAATGGGTCCTCACCGCTGCCGACGATGGCTGGGTGGCCGTCTATGAGAACTTGACCAAGCCAGAGCCTAAGGAAAACAGCAAATCCAAAACTCCTTGGCTGTATGCAACTCTCCAAGTGAAGAAGACTGATCCAAAAGCTGGGGCCCACCAAGGCGCGGTCGAATCACTTTGCTTCTCACCTGATGGGAAGAATGTCATCACGACAGGTGCCGATCAAAAAACGCGAATCTGGAAGTGGAAGGATCCGGCATCGATCTATGATGTGATTGAACCCGATGCGACGCTATCAGAGCATTCGGCTGCGGTACGCTCATCAACGGTGAGTCCGGACGGACGCTTTCTGCTCACCGGCAGCGACGATAACACCGTTCGAATCTGGGACCTTTCGACTCGTAAGACCATCAGAATCCTCCGTGGTCACGGCGGCTGGGTTTCTTCGCTGGTAGCCTTTCGCGATCAGCTGGCCGGCGGAAGTCGAGATCAATTGCTGGTCTTCAGCGGCAGCTACGACGGAGACGTCAAGCTCTGGGAGACCGTCAACGGACCGTCGCGGTTAACCTGGAAGTGCCCGACTGAGGACCTGAGAGCCCAGTTCTTTGGCGACAGTCAGGTGCTCACTGCCGGTCAAGACGGTGCCGTTCGTCTCTATGATGCACAAACCGGCCGAGTTGTGCGGCTTCTTAGTGAAGGCCATCGTCAACCAGTGAAGAAGCTCGCCTCCACGCCCGACGGTCGCTTTGCTCTCACCGGAGATATGGGCGGTGAGGTTTACTTGTGGAGTTTAAAGCATCCCGGTGGCGAGAAAGGCTGGCGAGTGCGTCAAGCCGATGGCCAGCTCATCACCGCTGTGGCGATCAGCGAAGATGGAGCGACAGTGGCTGTGGGGCTGAAAGACGAAGTCGTGGAAATCTGGAACACAGCTTCGGTTAAACCATCAGTGAAACATTATCTTTTACGGGAACCACTGAAAAAAATCTTGCTCAAGCAGCTGCCTGGCTGGAAGCCGGACCTGAAGGGCTTGGGGATTGCGAAGAAGCCGAATACCTCTCGGACACCGAGAGCGTTGGCCTTTGCCCCGGATGGTCGATCTCTGGTGATTGCACCCTTTCAGGCGCGGCATGGGTTGTGGGTCGTCTCGGCCTTGAACTGGTCAGAGAGTGGCCGGGTGACGGTCAAAAGGCTGACCCAACGGAGTCTGACCAATCCGGTCTTTGGGCTGGAGTTCAACCGCCAGGCCACACGGCTGACGGCCATCAGCGCTCAAGATGGGCTCAGTCAGTGGAGTTTTCCCGAGGGGCGTTCCCTGTTCGGGCGGCGACTGAGCGGTCGGCCGACTGCCTGGGTTTCCTCCCGAGGCCGCCGTTTCACTCTTGTGGGCAGCGACTTGAGCGGGGGTGTGAAATCCGAGCTGTTGGAATTGACCGGGACACAACTCACACAATCCAATCGGCGGGAAGAGCCAGAGTTTGAGGGATCCATCCTGGCGATAGGTTTGTCCGCTGATCCGCAGGAACGTTTTGCAGCGCTTGCTCTGCAGCAGGAATCCCAACAACGAAATACTTTGCTTTGGGTCGATCGAACCAACGGAGAGCCCACGACCCTTCCGGCACCGCGGGAAATCAACAACATCCAGCATCTTGCTGTGCTCCCCGGCAGTCGGCTGTTAGCCGCAGGTGAGTGTAAAGTGATGGTCTGGGATCGGACTGACGAGCAGTCCCCACCTCGACCTCGGCCGCTCTCGGTGGCCCACACAGGCGCCGCCCTGGCAGCGGCCACCTCGCCGAAAAACGCTCCCCCGCGGATGGTCAGCTTGGGTCTTCGTGACCAAGTCTGCAAGATCTGGGATCCCACCACAGGCGAGTTGATCCTCCAATTCCAGGTGGATGGGCACGGAGAGTTCGTCCACCAAGTGGCGATCTCCCCCGATGGGCAAACGGTGGCTACCGCCGGCTCGAACGGATCCGCCGCTCTTTGGTCGGTGAAGGACCGCCGGGTGACGTTCCAGTTGCCCAAGCACAATGCTGCAGTGCGAGACATTCAGTTTTCGCCGGACGGACAATTTGTGCTCACAGCCGGGGCCGATCAGACGGTCCGGCTTTGCCACGCTGATTCTGGAGAGGAAGTCGATCTCCTCGATGGCGGCCAAATCCGTGGCGAAGCCCTGGTTGCCCGTCCTTACTTTGTGCAAGAGAGACTGCAGATACTCATTGGGACTTCTCAAGGGGATGTTGGCCTTTGGCGGCCTCTGCTCTCAGCCGCAGATGCCAGCCTCGTGGGGGCAGTCGAGAACTCAGAACAATCCTCATTCCGTCGCTTTGCCGCCCACCCGGGAACACCGATCAACGCGGTGGATCTCTCCCAAGATGGACGGCGGATTCTGACGGCCTCCGACGATCGAACTGTCAAGCTTTGGCAGGTGATGAGTTCCGTTCAGGAGGCTGTCAGTCACCCGGAGAGCGCCGCAGACCTGCCCCCGAGGACCGACGCTCCGGCCGCAGTTGATCCCTCGGACGCAGGCAAACCCAGGGGCAGATCCGCCGCTGGCGAAACGCTGGGTCGTCTGCAGCGGGAGCTGACAACACCGAAGGGTAACCTTGAGAAGATTGATGCCAAAGAGTTACTCACCCTGCACACTTTTGACACCGTAGCCACCACGGCAGCTTTCTCTCCAAACGAATTGCTGGTCTTGGCAGCCAGCCGGGGCGGAGAGGTCGTGATTCTGCAAGCCGATCCCTGGCCGAAGACCTCGGCTCCGCCCAAACCGAGCAGTCCCCACAAGCCTCTCGATGAGGACCAGGGGAATTCCAGCAAGGACGATCGCAAATAGGTCCATCAAGAGTGTTCGTCAAGCGATGGGCCGAAGCTGTTGCTTCGCCGGGATTGCCGGCAGGTTCTCTTCCGAATTCAGCAGAAAATCAGGCGCAGTTTTTCGGGAGCGAATTTGGCTGAGAAAAGTTGTCCTTTGAGCGTTCCCGGAAGATGAGTTTGAGCCACACCGATTGCACATGACTCCCCACTTTGCACAAGCAGTCAACACAGTCATCCTGAGGGTGATCGAGATTTTGCGCCAGCCTGGACAGTTGGCCCAGCACCGCGGCAACGTCATGCCGATTCAGCGAGAGCTTGAGCAGTGGCTGGCGTATGCAGAGCGGCAGTTGGGTGCTCAGACGGAGTCCTGGCAACTGGCGAAGTATGCACTGGTCTGTTGGATTGATGAGATGTTCATCCACAGGCTCGACTGGCGAGAATGGGAGAATTTCCCCCTCGAAGAGCAGATCTACCGTCAACGTTTGGGACGGCGAAGATTCTTTGCTGCCGAGAGCTCCTCGGAAAGACAGTTCGGCGCTCGTCGTGCGGCGGAGCTCGAGGATTTCGATCCGCTGGAAGTCTATTACCTCTGTGTTGTGCTCGGGTTTCGGGGCTTTTATCAAGACCCGATCGCCGCCGCAGAAGAAGCCAACAGCTTCTATCCGCCTTTGCCCCCAACGCTGGACCAATGGCTGGCAAGCACGACACAGCATCTTCGAGTCGGGCCTGGCCCGCCGCCTGCCATGGCCCCTGGAAGTAACTTCCCAACAGGGGCGCCGCCACGGCTTGGGCGACTCCAATTCTTGGGAGCTCTGGTTCCACTGTTTGCCTTAGTCGGCATCAACGTTGTTCTCTTGCTCCATTTGGGCTGGCATTGGTTGCTCTCTTGAGCCCTGGAAGAGTTCCCCACTGCAGGTTCTCGGTTTGCCCCATTGTTCAATGCTCAACAATTCATCAAGAACCACCGGCGGCTGCTTGGAGTTGTTTCTCCATCAAAGCGGTCAATGGACTCCTGAGCTTCAGAGAAGTGTTCGATCCAGGGCTTTCTGTCTGCCCTTACTTGTGACCATCGGAGGGGACAACCAGAGGCACTCCCGCAAGCCCGGATTCTCAGTTGTTCCGCCAGTCAGTTGTTCCGCCAGTCAGTTGTTCTGCGGGTCAGTTTTTTGGGACTTCGTCGAAGACCTTCTAGGAAATCAAGAGTCGCGACTCGGGCACGTCGTCGGTGCTTACTCTTGCATTCCTGTATAAAGCAGACGTGCGAACAGGCGGATACCGTCGTTGAGTTTCAGCTCAGCGTAAGAGGGCTCAGGGCGTCGCCCAAAGTCGCGGAGGTCACCCAGCAGCTCAGGGCGGAACTGGAGAGTGAAGGAGCGGCGAATACGCTTGGTTTCAAAGTCTTTGTAGTTGATACAAGTGGCTGAGCATTCGGTGACGACTTGTCCCCTCATGGCGGTGGAGCAAAGGATTTCAATGGAATACGGCAGCTGCATCAGCCAACTCAGGCCGCTGCCGGCAATCACATGGCGATGCGGGACAATGGCCTCGTGCAAGAGTTTGTAGGCCCAATTGGCAAACAGGATCGCTTCTTGGTTGACCTCATCGGAGTGAAACATGGAGATGTGGACGTTTCGTTCATACTCCAGAATGGTATCGATCACGCCATCGAATTCATCAGCGGTGAGCTGATGGGTATGGACAATTTCCAAAGGCAACCCTGTCTCCTGGTGATCCGGATCCTGATAGGGTAACAGCTGCGTCTTGCCGACTTCGGCGATCTCGTTTCGGCTGACGGCAAACTGATCGCCCGACCAGTCCTGGGCGACGACCAAACCATTTTGTTTGCCGATGGCCAGCTTCTGCCCAACCTCCTCAATTCATCGCCAGACAGCCTGAAGCGTCCGCAACGCTCGACCTGCCGGATCGTGACCCAGATCGCTCAAATGGAGCACCTCGCTGACAGCTCGACGAAGAAGCCGGCGGTGGCTCTCGGCGGCCAATTGGTGGCCTAGACAAACAAAAATCACCGGAGCACTTGTTGGTGAGCGGCTGGTGACCAAGGCATCTATCAGCCGCAGCATATCCTCCTGAGTGCAAGCAGGATGGCTGAAGGTGGCCGGATCGTAGACAGCCGGGTCGCCGCCTTCGACGACCACGCCCAAACCGGCAGTGATCAGGGGCACCACCACCTCAGGATTGAGTACCCCAGACTTCCAAACCGGCCAGAGAACCGTATCGGCATCGGCAATTCGCTGCGCGATGTAGGCGACGTTCTTGCTGGCCTGAACCGCCTCTCCCAGGGGATTGAACCCGACATGCTCCCAGGGTTCGATGACCACAAAACTTTCTCGGAACAGCCGCGGCTGCTGCATGAAGAACTCCAGATCCTCAGCAGACTGGAACACCTTCTCCAGAATAGGGACCCGACCCCATTCAAAGGTACCATCGGGGCTCTTCAGTGACGGTTCTGGTAGCGGGCACAGGCTGGTGTGATCCTAGAGGAAGTAGCCCAGCAGGATGTGGATTGACTCGTAATCTGAGCCTCCCTCGCACACATAGCCAGGACGTCGACGCCAAGAGTGAGTTGCAGACATGGTGCACACAACCTGTGGGAAATTCCTTGAGGACACACCAACTCAAGCCAACTTCAGGGTCTCAGCCAACTTCAGGGTCTCAGCCAACTTCAGGGTCTCAGGCGGGGTGACTTGCGTGCAGCTAGGATCTCTTCGCTCTGGCTGACTCCGGCCGACTGTCTGGCCACCGGTTTGAGGCTCGGGATCTGGTTGCCCTTGAAACAATCTTTAGGAGGCGACCCTCCCTTCGGATCCATTGAGGGGGCGAAGCGCAAAAAACGTTGTGTAGATAGAATCCCCGACATCGTTGAGCTTCACCTGAAGGCGATCAAAGAACTCGTGCAAGCCATCGGCGAGGATTTCTTGAACATTGGTGTAGGCAAGCTCACTGCGTACCTTGCCCAACCGCTGCTCGGCTGCATTGCCAAAAGTCCCCACAGGAGTTCCGCTGATGCAGTGGATCGACTCATCGGCCCGGTCCAGGCAGAAGTGCACGCTCCGAGGGAAGTTCCGATCAAGCATCAGAAAATCCACCACCTTCTCCGGGCTGATCCGCCCATGCCGTTTGCGATACATCTCCAATCCGCTAGCGCTGCGGAGGACCGCCGCCCACTGGATGTCACCCACCGCCGAACCCTCTCCTTGGCTGGGCAGCAAGATAAAGCTCTTGACATCCAAAATCCGTGACATCTTGTCCGCTCGTTCCAACAGTCGCCCTACGCGACAAAAATGATAACTCTCGCCCCAGCTTAAGGTCCCCTCGGTCACACCCACAAACATGTGGCTATGCAGTCGCACTTGATTAAAGAAATCATGCGTGGCATAGGCCAAACCATGCCGTGCAGCATCTTGAACCATCAAGTAAAAACTGTTGAGCTCCTCCCACATACTACTGGTGATGCTCTCCCGGATGGTACGGGCGTTCTCACGGGCGGTGACCAAGCAACTGAGGATGCTATTGGGGTTTTGCGGGTCGAAGGTGAGAAACTGCATCACGTTTTCTTTTGTGGCGGAACCATAGCGTTTGCGAAATGGCTCTTCGTCGCCTGAGGTGATCACCAGCGGTTCCCATTGTTCTCCAAACTCCATGCAGAGATCGAGTGTCATGTTCTGGTTGACATCGATAAATCGAGCGACGTTTTCCGCTCGTTCGATGTACCGGCTCATCCAGAACATGCTATCGGCTACGCGGCTGAGCACAGTCGGCTCCGTGAGTTTTTGGGGGGTGGGGGAAGGTTTTGATGTTGCCAAAGGGTCCAAGAGGGATCGAAGGAGAAAAGACCTTGCAGCCGAGACCTGGCTTTCATCTGAGGCCAAAAAGGTCTCTCGTCCTCTGGTCAGTCCCCCAAGGCGTCGGGTTCGGGTGATTTGAAAACTTTTGGGGAAGCGTTCTTGACTGAGGTCGTTCTTGCGACATCCGTTTTGTGACTTGGAAACGCTCTCCAAAGCGTCCAATGAGGGAGCACGTTGCTCAGCGATCGTCTCCGCAAGCGGCTTGTTGGAGTGAGGGTCACTCGCCGGAGTGAAGGACAGGGGCCGGCCTGGTGTCCATGGGCCGGCCTGGTGTCCATGGGCCGGCTCGGGCTTCAACCAGAGGATTGTTCTTGAGCTTGGGTGCTGAAGGCAGGTTCAGGACTGGAGGCGACCTGACTTTGGCTGCCTGGCGATGAGGTTCGGGAAGGCGAACCGGCCAGAACCCAGGTATCCTTGCTGCCTCCGCCTTGAGAGGAGTTGACCACCAACGAACCTTTGACAAGGGCTACCCGGGTGAGCCCGCCGGGCACAACGTAAATATCTTTGCCATAGAGGATGTAGGGCCGCAGGTCGACATGTCGGCCCTCGAAGTGCTCATTGACCAAACAAGGAACCCGAGAGAGAGCCAAAGTGGGCTGGGCGATGAAGTTCCGAGGGTTAGCGCGGATCTTCTCAGCGAACTGATCGCGGGTTTCCTGGGCAGCCTTGGGACCGACCATCAAACCGTAGCCCCCGGACTCATTGGCTGGCTTGACCACCAAATCCTTGAGGTGTTCCAGGACGTATTGTCGGTCCTTCTCCCGAGCACAAAGATACGTGGGCACGTTGTCCAGAATTGGGTCCTGATCCAGAAAATATTTGATGATCTGTGGCACAAAGGCATACAGCACCTTATCGTCGGCCACGCCGGTTCCTGGGGCGTTGGCCAAGGCGACTCGCCCGGCTTTGTAGACTTCCATCAAGCCAGGGACTCCCAAGAGAGAGTCCGAGCGAAACGCCTTCGGATCTAAGAAGTCATCGTCGATCCGGCGGTAAATCACATCAACCCGCTCAAATCCCTTGGTCGTCCGCATGTAGACAAACCCGTCGGCAGTCAGCAAATCCCGGCCCTCGACCAACTCAACGCCCATCTGCTGGGCCAAGAACGAGTGCTCGAAGTAAGCCGAGTTATAAATCCCCGGGGTGAGGACAACGACCTTGGGGTTATCAACGTTGTCCCCGGCAAGATATTGGAGGGTTTCGAGTAAGTGGCTGGGATAATCGTCGACAGGTCGAACTTGGGATTCTTCGAAGACCTGCGGGAAGGTTTGTTTCATCACCTGGCGGTTTTCCAGGACGTAGCTGACGCCCGAGGGAGTCCGCAGGTTATCCTCCAGGACGTAGTAGCGGCCGTCGCTGTTGCGGACGATGTCGCTGCCGGTGATATGGCACCAGATCCCTTGGGGCGGTTTCAGTCCGACGCAGGCGGCGCGGAAGCTGGCCGCTCCATGCAGCAGTTCCACGGGAACGACGCCGTCTTTGACCACTTTTTGGGGGCCGTAGACGTCGCCGAGGAACAAATTCAGGGCTTCGATGCGTTGTTTCAGGCCACGTTCGATTCGATCCCATTCGCTGGCTTCGACGATGCGGGGAACGACATCAAAGGGGAAGATTTTTTCGGTGCCCCGACCGTCGCTATAGACATTGAAGGTGATGCCCATCTGCAGCATGGCCCTTTCGGCGGCCTGCTGTCGGCGATGGAGTTCGCCTTCGGGCAAGCTTTCGATCTTGGAGACCAGCAACTCAGCGCCTTCTCGGGGGGTGCCATTGGGCAAAAAGACTTCGTCGAAGAAAGCCTCGGTCTGATAACCGTGAAATCGCACCTGACTGCCCTCCGCATGAGTGTTGGGAAAACTGCGGTTCTCCAGAGTGCTGCCTGTTGGCTGGAAGTTCTGAATCCTCGCCAGCTCGCTTGGCTGTGCCTCAGGCCGCCTTCCGGTTGGTCGCTTTGTGGGGGATGCAAGGAGGGAGACTGCAAGTTCAGGCCTCAGGACTGGGCACCTCTGAACTGGGCACCTCAGGACTGGGCACCTCAGGACTGGGGACCTCTGGACTGGGGTTTGACCGCCTGGTCGCCGGCCAAGGAAGGCTTGCTGGATGGGAGGACAACCTCTACCGGTGAGAGAGGCTTCCACCGATCCGCCGATCCGACCTTGACCATTGACTCAGACTGCTGCCCATTGAGGTTTCCGGCCCCGGGAGGATCATCCTTGGCTCTAGCGAAACGCCTCGAAACTCAACCAGCCTTACAATCTCGTCACAACCAACGCATTGAGGCACCTGCCAGGCATTCCAGAGGTTCAGGTTCTGGCCGCAGGAATGCATCGAGGAAAGTTCAAGCCGCTGTGGCAGGGATCAGCGCTGGCTTGAGGCCAACACCCAGAGCCTGCCTCGGCGGATCGCAACTTCGCCGACTGTTGGCTTGCAGGTCCCTTGGTGCCGGAACATGCTTGGCCAACGGCTGATGACTCTTGTTGATTGCAGACCATCGCTTCGCAGCCAAAGCTGATCAAGGACATCGCTTGCGGAGTTTTTCAAACTCTGATTGCCAAGGTGCCCCGCCCATCTCTGGGTGCAGTGCCCGAGTCAGGTCGATCAGCTTGGCGGCCTGATCGGCTCGTCCAAGTTTGAGGTAAGTTTCGGCAAGGTGGTATCTTGCTTTGAACCACCGGGAACTGCCAGCTTGGCTGCCTCGCTGGAGTTTGGCCCACAGCTGCGCGGCCCTGGTGAGTTCCTGTTGCCCCGTTTGCTGCCCCAACAGGACCGCGAACTCCTCAAGGATTCGCGCATCCGAGTCATATTTTTTCCATAATGCGTCGTAATATGCCAGAGCTTCTTTCGGGTTTTCTGCTGTGACGGACTTGGCTCGAGCGGCGGCCAGGTCCATCAGCTTCTGTTGAGACGCGTTCAGCTCACCACGACGAGGGGAGAGCAAATTGACCGCCCGGACTTGCAGCCGGGCCAGTTCCCGCCGGACTGGCTGAGGAGATTGCTCGGCAATTCGCAACAAGCCGTCCAACAGCGTCAGCAGATCGGCCGGCTCGGCCTGGGCGATGCCCATCAACAAGTCGGCGGCTTCCTGGCTGCGTCTCTGCCCCGCCAGAGCAAGAACAAAATGCTGAGTGGCGGCCACCTTCCAGACCTCGTCCGCAGAATCACTACGTAAGGCTGCCTCCAAAATTTTCCCAGCTGACGCATAATCGGCCAGTTCCGGAAGCAACCAGAACTTCGCCGCCGCCAAAGCGGCGGTCCGCTGCTGCGGTGTCCAATTCGAGGGATAGTTCCCACCAACTGAGCCAGCAAATCGCGCGAGCCACCGGGCGACTTGCCCTGCCCAGGGCCCCGCCCGGCCAGACAAAGCGGGTTGATCCTGGCTGCTGGAAGTTTCGGTTGTGCCTGCGGGGTTTGTCGAGGTTGCTGCAGTGGAATCGACCGAACCAGCCTTGAGGGCTTGAAGATGCCGGTTGGCGGCCGTTTGTAAGCCCATGATCGCTTGGTCAACTCGAGGATCGCTGGGATTGACCGAGGCGAATTGCTCAGCGGCGAGCGACCACCGTCCCTGGGAACTCAGCAGACTGGCATACCATAAGCGAGCAGTATCGGAAGAAGCATCCCTCGGCCAGGTCGCCAGGTGATGCTCCAGCAGTTGCTGATAACGCTTCAGGGAGACGCCAGAATCAGGCTGACCTGCCAACTGCCCGGTGTGGTAAATGCCCCAGATATGCGCCTCGGCCGCTCGGGAGTTGCTGGCGAATCGCTCGGCCAGTCGCAGAAATCTCTCTGAGGCTTGTTGGTGCTGGTGCCGATGATGGTACACAGCTGCGGCCAGATACCCATAGTCAAAAGCTTGCTCAAGCTGACTGAGCCCTGTGGCTTGCTTGCTCGCTCGCTCGTAGTGCTCCACAGCGGCTTCGAAGCGCTCTCCTTGGTAGAACTGTTCGGCGATGCGAGCCAACATTTTGGGATCGTCTCTTGCGGTGCCGGATCGAGCGATCACCAAGGTCTCCAAGTTCCTCGCTCGGCGGCCCCAGTACGGACCATGAACCTGTCGGATCCGCCGAGCGAGGCGAGATGCCCTTTGGCGGTGGATGTCCGCTGACTGACCCGCCGGTTGTTCTTTTTGGGAGAGTTCCAGTTCCAACTCCAGACAGGCGTAGTCAAAGCTGGCGACTTGCTGACCGCCGCGGGGCCAGTTCTCTTTGGCAGAATTTGCTAAAGCGATTGCTTTGCTCCAAGCCCCTTGGGCCATCAACAGCCGCAGTCGTTCTTCCTGTCGTCGCACAGCGATCTGGGGTTCCAACGAGGTCTCGGACCAGCGGCTGAGCATTTCCGCAGCTTGTTGCAGGTTTCCCTTGAGCCGCAGGCACGCGACCAGGTCCAGACGCGCAGGCCACACAATCGGCAGCGTACTCTCGCGGGCAGCGATTGGCCGCAGATAGGCGACCGCCTGGTTGAAGGCGTCGCTCCGCTCGGGCGACTGAGGAGAATGAGTGCTCCCGCGGATTCGATAGGCTCGGGCCAGCTGATAGCGGAGGTTCAGCAACAACGCCAGCCGCTGCCCGGCAGGCCATCGTTTGTCCTGCCGGGTGTTCGAAGCGCGATTGAGGGAGTTGTCCAGTTCCTTCTCCAGAGCCTGTAGCTGACTGATCGATTGCCAGAGCAGCTCGCCGGCCTCCGACAACAAGGCCTGCTTGTTGACAACCACAGCAGCTTGCTGGGTGATCAACTCCGCACGGGCCAGAAGGACCAAAGCCCCCTGAGTTTTGACCACCGGCAGACGCGGGTGATTGGGATACTGCCGCGTAAACCGTGAGGCCGCTTGGGTCGCCTGATTCCAAAGATCCTGGGCCCGCTCAACGGGGGCCTCGGTGGCCTCCTCGGCGTAAGCGCGGATGATCTGGACGGCCAAGTTCGCCTGACGAGCAGGCTGTAACCCTGGTTTGGTCAGTTGAAGCTCGCAGTAGTGACGTGCCAGACCGAAGAGTCGACGTTCCCTGAGTCCCTGGAAGAAGGCTTCCTCCCGACGGTGGGCAGGTTGTGCTCCTTCGGCAAGATCGGCACGCTGAGAGGCAGTGCAAGGGGACAAATTGCACAAGACTGCCCAAACGACCACAGCGATGGCCGACTTGGTGACGCAGCGACTCAACACAGCACAGAGCATCACCACCATCTCTCAAGTAATTGTCGCTCTTAGGAACGCCTTGACCTTGGAGGAATTGTCCCGCCGCAGAGGCCCCTGCACTGCAATCAGGATTATCTCCTTTCAGCCGAGTGGAAGCTTCCCCAAATTAACGAGGCGGTCCAAGGAGCCCTTTTCTAAGCAGATGTTTGCTCAGAATCGTTGGTCACTTCCTCAGGTGTGCATGTCCTTGATCCAGGAGTCCCCTGGTGTCGTCACCATGAGCGCTTCGGCCAACAGCGTCTGAGCGTCGTAGTCCTCAGGGTCCTTTTGTGTCAGTGTTCGCATCGCCTCGACCTACTGATTCCCTGAAAAGTCTTCGACGAATCGGGGCGTTTCGTCCGGCAATCCGGGCTTCCGTTGGTCGCCTTGCGGTCGAATACTGTTCAGGGGATCAGTAGTGGTCCGTCAAGGAAGATTGGTCGGATGAGACAGCAGTCGCTTCATGTGGGAAATGCGTCATGCCATCCGCCAATCTCTTCTTGACAATCTGCCAGGCCCAGTCGGGCTTCGAACGACCCTTGACCGGCTTGTTGGCGTATCGGGCAGACAGCGCCTGGCTGTCATCCTGCTCCTGCCTGCTGACCTGGGAAAGACCCCCCAGGGCCCGTCGCAGAGCGGCCCGGGGTTCCTCAACTGCGGTGTCCTCCATCGGGGCGTTGTTGTCGCGTTCCAGCACCAAGGCATCGCCCCAATGGGCCACCGCACAGTTGTGGTCCAGCTGCTGAGCACCCCGAAAGGAACGTGCCGCCTCGGCGTGATGGAAACCAAAAGCGAGCACCACCCCCTGATCGAAGTAACGCTGCGCTTGAGCCGATGCTGTTGTGACCGGATGAGGGAAATCGCCCAGCCCTTTCAAGAGCGGCGCGATTTTGGGCTGTTGTTTGTTGGAGCCTTGTTTTCTGGACTGTTGATCATGCACGCTTTGACTGATTAATTTCTGCTGAAAAGATGCTTTAAAATTTTTTGCCTGGGTGTTTTGCTCAGCTAATTGGCCTAAGGCGATCGTGGTCTGGGCCATCAGCGTCGCAAGCATCAAGGAGGCAGTGAGGAGGGATTTCATGGTTGGAGAGCTGTTCAGAATGTTGGGCTTGGCCGATTCGGAATTGGCAGAGGAAGAAGTTCAGGAGATGGCATCCAAATCGGCGGCGAACTGGATTTTGGTAAAGCCCAGAGCTCGGCAAAGGTCGTAAGCCTCCAGAGCGTCCCCGAGGGGAACCTCCGGTCCGATGTCGAGAATCACTGTTTGCCCGGTGTCGACAGCTGCGAGGGCCTCCAGCCGGATGCGAAGATCCGCCAGGGACCACACGGCACCGCCAGCCACTTGCCAACGCAGTCCGTCCTCGGTTTGGCGGATTTCGATGATCACCGGCTCATCAGGCTCCGGCAGCTCGATGGGCTCGGGCGTGGCGCTGGAACCCTCCAGACGAGCATTGGTCGGCAGCAGTTGCTCCAAGGGCTGAAAACTGGCGGTGACCACAAAGAAGATCAACAACAAGAAGACCACGTCGATCATCCCAGTCATCTTCAATTGCATCCGGCTGGAGGCCGTTTCAATGCGATCTGGCCGTCGCATGAGTGCTCACTTTTCTAGCAAAATCCGTGCCTGGTTCTCCGGAAGATCCTGGCCGCATCGCAAACCGAACAGTGCAACACTGCCGATCCTTCTTTCTCGGTCGAGTGATTCTTTGAGCTGTGATCTAAGGTGCGGTGCTTGTGGGAGCCTCGAAGAATGAAGCCGCTTCGGTCAATGGATGATTCAAGCGGGGGAGTTTCTTCAGAGTCGGTTGCGGTTAATCGTTGGAAGGTCGTTTCCGCTGGACCGCGAAGCTGACTTTCCAGAGGTTGTTCTTAGCGCAGGCAACCAACAGGGGGCCGACATGACGGTAGTGGACCTGCCGGTCAGCTCGAATACGAACTTCCAATTCGCGTGAGCTTGCCTGTCGCTCCACCTGGATCCGCCGGGCGAACTCCTCATGGCTGACCGGCTGGCCGGCCAACAGCACGTCGCCGTCGGGCAAGACATTGACGATGATTCGTCGGCGGTTGGTCTCCTCGATGGGGTCCAATCCGGTGTCTGCCTTGGGCAATTCCAGCGGTGTTTGCGTTTCTTGCCGTGAGAGGTGACTGGCCAGCAAAAAGAACACAATCAACAGCATCACCACATCGATCATCGGGGTGATGTTGAAATCCGCTGCCGCTGTGACTCGCAGATTGGGTTTACGCATTCCAACTGAGTGTCTCGAATGGAATTGAGCTTAGCTCGACTGTTTCAGATTGTGGCAGAGGCCCAACCTGTTGGGCCCCCAACATTTCCATGCAACAAGAAATTGGTGGGCAACGGCCACATCTGGGACAGTCCAATGAGGGACAATGATCCGGCACGCTACTGACGCCATTGGGCTTGGCACGTCCTTACGCCGGGGAGGCTGGTCGTGACGCGCGTCGGCGACGCAGCGGGGCAAACACCGCCGTGGCGGCAGCACCGACATCGCCTATGAGTTGGTCCGCCAGGTTGCGGAAAAACGCAAAGGCCGCCAACGCGGGAATGGCAACCACCAGCCCCTCGACGGTGGTCACCAAGGCCAAGTAGATCCCGTCAGCCAAGTCGGCCGCCCGAGCAGCACCCTGTGTTTGGGCGACTTGGCGAAAGGCCTCGATCATCCCAACCACCGTTCCCAGCAGTCCCAACATCGGGGCGATGTTGCCAATGACCGAAAAGTAATCGATTCGCCTGAGCAACCGACCAGCTTGGTCGGCCAGGGCATCTTCCATGGCCTTCTCGACCGCAGGCCATCCGGCCTCGGCCTCAGCGATGCCGGCCTCCAACACTTTGCTCAGCGAGCTGGGCTGCAGCTTGCACTGTTGGTCCGCTTGGGCGAGCTGCCCTTGCAGCAGCAACTGCTGCACACGCTCGCCAAGACCTGCAGGGATCAGCACTCCACTTCGCAGCGCCAGGATTTGCTCAATTCCTAGGGCCATCGCCGCGATGCTCAGCAGGATGATCAAGACCCCGACGATCCCCCCTTCGGCCATGATGCCCAGCAGACTGCGTTGTTCCGGCTTGGACTCGCTGGATGGGTCGGTCACCTGGCTTGCCGGGCCAGTGTTTTGCGGTCTCGGCAAGGAGGATTCGCCTTGGTTGGGCTGTGCCGAAGGAGGGTTCTGGGCGACCGAGATCGCGCCGACAGTCAACAGGATGACCGTGCTGGCGATGATCACAAGACGCAAGGCAGCAAGCAAGAGACCAATCCTTTTCGCAGAAGTGCGTGTTGCTGAGTCTGAAACGTTCTTCGGTCACCCTTGGGTGTCCGGTTGCCAATTGGTGCGTTCTCGCCCTTCGCTCTGAGTGGAACCGCACCGCTCAGAGGCCGTATTGGCTTAGTCTCACTTGTCAGTCTCACTTGGCATTGTCACCTGGCTCAGCGTGACCTGGCTCAGTGTCACCTGGCTCAGTGTCACCTGGCTCAGCTTTTCCCCAGTCAAGCGGGACAAGGTGAAAGCCTCAGATGAGGGGAGACCGTCCAAGTGTTCCGCAGTTCAAGTGCCCTGACTGAGGAATCTATTAGCGGGTTGCTGAGTTGTCCTCCGATGATTGAGGATCACCTGGGGAGAGCATCGCCAGGCGTTTCTGGGCGGCGGCGGCCTCAGCCTGAAACTCAGGGTAGTCCCGAGCGACTTCGGCGTACAGGCGAACTGCTGAGGAGCTCTGCCCCGCGGTTTCCAGAGCCCGAGCAGCATTCAACAGTGCCTTGACCGCCAGGGAACGATCCTCCGGGTGCAGAATCGGCACCCGAAGCCAGCACAGGGCCGCTCTTTCAGGTTGGCTGTTTCTGGCCCACCCTTGGCCAATGACCAGCCAGGCACCGGCTTGAACCTCGGGTGGCCGCTGGTTGACCTGCTCCTCACGCTGAGACCACTGTTGGGCCGTCGCGGTGGCCAAATCCAGCCTCCAGAGCTGAACTTGGGCAAGCCAGGGCAACTGGGAACTCTCACCTTCTTTGTCTTGAGCCAGAACGGCCAGCCGCTGTCGTGCGATGGCACGTTGATCGGCCATCCCCAGCAAGTGGCTCGCCGCGATGAGCTGCTCCACAGCAGGACGTCGAGGCTTGAGCCATTCGAGGGCCGCTCGCTGAAAAAAGACGTCGACCTCGCTGCTGGTCCAAGCAAGGGGGATACAATCGAGGTGTCTGGTCAACGGATCGTTCTGGTAGAGGGCAAAAAAATATGTGGCGGCCAGTTGCGGGCGACGGAGGAAGACCGCGCAGCGAACTTGACGAGCGACGATCTGCTGACGAACCCAATCACGGCGTTCCTGGCGGCTCTTAAGCAGTTCTGAGTACTTTTGCAGGGCTGCTGCATAGCGGTGTTGCTCAAAGAGCCGGTCGGCTTCCTGATGCTCCTCTGTATAACTCGTCTGAACTTGGAGGACGCGATCGGCCGGATAGGTGATCTCCCGTCCGGTGGAGGACCGCATCCGCAGTTGCTGTTGGTTCAAGCTGATGATGGTCCCCCGGATGGTCTGAGTGCCGCCGGAGGGGCCTCGCCCCAGCTCCACCACGTCCTGGCCCAGGACGACGCCTCCCCGCATCAGAAGACAGAGACAACCTGCCAGCAGGAGCATGGCCGGCATCGCAGTGGGGCGAGCCAGGTGTTGTCCGGGGCGGAAGCAACTCCAACACGAGCAAAAGGTGATCATCAGTAGGGCTGCTGTAGTCATCCAGCCGACCAGGGACGACAGCTGGGCGTTAGGTGATCCTCAAAAGGCTTTTTGAGGCACGGCCAAGAGAAAAGTGCTTGTGCTTTGGGGAATTGCTGGTCGCTTGAGGTCTGAGCTTGACGATGCCTCAAGAGCGGCTGGGGGATTATCCCCCAGGTTGATCGGCCGCCTGGGGAGGGAGGGAGTGCTCGACTGGAGCAAGGTTCCCAGGAGGCGAATCTGGTTGCGGCTGATCTCCCAAAATCTGTGTCGCGGTGCCGTCGGTCTCGACGCGTCCCTCCTGGGCCAGATTCCGCTGGACTTCGTTGTCGAACAATTCTGAGAAAGAATGGTGGTCCGCCAGCACGAACTGAAGAGCCAATCCAGCATACGATGGTGTCGGAGCCAACGTATCATAATACTCTGGGGCGATCTTGCGAAGCTGAGGCAGCCGACTCCAGGGAATGCTGGCAAAGTCATGGTGCTCGGTATGCAAGCCGAAATTGAAGGTGATCCAGTTCATCCACCCGTAATAGGACGATGAGGGTTGATAGCGTCTGTGTCCGTGAAAGTGGGAGTTATTGAGGATCAGCCCAAACATCACCGGATGCAAAAAGCCCGTCATAAACGCCTGGGCAAGCAACAAATAGAGCAGTGGTTTCCAACCCCCCAGCCACACCAACGTGCCCACCATGACCAGACTGAGCAGTGGGTACCACACGGCCCAGTGCCGGAGCTTATAGCGGTCGTAACCGGAGATCAAATGCTCGTCGGCTAAGATCGCCATCGCCTTGTCGTCGGGGTTGAGGTGGCCTCGCAATGCCGAAATGACGTAGACGAACAAGCCGAAGGCTGCGCGTCCCAATTGAGTCACCAGCATGAATAATGAGAAGGGGACGACCATGGGAGTCAACACCCTCGTCAGCAGTAAGAACGATCGCCGCCGCTTGATAAAGTCCTTCCTCGCCCCAAGATCGTTGTGGTGCACGTGATGCTCAATCCACCACGTGTGATGCCCTGAGAGAAGCATCGGTAGAGATGTTAGTGTAAAAAGCCAGCGATTCCAGCTGGTCCTTTTAAATACCAGGTTATGATTGCATTCGTGTGCTAAGGTAAACAAGTTCATGTTGATCCAGGCGCCGAAAACCCAGGCGACGACCACCAGCAGCCACACAGACATCCAGGAGGCACTGGCGGCTAAGACCAGCTGGGCGCCGGCGAAGAGCAAACACCAGAAGGCAGTGATGGAGGTGTGACCAAAGAGCTCCCGGATTTCGGGATGCGTCTGAAGCATCGCCCTGGCTCGCTGGCGATGCCAGACGGCATCTGGTCGGGCAGTATCGTCGACGCGGTCGCAGATATCGATTTCAAAGCCGGGAAAGACCGGTGCCGGCGTTCCCAGAACACGGGGATGAAACCGTAAGCGGAACCCCGCGCGTCGTGTGGGGCGATCCGTGTTTTGCATGACCATCCTTACACGCTGCCACAGCGCTGGAAGAGCCTGATGGGAAAGCTGACCAATCCGTCGGAACGAATGGTACACTCAAGCTGCCGGTGAATCAGCCTCAGATCAGTCTTCAACCCAGAGCATTCCGCCTGCCCCTGCTGGTGATCACTCCAAGGGGACAGCCCGAGGCACCACCGGAAGCCCAGATCCTCAGCCGTTTCTCAAGTCAGCCGTTTCTCAAGTCAGCCGTTTCTCAATTCAGTCGTAGCTCAATTCAGTCGTAGCTCAATTCAGTCGTAGCTCAATTCAGTCGTTGCTCAGGGACGTCGTCCAGGACTCTTCAGGGACAAGGGATTTTCACAATCGCGAGGGGCTGAACCGTCTCCACTATCTTCTTCTGTGGTCTCTCTTTGGACTCTCCTCGTTGCGGCTCTTAAAGAGCTGTCAACGTCTCAAAGCTGGTGCCGACTCAATCTGTCCCAAAGCCCAGTGCCCTCAAAGCCCAGTGCTCTCTCAGTTCAATTGAGGGAAAGCTTGGCATGAGCAGAGCGGCTATTTTCGGTTCTTCGGCGTTGCTGATGTCCCGTGTCGGGGATCGACCGGGCGGCCCTCACGGAGCTGTCCCAACTGCTTCCCTCTGCGCCGCTGAGGTTGCCTGGGGCATCGGCCCAAGCGGACTGTCTTTGGGTACGCTGGCGGGAGGAGCTTGGACGATGCTACGCAAGATCGCGGGCATGACCCAGGCCAGAAGCCGCTCCAGGGCGATCAGTGGCAACTGGCCCCATGCTTTGTGCAGCCCGACGATTTTTACCAAGGACCAACGAAACGCCGCTCGTTTGCGAAAGAAGCGTCCAAAATGCGTCGGCACCTGTTGCAGCGGGCAATCGAAGCGAGGATTCAGCAGCCAATCAAAATCCACCGTCTTGTCGAAATCGGCCTGGTCGGGCTGAGATCCTACCGACTGCGAAACCTGAGCGATTAAGGGGCGCACACTCGCAGAGAGCTTGCGCCCGCGTTCGAACAAAGCCGCCAGCTTGCCCGCCACAGCTGGATGACTAAGTTGGCCGTTGTGCCATAGCGGCAGCAAGACGTTAAACCAAGCACAGACATTCCAGTACCGCCGCAGACAAGCCGCCAGTGGCTCGTGCATGCTGGCGTATTGGTCGGAAATGTCCGCCTGGCGTTGATCGGCCACGACCCTCCACAGGCTCTCCAAGTTCTGGATGTCCTCAGGACTGATGCCCCCCGATCTCTGGGAAGCGATGATCTGGCTGACCTGCTCGACTTGGACAGCAGTCATGCTCAGACCGGTGCTGTACAACGGGTCAACGCTGCGTGCCGCGTCCCCGATGAGGAACCATCCGTCAGGCGAATAAACTTGATCGGCCCAATAGAGATAGTTGTGATAGGTCGCTGTGTCCAGAATTGTTCCGCTGCGGACCATCTGGCTGACGGCAGGGTGTTCCCTGTCGAGGTAGGCCAGAAGGTCATCGACGTTCTTGATCGGCCCTTCGAACAAGTCCGGCCGGTAAGTAATGCCCACGGAAATCAGATTTCGGTGTCCTTCCGGCTGCAACGGGATCGCCCATACCCAGTTTCCATGCCCCATGAAGTGGTGGGTGGTGTACCACAAGTCATATTTTAAGGGACGCCGCATCGATGCTTTCAGATGGTCGCTGAATGGCTCGAAGTCGGCCAGTCGAAACCAAAAAGCGCTCCGCTGCTTTTCCCGTGGACGTGTGTAACTGGTGACTCTCTTTCCCACCCAGCGGTTCCGGCCGGTGGCATCGATGACCCAACGAGCGGTGATCACCACTCTCTCACTGCCCAAGTCAGCTTGGACCCGATGAACGGATCCATTTTCGCCGAGTTGCATCTCCTCGGCTTTGCCCTCAAGGAATTCAACGCCGAGCAATTCTGCGTGCCGTCGCAGATCGATGTCGAAGCGAGGGCGATGCAACTGCCGGGAGAGATGGTGAAGTTGCTCGGGGGCGTGGACGCTGTACCGCCGATCGGCAGGATCCCCTAAAGCGACTTTGTGATAGAACGATAAGCCGTATTTGACCAGGTGCTGTTGTTCTAAGTAATTTTGCAAGCCGATCCGCTGAAAAAAACCTGCGGCGATTTCCACTAAACTCTCGCCGACGATCGGCCGCTTCTCGTCCTCGGGACGCGGGCCAAGCACCTGGACCTGCAGGTCGGGCATCTGCTGTTTCAACTGACAGGCCGCCATGAGGCTGCTAATGCTGCCACCGACAATCAGCACATCGGTGCCGCGGCTGGACTCAAGCGGTTGGCCGGTTCGGCCGGATTCTGTCTGCCGGGCAGTGACCCTGTCTCGGCCAGCTGGACTCAAGTCACCCGGAGCTGTCTCAGATGGCATCGTCGACGGGGCGGCGGTACTTGGCATCGTCCTCTCCTGAGACAAACCGTTGGTGAACAAACTCTTGCCAAATCGGCGGAAAAGAGAGACTCCATCGCCTATCTCAGCGACGCGACTCCCCATCGGAGGGGCCGCTGGGGAGCGTGTTGAGGTCAACGAGTTCTCACGCTCGCCCGGTCGGGCGTCGAGCAAGGCTGAAGAGGCCTCGAAGTCTCAGTTACTGATTCTCTGAAAAGTCTTCGACGAAGCGGGCACCTTTCGTCCAGCTATCCGGGTTTCCGGTCAGCCTCAGGCTGCCCCCTTGAGGTCATCACAAACAAGGTCCTCACAAACAGGGGCAGACGGTCGCCCTGGGTCGAATACTTCTCCGAAGCTCAGTAGTCAGCCCCATCGGCGCTTCGGGCGATCTTCCTTTGAGGCGATCCCCGCTAACCGTTGAATTCCGGTGCTCTTTTCCAGAGTGCGGCATCCGCTCGGCCACGCCATCTTGCCGAATATTCCTGGAAGCCGCCTCTTCAGATTGCTGCTACTTGGTCGGGGTCCGCATGATCAGCGTGGCACTATGGCGGACCTGTTGGTATTCTTTGCCGCCCTCGACTCCGGCACTGTCTTGGTCGATCAAGGTGGCCCGGACGAAGTAACGCGTCCCAGAGACTGCCTCCCACTGGACCTGACCCGATGTGTTCGTGGAGAGCTTTTGACGTTGTTTCGGACCAACGACATGGACTTGGACATCGGAAACCGGCTGACCCTTCCAAAGGACCGTGAGCTGAAGCTGATCGCCCACAGGGAGGGGCACTAGATCCAGGTCCAGCTTCGGTGACTTCGACAGCTTCTGCATTTGATCGCTCTTGGCGACCTGTAAGGTTTTGGCGTAGTAGTAAAGCAATGCGTCAACTTTTCCGTAGCGATAAACGCCGAATTTGCCATAACTCTCCACGCTTCTTGGCGATTCGACTTTTAGAGGGCCGGCCAACCAGCGAAGGTCACCTTCTTTGACCTCCGAGAGCTTCACCGGCTGGATCTCTTGGGAATTCAACCCTCGCACCCAAGTCTGGCATCCAGCGACAAAGGGATCGAGATAGAAACCATCCCCGGGTCGCGGCGTCTCCTCAAAGACAACTTGCACGGTTCCCTGGTCAGCTTGATTCTGGTCAGCTTGATTCTGGTCAGCTTGATTCTGGTCAGCTTTCTTGGAGCCAATACTGACCCAGAGGTAATGGGCCTGGGCCAGCGGGACGGCGACCGCCCAGAGAAGACAGGCCGTTGCTAAGACTTGTTGACGAAGCATTGATGGTTCTCCCGGAGACTCAGCGGATTCACAAAGCAGGACCAGTCAAGCCAGATTTCCGCGGCAACGAACTCAAGCAAGCCCTCAAACGACGCCACCGGTTCTTGGACGACCCCTCGGATTACTGGGCCCCGGATCGTGGGCCAGTCTCAGGGTGACTGGAAATCTCATCGCTGGTGGACGTCCGGCCGGTTTTTGGGTTCGTCCGTGTTGAAACTGATCAGCAGCCAGAGAGTACCCTAACTCAGACGGTCGACGTCGTCATCGTGCGTTTCTCAACAAGCTCTCGGCTAGCTCAAGTCGGCAGCCGAGGACGCCCTTGGACTGGAGGCTGCCACCTGTTGCCGAGACGACAACCAAGCTCCACAATCCTGATTCAGTCGAGTGCGTCGTCCTGAATTCATGATTCTGCCGACAACCTGTTTTCTGAGAGAACCACCGCCGGCGGCAACCTTTGACAGAGCCGTCGGCCACGACTCTCTCCAGGCAAGTGAGCATCAGTGTGGAACAGTTTCGCCAGCGGCTGCAATTGCTGCGAAATCCTCAATATGGCAACCCCCGCGAAAAAGTCGAACAGCTGCTGGATCGAATTCGCCACTATCACGCTTCCTGGCTGTGGTATCAGGGGCAGATTCAACAACTCCAAAAAGACCAGCCCCTCCCGTGGTACATACTGCCTGATGGTCGGCAGGTCACCCTCCAAGGCTATCTGGACGAGCTGCGGGATTGGATGCAAGACGCACAGAGCCGAGAGTCCAAGCTGCGGCAGGTTTTGCGGCAGGAACTCGGATTCTTGTCGTATTGGTTTACCATCCTCTCAAGAACGGACCTCTAAACAAACTGAACGTTGATGATGTCTTTGCGTGAGGTCCGACTGACCAAAACGACCAGCTGCCAGAATCCGCATCGTCCCATCAGCTGAGCAAGGCCTTACCGCCACGAGAGAACCCCCAAGTCGATCCCTAACTGGAAAACGTTCGTTGCCACGAGGCTCTGGCGTTCATCAGCGGCTCATCGTGATGTGCTCATTCGAGAAATCCGGTCTCTGAGGAGTTGATCCGGACCTGAGGTGACCCCTTGGTCAGCGGGGTGTTTCCGGCAAGGCTTCCTCAGAGACTCTCCGAAAAGCATCCGGCAATCCACTGTGTTGTGGAGCCCAAGTCATGGTGCAACACGATCCAGGTGGATTCCGGTGCTTTTCGGACAGACTGTCAGAGATCCTCAAGCGGAGTTAGTCTTCGGCTTGGAGACTGACGCAGACCAGTTCTTTGTCGTTGCGTGCGAAGAGACACTTGCGGGCAAAAGCCGGGTGGCTCCAAACAACGTCGCGTCCAAAAGCTTCGTTGGTTGGCTCAAGCACGTGGAACTTGCCCAGGGGCTTGTACTCCTCGGGTGTCAAGCGGGCCAGAATGAGATCTCCCTTCTCGGTGAATAAGAAGAATCGATCGGTGGGTTGGCCTTGCGGCTGGTGGTTGACCAAAAAGACCGTCCCATGACGAGCGCGACGACTGCCGGTGGTCGGCTCGGTGGTTTGCCAGACACGCTGGCCGTCCTTCAGACGAGCGCCGATAAGGGCCCCGGTTTGAATGTCGGCCCCGTAGATCATCCCGTCAGCCAGAAACGGTGTGCTGTTGGAACAGTAGACGCTTGACTTGGGCTTGCCCCTCCAGAGGACACGGGCGTCTGGCTTCTGGGAATCCAGCTGCAGCAGAGCGCTTTTGGCGCCGATGCCACAGGCATAGAGTTTGTCTCCCAAAAGACGGGGAGCGCAAATTGACATCGCATAAGATGGCTGCAACGGTACCGACCAGAGCACTTTCCCCTGCTGGGGATCCAGGGCGTTGATCGCCGTCGGATTCCAGATGAGCAACTGCCGAACCCCGGCGTGCTCGATCATCGTCGGTGGGCAGTATCCCGGTTCCGAAGAGGACAAAGCTCGCCAGATCTCCTCGCCAGTATCCTTGTTGAAGGCCACCGCGACGCTACCCTCGCCGCCGACCAGGCAATAAAGACGATCCCCGTCAACCAAGGGATGAGCCGCAAAGCCCCAGATTGGTGTCTTCACCTGGTACTCTTTGGTCAATTGCTTGTGCCAGACCACACTTCCATCGGAAGCCTTCAGGCACCAGAGGTCACCCTCGGCGCCGAATGCGTACAGCTTGCCGTCGGCGACAGTTGGGGTGCAGCGGGGACCAGCGGGGTAGGAGAGTGAGTAAGGACAGTCGTAGGCGTGTTGCCAGATTTGTTGCCCGTTGTTGGCATTGAAGCACAAGATGCGTTCTTGCCCTTGGAGCTTAGCCCGGCCCCCGGGGCTGTTGAACAGGCGACCGGACTTTTTGACGTAGTCCATCAAGTACACACGATCGCCAACAACAGCAGGGCCGGAGTATCCCAAGCTCACCGGTGAACGCCATTTGACCTTCAGGCCTGCTTGGGGGATCTGGTCGATGACACCGTCTTCCCGATAAACGCTGTCCCGTTGGGGACCCAGCCACTGAGGCCAATCATCGCCACGGCATTCTCCGAAACTCATCAAGCTCAGCCAGCCAATGACAACAGCAGCAAGAGTTAACCAACGCATCAGCAGAAGCTCCAGCACAAAGTGAATTCGTGGACTTTTGGTGACAGATAACAGCTGCACCACAGCATTCCAACGCTCGGGTCAGTATCGGCTCGCTCGGCCAACAGTCAATCCGTGCTTGTTGCCAGGCCAACCCCCAGGGCCAGCGCCTCCCAAAGCCCCAAAACCGGAGTGACCGCGAACAGTCCAGTCCAGAGCCGACGATCTCCCCCACAACCCCGGTCGATGACCGCGCGGATTCGCCGCAGGAGGGGTTCGCTCTTACCCAAGAGAGGGCCAGACCGATCGCATCCACTGCTGAAGAGAGCGTCGTTTCGGCAGAAAGACCGCGGAGCTTTCCTCGCCGTGGCGATGATGGGAGTTACCCAAGGACGCCCTGAGGTTTCTCGGTGAGCTATTTGTGTGAGGCATTCCTCAAGCGAGGCGTTTGAACATCGATTGCTGCGTTGGGGGAGAGCTATTTCGGCGAGCCAAGTGTGGAAGGTACTGAGCAATCTGGTCAAGTGTATATCATTCAGAAGTAAGCGGGAGTGAGGAATTTCCCGGAAAAGTCAATGAGAATGGCGTTGTTGCTTGCGGGAGGGAACTCACCTGGGGTATGGTTCTAAGTCCTCTGGCTTCAGAGGACCGGCAAGGCAGCACCATCAATGGATAACTCGACCAACATGGGTGAGCTGAGTTGCCAACTGCATCGAAGACGTTGATGGATTCCTGATTGCTTTTCCTGTTATTGTTGCACATTATTAGCTAGTGATCTCCTTTCGGTGAATCGTTTCTCTCCTCGAACACTCGACCAATAAAGTCTCTTAGGTTTTTTCTGCCGTAGAGTCTTCCTGTGGATTGGTCGAACATCAGCTACGGCGAGCGATGTCCAAACTGCAAGCGGCGGAAGTCGGTGCCTCTGGCTCAGCATTGACTTCACCATCCCTGGATGCCACAGGTCTCACTACTTCAGGCGGCAAGACTCCGGGCGACAGGACTCCGGGCGACAAGACTCCGGACGACAAGACTCCGGGCGACAAGACTCCGGACGACAAGACTCCGGACGGCAAGACTTCAGCGGAGAAGGCTCCGGGTTTGCCCCCAAATGAGCAGCCTGAGGAAATGACCCCCGGCAGAGCCGATCAGCTCAACAGCCTTCTTCACTCAGTCGAGGCATCGGACTCAACTTCACCGCAAGCGAACACCGCAGGTGGCACCGCGTCAGAAGCGGCTACGTCTGAAGTGAGTGCGTCAGAAGCCAGTGCGTCAGAAGGCATAGGCGCCAGGGCTTCCGAACAGGCACGCCCTTTGGGCTTGATCGAGCAGGTCGTTTTGGCGACGCTGAACGTCGTTGCGTTGTGTGGTATTGGCCTCTACCTCTGGCAACAAGCCAGTCTCTCGGGTCGACTGATTGACTTAGACGACACTCAGCGTGTGGCCTTTGAGCAAGCAGCCGACCTACAGCGTACCGAGAGTGAACGTACCGAGAGTGAACGTACA
Source organism: uncultured Pirellulales bacterium (assembly GCA_964648025.1). Taxonomy (GTDB): domain Bacteria; phylum Planctomycetota; class Planctomycetia; order Pirellulales; family Pb10988; genus CAZYKP01. The sequence continues at coordinate 6,097 of CAZYKP010000049.1, read as the reverse complement.
GAGAGTGAGCGTACCGAGACCGAGGCTCATCTCCGACCACAGCAAACAGCCCTGAGCCCAGCCGTGGAGACCGGCCGACTGGGCATTAAAGACCGGGGGAGCCGAGCAACGACGCAGCAATCGACGAGAAACCTTTTTCGGGTGAATCTTAATACTGCGGGCGTTGCGGAGCTCAAACTGTTGCCTGGGATTGGGGAGGTGTTGGCCTCCCGGATTGTTCAGTCTCGCCAAGTCCGTGGATCCTTTCGCCGTTTCCACGATCTTCTGGAAGTTCGGGGGATCGGGCCCAAGAAGCTCGCTGCCATCCAACCCTGGCTTCTCCCCTTGGCGGCTCAGTCGGATGGCAAAGCCGATGACGCCGCGGGGCGGACTGCTGAACAGACCAACCCATGAGCTGCTCACAAAGCCTAAGGTGTCTCGCTGGCTAAGCCGAAGGCTTGCAGATCGTCCCAGCGGCTCGCTCTGTCGGGACCGGGAAGGGCCAAGGCATCTACCCTCTATGGGCTCTGGTCTTATGGGGGGCAATCCTCCCCCTATCTGGGACTGTCCAACTGGTGAGTTTGTGACCAACCTGTGACAGAGTTTTGGGTCCAAATCTGGGACAATGGCGGTTGGTCAGCTCAGTGGAGAATCCCACTTCGTGAGAGACGAAAGGGGAGTGTGCGACGCCAGCTTGGGGAGTTGGCCCCCGCGGAACTTTTCTTCGCTCCGATTCGTCGAACGTGTTGCCTGGCTCCGATGGCTTGGCCTTTCCGGGGCAGTTTGACTCTTGGGAAGATGTGGCCAGAGCAACCTGACTGCGTGTCCCTTTTTTCCGGGACGATCTGAGTCAGTCGGTAAGCAGCACGCGTTGCCACTGCAACGGCCCATCTTGCGTCTACGGTGTGCACATCAGCTAAGGGAGGATTCAGCATGCGCGGTCATCTCGTTCGGTTCGGCCTGTCGGCACTCGTTCTCGTGCCTCTGGCAATCTGGGCCTCGGCTTATGCCGACCCGCCACAACAACCGGCCGAACCAACCGAAGCCGGTTCAGAAAGAACTGCCGCCGAAGTCCAACAGGCTCCAGAAACCGACAACTCAGAAGGAGCTCGTCAGGAGAGACGAGGTTCAGAGGAATCAGGCCAGCCAAGCGATGAGCAGGAGACTGTCACCAAAGACCAAAGCTCGTCCAATAAAACCGCTGTTGTAGACAAGGGTCTTGCCTGGTTAGCTGAAGCCCAACATGAAAGCGGCGGTTGGGGAGCTGGCTCGCATGCACGCCAGAACATCCGTGATCCCCATGCTGTCAAAACGGACCCGGCCACAACGGCTTTCACCGCCTGTGCTTTTCTGAGAGCTGGGCACAGTCCGCTCAAGGGCAAGTATCAGCACGTCGTCGCCAAGGCCACCAAACACCTGGTGACCACCGTGAGCAAAGCGCCCTCCGAGGGCCCGCTGATTACTGACATCAAAGGCACGCAGCCTCAGTCGAAGCTCGGGCCGCTGGTCGATACCACCGTCACCGCTCAGTACCTCGCCCGAGTTCTTCCGCTTCTTCCTGAAAATAATCCTTTGCACGGCCAAGTCGATAGCGCTTTGGAGAAGTGCCTAGCGAAGCTGGAAAAGTCCCAGCAGAAGGATGGTAGTTGGGTAGCCGGTGGCTGGGCACCAGTCCTGCAATCCTCGTTGGGCAACTCCGCGCTGGAGTATGCTCAAGCAGCTGGGAAGCCCATCGACCTCACCAAACTGGAACGCGCCCGCAATTACCAGCGAAGCAACATCAGCACCTCAGGGCGTGCCAGCACGCGAGCTGCCGCTGGTGTGGAGCTGTATTCATTCGCCGGGGGTTTAAAAGCCAATGCATCCGACGCCAAGGCGGCCAGGGACGCCATCCAGGAAGCCAAAAAGAAAGGATCGCTGCCGGCAAGCGCGCCGGTCTCCGAAGAGAGCCTAGAAAAACTGGGATACGACGAGCAACGAGCGGCCCAATTGGCTCAGGCGGTGGAGCAGACCAAAGCTCAGTCGCTCCGACTGGGTGAGGAGCGGCTCCTGCGTGGTTTTGGCAATAACGGCGGCGAGGAGTTCCTCAGCTATTTGATGACCAGCGAGTCGCTCGTTGTTGTTGAGGGCAAGGATTGGCAGAAATGGAACGACAAGATGCAAACCCGTCTGTCAAAAATCCAAAACCCCGACGGCAGTTGGAGCGGTCATCACTGCATCACCAGCCCAGTGTTCTGCACCGCCGCTGTCATCCAGTGCCTGACGGCGGAGGCCGATAAGCCATTACTGGCGAAAATTGCTGAAGAATCCAAGAAGCAGAAAACCGCCACAGAGGGAGCTGCCAAGCCACAGGAAGACCCGCCCCAGAGCATTCAGCTCCCGGATGCTGCTCGGGGATCGCGGTCAAGCTCTTTGCCTGGCGCAGGATTTGCCCCGCTTGATCCCGAAAATGGTCCCCAGTTTGATCTTGAAGATGGGGTCCCCGCAAAGCGTCGCTCGCGGGGGAAAGCCGAACAATCTGCCAAGCCACCCAAGAAATAGCTTCAACAGGTTCGCCAAGAGGTTAGAGGATGGGGTCTGGCTCGATCGAGTCTTCCTGCCCGCAGCCTACCCGAGGCTTTCTCGGGCGGCTGCGGGCTTTTTGTTGATGAAGTGTTGGTTTGACTCGACTTGGTGGATTGCCTTCTGGGATCCCCGATCCGCTTTTCACGACCAATCGGAACGCTGCGATGCGACCACTGACTGTGCTGATTGTGATCCTCGGTGCTGGGGCAGCCGGTTGCGATTTCCTCCCATCCAACCAGGGGAAACCGCTTTGCCGCGAGCCTGCCAACGCTCCCGGGGAACAGCCCCAGGGAGCTGCTTTGGAGTCGACCACTCCCGGCTTGGCTGCAGAAGCAAGTCGATTGCTGGCCAGTGCAGCGGCTTACCTCTGGCAGGCTCAAGGCAGGGACGGTGGTTGGCATAGCCAACACTATGCTTTGTTGAGATCGGGACAGGCGTATACCCCTTTCCTTTTACATGCCTTGCAGGCTGTGCCAGAATCTGTCTTGCCCAGACCAAGCCAGCGGGTAGATCGGGCGTTGGCATTTATTCGCAGTCGAATTGATGGGCAAGGAGTGATCGGAACTCAAGATCCAGACCTTCTGGAATACCCCAACTACTCGACGGCTTACGCCTTGATGTGTCTGGTCGATGCCAATGATCCCCAGGATGGGAATCTCCGAGACCGCATGGTTGCTTATCTGGCGGCTGAGCAGTTCACCGAAGATCGAGGTTTTTCGCCGGAGCATGCTGCCTATGGAGGTTGGGGATTCGGAGGCGAGCATTTGCCTGGTCAGACAGGGCATATGGACTTAGCGCACACACGCCGAGTCCTTCAAGCGTTACGCCAGGCAGCTGCATGGGGGCATTCGGTTGATCCGGAAGTCTTCATTCGTGCCCAGCGGTTTCTGAGTTTTTGCCAGAAGCATCCCCAGGACGGACGTCCTCAACCAATCGCCCCGGGTCGGTCGGCGGTCCTTCCTGGGAGCGTCTACAATGGAGGATTCTACTTTTCTCCCATTGTTCAGGCTGCCAATAAAGGCCGGCGACAATCCGTCTCCGGAAGTGACCGGCTTTCAGCCTTTCGCAGTTACGCAACGGCAACCTGCGACGGCCTGTTGTGCCTGCAAGCAACAGGGGTCGCCTCAAGCGATGAACGACTTTGTGCCGCCCTCAACTGGCTGGAGCAGCACGAAGCTTGGGATCGTCCTGAGGGCATTCCCACCGATCACCCCGAGCCATGGCCTCAGGCACTGAAGTTTTATCATTTCGCAGTACGCTGCGAGGTGGTTGGTTCGTGCTCGGCTTACCGACCACAACCTCAGCTCGCCCGGCTTGTTGATGGGCTGGCGGAGATCCAGCGTCCCGACGGGAGCTTCGTCAACGCTGAGAGTGGGTTGATGAAGGAGGACGATCCGCTGCTGGCAACAACATTGGCAGTCATCGCCCTGAGACACATCGTGGAACTGGAATCCAAGGATTTGTATCAGGACTGAACTGGCAAGTGCCTCCCAAGCAGTCCGAGGGTGGTTGTGCTCAATGAAGAGACGTGCTGCCGCCCTCAGCGATCAAGGGCGCAACGCAGCGCGATCGTCGACGGCTTTGTCTTGCGTTCTTTGGAGGTTCGTTGTCTGTGGTTGCCGGAATTGCCTGAAGACGGAGCAATCGTGCCCTCAGGCATTTGCCGATGGGAAGGGGAGGACCTCCTCGATACTCTCCAGGCCACCTGCCAGCATGGCAACGCGGTCGAAGCCGACGGAGACACCGGCACAGGGAGGCAAGCCGGACTGCAAGGCGGCTTGCAGTTTTCTTGGTTGAGGAAAGGTCTCCTTGCCGTCGGCAGCACGTAGGGAGTTTTGGCGAAGAGCTCTGGCGGCAAGCTCCTCGGGATCTCGGAGCTCATAGTAGCCGTTGGCCAGCTCGTGGCCCCGGTAGAAAAGCTCAAACCGCTCCGCGACGGGGATCTCGTCATCCCGAATGGCTGCCAGAGCAGCCTGGCTGGCAGGATAGTCGTAGATGCACTCTGGGCTGGTGAGCCCGAGCTTGGGCTGGATGACCTCGGACATCAACAGGTCCAACCAACCATCGCGATCCTCAAGGGGTTGGCTTGCTGGAGGGACAATGCCATGGTCACAAGTGGCTTGGCGTAAGCGATCGACCCCATCGAGATGAGGATCGACATCAACTATCTCTAGGAAAACATCTCGGTAAGTTCGACAACTAGCAGGAAAGCACTCTAGTAATTCGCTAATCAGATCACTGGTGGTGAGCATCGCAGGAAATACGTCATCGCCGGTGCGATACCACTCGACCATGGTGAATTCTGGGTTGTGGTATTGTCCGGCCTCACCTCGACGGAAGACCCGCGCGATCTGGAAAATCGCGTTGCCCCCGGCGGCCAGCAGACGCTTCATGCACGCCTCAGGTGAGCTCTGCAGGTACAAGGGGGGAGCTGACCAGCCGGGGTTGATCACGAAGGGATCGATGTGGCGATCAACGACAGTTTCTGAGCAGAGCACCGGCGTTTCGACTTCCAAGTAGCCGCGTGCATCGAAAAATGCTCGGGTTTTCTTCAACAACTCGGCTCGCAGCCGCAAGACCGGCCAAGAGGCCGTGGGCCGGAAATCCTCGCACGCAAAAGAATTGGACTGTCGCAAAGCAGTCTGAACGGACATGGTCTTCCCTTCTGAGAACGGCTCCAACCTAAGACCTCACGCTACGGTGCAGCGGCACCTCCCTGAACCACTCGTCCCGCAGGAAGCATCCCGGCGCAGGGATCTGAAGGCCTACGCCTGGACGCAAACTCCTGAGGGTCCCACCGCTGGTGGTTGAGCATCAACGCCTGCCTCGTTTCCTAACTGTCTCAACGTGGCTCCACCGTGGGAAACTACTCCTCTTGGCAAAAGAGTTGGGAAAAGGTCTTCCACGTTTCGGATGCGACCCTGCCAACAGGAAACCCCACAAGCCTCTCCAAGCAATTGTCAATGAGAAGGGACTTTCCTACTGCTCTTGGGGAAAACTCTTGCTCGTCCGAAACGCTGGATAGGCACAACGACCGCTGATGATCCCGCCTTTGCACCAACCAGACGGGCCACGATTGTCCCCAACCTCAGAAGGGCTCAGTTGAGCCAGAACTCAGCTGGACGGCCCACAAGCTGTGATCTCTGGCAAGATGTCGCAATGTCTGAGATGTCTGATGAGAAAACCGTCGGCTCGAAATCCTCAGGACAGTCAACGACCTCAGGGCGTCTTCTGCCCTGATGATCCTGCGGTGGTGGAGGAAGCCAGCGGTTGCCTGGAAGCCCAGGCAGCAAAGATTCTCTTCTGATCCGTCACAGACACCCTTTCCGGGATGTTGTTGCTGCTGCCCCCCAAGAAGCAGGCTCGGTCTCACCGGCAGGTTGAGCGGGCCGACGACAAACCCCCGGGCCCCACGACCAAACCCCTAAGCCCATGACGAGCCCTAGTGGTCGGTCTCCTTACGATTTGGCAGTTGGTTCTCGTGGAATCGGGGGATTGGCGTCCAACCGACTGCCAAAATCAACCGACTGCCAAAATCAACCGACTGCCAAAA
>CAZYKP010000048.1:0-64171 GCA_964648025.1 uncultured Pirellulales bacterium | reverse complement strand
GGTGTTCGGGCGCAGCCGGCACGAGCTTGCACGAGCGACTGCGGATCTCCTGACCTGTGGTCAGGAATCCAAGGGAGCGAGTTCCCGACAACCAGTCGCGGCCGACAAGGCCGCGTCGGCAGGAGAAGATGTTGCGACTCGGAAACGCAGCTTTCGAGGGCTGGTTCATCGAAACAGACAACTGTAGGCGCCCTACACCCGCACTCGCTGACGTTCGGTCAGCCGAAGCCGGATGCGGTTTCTGACGAGTTGGTACAGTTGGGGCTCATCCCCCTGCAGCGTGACTGTGGCAGCAAAGTCCTGGTGAGTGATGGAGTCCGGCGCCCAAGTGCGAATCGCTCGAACTCAACATCCAGCGGCGTGTCTTCGGGCCGATAAGGCACCCCGAGGCCGCCGCCGAGATTCACAAACTCCAATTTGATGTCGAGCTCTTGAGAAATCTCCACGGCCAGTGAGAAAAGCATCCGGGCGGTTTCGACAAACGATGCCGGATCGAGCTCGTTGAAGACGATCATGGTGTGCAAGCCAAAACGTTTGACGCCGTGTTTCCGCAGTTCGGCATAACCTTCCAACAACTGCTGCCGGGTGCAGCCGAACTTGGCCTCCTGGGGATTCCCGATGATCTGGTTGCCCGAGCGAAGTAGCCCCGGATTGAAGCGGAAGCACAGCAACTCAGGCAGTCCGGCGTGCTTTTCCAGGAAATCGATGTGCCCGGGATGATCCAGGTTGATGATCGCCGCCGGGCGTTCTGCCGAATGGCCGCCTCGTCGTACAGGTGGGCGTGGGGTGTTGCTCGATCAGCTCTCGCAGGAAGGTCCCTAAAACGGGCAAAGTGTGCTTGAACTTGAATGGTCCTAACAAGTGCAGCTTGCGCGTGCCGGCTGCGAACCGGTTGGCAAGGGCTGAGTCGGTGGCAGATCTGTGTGACCGCAGGGCGATCCCACCTGCGATCATCGTAGCGTTTCACTCCAGCCGGGCATCAAGCCCTACGACTCAAAAACAATTTCAGAATTCCTGGCGGGTGTTTCAGTTAGACGGCGGTTGCAAGTTGAAGCCCACGCGGCGGGCTTCTCAAAACCTACTTCGACCGCCCAATCCAGACATCCCGCTGTGGAGTTCACAATGCTTCGAGTCGTCCTGCCATTGCTGACCGCCGTACTCTGTGCTCCTTCCGCATCTGCCAAACTTGTCGCTTTCGGTGACAGTCTCACCGACCGGCAAAATTTCTATCTCGCCAGCGGACTGACCGTTCCTGACCCGCTGCTCTACGCTGACGGGCGCTTTTCCAACGGCCCCCTGTGGATCGAGCATCTTGCCGACCGTCTGGGCGAGACAACGCCAACCGCAAGCCTCATGGGAGGACACAATTACGCTTTCAATGCTTCCCGAGTGAGCAACACTTCGCCTGCACCGTTTGCGAGCGTCCCCAACATCGATACGCAAGTAGGCGGCTACCTGCTTGCTCAAGGCAACACCGCCTCCCCGACTGACCTTCATACCTTCTGGGGTGGGGCCAACGACTTTTTCTTCGGACAAACAGATCCAACAGTTCCCGTGGCAAGTCTCGGTCAGAACATCACGAACTTGTATAACGCTGGTGCTCGCCGATTTTTGGTGCTGAACCTGCCACCATTGGGAAAAACACCGTTTTTCCGGGGCGGCCCAAGCGAGGTTCCCTTGGATACGGCTGCAGCCACCTTCAACGCACTGTTAGCCGCAGAACTTGCCCAATTGCGAGCGGACCTTCCGGGGGCCAGAATTGATGAAGTTGACGTCTTCGGGCTCTTTGGCCAAGCCATCGCGAAGCCAACAGCCTTTGGCCTATCCAATGTGCATGACTCAGCCACTCACTTTGATCCGGTGACTGGTCTGGGGACCAGCCTGGCGGTTGCCAATCCCAACGATTACCTGTTCTGGGATAGCGTGCATCCGACAGCGACAATTCATGAGGTCATTGGAGAAGCGGCCTTTGCAGTCGTTGTTCCCGAGCCAGCGTCCCTCTTGCTGACACTCGGGCTTGCAGGCCTCGCCTTGCTGCGGGCTCGCTCCCGAAACCTCGGGTAAGTGACGATCTCGCAGGTCAGTTCAGAGGCTCTCAAGAAAGTGTCCGGCACTCCAGCAGGATTTGACGCCAGTCAGCTACGCAATGTCCTGCGGTCTCGGCACTTTTCGGACAGATAGTCAGGTCAGTTGATCGATCAATTCGCTTGGATATTTTGGGCGAACTTGACAAGCCGACAATGCTTGCAAGCTTCACAGCAAATCGACTGTGCCTGGCGATCGTGCAAATCCACCTGCCAGATTCACTAGCGATGAAATTCTCCTTCAAAAAGCCTGGATGCGATGAGGAACCTGAAGTCCGCGTCGTTCAAATGGTGTATTATGGACCTGCTCTTCATGTCAGACAGCGTGCGCTGAAGCAGCATCACCCCTGTGAGTCAGCCACCGAAAAGCCAACCTGTACCCTCTTTGAGCGCCTACCCCGGCGGACCTTAATGCTTGCTACGGACTCCGTCGTACAGTGGATTGCAGAGGTGAAGGAGGGGGACTGGACTCACGTCCCAGAACTCTGGGAGCGATACTTCCCGAAACTGGTTGAGCATGCCCGGCAGCAGCTGCGGGGTGTTCCTTGCCGTGTGGCAGATGAAGAGGACGTTGTGCTCAGTGTGTTGAATCGCTTCTGCATCCGTGCCCAGAGAGGTTGTTTGCCCGATGTGACCGATAGAGACGGCCTTTGGGGGCTGCTATTGAAGATGACCACCGACAAGGCCATTGATCTGGTCCGACGCCAGCAGCGAAAGTGTCGTGGCGGAGGACGCGTCCGAGGAGAATCCGGCTTTCAGGGGGAGAAGACGACCTCGGACTTGGAGGCGTTTGCACAGGTTCGTGGCGATACTCCCACACCTCAAACTGTTCTGATGATGAACGAAGAGTTTCGTCGGCTCCTGGAGATGCTCAAGGACCCTGAATTGGTGGCGATTGCATTGGCGAAACTCGAAGGTCATTCCAACAGCGAAATTGCCGTGCAGTTGAATTGCGCCGTCCGGACCGTCGAGCGTCGACTCCTATTGATCCGTAAGAACTGGGAACAGGAGGTACCTCGATGAACACGTCACTGAGCCAACTCGAGCGTATCGACAGCATTTGCATAGAGTTTGAACAAGCCTGGAAGCAATCCTCAAGGCCCCCGCCATCGATTGGTGCCTTCCTTCAACGAGCCCCGGCAAACGAGCGTTCCCTCCTGTTCTACGACTTGTTCACACTGGACCTCGAATACCGGCAGCAACGTGGGGTCGCAATCCCAACTGAAGACTATATTCGAAGATATCCCCAGTATACCGATGCGATCCACCGAGGCGTTGCAGTCCAAGCGGCTCGGTCCACTCACGCCCCTCAACCCAGATCCGCGCAGGTACGGTCTGCGCCGGCAAGATCTGCACAGGCCAGTGCACCCCGAACAGATCCACGCGGAAGAGACGCAGTCCGAACAAGAACAGCTCAAGAAAATCAGGAACAAGCTAGTTCAAGCCGACCCCATCCGCCTCTCTCAAGCAAAGTCTTCCTCGCCGAAACTCTGGGTGAAGATTGGACCGGAGGGCCGTGTTCCGGTCCACCCGTGATTCGGGAGTATCAACTTGTTCGTCCGCTTGGGCGTGGTGGGATGGGCAGAGTCTTTCTCGCCTGGCACACCAGGTTGAAGGCGTGGCGTGCACTGAAACTCTTGCATACTCGCGCGATGAACAATCCTGAGGCGATTGCCCGTTTCGAGCATGAGGCGCTGGCTGGCGGACAACTGAAGCATGAAAACATTGTCCAGACGTTCGATGCGGGCGAAGAAAATGGCGTTCACTTTCTTGCCATGGAGTACATTGAGGGACTCGATATTCAGCGACTGGTACGCGACAGGGGGCAGTTGCCGGTTTCTGAAGCCTGCGAACTCGTTCGTCAAGCCGCTCTTGGACTGGCGCACGCCCATGAGAACCAATTGATCCATCGGGACGTGAAGCCTTCGAACCTGATGCTCTCACAAGACGGTTCGGTGAAGGTCTTGGATCTTGGCCTGGCGCAGTTGCAGGCTCTCAGCAGCGGTCTCACGCAGCCACATCAGATCTTGGGCACGATTCTCTACATGGCACCGGAGCAGCTGCGAGGCCGCGTCAGTCCTGCTTGCGACATCTACAGCTTGGGCGTGACTTTTTGGGAAATGCTCGCCGGAGAACTGCCGCCCCCGCACGGCTTGGGCACGGCGGTCCTGAGCGACATTCGCAGATTACGACCCGATCTGCCAGAAGAACTCGCCAGGGTGGTTTCCTTCATGACCGCCCAGCTGCCGGAGCAGCGTCCTCCATCGATGCGTCAAGTGGCTGCTTTGGTTGCAATCGGGGAAAGCTGCAGTGACCTGCCAAGCTTGGCTCGCGGTTGCACCCAAGCCTCGGTGAAGGCGGTCGTTTCTAGTCAGGCCGAGCCGTCGGGGAATCCAGCGAGTTTTTCGGTGGAGGGCTATCCAGAGACACAGGCGCGACGAACGACGTCTGTGGCCGATACTGGGATGCAGCAGCCTGAGAATCCAACTCCCGACTCCAACTCACTTTTTGGGGGCCCAGACGGGACCCCTTCGTATTGGGTCTTAGGACTCTTACTATGTGGATTTGTTTTGTTAGCCTCGGTCGGCTTTTTGGGGAGTTTAAGCGGTCACCCAGAAGAACCTAATAACCCTGGCAACCGGGAAGACGACCAAGCCCAAAATGGCCACCAAGGCGATCATCTGCCCGAGGATTTGCAACCGGACGAAGCCGTGGTCACGATCCAATCACCAGATCCCCTGTGTGTGTCGTTGGTTCGTAGTGGCAGGATTCTCGCAACACACAAGGCAACTCAGCGAATACATCGGCTGATTTGGGGGGAAAATCGGCTTCCGCCCGGTGAGTACTTCCTGACAGTGAACAACCCGAAGTTGCAACTGGGGTTGACCGTTTCTGAGTTCGACTGTGTACCCGGTGACGATAGGCTCCTGGAACCATCAGTCCGGTTTAACTCGCCCTGGCGTTTTCCAACGATTCCTGAAGAACCCGGTGCATTCGCAACCTATACGGGAACACTCATCGTCCGCGCAGGACCGGTAAGCCGGGATTTGACCTGTGACATTGATTTATCTGTCCTCGGCGAAGAGGCGGACGGGGGCGTTTGGCTGCACGTGAAGATTCACAATCACCAAGATTACGAGTACAGTGAGCAAGGCTATCTCTTGGTAGACAAAGACCACTGGAGGAATGCGAATCAATTGTTGATTCAGCGTGGTTGGCTTATTGCCGAATCGTCACGCATCCGTGACTCTCTGGCCGCCGGTATCGACAAAGACCCCGCGAACCGACCCACCAAACTCGTGGCGTTGTTCGATGAAGGAACCGATACGCTGAAGAAAATGGCGACAACCCTCACTGTGCCTTTGCCCGAGCAGCGGATCAGCGTGCACGAAGTACTCACCCTACTGTTTGGGCGGGAGGATTTAGTCCCGGTGCCCAAGATCTCTCGTGGCCTCCGAGCGGCGATTGCCGCAGCAGGCCCACCGCAACTCAATCTCACCTCAGAGGTCGGGCCGCGGGGCAGCATTGACTGTGTCAGGGTTCATACTCGCAATATTGGCGATGCCAAAGAAGCCAAACCTCTCTACGAGCTGTATCGAAATGATTCCCTCAATTTCAGTTTCCTGGGTATTCGAGTCAACTGGCACTCTCGCCAGCAACCTTTGGAATTTGAGGCAAGTCTGAAATTAAAGAACTGCGGGACCAATCCCAAAGACCTTCCGGACGAAGAGCTATATAAACGCCAATATGTCGTCCTGAATGAAGGCCAGGAACGATACCCCTTTGATCGAGCCTCGCTTCCTCATCAGGAGGGAGTGAGTGTCGTGTACGAGGGCACCCTAGAAATTGCCGGTGGTCCGGCTTGGTTCTACGAAACCACCATTCGCGCTGGCGGTAGGAAAATCATCGACGGGAAGTCACATCGGTGGTTTGAGGTCCAGGTTGATAGCCGACCCGAAGGGGTGGGTCGGGACTATTGTGAATCTGCCGCGATCCTCATCGATGAAGACAAATTTGATGAACGTGAATTCGTCATTCATCACGGATGGATCCACAGCAGCGGGCACACCTTTCGGCTCAAAACGGACCGAACGACCAAGAAAAGAACCAAGCAGTTCGTGCCCGGCCTGATGATTCTTGGAAAGGGGCCCCCTCCCGGCCGACTCAAGATTGAGGATGTGCTGACGTTGCTTTTCGACGCCGAACTGGAGGGATCGCAGGCCTTCGTGAACCTGCGAAGAGAATTCAGGGGCAAGATACGAGAAGCCGGGTTGCACAGGCTCTGCGAGCAAGGGGACATTTCGCTGCCGGACGACCCCAACCAAAAGGTCTTCGGGGCACGCTGGTCTGCCCCGGATGGATTGCCGTTTGCTTATACAATTGAACGGAGCCGCCAGACGCCGTTTAACTTTATTTTTGTGCGATTGGTGGAGGATGGCAAGATTGATTTCAAAGCTTCACTCAATTCCATTCGCCATCAGGCTCCAGCTCTCCTACCTCCCGAGGACAAACTCATCCAGCAATGGACAGCGACGAAGGCATCAATCGACGAACTTACCGAAGACAATCTTCGGATCTGGACGGCGAAGGCACCGCTCGGCATCAAGCACTATTGGGCTGAATTCTTAGCAGAGTTCACAGACCAACAGAAATATGTGGCATTCTTACCGGCGGAAGGAGACGCTGTTTTCATCCCCAAAAGCCTGCTCGAACAAGAGGACCAGAAATTCATCAATGATTACAAGGGACGCATTTGGCGTTGGACCGATCAGACGGGTGAACATCATGATGTCGCGCAATACGCGGGCCAGCAGGGAGATAATGTTCGACTGAGACTTCCGGACCAGCGCATTCGGGAGATCCCTTTCGAATTTTTCTGCCCGGAAGACAAGCGTTGGACGGAGGCTTACCGAAAAGTTTTCTGGGCTGCCAGAGTTGGCGTCAACCAGTGAGTGTGAGTACACGGTGGCTCGAAAGAGATGCCCGATGCGGGTGCGACTTCTTTCCACTGTCTCATTGTCAGCAAAGGCGTTGGGGTTGGGTTCGCTGCCAACGTGCCGAAGTGCCGGTTCCAAGTTCACTCTTCCGAGTCGCCCAGGAGAGTGCCAGCCAACACGGAACAGTCGCCCCGAAGCTCCTCAAGGATCGACAGGACCGCTTGCGGGTAATTGTCGCAATCTCGCAACTGGTCCTTGCGTTCTTCAGAAGTCCGAATGAACAGCCAAGCCTCAGAAATGAGTTGGCCCCATGTGGTGACCTGACCGGAAGCAATCGCCTGCCTTGATGCCTCATCCCTCGGTCCCAAAAACTGCAAACACTCCTCGCGAAATCCCTTCCGACCACCATGACCGCAGCAAGGCCGCATGATGTCCAAGACATCCGAGTCGTGAACGATTTGGCAGTCCAGATCCCGGCAAGCTTGCTTTTGGGGACTGGTCTCTTTGGGAATCAGTGCAGCGACTTCGCTTGGGCTCCGAGTTGGGGACCGTGTGGGCGCAGCATCAGAATCGGCCAAACGTTGTTGCAGATAGTCGGCACAGAGTCGAGCGCTGTCCTTTTCCCACAGGTCTCGGCCGTTGCCCTGGCAACCAGCATCGTGGAAGGCAATTGCGTAGCGGACACTTGCAACGCAGGGACGCAGCGTTGTGTGCGTCAGATAATACCGACACATGAACTCGCCAAAGATCAGGCAGCGGCAAATGTGCATCAATGACCCCATAACCGCAGACATGCCGAACGCCCTCCTCCCCATGCTCGGGGCTAATGCACTCATGCAGCGGCTCAGGCGGTAAGGCGGCGGAGGCCAGCACTGCTCGGACCAAGTTTGCCTGTGGCTCTTCCTCCAGTCGGTCTTCCAGACTCGCCCAAAGCAGGGCGGATAAACGAGCGACGTGGGGTGCGGCAAAGCTTGTCCCAACGTCAAAGGCAAAGAGTCGTTCCGTGGGTTGATGGGAAAATGACATGACCGCAATACCCGGGTCTGACTGCACCTGACGGCTGCCCGAAAAGCCCTGGAAGGCGAGGTTGCCGGCAGGAGCAACAAACTCGGGTTTGATCGCACCGTTGAGCCCTGGGCCGACCCGGGTCGTAGGGGTCGGTTGCCCGGAGGAAGCAACCGCCATGATCAGATCATTCTCCCTGGCTGGAGTCGGCACCGACGGCGTGTCGGCATCCGCGATCCCACCGACGGTGATGGGAATCGCAGCCGTTGCGGGTCGGCAAAGCCCACAGTCTGGCTCAAACAGATAATCAGGATAGGTCGCCACGATCTGCTCGGATTCAGCCGTCCACCGGGCCTGGCCAACATCTTGGTTGCCTGCGGAGATAACCAAGAGGACGTTGAATTCGCGTGCCAGGATATCCAGTGACTCGGCCCACATGCTCTGCCGACCGTTGTCCCGCAGCCACGGATGTTCGTCGCCCAAGGACAGATTGAACACACGGCAGTTGTGCGGTGGAGCCATGAAGAGCTCAATGGCTCGTCGCATTTGGTGGATGATCAGTTGTTCATCGTCGAAGCAGTTGTCAGCATTGAGGACACGAGCGCTGAACAGCGTCAGCGGTGATGGGAAGTGCCCTTGTTGATAACAGGCCCGCACATGACCAAAGACAGCAATCCCGCCGACCATCGTGCCATGCCCATGCTCGTCGGCAGGAGAGGTTGCGGCTGTCAGCACGGCTTCGGTATGGCCTACATGTGCAGACAGCAGAGGATGGTTGGACGCCAGCCCGCTGTCTACGACGCAAACACGAGGACCATCCTCTGGTGGTGGAGGGGGGGCCGGAAAGTCTCGCGACGTGCTCTGCCTGGCCATGCGAGCATCGAAAACAGGCACTGGGGGCAGGTCCGCCTCGGCAACCACATCCAATTCAAGCAGGGAATCCAGCTTTCCGCCCAGCACGGCCACTCGAGCCAAGCAAAGAAGGTCGCCGGCGAACGAATCCGAGAGACGTTCCTCCGGCGTTTGGTCGAGTTCGATCAGAGTACGAACCTCCGCTAAGGATTCCTGGGCAAGTTCGCTCGTGCCACGGTGCCACAGTTCCACATCGAGAACGTAGCGGTGGCTCTCGTTGATGGATTGTCCCTGCTCTCCGATCTCTCGGGCCAGCCGAGACCCGATCCGGTCCTGTCGATCCCACCGTCGCATCTGATGAGGTTCGATGTACTCCAATACATCCCACCGCGTCGATGCGTACGGTTCACCTGTGGCAGGGTTGATCCGCGGTCCTTGCTCATACTGGTCGATTGCGTCTCGAAATGCGGCAAGGTCAGCCTCCTCCCGAAATGCAACAATGGCGTTGTCCGGCTCGATGGACACGGTCTGCAGACCGAGGCGCTCAAGCATCTCTGCGATGGACTGCGGGGAAGCACGTTGGGCCAGTGGCACTCGAAACACCAGGTGTGGCTGAATGCCTGCCGGAACTGGTCTCTGAGAGCCGCGCTGTTCAATCTCTTGGACCGCGCGCCGTAACTCGCCGGAAAACTGTCTTCGGCTACCACGCGACGGGGGTGTCGGCGGTGGTGAGGGGTGGCGTCGCCGCGGAGGGTTGGGATCTTCGGCGATCAGCGGCAGATGTTGATAGCGTTGGTCGTCCGGATGATGGGGCACGGGGATCGCTTTCCTTCTAAATCACCCGGGTTTAGTTTAGCAGCCTTGACTCCCTTCTTTGGAAGTCAAAGCTTGCCGCCCACGTTGCCGTTCGGCTGCTGATTTGAGAACGCCCGGGGTCACCTGTTCTTTCCCTTCAAGAATTGTCTCCTTAATTGCCTCCTGGCACATCCGCTCGATGTCGGCATGCGAGAAACCCTCAAGCGACCGGGCGATCGTCCCCACACGAACGGATTTGCTCAACGGAAGCTGGCGGAACTGCCTCTGAATGAGCTGCTGGATTTCCTCAACGGTCGGTAAGGGAAAATAGACGATTTCATCAAACCGTCGCCACAGAGCCGGGTCCAGCAGACCTTGATGGTTAGTCGCCGCCACGGTGAGCGTGTCCGCATGAAAACCATCCAACAGCTGCAGAAATGAGTTCACAACCCGCTTGAGTTCCCCGTGCTCATCTGCAGCAGAGCGATGTTTGCCGATGGCGTCGAATTCGTCAAAGAGCAGTAGCACGGGCCGGGATCGTCCGAAGTCAAACACTCGTCGCAGGTTAGCAGCCGTCTGTCCCAGATAGGATGAAACAACGGCATCAAAACGAACGGTGGCCAGCGGGAAATAGAGCGCCTGCGCTAGACACTCGGCGGCGGCCGTCTTCCCGCAACCCGGCGGGCCACAGAAGAGTACCTTGCTGACTGGGCTGACTCCATGCGAACGAAGCAAATCACCGCTTCGCCGTTCGCGAATGATGCGCTCCAGGGCGACGCCTAAATCCGGATTGACGACCAGACTGTCCAACTCCCGCTCGGGGTCGGACAACTCGATCAACTGCGCATCCTTATCGAGATCTTTCGGTAAATTTCCGTTGTTTGCGTTCAGCGCTGAGACGAACGCTTTGACCATGGGATCCCCGGCGCCGTGGTGGATGATCTGCTCCAACTTGCTGGCCAGGACGTTGTTGCTGAGCCGTCGTTCCCGTTCGACCACTTCCCAAGCGGCAGCGCGAAAGGACTCCTCATCGCCCTCGAAGTGGGCCAGCATCAGTTTTCGAATGGATTCGGACGGCTGGGGCAGCCCCGACGCCGAGGTTCGCTGGTGTTTCACTACGGACAACACAAACTTGGGTTCATGAAGCGTTCACAAGGTCAGCTTACTACACTCAAGCGGCAGCATCAGCGGGTGGTGCGACCAGTTGCTTCAGCGCGTCAAGAAAAGAACCGACATTCAAAATAAACAAATGTACACTAAATCCGGGTTTGCGGCCTCCCCTCTTTAGGTGGCCTGCCTACCCAATCCTGTAGGCTCGTCTAGAACAGCTGCACGTTGTTGTCGATCCGGTGGCGGACCTCGTCCAGTGCGGTAACCAGAGCCAGCTCAATGTCGTGGTAATTCCCTTTCTTGTTGGCAGAAACAACGACTTTCCAACCCTCTTCCGTCAGAAAAGTCTGCCGGACACCGCGAGGTGTTGACCTCGGTTTCCCCTTCCGCTGGCGTACGGCTCTGACGGCTTGGTCGTGGGTGAGCGTTCCCGCGGCTGCCTTTCGCGCGAGTTCCCTGCGCTTCTCATCGTCCTTGAGTTTTGAGAGTTCGTAAGCAGCTCGTGCTGCAATCTGACCGGAGTTCACCTGATCCCGGATATCGTCGGGAAGCTTGAGCAGGGCCAGTGTCCGGCTCACTTTGGCTGGAGGCAGCCGGAGAGCTTCGGCCAG
Source organism: uncultured Pirellulales bacterium (assembly GCA_964648025.1). Classification (GTDB taxonomy): domain Bacteria; phylum Planctomycetota; class Planctomycetia; order Pirellulales; family Pb10988; genus CAZYKP01. Next base: position 52,777 of record CAZYKP010000048.1, on the reverse strand, counting down.
CTGTCTGCCGTTCCACCCGTTGAATTCCATCAAGGTGGAAAACGCCTTGGCCTCTTCTAGGGGCCTGAGGTCTTCCCGCAGGCAATTCTCGATCAGTTGCTGCTCCAGGATTTCCGACTTCGAGAGCACGTCCTCCTGAAAGTAGCAGTCGATGGTCGGCAGGCCGACGCGTTTGGTTGCCCGCCAGCGGCGTTCGCCGGCGATGATGACCCATTTTTGATGGTCGTCTGACCAGCGGACACGGATGGCGCTGAGTTGCCCTTTGTCCCCGATGCTGGCAGCGAGCCGCTCAAGAGCCTCTTCCGAGAACTCGGCGCGGGGCTGATCCGGGTCGGGAATGACCAGATCGACGTTGACCTTGCCGACGTTACGCAGCGGTCTCCGGCCAGAATCTTTGCTCTGCGGTACCGGGGTCAGTTTGGGTTGAAGATCCTCGGTTCGCCGTCCTATCGATTCTTCAAGGTGGCCGCTGATTCGATCAAGGGTACTTTCAACACTGGCCATGCTACGCAACCCTCCGGTTAGCAGTCGCTGCCTGGATGCGGCCCTCAAGTTCCTGGCCCAGTTGGCCCATGACCTTCGACGCCTTCGATCTCCCGCTGTAATACGTCACAGGCTGGCGGCAAGCCAGAGCCACCTTGAAGGCGGAAGCCTCCGGAACGACTGTATCGAGCACCGCAGGACCATAGAGTTCCCTCAGTTTGTTTTCGTACGACCGGTGGACTCGCAGGCGGCAGTCGGAACGGGTGACAAGAATCCCCAACAACTGAAGCCCGGGATTCAATGTTTGGGCCTGGGTGATGGCCTGATCGACCGTGCGAAGTCCCTGGGTCCCAAAATCTTCAGGCGGCACCGGGACCACCACAAAGTCCGCCGCAACCAGGGCGTTCCAACTGCACTGATAGAGATTCGGCGGGCAGTCAATGAGGACGATATCGAATCCGTTCAGTTCGTCGAGGAACGCTCGGAGGGCGTACTGCTTCATCCCAGATGTCTCGGGACTCGGCACGTTGTATGGGGCAAGCGTCTGATTGGCTCGAACAATCGATAGCCCCGAAAAGGAGGTTGGGAGGGGGAGGGACTCGGGTGAAATGAAGTACCAATCGTCTGCAAACAGCGCAGCGAGTGTTTCGGAGGTTTCCAGGGTTTCCACCAACGCCGAGCCGAAAAATCCCTGGCTCAGTGAACCTTGAGGATCGGCATCGACGATCAGCACACGCTGTCCGGCCTGGGCGAAATGCCCCGCGAGGTGGAAGCAGCTTGAACTCTTCCCGCAACCTCCTTTCTGGTTGATCAGACAAATGGTGACCGTTCTTGCCATACGTAACCGATTGCCATTGGAAATCCCGTGTAAGGATTTGGTTTCACTGAGCAGACCGTCTCACGTTTCCAAAAAGGTCGTCAAGCAGAAACTTGACCCGTCGTCGAAACCCAACCCAACCGCTTGCGCATCACATTTGATCGCCGGAGCCACAACCCAATCCTCCGAGAGGCTGCTCTTGATGCCGAATGCCCGACCATTGCCTGGCTCAACCAACGCCAAATCGAGTTTCAGTACCGTTGACCGCCTCCCCGAAACTCAAAAAATGTGAGTTCTTTCACCGCTGCGGAAATCGGCGACAAATGAAAAACGCCCATCGCAAACCGTTACTGAGCAACAACTTGCGATGAGCGTTTCACGAAAGAGCGGAGAGGACAGGATTCGCTCGTCCCGCGCTTACCCTCCCTCTTCGTGTGGTTCAGCTGGGAAGGTTGTTTCTTGCAATCAGCGTTTAGACATTTTGGTACGCGAGACTTGCGTCGAAAATCGACAGATTGACGGGAGATTGTAAGGTCGGAAGCTGAGTCAAGATTAGGGTCATCACACGGCATCATAGTTCAGCTTGGTGATCCGAAAAAGTTGCCACAAAAGTTGCCACGCGCTCCGAGTATCGAGATCCGCCGATTTCTGAGAGCCTACGAAACTAGGGGTTTAAGCTGCGTCCGAACCCTATTTGCATCCCAAAATTGGACTCATAATCCCTTGGTGGGGGCGCGTGTTCTGCGGGCCAGGGGACTCACGCCGATTCCGGCTTGAAGGGAACGCTGGCTCTTCAAAACTGTTGCAATAACTGTTGCACTAACCTGCGCTCTCGGGAAACGACGGCCGCGCGAAAGCCTACAATGGCAGCGTTTGCGGATATTCGGATTCCATCAAAACCCTTTCTTCGGAATCATAATCCGCGTGTCGGGGGTTCGAGTCCCTCTGCCGCTACTCGGCTATCCTCGAAGATGGCCACCACTTCCGAGAAACTCGCGTTTTCCCGCACGTTTCGCACGATGCGGGTTTTCTCTTGCGAGTCGCCGCGAGACAAAACGGGCGTCTGCATCCCCAGTTTGTCCCTAGTTTTGGCCGCCGCCTTGAAGTGCTCGTCAGTCACCGTCAGGTAGTGCTTGTGGGCAACTGTCGGTGTGTTGCCCCGCCGGGCACAGACAACGTAGGTCGGGTACTGCCGTTCCAACTCGGTCTGCCGGCGGGATCGGCAATTCTGGAACGGCTTCACCCACATCTGCACCGCGAACGATCTTCCGAAAGGTCGTGCCGAGGTTCTTATCAGCATCGCCTGCGAGCATGGTAACTAACCAGTTCTCACCATCACCGGCCAATGAGAAGGCCTCATCGAGAAACGATCGTAATTCCGAGAAGATGGGGACAACGCGAGTGACCTTGCCGTAACGCTTCGTTTTCGGGCTGGTCACGGTGAATCGCTCAGCATCCCAATGGATGTCCGACCACTTCAACAAAGCGACGTCAGACGGGCAACGCAACCCGCCGTAGCGTGCCAAGGCGACCACTGTGCGCCATTGCCAGTTCGGGCACTTGTCCAACACCCGCTGAGTCACGTCGCGCGATACAAACGCCCGTCGGTCGTCGTTCGTGGCTTTGCCGACTGTCACACCGTCGAACGGGTTCCTCTCGATGATGCCCTTCCTGAAAGCCTGCCGGAAGCATTGGGGGGCAATCTGGCACTCCTGATTGACTGTGGCGGGGGCAAGCAGCGTCAGCAGCCATCATGCGTAGTCGATGCTTGCGATGTCCTACGGTCCTTTCTTGTTTCTTGTTGGTCTTCTGCCCGAGTGTGATTTTCAGTTGCAGGAACTCGCACAGGACATTTAGGGCCTCCATCGAAAGCCCCCGATGCCCGTTGTAGAACTGAGAGGCGATCCAAAAGAGTGGCCGAGGTACAACCGCTGGTGCTAACCACGATCTTTGCACAAAACGATGGTTGTGGCGGGACACTTTTTGGAGAGCCACTTATTCGGTGCGCTTTTTTCAATGCCGGTTTGCTTGGCGAGTTCATATCGCATATACCCGACCGTCGCGGCTGTCGCTGATGACCCTCATGGCCGGGCTGCGGCCAGAGTCCGTCGGAGTCTTTAGCAACCGCGATGCAGACGTGCGAGCCTTTCGGAAGCGGCCAGACGTGGTCTCCATGGCCAAGGGATCCGCCAGGCCGGAAGTGACGCTCACTGGGGTGATTCGAACAGCGATCCGTGCGCCTGAAAGCAAGTCACACGAACCTCGCGACTTGCCACGCCGTTGAACATTTCGTAGGCCTTAGGTGAACGTCATCCCCATCCACCCATGACCACGAGCTCACCCATGCGTCGATTTCTACTCTGGGGCGGTTTCTGTTCGAGTCTTTGCTTCCTCTTGGCTTGCTCAAACACCGCTGTGTTCGACTCCCTCGCCCAGTCCGAGAAGACTGAGGACGAGTCGAGCAACATGCGGTCGAAGTCGACGACACCCGAAATCGTGGGTAAGCTCGTCCTTCAGTCGCTCGTTGACAACGACAAGCAGGCGTTCGAGCGCCTGTTGGCTCCGTGGGAAAACGTCAGGCACGATGCCGAGCAGTTGGAGCGTGAAGGAAAGCGCAACAACGCTCCGGGCACACCGGAAGTCAGGGTGAAACTGTGGAATCTCCTCTGGGAACGAAGAAGAGCGCAAGCCCTGAATGATTGGGGCGAGGCTCAAGCGGCGGCCGAGAAGGGCGGGTTCCGTTCGGAGACAGTCGAAATCCGGGAGACGAGTGTGCGAGACGGCGGTTTCAAGGATGGGTTGCCCAAAGTCGACGTCCAAGTCAAGTTCAAAATCGACCGACGGTACTACAAACTCATTGTCGACGATTTGATCCTCATATCGAAAGGGGGGTGCATCATTGATCATCTGAGTATCCGAAAACTGTAGCCCCGCCTAACTATTGATGTTCAGGAAAGTTTCGGACGACTCCTGCCGGGGAAACTCTGATTCGGTAGTGACTTGAGGAGACCGTCCTCCGAAAACTTTCCTGAAGGTGAGTAAGAGGCTGTCCAAAAGAGTGGCCGAGGCACAACCGCTGGTGCCAACCACGATCTTTGCACCAACCGATGGTTGTGACGGGACACTTTTTGGAGAGCCACTTGCAGGCGATCCAAAATAGTGGCCGAGGCACAACCGCTGGTGCCAACCACGATCTTTGCACCAACCGATGGTTGTGACGGGACACTTTTTGGAGAGCCACTGAGCGAGAAAACGCGAGAAAACCCATTTCGCCTTTGAAACCCCACGGGACTCACATGAGGTAAAGAGAGCAAACTGGCCGTTGCGCGCAGTTTCAAACCCCAGGAGACCAATGTATGAACTTCTCGCTCCTCTTGGCTGTTGTCGGCCTCACACTGTTGCTGCCTGCTGCTTTGCAGGGACAGCCGGTCAGCAAACGCCCCGAGTGGGACCAACAAGCCGCCGTTGAGAAAGTCAAGTCTGTCCTCCAACGCGAGAAGCAAGGCCAACCTTGGGACAAGATCGCTTGGTTGACCAACGTCGAGGAGGCGGTCGCTCGTGCTCAGAAAGAGCAAAAGCCGCTGTTGGTCTACTTGTTCCTGAAGAAAAACGTTGGACCTGCTGCAGCACCTTGCTGACCCGGTGGACGGTTGATGAGGGCGGTCGCCCTCGCCGATGAGACTGTTCAGAAGAAAATCGCGGACTCCTTCGTGCCACTGAAAATCGCCATCCTTCCCGGCACAGAGGATTTCCCCTTAGCGTGGCCGGCGATGCGCCAATGGCGAAGGTCGTACTCGTGGATGGGGGGCAAGAAGTGTGAGGGGTTCACATGTTGCACGGCTGTCAGTCCCGACTTGCAAATCGAATACGGCAATACCGGTTCGGCGTTCGTTTGGGAGCTGTTCGATTCGATTGCCTACGACCCCGAGAAGTTCTCTGCCATGCTCGATGAGTCAGTCAAGCGAGCCAAGCACGAACAGGCCATCCTGGCAGACGATCAACTCACTGACAGAACGCGGGCGGAGCAACTCGCAAGTTACCGGAGAAAAATCCAACGGGAGATTCACAGAGCCGGTCACTTTCGGTTGCCACCTAAGGGCTTCACAGTGAAAGGCGCCATTGAGCTCTTCGAGATGTCCGGCGACCTGCCCAAGAAAGACTGATCATGGCAGGACCTTGAGTCATCACACGACGCCATTTGCAATTCCAGACCACCGGGTCGCTCGCGCCCCGTGTTCGAGTTGCTCCATCCGCCGCTGACGACTCAGGGGAGGCTGACTGGCAATCTGCGGGTTGGAGGCAAAACGCCTCCGATGACTGCACTGCGCCTGCGACGAGCCTGAGTGGCCTTCCGAAAAGTGGTCCCCGCGCAGGTTGTTGTGCTCCGGACACTTTTCAGAGTGCCACCCAGAGCGCAGGCGGCTTCAGGCGAGAAGCTCCTCAACAACGCGACCATGGACATCAGTGAGCCGGAAGTCGCGCCCGGCGTAACGATAGGTGAGCCGCTCATGGTCCAAACCCAGCAGATGGAGCATCGTCGCGTGCAAGTCGTGGACGTGCACCCGCTGTTGAATCGCTCGAAAGCCGAATTCATCGGTCGCACCATGAACATGAGCCCCCCGCACACCACCTCCGGCCAATACGGCGGTGAAGCCGTGGTGATTGTGGTCCCTGCCGTTGGTGGGAGTTGTGATCTTGTCTTTTGTTGACAGCTCCACGGTTGGCGTTCGGCCGAACTCGCCACAGATCAAGATCAGTGTGTCCTGAAAGAGTCCCATGCGTTTCAAATCCCCCAGCAGTGCTGCAATGGGACCATCGATTTGCTGGGCTGTCTTGGTGTGCGCTTCCTTGATCTTCGCATGGGCGTCCCAAGGCTGCGGTCCCCCTTGCCAGAGTTGGACAACACGGACTCCGCGTTCGAGCAGCCGCCGAGCAATGAGATACTGCCTGCCGTGAACGCTTTCCCCATAGGCCCGCCGAACCGATCGGGGCTCCCGGGAAAGATCAAATGCATCAGTCGCTTCCATCTGCATCCGATACGCCATCTCAAACGCTTGGATACGGGCGTCAAGGCGGGAGTCAGCCGGCCGTGATGCCACGTACTCGCTGTTGAGCTCTTGCAATAAATCGAGTTGCTGGCGCTGCCCCTGGGTGGAGGCATGAGGGCTGCGGATGTTCGCGATCAGTTTGTCAACCGACTCGTGTTGGGGATCAACGTAGGTGCCTTGATAGACCGGCGGAAGGAACGCGGACTGCCAGTTTTCGGCTTCTTTGGTGGGATATCCTCCGGGGGAAAGTACGACAAATCCTGGCAGGTTCTGATTCTCGCTCCCCAGGCCATACATGAGCCATGATCCCACGCTCGGGCGGCTCAGGAGATTGTCGCCGCAGTTCATCAGCATGAAGGACGGGATGTGATTGGGAATGTCGGCGTACATGGAGCGGATGACGCACAAATCGTCCGCATGTTGCTCGGCTGTCCGCTGAAACAACTCGCTCACCGCGAGTCCAGACTCACCATAATTTTTGAACCGAAATGGCGACGGGAACGCAGCCCCAGTCTTCCGCTCTGTCTGCAGGTTTTCGGTCGGTAGCGGCCGCCCTGCATACTTTTCCAGGGCGGGCTTGGGATCGAAGGTATCGACCTGACTGGGACCGCCATTGAGAAAAATATGGAGCAAGCGTTTCGCCTTGGGAGCGAAGTGTGGAGATTTGGGGGCAAGAGGATCGGAAGATTCCCCGTCGCCGGCAGATCCTGATTGGCACAGCAAGGTGCTCAGGCCAAGAGCACCGAGGCCGAAGGTGCCTGAGGTAAGTAACCTCCGTCGCGTCAACGGAGCAAATTGGTTGAACATCCTCAATCATCTCCGGTTCATGCGATGAGGGTGAGCTTTTTTCGGCTTGGTCTAATCAACGAAGGAAAACTCATTGGTCATCAGCAGAGTGTGGACATAGCGTTCCCAGGGGGTCAGTGGTCCGCCGGGAGGCTCGGGTAGTCCGAAAAACAGAACTTGGCCTTTGGAGATGTCCGACTGATCCGTCACCTTGAGGTTGCGATATCGGACTTGTGCTCCCCATGAACCAAGTCCAATGCATCCCCCAGGGTGTGTGCTGTCTTGGAACTGGTAGACCAACTCTCCGTCGAAGTAGCACTTTGCTTGGTCGCCACGAATATCCACCTTCAACCGGTACCAGCGTCCCGGTTCCAGCGCGCCAGCCGGTCCCGGACCGGCGACGTCCTCAAGCTGATGGCCGGTCTCCCGGCAGGCTCCGTGTCGCTTGCCGCCGTAGGACCCGTAGTACATCCAGTACATCGCCCGAGGACCATGGACCCGGAAGGCCACTTGTGGCCCATCGGTGCCCTTGATGAGTTGAGCCTCGACTTCCAGCGTATAGTCCGTCCAGCTCGAATCACCGAAGAAAAGCCCGACATCTGTATCGTCGGACGTCTGGTGCAGCTCGTCCCCCACGCGCTGCCAAGATCCGTTTCGTGCCCACACGCCGGAAAACGATTGTGGTGTCACGCCCGAGCGAGCGGCGTTCCTCAGAAAGCGAAGTCCGAACTGCAACTCTCGCTCTGCCGGATCACGGGCGAATAACCGGCGGTAGATTCGCCGAATTCGCTCACTGTCCGAATCGAGGGGCGAGTTCGTGCCCCTGAGACGCTCCACGACCGCGCGGGCTCGGGCGGCGGTAAACTGACCATTGAGCAACAACAAACCCTGGGGGGCGACAGTGGTTTCAAACCGCTGGGCTGTGTGCAGATCGAGACTCGCCATGTCCAGCGTCTTCAACTCCGCCGGGACGAACTGCCGATCAAGAAAACCGTAGATTGTCCGCCGAGGACTGAAGGCATCATCGAACATGGAGCGCGGACGGCCACCGACGGCCAGATCGAGTTCCCCGCTGACGAACAGCAGGGAATCTCGAAGGCACTCCAGCTCCAACCGTTTCCGATGTTGCCGAGCCAGCAGCAGATTCTCCGGATCTCGGGCCATCACAGCAGGGGATCCGACCGCCGATTGGCGATAGGCGGCGCTGTGAACAATCAAGCGGTGCAGCTTTTTCAAAGACCAACCTTCCTCCACAAACCACGCTGCGAGCCAGTCAAGCAATTCGGGGTGCGTGGGGGGCTGGCCCTGAGTGCCAAAGTCGCTAGGGGTTCTGACCAGTCCCTGACCGAAGTAGTGTTGCCAAACTCGGTTCACAATCACCCGCGCAGTCAGTGGATTGGTCGGCGAGGCAATCGCCTCGGCCAGTTCTTTTCGGCCGCTACCGCTGAGAAAAGGCTGTTGGTTGTCCCCTGCGACACACCAGAGAAACTGACGTGGGACCGTCTCGCCAAGCCGAGACGGATTGCCTCGGCGAAAGACCCGCTGTGGCCGTGGCTCACTCCGATCCCTGAGCACAACCACATGTGGGACGGCGTCTGGGGATTCCACAAGAAATCTCTCCAGATCGGCCTCCAGTTTGCCCAGCGCCACACGATCGAGTTCGGGGAGGAACCAAGCCAGTTCGCCCATCGGCACATCGGGAGGCAGACAGGGGGACTCTGGCCCATCGAGAACGGCGCGAAGCAACCTCCGATCGTCGTTGCTGGCTTCTTCGATCCTGGCAAAGAGTCTCCCGTAAGCATCCGCGACATCACGGAGGGATTGAGGAGGCCCCTCAAGAGCTTTGATCACCAAGGGGTGGACAACCTGCTTGGGAGCCTCGGATAACTCGTTCCAAACCGCTGCGGCTTCTTCGGCGAAGGCTTGCTGGGGGAGCGCCGCAAAGGCATGCCAAGGCCGCCAAAGGGGGTCCTCTTTCCGAGCCGCCAAATAGCGGTTCCAGCGTCGGGCAAGTGCTGGGACCAGGTCCCCCGGGTGCAAGTCAAGATAAACCTCATCGCCCGGCAAATCCTCAACCTGGGCTTGCAGTATCAGGTAGTCGGCGACTTGAGCGCGTGCCTCTTTGGCGACCGCCTCGCGTGCCATGGCCTTCTGGCGGTTCAACTGAGATTGCCGTTCTCTCAAGCCGCGTAGAAATCTTCCCGATCCGGTTGGGATGTCACTCAGGGGCGTCAATTCCTCAAAGCAGTTTGCGAAAACGCCATAGAGTGAGTAGTAATCTCTCGTCGGGATGGGGTCGTATTTGTGGTCGTGGCAACGGGCGCAGCTAACAGTCAACCCCTGCATCGTCCGCATGGTGGTGTCAATGCGGTCATCGATGATGTCCGGCATGACGCCAAGTTGCCACCGACCGAGCGTGAGAAAGCCCAACGCGGCAAGGTCTGCGCGATCGCACTCCATCTGATCGGCGGCCAGTTGCAGTTTCAGGAACTTGTCATACGGCATGTCCTCGTTCAGCGCTCGGATGACCCAATCGCGATAGAGATGGCTGTGGACAAACCGTTTCTCCATGCGATCTGTGTAAACGTAGCCTTTGGTGTCTGCGTACCGAGCCAGATCAAGCCAGTGCCGCGCCCAGCGTTCTCCGTAATGGGGGCTTGCCAGAAGTTGGTCAACAATGGTCTCGATCGTCGTCTCCCCTTCGATCAGCTCGACGGTCGGAGGAAGCCCGACGAGGTCGAAGGACAACCGGCGGATGAGCGTGCGACGATCCGCTGGCACGGCCGGTTGCACGCCCGCTGCTTGCAGTTTCCCCAAGATGAATGAGTCGATGGGATTGCGTGGCCAAGCTTTGTCGGCTTCGCCGGGAGACCTGTCGGATCCACTGTGAGATTTGCTGTCGACGGAAGGAACTGGTGGTTTGAGGACTGTCCGGAAAGCCCAGTGATCGGAGGGATCAATCGTTGGAGGTTTCGTGGTCGGAGTGTTGACCTGATCAGGCCATGGTGCGCCCGTCCGCACCCACCTCGCCATGTTGTCGATGACGTGCTTGGGCAACTTACCGGACGGGGGCATTTCGTAGTCTTCGTGCTTCAGTGCGGAGATCAGCAGGCTCTGGTCTGGTTTGCCCGGCACAATCGCCGGACCAGAGTCTCCTCCCTTAAGGAGTCCCTGAAGCGAGTCCAACCGCAACCCAAACTCCTGTTTCTTGGGCCCGTGACAGCGGTAGCAATGCTCAGCCAAAACGGGGCGGACCTTGGTTTCGAAAAATTCGGTTTCGCCGTCGGCAAATCCCTGGGCTGGAGCAGCCAACCGACCTAGCAGCAGCAAAACCAAAACGGTACTGGTAAGTTTTGGCAAGGTGTTATTCCGAACGTGTGTCTTGGTGCGGGAGGTCATCAGTCGAACAGGTCGAGGGGGAGTTTTCAACTTGGCGAGCACCCAGCGCTCTGCACTCTCCTTTTCGCGGTGTCTGGTTGAACACGAAAAGATTGACGTTGGCTTTCGGGGAATTCGGTTGATTTTCAACGCCCGGCGCCTTAACGTAAATTTCCTAGACCTTGGTGCCTTGGGCTACCTGTTTCTCCTTACCAGAAACTCCCCAGTTAGCCTAGGCCCATCCGCCCCACCCAGGTTTCCCTTCCTCGGTCCCGAAGCCCCAGCCGAGGAATTCCCCAGACCGACAAAGAGACCCCGATGCGCGCTTTGTTGTACACGACTTTGTTGATATTGATCGTCGGCTTTGCCGAGGCGACCACGTTACAGGCAGCAACCATCGACGTGGATGGTGTTGATGGGACCGTCCTGACCGACGGGACGGGAGCTTTGCAGGGCGTGTTCACAACGTCCTGGTACGCAGGCTTCACCAACGACAACGATAACGTCTTCATCTTTGGCGACTACAACCTACCCGATGGTGATGGTGCGACAGGGGCTGTGGGCCCGGCCGATTTCGCCAATCTCGAAGTCGATCTCCTGGCGGGCCAAAACGTCACCGGACTATCGTTTCACCTGGGCGTGTTTGATTCGGCGGCGTTTCCATTTGTCGATGAGTTCGGCAGCGATCCGGCAAACGTCGATGCAGGATTCTTCCTGCTGCGGGATGACGGGACGTTTGCTGGGCAGGACTTCGGGCCTGTTTCGGTGGGAACCGCCGGCCCGACAACCGTGACCGCGAGTCAGGCCTTCATCGACTTGATTCAAGACGGTGATCGAGTTGGCTTCAGTTGGGATGGCAACGGATTTCTTGGCGCCGACAACTTTCAACTCGACCTTGCGTCACCTGACAAATTCACCATCGAGGTTGACGGGGACGACGGCACCGTCCTCACCGATGGTACCGGCGACGTGCCCGGGGTGTTTACCACCGCATGGTACACCGGCTTCACCAACGACAATGACAACGTCTCGATCTTCGGCGATTACAACCTCCCCGACGGAGACGGCGCGACGGGCGCGTTGGGCAGTATCGGCGATTTTGCCAATCTCGAGCTGTTCCTCGAACCAAATCAAGATGTCGTCGCGCTCTCATTCGAACTGGGGGTGTTTGATTCGGTGGACTTCCCCTTCGAGGATGAGTTTGGCAGTGACCCTGCCGATTTCAATGCGGGATTCTTCTTGCTCAGGCCCGACGGAACCTTCGTCGGCGACGAATTTGGGCCGGTTGCTTTGGGCACAGCAGGTCCCACAACTGTGGCTGCCAGCCAATCGTTTCTGGACCTGATCCAACCTGGCGACCGTGTTGGTTTCACCTGGGACGCCAACGGCTTCATTGGCGCCGACAACTTCATGGTCACCGTTCGCGCGGTGCCCGAACCCACTTCGCTGAGTCTATTCGGAATGGGGGCTGTGGTGCTGCTTCGCCGCCGCCGTCTGTGAGCTTGCCAGCCTGAATTGAACGCCAAGCTGAATCGCTAGCCTGAAAGCCAGCAACGGCGGGATCAAAAGCCGCGTCGAACATGATCGCAGTGAGCAGCCCCAGGAATAGGGTAACAGGATTCCGACGGGTTGTTGATGCTTCTGTTGGCTGCCATGCAAGGGTTGCCGAGGCTCGATGCGTACTTCTCACCGCAACCCTGCCAACACACAATTCACGGCGCGTCAATCATTTTCGTCCTCATCTTCATCATCGTCGTCATGATCACTGTCGTCATCGAGCCAGTCCGAATCTGCTCCACGAGCAAACCTCATCTCGCTATGCGACACGACGCCTAACACGAGCGCGATTAATTGCTCGAGCTTTGCATCATTTCGACAATAGGTATCCATACCTTCAAGGTCGTCTTCTTCAGTGATCTGGAACAGATCAAGCTCAAGTGGATCAAATAAGTTGATCGCCTCTTGAGAAATGACCTCCACGGAGGTTTCCATATCTCCAACCGATTTGATCGTCGCGATCATCTCTGCGGTTTTGCGATCCCAAACGATTCCCCAGAGACCATCATTGCAGTCGGTGTCTCCGTAATTAAACACCATACGAAGTTCAAGCATATCCTCACCCGTAGGCGGGCATAGATCGAAATCCGTCCATTCGTATCCACCATATTCTTCGATGCCATCCTCAACGTGTTCAAAAACGTGCTCCGGAGTTGTCGGACAATCCATGTATGCCGCGGTCGAGCAAGTCCCCAATCGTCGGATGGCAGCGATTGGCATCGATCTCTCAATGCCATCACGGAAGAGGAACTGGGAAAGGTCCGCGTGGACGATCGGCGATTGCGGATCCTCAAGCTTTTGAAAGCAGGGTGGCCACTTTTGGGCGTCGGCTTGCGGAAGTTCGCTCAAAGCAAACGTTGGGGCTGTGAAGTAACTTGAGATATCAGGCAGTTGGGCTGCTGCCATGGTTTTGCATTGATCCAGAGTGGCCTTCGCATACCCCCAGAATTTGATTTGGGCTTGCGACTCGTCAAGCTTCGCCTCCCTGGCAAGTGTCCCTACATAGTCTGCCAGAAGTTCAGCGAGACCATGGAGATTGCTGACCGATTCCCGATCCTCAACTCCTGAGAAGTGAAGTTGTGAGGAACAGGCGCTGTTGAGAGGATTTTCGTCGTTTCTGGCAAAATCTGAGAATGTGTCGCGGATCACATTCTTCTGCTGTGCTCTCATCAATCCAACCGAGTGGAACCAGCACCAACGCTGAACCAAGCGAATACCTGGATTCGACCAACTCAGACCAATATTGCCGGATCCAGTTGGTTGTGGTGTGTGCCAAATCAAGAGGCACACCCACAAGCGGGTGATTCGGGCTCCGGCGTCTGTTTCGCAGAGGTTTTGAACTTCTTGGGCACACTCTTTCTCGCTCCAAGAACCGGTTGGCGACAGGTCTCGGCACTGCTTCCAAAGTTGGCATGCTCCCCGAAGCCACAGTGTCCGAGGATCGTTGCGCTTTTCCAATGCGTCGGCAGCAACCAACTGACGATCGACATCGTCAGGGTCAGCATCCCAACAGGCATTCAGTAGCAAGAACAGTTCGTTGTCTTTCACTCCTACCCATTGCGGACGAAGATCGGTTTCGTCGCTCACAGCTCACCCCTTCAAGTGTAAAGGCTATCTCGATTAAGTACTTTAACACTCAATGCACCTCGGCTTGTCTGGCCCGAGAATCTATCAAACTCGACGAATCTGGTTGCCCAGGAATACGGTCTCAGGTGGGATTCGCTGGATCGTTTTTTCTCCCCACAGACAGGCAGTGCTCACTTCTCGGCTGTCTCTTGGGAAGTCGGCATCGACGTCCAACACCTGAAGCCAGACCTCCCAACAAGCTCAATAAACGTTAAGCATGTTGACATCGAAGTGGCAAAAGTGCATAGTGTACATCCGAACAAAACAATTATTGCTGGTCGGATTCACTGATCACTGACCTGATGAAAGCGTTCTTGATGAGCAGCCTACCTACTCGGACGTTTCTCGCCCACGACCCGCGCGGTAACACATTTGTAATTACGGACAAGAGATCACTCCGGAGCGAGTGCAAACCCTGAAGCAACGGGCGACCGCGGCAAGTCCCGAAGTTGTGGCGTCATGGGAGCGGTACCTTCGAGGACTCTGGCTCTCCGGGTTGCGGTTGGCGGAGTCGCTGGAATTGACCTGGGACGACGACAGCAAATTGAGCGTCGATTGGACCGACCGCCGCCCCATGCTTCGCATCCCGGGCGAACTGGAGAAAGGGAATGAAGACCGGCTGCTGCCGATGGCTCCGGAGTTTGCCGAGTTCCTGTCAGAGACTCCCCAAGAAGCCCGTACGGGGTATGTATTCAATCCCCTTCCACGCCGCCCCAGGCGCACGGCACGGATTCAGGCTGAACAGGCAGGCAGGGTGATTTCGGAAATCGGCGAGACCGCAGGGGTCAAGGTCCATACCGACCCAAACACCCGCAAGGTGAAGTATGCCAGCGCCCACGATCTGCGGCGGTCATTCGGGGAACGCTGGGCGGTTCGAGTCATGCCCAAGGTGCTCCAGGAATTGATGCGCCACGCAAGCATCGAGACGACGCTCAAATATTATGTGGGACAAAACGCTCAGAGCACCGCTGACTTGCTGTGGGAAGCCCACGATCGGCTCAAGTCGGAAAACAATCGCTCAGAGCTTGGACAGCATGCGGATGGGGGATGAAAGCCGCATGGTAACATTTATGGTAACAGTCGGCGTTATGAAGACATCTGAAGTCGCCGAAACGCTGTGTTTTTAGTACCCCCGGCAGGGCTCGAACCTGCAACCTGCGGATTAGAAGTCCGCTGCTCTATCCAGTTGAGCTACGAGGGCAAACTCTACGTTTCTCGGTGTTTCCGCTCTCGTTTCTCGGCGGCAATTCAACGCCCGACCGAACCCCAATGAACCCAACTTCCCTTTGCTGGGTGTTGCCGTGGGCCACGAACGACTCTTACGATCGCCCTTCAGTTACGGGACAGAAAACCACACGAGCTAATCTACCCATCCGACAGCAACTCGCAAACGGCCGGCGACGCCCCGCGGAGAGTTTGCTCTGCCGGCAACCTTGCTAGCCCATGGCCCAAGCGGGTTGGCGGGAAGTCCAGGATTTCGGCGCCCGGGCGAGCCCTCCACCTGCCTCGATCGCTCGGTGACTGGTGAGACCGACCTCTTACCTGGACGCCAACATCACTGTGGCGGTTCGGAAAACCTCAGCTTTGAGAAGCTAGTCAAGTACTTGCTGAGGGTAGAGGAAAGCAAGCCCTCGACAGCAGGGGCTTCGCTCCGCTGGCAGATCCTACCAACGGCGGCCAGCCTTGTCCTCCCTCCACGCTCAAGCCAAGCTCTCTGTACAATGGCAAAGACAACTCATTGCTTGAATCAGCCTATTGGCAGGTTGCTTCCCTGGTCCAACCGACGCCGGGGTGTAATTCGAGTTCGTCCGGAGAGTCTCAGTTTGGCTGCCGGCGGTGGACCATTGTCCTGAGCAACGCAGGTGGTCTTGCCGAGTCCTCAGGGTGTCATGGACAGGCGTTGAGCCTGTGTTCATTGGAGCCTCATTGTTTCTTAAATTTTCCTTGCGAGCCCCACCTCGATGCAGTACCATCCATCGCGTTGGTAATCTCTGTCCTTCACTCAAGCGTTCGTCTTTTCCGACGACCGGGACAGATCGTGCTGCTCAACAAACGCCAAGTTGATCCCCATGATCAACCTGAACCCCCTGTTGAGACACCACCTACTATTCACCATTCCCCTCGCCTGACACCCAGAAACTCGTCTCCCGTTCCGGCAGAGACGAGCTTGTGTGATTCGCAAAGTCCTCGGAAATCAGTTGCCCTCACTGTGAGAGCTCCGGAGAGCTTTCTCCATTCCCTCAATCCTCTAGTTGGAGCGATATTCCATGAAAACATCGATCTGTGTTGCTGCTCTGTTGGTTGCTCTTGGGAGCCAGGCGGAGGTTTTCGCCCAATCGTTGGTTGGCTTCTGGGAAGGCGAAGGAGATGCCACCGCAACTGTCGGCACCGACGGAATGTTGGTCAATGGGGCCGGCTTCGCACCCGGCCAATTCGGCCAAGGCTTTTCCTTCAGTGGAGCTAGCCAACAATCGGTGAACGTGCCCGGTGGAGGAGGACTCGATGGCCTCTCCGAAGGAACGATCAGCATGTGGGTCCAGTGGAACGGCACCCAGGATGCCGCTTGTTGTGGTGGCACTGCCGGCAATGTCCTGGCTCGACAATCCAACGGGATCTTCTCCAACAACGTGATTGGGTTGAACAGTACCAATCCCAACGCAGGGGGCCTGACCTGGCAGCCTTACAACGCCGGAGGACCAGTGATCACAGGCGGGACACCCGTCGGCGACGGGACCTTCCGACACGTGGCGGTGACATTCTCAAACGGACACCACGCCCTTTATCTGGACGGAGCCCTGCAGGGAACCGCAGCAACTGCTGGAACGATGAACGCCAGCGCTTCAGTTCCACTGGCAATCGGCGCCTGGATCGGCGACGGTGGCGGCTTCTCCACGAGTGTGGTCGATGATGTTGCGGTCTTCAATCGCGAGCTCGCCATCAGCGACATTCAGGCTCTGGCCGGTGGTGGGACCCGCCCGCAGGATATTGTTGATCCGATCTCCGGCGTGACTGCGACCGCTTCAAGTGAGCTCGGCGGGGGCTTCAGTCGCCCGGCCGCCAATACCGTCGACGGCGTGGGACGCGGGACCATCATTCCTGACGGCCTTCCCGGCGAAGGAAACGGGATGTGGCTCAGCGAGGGCATTGGGTTTGCTGGTGGGAACGACACCGACCCGGAAATCACGTTTGACCTCGGCTCAGCAACCGACATCGGCCAGATGGTCGTCTACAACTACAACGAAACCTTGCCGGGCAGACCCGAGTTGCTCGGCCGAGGTGTCGACGAGGCCGAAATCCTCGTTTCACTAGACGGTATGAACTTCGACTCCTTGGGAATGTTCAGCTTCGCGATCGCTCCAGGAGACGGTACCAACCCCGGACAAGTGGTGGATTTGGATGTGACCGCTCAATACGTCAGATTAGACGTCATCTCCAACCACAACGGCACTGTGTTCCCAGATCCGACCGGTTTCAGCGATGCCGGATTCGTTGGTCTGAATGAAGTCGTGTTCTTTGAACCAACAGGGGCTGGGACTGTGATCCCCGAACCGGCCACCTTGACTCTGCTGGGTCTGTCCCTCGTTGGCCTGTCGGTTCGCCGAAGAACTCAGTAACATTTTCCAGCGATTCTCTGAGTACAGCACCCGTGTGCCTTCGTCCGACTCGTCGGAGGTCCACGGGTGTTCTTCTGCGCCGCCTGCGAAATCAAAGTGATTAGAAGGGCTAGGATGAGCAGGCCGAGAAACGTGGCCTGCAAATCACATAGTTTCTTGGACTATTCATGGGCAAGTGTTGTGATGACCCCAAGCGAATACCGCATCACACCCTTAAAAAACTGGCGACCTGCCGATAGAGCTCGACTTTCCCCAATCACGCCAGCCATACTGCCTGAGCTTTTTAGCAGGCTGAGCAGAACGCTCAACAACAACCAGCCTGAAGGGCCTGCCGCGATCCAAGCGTCCCCAACCCAAAGTCAACACCCAACCAACAGTCTCGAACCCACCCAACAGGAGATCCCCAAGGAAACATGCTCGGCTTGCTGCTGCGTTTGCCCTTTCGGGGGCCTCGTAGGCCTAAGCCACGCGTTCTCACCTTCACTCCAGAGACACTTCCAAACAACAGCGTCAACAGGGCCCGGGCCTGAATACCCCGTGGAACGACGATGGCACCCCTCCACGAATCTTGGTGGAGATCGCCAGCAGCGAGGTTAACGTTGTCGGCCTGATTGACCTACTGATTCCCTAAAAAGTCTTCGATGAAGCGGGTTTCGTCCGACAATCCGGGCTTCCGTTGGTCGACCTAGATCGAAGACTGATCCCAAGGTCAGTAAGGCTCAGCAGATGACACACCACTGACCTTGGATGTGGCTCCCACCCTCCCCGTCTTTGTTGACGGCGTGCATACGATGACGGTCAACAACCGGAACGTCAGTGGCCCCGGTGGAACACGGAACGTCTCCATCTCCGGGACTGTCGATCCTCTCGGCCAAACAATCCCCGAACCCACGAGCTTTGCTCTGCTGGGCGTTCTCGGACTGGAAACTCTCAGCCTGCGTCGCCGGTGTGCTTGAACCAATAAGTAGCTCTCTTCGTCTGCTTGCTCAACGAAACATCCTGCTGAGAAACCGAGCCGCTTCCCAAAGCGACTCTTTTCTTACGCGAACCGACTGACACGTGAATCCCTCCGGAGACAGATTTCCTTGAAATCTCCACGGCGGCGGCGGATTCTCCAATGTCTCTTCAGCGCCGATCGGCAGCGAAATACCGATCAAAGGCCACGCTGAACCAAATGTTTGGTCAAATACAGCAGCAACTAAGATCTAAGAAATTCGCTGAATGCGATTTGGGAGCCCTTCGTCAGGCGGTCGTGGAGAAGTTCCCGCTGTGATTCCACTTGCTGGTCTCTGGAGAACCGGCCGATGCTCTCCGGCGATCACTCGCGGCGGCAATTCGCCCATGGCGGTATCCTGCCAGAAGATGTTGACCGAGCCGGAACTTGCCGACAACTCGACTGTCCTTGCTGAAGGGCTGAAATTCCCAGCCGGCATCGAGCTGATCGATGGCAGCATCTCCGTCGGGCAGGGCACCGAGCTTGTCTTCCTTCAAGAGACCTTTGGTGATGGCTGAGCTGACCGGCTTGGGTGCAAAGCTGTCTCCAGAGAGCAGATCGCGTCCTGGGCCTGTGCAGCTGCCCTCGGCTGAATCTTCCGAATGGTAGGGTCCAAATACCCCCGACAACCTCCTTTCGGACAAGATGGGGGTTGCGGACCACGCACGTTGCTGGTCAGGTTAACCAGCAAGGGCGTCAGCGACGAACATCCGCCGTAGATCCCAGGAAAGCTGTCAGCGGTTTTGGCGACCTCTCAGTTTCTCCATCCCACAAGCTGTTGAAGGCTGAGTTGTCGTCAGTCTGAAAAACTGCCTGTGGCATTTCTGATTCGTTGAACAAGCTTGCCTTGAACCGGGCCGAGTTTGCACAGGGCCGAGTTTGAACAGGGGAACGCTCAATCGGAGTTGGGCCAAGGCTTGCCGAGTTGGGCCAAGGCTTGCCGAGTTGGGGTCGAGGTGAGGCTTGTTGAGTTAGGTCGGGTTGGTCAACGCTTGGGGGTCTGGGAAGATGTGCGGATTTGTTTGTCTTTGGAAAGTTGAGAAAGAAGAGCTTGCTCAACGCATGGTCCAGCGGATTGCCCATCGCGGACCCGATGAAGTGCGTGTCCACAAGACCCCCAATGTCCCCGCGGTGATGGCCCATTGCCGATTGTCCATTATCGGGCCAGCGGATGGTTCGCAGCCGATCTATACCGGCCACAATGTACTGGTCGCCAACGGTGAAATTTATAACTACGCGGATCTGCGGTCCATTTTGGGGGAGAGCGCTTTCGAAACTCAGAGCGACAGCGAGGCGATTTTGCACTTGTTTCGCTCGGATACCTTGCGGTGGATTGCTAAGCTGGACGGGATGTTTGCCTTTGTGTTGGCGACACCCGAGCGGATCATCGCTGCACGGGATCCCCTGGGCATTAAACCTCTGTATTTTGCTCGCCTGGATGGCGGGCTGGCCTTTGCCTCGGAGCTAAAAGCCTTTGACGGCTTTGGACTCTCGAAAGTGGAAGCCATCGGCCCTGGCGAGATGTTTGATAGCATTGATGGCACACGTCAGTGGTATCGTGTGCCCCATGGGGCAGCTGAGCTGGAAGAAGATCGGGACCCTGAGCCGATCTGGCGGGAACTGCGGTTGGTTCTGGAAGAGGCAGTCCGCAAATGGATGATCGCCGACGTGGAGGTGGGCTCGTTTCTCTCAGGCGGCTTGGATTCCTCCATTATCGCGGCGCTGGCGGCCAATGCCATCGATCGGCCCCTCAAAACCTTTGCCGTCGGCGTGGCCGGCAGTCCCGACCTGGCGGCCGCCCGACGTGTGGCAGACCACGTTGGCTCTGAGCATCATGAGCTGGTCTTCTCAGCCGACGATGTTCAAGAGATCCTCTCCCATGTGATTTACCACCTGGAAAGCGCCGACGTTGATCTTGTCCGCAGCGCCATCCCGACTCACTTTGCCACCACCCTGGCACGGCAGCACGTCAAAGCGGTTCTCACTGGTGAGGGTGCTGACGAACTTTTTGCTGGCTATTCTTACCATCATAGTTATGCTGAGGCTCCGCGAGATTTGGCCGACGAACTGACCAGATCGCTCTTGGCAATGCACAACATCAACTTGCAGCGGGTTGATCGGATCACGATGGCTCAAGGGTTGGAGGCACGAACCCCATTTCTGGATCGCGATCTGATTGACTTTGCCCAAAGCATCCCCGCCTCGCTCAAGCTCAAGCGGATCGACCCTGAAGGGCCGGAAGGCGCTGGAGAAATGCAGGGCTTGGACAAACCGGAGACTTCTGAGAAAACCAAGACCCCTGAGAAACCTGAGACAATCGAGAAATGGATCCTCCGCAAGGCCTGCGAAGATCTTTTGCCCGAAGATCTCGTTTGGCGAAAGAAAGCTCAGTTTGATGAAGGATCCGGAACCGTTGACGCGTTGCAGGCCGCTTTGTCTCGGTTCTCCCCAACGGGCACATCGTTGGATCGTCGGGCCGAAGCAGCACTTTATGAAAAGCTGCTGCGGCAGCGCTTTCAAGATGCCGATATGATTCTTAAGCAAGCTGGGGCTTGGGCGGAAAATCGCGTCGCTCCTGAACAATCCCTCTAAGTTGACCATCCCTGCCATTTGAACAGTCTGCTTAAAGCAGAAGCGATGGCAACGCTCGCATCCCCAGCCCGCCCTGGCACGGCGGTTCCTCGAATCATCCCGAGGCCAACCAGACTCCCCTCAGTCGCCCTGGGCTGCAGAATTTTTTGGAGTTCAGTCACCCCTTTTGTAGTTGCTGATGATGGATAGGTCTCTCAAAGCTGGGCACCAGCAGCAAGCCCCATTTCGTGTCGGTGCCGCCCAGATCGACCCGGTGCCGGGCGATTTGGCTGGAAATGTCGCCAAGCACGTAGAGTTCATCAAGAAAGCTCGCCAAGAGGGAGTCGAGCTGTTGGTTTTCCCCGAGCTGTCGCTAACTGGCTATCACGTCGGCGCTAGGACCTTAGATCTGGCCATCGCCCGTGATGATCCATGGTTGCAGGAGCTAGCCGAAGAAGCCGGGGAAATGACGGTCGTTGCCGGCTTTATTGAGGAAGGGATGGCTGCCCAGTTTCATAATTCAGCCATCGCGTTGCGTGCTGGGAAAATCCGTTTTGTCCACCGCAAACTCAATCTGGCCACCTACGGCCACCTCGAAGAGGATAAATACTTCGCCGAGGGCCGCTATGTCGATGTCTTCAGCCACCGTTCGCCTTGGCATATCGCTCTGCTCATTTGTGCCGATGCCTGGAACCCCGGGCTGGTCCACCTGGCTGCTCTCTCCGGAGCCACGATTTTGGTGACCCCAGTGGCCTCCTCGCGAGAAGCCCTGGGAGGTCGGTTCTCCAACCCGGAAGGCTGGAGGCTGGTGCTCTCCTTCTACAGCCTGGTCTACGGTATGCCGGCGATTATGTCCAACTTGTGTGGCGGCGAAGAAGGAACCCATTACTGGGGTGGCAGTTGTATCCTCGACGCCCGGGGAAACATGCTCACTCAGGCCGACGACCAAGAAGGGCTCCTGGTTGCCGATCTTGACTACGAGACACTCCGAGAAGCCCGTTTTGAGCTGCCGACTGTGCGGGACTCCAATCTGGACCTCATCCACAGAGAAATCGAAAGGTTGGCCAATCGCATCGGTGTCCCACGGGGTGTTCGCTCCGACGGGTGAGCCCACCGCCCGTGCCGGCGCCCCCCCCTCTCTGAAGGACCCTCTGATCGAAGCGAGGCGACCCTGCCGGGCACCTCAGCGATGGGAATATCACGTCCTGCTGGCCGATCATTTTCTGGACAGCCTCTCTGCACTGACACAGATTCAGACGCCTGGCGAGACCACGCTGCTGCTTCGCTGGCCTTTGAGCACGTGAGGTCGTCGCCGCCCTGATGGTGCGCCCTGCAGGTGTGTGGCTTCTTTGGCGGGATGGGATTCTTGTCCGGGGATCGGCTGGTGTTGAAGTTGACGGCGAAACCGGACATGCCGCAGGCGGGTCCACTCGACCAGAGGCCGCCAAACCCGCGAAGTCCATTGATGACGAATCAAAAGATGCCAAAACAGGTTGGAGCGTTTGTAGAGATACGACATCGCCAGATACGCCGAAACACTGCGCCAGTCGGCGGGGCGACGTCTCCAGATCGATTGATGGGAAAAGACACGTCGGTAACAGCGTTTGTAACCCTCTTGAAGTTGCTCAACGGACATCAACTTGGGCTGAAAGACCACATTGGCGGTATCGTAGAGATTCCAATTCTTGTGCAGTAAGCGTCCCTCGGATTCCATCTGCCGAAACAGGGGAGTGCCTGGGTAGGGCGTCATGATGTGAAAGGTGGCACATTCTAAGCGGTTTTCCTCGACCCAGTTGATCGTTAAGTCGAACACCTCAGGCCCATCATGGTCAAAGCCTAAGACAAAGCTGCCGTTGACCTGAATGCCGTTGTCATGCAGCAATTGGACCCGGCGGGCATAATCGGCCGTGGGCGGGCTCTTCTTCTTCGCATCGCTGAGGTTACTGTGATTGAGCGATTCGAATCCCACAAACACCCCTGTGCAACCTGCTAAAGCCATCTGGCGCACGAGGGTCGGGTCGTCTGTGATATCAAGAGATACCGCTGCACTCCAGATCTTTTCTAGTGGACGTAGTGCCTCGCAAAGCGAGCGGAGATACTCTGGCTTGGAGCCCAAGTTGTTGTCGGTAAAGACAGCATAGGGTTGGTCGTCGGCCTGGAACTCGTCCGCGATCTGCTGAACATCCCGCGTCATATAGGGCATATGGAGGCCCTTGGTGGCCAGATAGCAAAAGCTGCAGCGATTATGGCAACCCCGGGTGGCAATGAGACTTGTTGTGGTCAGAAAACTCCTCCGCGGCAATAAGTCCCGCCGTGGGGCCGGATCATCACGATAAGGCGTGGAGAAGCCGCAGCGATAGATCGGCTGCAGTTGATCCGCGTCCACATCCTGCAGAATTCTGCCCCACATCGTCACACCATCCCCGATGGCCACAGCATCCGCATGTGGCTGACATTCCTCGGGGCAGGAAATCACATGCAGCCCGCCTAAGATCACCAGGCTGCCTCGGGCTCGAAACCAATCCGCCAGCTCAAAAGCCCTCTCAGCAAAGGTGAGATGCACGGTGATGCCCACCACCTGCGGAAACGGATCAGTCGGCGGAGGTCCCTGAAGAAGATTCTCATCCCAATACCGCACCTCCCAGCTTGGTGGAGTCGAGGCTGCAATGCTCGTGAGTGCCAAGGTAGGTGTCAGCACATACTTGCCAAAGCTCGCCTGAGAATCCTTCGGGTAGAACGGATTGATCAGCAAGACAAACCGCTCGCGGATCGGCCCGGTGATCTCATTGGCTGCTAGCACTGGAGCGATTCTCATCGCTCGGGGCATCCAAAACCTTGACATCGTGCCATCCCTTCAAGAACAAGTAGCTGCTCTGCTCAACAAAGCACTTGGCCGCGTAAAGTGTCCAGATAAAAAAAGGAAAGTCTATTTAGGAGTACCGAACGGTCTTGGAACGTTGCTTCAGCGGGCGGTGGGTTCTCATGGGCTTGGGCCTCTGTGGAAATCGGCGAGGTTGTTAGCTTTGCGGGGTAAAGTAACCGGCGGTCTGAAACGCTTCAAGTGGACACGTCGATTGAAACCAGGTGGGAAGCGGGAAAGCCAAAGGTGGCTATAACAAGTCAATAGAAGAACCTCGATTGGGGACGGCAAGCTCATTGGGAGACTTAGGGATTGTGAGAAGGGGCTGCTGGAGCCCAAGGGAGGAGGCTCCTGTCGGGAGAAAACCGGGCCTTGGGTGCCGGGTGGGGAATAAAATGGCGAATCGAGGCATCCAAAGAACCATCTGAACTTGAGGGATTTCTCAGGACACAACCTTGAGCCAATCCGAGGTGGCAACGATGAAGACTTGGGCCCCAACTTGGGTTTTCGTTTCTGTGGTGATGCTGGTTGGTTGTGGGGGTGTTGCCTACCAGGTGCCACAGGAGGAGTCGACCAAACAGAGCGTACCGGCGGACCAGGAGGCCAAGGGGGTCCCGCCGGCGGCATCCCGAAAGCTCAAGAAGACCGTGGACATAACCATCCAGGTCGATGAGCCCACAGATGCTGCCGAGAAACTGAAAACCCTCGCCAAGGAATATGGGGGTTATGTCTCGAATCTGACAGCCAATCGGCGTGATGACTTCACCTATTACAGCCTCACCTGCCGCGTGGCCGTTGACCGCCTCGAAGAAGCCCTGCAGAAGATCCGTGATCTCGCAGTTCGGGTCGAGTATGAAAGCATCCGCAGCGAAGATGTCACTGAGCAGTACGTCAACCTCGAAGCGCGGCTGAAAACACTTTCAAGAACGGAGGCCGAACTGCTGCAGCTTCAGGCAGAGTCCCGAGACCGGGACCACAAGACCGAAGACATCATGACCATCTACGAACACCTCACCACCATTCGCTCTCAAATCGAGCAGATCCAAGGTCAGCTCAATGTCCTGGACAAGCTCACCTCGCTCTCAACGATCAACATCGAGTTGATTCCCTCCGCCGCGGCAGTCCCGATCGTTGCCGAAGGTTGGCAACCCGCAGGCACGGTCCGCCAGGCCACGCGGACGCTGGTCCTCGGCCTGCAAAACCTAGCAGATGGGGCCATTTGGTTTGGCATCGTATTGCTGCCGCAGGCGATCATCGTCGGCTTGGTGGTCTGGCTAGGAGTTTGGCTGCTCTGGTTGGTCCTTCGGCTGTTGTGGAAACCCAAACGCAACACCACCACTTAGTGACTGTCCGAAAAGTGTCCCGGCACAACGAGGATTCGTTGCATCAAGACTCGTGAGCCACCAGCCGTTGTGCCTCCGCCACTATTTCGGACAGACTCTGAGTGCAGCGATCGATCCGCAAGCTGCGATTCCCGAAATTGGTTTCCGCTGTTGCCGTCCGCCGCACAGAGGTGCCAACGAACGCCGCAACCAACTGCTTTCCTTTAAACGAAATGCAGAGTGCCCTAAGCCAACCCGTACGGCCTCGACCGCCTTGACTGGCAGGACCAAACGCGGAACATCGCAGGCGAAGGCCATTTCAATGTGCTTCAGGGTCACCACGGGCGTCCACCGCCGGCGATGCTCTTCTCGAGCGAGGCTTGTCGAGGGTTTCAAAAAAATGTTTGACAGGCTTGATGCGTTCTTGGTAACTATTAAATGAACCCACCTTACCAACCCCGTGTTTTTCCTCCCGATGACGAGACTTTCGATGCGAATCCTCTTTGTAGCGTTGTGCGCTTGCCTTCTGCTGTGCTCAACCGCCCGTGCTGACTTCGTTCAGGTGATCGCCGACGGCTCCATCGCTGGCGGCGGATTTCAAAACCAAGGGAGTTTTGATGCCTCGATGCTCGGTGTCGGTGAGACTCTCCTGGTGGATCTGGAAGTGAGCCGACAAGAGAACTCAGGCGGAGATTCTTGGTTCTCCGTAGGTGTGAACTCTCCTGGTTTCAACGGTGTGACCAACGGTGACTTTGGGGCGTTGAACCGAACACGAACGGATGTGGGCACCGCTCACCAAACGTTTGACACCACCGCCGGGGATCTGGCCCACGGAAATGACACAGCGGATGCTACTTCGCGGATGCGGCTTCAGATCACCAACAACGGGTTCAACGGCGTGGCCGATTACCTGTATCAGGTCGATAACGACAACGACGGGAGCTTTGACGTCGGCAACCGCGGACAATTCAATCTGGGTGCCGAGCCATTGGATGTTTCCTTCTCTGCTCTTGGCAAAGCTCACGATTACACCACGATCGTCGGCGAGCCTGTCAAGGTGATCACCGACCTGTGGAACACCGGGGTGGATAACGCCGGCCTGGCACTGGGTGACAACGTCGCCGATCCTCACTACACGCTTACTGTCGATCCCTCTGGCCTAGGTGCCGCTACCGTCACTGATGACAACTTCCCCATTCCTCCCTGGTTGGCCAACGATGGAGACTCGCGGTGGATTGGTCCCGCTGATGGTGGCGACGCCAATGGTCCGGCTGGTCTGTATGTCTACGAGACGAGTTTTACTCTCCCCGACAATGCGAACCTCCGCTCGGTTCACATCACCGGGGCCTGGGCCACGGATAACCCCGGGGTTGACATTATGCTCAACGGAACCTCGGTCGGGGCCGGGCAGGTCTCCAGTGGTTTCACCTCGTTCACTCCGTTTAAGATCGATTCCAGCGCTCCCTTCCAGACTGGGGTGAACACTTTGTCGTTCTCCCTGAATAATGCAGGTGGGCCAACCGGTCTGCGAGTCGACGACATCGTCGGAACCTACCGCATCATTCCCGAACCCTCGACATTCGCTTTAGGCGGCCTGCTGAGCGTGGGGTTGCTGGCCCGAAGACGCCGCAGCTGAAGGTCAAGTTGCAACGCGTCTCTGGACGGTTCTCCGAAAAAGACTGCGGTCGAAGGCCAAGGCCCCGTTGATCACCTCGCTGAGTTCTGTTGCCTTGCACGTTTCCGAGGCAACACTGACCGGTTGATGAGAATCCGCCGAGCGTCGGGAAGCGCTCAACTCAACGATCTGGGGAGCACAAATCCCCCAGATTTTTTTCTTCGATGAGCAATGGCCCCAGAGCCTGGAACTGTTCCAGAGCCTGAAAATGTCCCTAGCCGCTTAGGTCGCCTCCGGCCAGGCAAACTGAGCACCGCCGAGGAGGGTACACGAGGGCGACCGCTCGATCAAACGCAGCACATCGGCTTGCTCGGCCACTGGAGTCATTCCCAGATCCTCAACCAGGTCGGGCTCCAGGTGGCTCATTAGGTAGACGCTGGTCCCCTGCAGGGCATCGACCAAGGCTAAAGCCACAGCAAAATCCTCGGGCAGCTCTCGGCGGATCCGACCACGAGCCGAGGCTGCTTGATCGCTGCCGATGACCATCTGCAACCCCGGGCCAAGGGTGCGATCGACAGGATGAAGCCCCAGTTCGGTGCACAGCACCACTGCTCCACGCGGTTGAACGCACCGGGTTGCCGCCCTCAGCGCTCGGCCAAACTGCGGCCAACGTTGCTGCTCGGGTCCCCCATCCAAGCCGGCGACAACCACCGAGGCCAGCGGCCCCATCTGGCAGATCCAGTATTGCTCAAAGCGGCTTTGCCCCAACCGCTGGACTGCTGGCACAGCACCGGCCAGAACCGTCTCCACTCGACAGAGTGCCGATCCTTCTGTGACGACCTCGGCTGATGAAGCTGATGAAGGCTCCGGGACGCCCATCTCGCTGATGGCGGGAACCACCTGCAGGGCCAACTGGATTCCCAACAACCAGCTGACCTCGTCAACCTCCTGCCTCCAGGGATTGGCGGCTTCCGCTGCGAAACGATCGACAGCATGGTCAGTACGACCGGCCGCCCGGAACCGCCGCCACGTCGCCGCATCAGAGAACCGCGGGTAGATGCCCGTCGAGGTCCCCGACATGCCCAGGATCGGATCCTGGCGGATACAGCCAATGGGGAGCACGAAATCGGCCTCCACCAAATGGCGATTCAGGTAGATCCGATGACCGCTCTCGGTCGCCGCCAGGTAAGCCAAGTCATCCTGGTTTTGAGGGTTGTGCACAACCCGCTGGATCGCCAAACGGACTTCCTCCGCCAAGGCCGCAGTCGGATCCAGAACGAACGGAAAACCGCTCGGGGCAGGCGGGGAACTGCTGCCGGTGACCGTTGGTTCGCCCGTTGGCAAGCCCTCAGCCAAGAGAACGGTGATATCGACCGCTTCAACCCCCTGGGCCAAGAGCACATCAACAACGGCCGCCACCAAACTGGCACTCTGGGGAACAGCTTCGTCCAAAGCCAGCACAACCCGATCCCCCGGAACCACTGCCGCCGAGAGTGGGGGATACTCAAGGGGTGCGGCCAACGCCTGCGCGGCGGCAGCACGCACGTCGGCCAAAGCACGTGAGGGCCCCCGAGTCAACGCTCCGTGCAGTTTCTCCGTCGGGACTTCGACGGCCAATTGTCCCGCCTGGCCATAGCGCAACGTCCTGTTTGCTGTCGACACGTCAAACAAATCCCGCCCCTTGTGGGCAAATCGGGTTGAGGGTCTCTGGCAGATCTCCTGGTTGAGCACTAAAACCTTTGAGGAGCCTTTTGTCTTGGCGAAATCCTGCCCATTTGCGTCTCTTTCCCAACTCGCCGTCTCTCAAGCTGCGGAGTTTGTGCCTTGGGAAAGCTCTCCCGTTTGCGACCCTTCGGGTCGAAGTGAGGGAAGACTGGCAAACTCTCCAGGTTTTGCACACTGCTCTTGTTTTGTGGATTGCTCTTGTTTTGTGGATTGCTCTTGCTTTCTGGACTGCCCTTGTCTTCTGGACTGCCCTTGTCTTCTGGACTGCCCTTGTCTTCTGGACTGCGTAGTTCTTGCGAACTGCCAAGCCTATGCGAACTGTTGAGCTTTGGCGAGTGATTCGAGAGGACGCTCCAGCACCGAGTGTTGCTCAATTGTAGGAGCTTCGTCGTCTGTGGAGTGACGCTGTTTTAGGGCCTTTGGGATCGCCTGGGGTTTTGGTTGTTCGGGGTCGGCTGCAAAATCGCCGGCATGCCAGAAGCGAGCTTTACGAGTTGGGCGGGTCTGCCGATATTGTGCCCCCTCGTGTCCTATCCTTTTGTCAGCGGTGCGGGCGAGACCTTTGATTTCGTTCCATGTTGACACCTGGGCTCTTCTGAGCCAACCCAGCAGATGGCTGGGTTGTCGCGAAGGGGTCGAGCCTGGGAATCCGTCAAGACCAATTGGCAGGCGATCTCCGATGAACCGGACACTCTGTCCTGGAAGTTTGATCCTGGTGGCACTGGCAAGCTGTTATCTTCTCCCCACCGCGGGGTGTAGCTCGGCCACCCCGGCTAATGAGCAGGCCCAAGACCAGGGCTCGGCGGTTTCGCCGGCTCAGACGCCGTCTTCAAGGGCGACCTCAGCAGCGGCTGGACCAGCGAGCCCGGGCAAGCAGACTCAGCAGGCTCAGTCGCCGACAAGCTCCGATCCGGCAACTGGCCTGCTGCAGAGGATGGTGGCGGTGTACCGACAAGCCAAGACGTATTCCGATGCTGGGGAGCTGCGGTTGCGTTATCAGGCTCAAGAAGCCGTCGACCGTCGTGTGGCGGACTTCTCGGTCAGTTTCGCTCGTCCTGACCGAATCCGAGCGAAAATCTACCAAACAACATTCACCCAGAACGGAACCCAACTGGCCGCCAGCATCGCCGACTTGCCCAACCAGGTGCTCAAGCACGATGAGGCACCCACACCGATCTCGTTGAAGACGATTGCCTTGCAAAGCGAACTGCTACGCGACCTGATGCGTGGCAGTTTGGAGTTTCCCTCACCGATCATGGTCTTGCTGCTGGAGGACCGCCCTCTACCGATCATCTATCAAAACCTGGCGGGGATGTTGAAATTGGATCCCGCGGTGGACGTCTCCAGCAAAGCTCTCGCCCCACAGATCGTTGGCGAGAGTCAATTCGATGGTCATCTCTGCCAACGGGTGTCAGTTGCCTTCAAGCTTGAGCAAGGGCTCTCGGAGCCCATCGTTTTTTGGATCGACAAAAGCACGGGATTGCTGAGGCGGATGGAACTGCCTGTTAAGCCGGAACCCAACACCGACGGGGTCGACCAACTGCAGCTGACGGCAGATTTTCTCTCAGCCTCTCTGAAACCAGTCGATCCGGAGGTCTTCGAGACCAACACGCCCGCAGACAAAGCGGTCGTTCGCCGCTTTGTCACCATCCCGCCACCGGTCGCACCCGCGGAGGTGCTGGGCAAAAAGTTGCCTGAGATCACCCTGCAGGATCTCCAAGGCCAGGAGGTCTCCACAAAATCCTGGCTTGGCAAAATCGTCGTCGTGGATCTCTGGGCCACCTGGTGTCCCTATTGCCTTAAAGGTTTGCCCCTGGTCGAGCAAGTCAGACAAGAGTTTGCCGAAGACCAAGGGGTTCTCTTTGTCGCCGTCAGCCTCGACAAAGAGGACGAGCCCAATAAGAACCTCTTGGCCCAGTTCCGCCAGATCAAGGTCGATGTCCCCATCCTCAGAGACCACAAGGGCGCCCTGAGTGAGCTGGTGGGCGCTCCTCCCTTGCCGCAACGGCTGCTGATCGACGCCCGGGGCATCGTGCAAGATATCGAAATCGGCTACGACGCTCGTCTGGCGGAACAGTTGACCCAACAGATCAACGATGTGACATCTGGCGAGAACTTGCATCAAATCCGCCGAGAACGCTATCAGCAGGCTCTCAATGAGTATCAGCAACTGCTGCAAGCGGCTGCTCTGAAGGATCCGCCGCTGCCGGCCGGTGGCACAACAGGCGGCCTGACCTCAACGGCCGGTCAGAATCGGACACAGCCCAAGCAACTTTCGCTGAAGCTCGCCTGGACGCAGACGGACCTGTTGTCGCCCGGCAACATCCTCGTGATCCCCGGATCCAAGGACAAACCACCAGCATTTTTAGTGGTCGATGCTGCTGAGGCTGTGGCGGAGATCGATCCCTCAGGTCAAATGAAGAAGCGATTGGAGCTGCCTCTTCCCGATGGCGTGGTCTGCACCAATCTTCGGGCCGCCCGCAACGTCGATGGCTCATTGACTTTTGCGGCGTTAGCTCCCGGTCAACCTCAGACCTTCTGGCTGGACAGCCAGTTCGACTTGGTGACCGCCTATCCGACAGAGGTGAAACCCGACTTGGCCATCTCCGATGCCCAACTGGCTGATTTGGATGGAGATCGGAAGCCCGAGCTCTTGGTCAGCCATTACGGAACGACAGGCATCCACGCGGTCAGCCCCCAGGGGTCTCTGCTGTGGGACCAGCAGAAGGACCTGCAAGATGTTTTCCGCATAGCTGTCGCCGGTGGGGCCGAGGGGGGCAACGTGTTGCTAGCTGCCAGCAGTCGTGGGTCCCTCGGAGTTTTGGATGGCCAAGGCCAAATGCAACCAGCCCTGGAAATCGGACCGACCGCCAGGCATCCAGTCCGTCGTTTTGTCGAAGGGGTTTTCAGCCGAGATCTCACCGGCGACGGGCGGCCAGAGTTGTTGGCCTTGTGCCGTGAGGCCACCGGGGAACAAGTGGCCGTTGGCTTTGACCTTCAAGGAGAAGAACTCTGGAGTTATCCCTTGCCACCGGGCCAGCATGAGCAAGTCATCGAGCCGGTCTGCGGAGGACGACTGGCTGGCCTTGGCTCCAATGTGGCCGCATCAGATGACGCCGCATCAGATGACGCCGCAGGAGTCTGGGTGCTGGCCTGTGCTGATGGTTCGTTGCACTTGATCACCGCTGATGGACGTGGTTTGGACTCGTTCAACTACGGTGCGACGTTGACCGGCGTCGGGATGGCTTACCTGGGAGAGAACTCGTTATTGCTGGTCTCCTCAGTGCAACCAGGGCCAGAGCCGAATTCCGTAGTCGCCGCCTTGCAGGCCTACCATCTCCGCTGGCCTCAGGGAGCGGAAATCCCTCAGGCGGCCGAGCCACGGGACTCGGAAGCGGGAAAGTCGAACGGCCCGTCTCTGGTCTTTCCCAGCAGCGATTAACTGGAATTTTCCAGATTTTGGCGGCCCCCCTCAGTCGAAACCGGAAAAAGACAACGCACCATCAAGGGGGGCACTGCCTGACCCCTGAGCTAGGGGGGAAACCGTGCGAGTCGCAACACCTGTGGGCAACAACCTCCGTGAACGCGAAGGGCGTTCCGTACAGGAAATGCTGCTAATTGTGCGCCGGTGCCGGTCGACGATTGTCTTCCAACGGCAGGGATGGGACTAGCTGCTGCATTGAGACCGGTCGAGAGATGACGGTTAACGCTGAGCGGTTGGGAGCTTGAGCAACAGGGCGGGGAGGGCTCAAGCCCGAGGGTCTGCAAAGCCATTCGCAGGTGATGCGGATGGCTTTGAGGCAGAACGAAAGATGTGAAAGTGCTAGGCGAAGGAAGGAACGCTGATCTGGGCTGAGGTGCTGCCAGGAGTTGCTGCTGGCAACTCAGCTGCTGATCAGGTGGCCTCACTCAGGGTCCGCATTTTTTCCCGGGCGCGAGTGAGCGTGCTTCCAACAGTGGTTTCGGGCATTCCCACCACGGAGCTGATTTCTCGGTAGCTCTTGCCCTCAAGATGGTACATGCGGACGACTTCGGCTTCTTTGTCTCCGAGGGATTGCATCAGCCGCTGGACTTCGTCTTGGTTGCTGATTCGCTCTTCGATGGCCTGATCTTGGCTGCTGGCGTTTTCCAAAGCGTCCTGAGACGAGCTTTCAGAGAAGCTGGCGACTCGTCGCTTGAGCAGTTCGCGGACCACCACCCGGCGAGCAATCACCGCCAAGTAGGTGGAGAGAGAACTCTGGCCGCGAAAATGCCGCAGCAGAGCAAAATCGTTCTTGATGATCGTCAAAAAGACCTCCGCACAGAGATCTTCACGGTCGGCGTCGGTCAGACTGGCTGAGCGACTGCCGGCGGTGGAATTGACAACATGGACGACCAATCCAAGAAACCGGTCTACGAACTCAGTCCAAGCCCCCTCCTTCTGCCCAAGGCACCGAAGAAGAAGGTTGCGGTCGAATTCGGTCAGTGCCACGGTCCAAACCCTTTACGTGTGTCGTGAGTTCCCCAACCACCATCTTGATTTCAGCCGCCCCGCCCTTTCAGATCTCCAGAAGTCTCAGATCTCTAGAAGTCTTTGATCTGACGAGTTGGCACCGCCGACGAGTTGGCACGCCTGGATGGTTTTGCTGCTCAGCCAGTCTTGATGTCAGCCAGCCTCGAGGGGGAGCAAAGGCGGACTCTCTGGGAGATCGACTTTCTTCGGAAGTATTCCCACGTGGGGAATCGGAACGGAAACTGTGGGAAGCCTGAGCGGTTGTGTTGGCAAACTCAATCCCCAGGTTTGGCCTGCCATCACGGATCGTCGCTCCCAGCTGTCAAAACCCCGGCGATCCTCCTCTGCCGATACGTTTGACCTCAGCGATTTTGACCTCAGCGATTTTGACCTCAGCGATTTTGACCTCAGCGATTTTGGCCTGCACGCCCGAGCAAAGACGACGCCACCATGCACAATGCTCGACTCTGCTAAAAGCATTACGCTCGTTCAGTCCTGGCGTTTCAAGGTTTCTGGATCCGTTCAGATTCTGTCAAAAGACCCCAGGTGTTTCAGAGTGTCTCTGGGACACTCGACTATCACTGCTAACATCGGCTGTTCTTGGCCCCCGTCAGAGGGAAAGGTCATGAGGTCCGTTTAGAGGGCCCTTGAGAACTTTCATCTGCTGTGGAGGTGGTATTCGCCGATGCCTCAACTGAGAATCCTCACTTCCTCATCGACCCGCGTACTTTCGCGCTGCTGAGCCTTGGGGCACCTTGAGGCGTGACTTTTTGCCTGCTGGTGGCCAAGAGCCTGACCACCCCGAAAGGCTCGCAGGCGAGTTTCTCGTTTCAGGTGTGGTGATCAACCATCGTTATTCTCGAGGAACTTCATTTGTTGGAAGGTAATCCCCCGGCAGGGTTCCCGATCAACGCAGATTATACAACCGCGATCAGCTCGTCTCGTGTTCGAGTCTGTCCGAAATCGTGGCGGAGGCACAACGGCTGGAGGCTCACGAGTCTTGATGCAACGAATCCTGGTTGTGCCGAAACACTTCTCGGACAGTCACTTGAGTGACTTGAGTCACGACCCCAGCTCATTGTCAGCTCGAACTTCCGCGAGATGGCTTGGTTTGACTGAATTCTCCGGCCCAAGAGGGTGCTCGGGTCAGGTCAGCTTGGACGGGGTCACCTCAGCAGAGCCTTTGATCGAGTGAGCCGGGACTGGTTGGTTGGTTTCGGGAGGTTATTCAGCCACACCATCGTGATTCAGACCAGGACGACTTTGCTTGAGGCTCTGAAGTTTACAACGTCCTTTGCCGAGGAATTTTCTCAGCGGTTAAGTTCCTCGGGATTGATGTTCCCACCCTCTTGGTACATTTCCCTTCTGATTTGGCAGCTGGGTTCTCGTTCTCATCGGGGGATTCGCGTCGACTCGACTGCCAAAATCCAAGGAACCAAGGCACTCGTGACATGCCAGGCAAACGGCCAAC
Organism: uncultured Pirellulales bacterium; assembly: GCA_964648025.1. Classification (GTDB taxonomy): domain Bacteria; phylum Planctomycetota; class Planctomycetia; order Pirellulales; family Pb10988; genus CAZYKP01. The sequence goes on along the minus strand of CAZYKP010000048.1, from coordinate 18,418 downwards.
ATCTTTGGACGTTTCTACGTCACGACAAGTCTCTCTAACCGGAGACCCTGTTTGTTGCGATAGCAACATTCCCCCAGCCAATGGTCAGTCAGGGGTAGTTGGGCTGTGCCACGTTGGGTTGTGCCACGTTGTGCTGTAGCACGTTGAGCTGATCAGGACGAGCAAAGATGAAATCGGCGTATTTCACCCGACTGACCCAAGATTGATTTTACGATCGCTCGTAAGTTGAAGCAAGAAAGCCTTGGCTGAGCAGGTGAGCTGCGTAGATTGCCTCACCTTCCCAGCCACAAGATTCCTTGCAGCCGCTCTTGGTCCTCAGTTGAGGCAGACGCTCTGCCGGAGACGCTGTCTCCCACACAATAATGGCCCCCACAACAAGGCCGAGGGGATTCTTTGCTGGGCCAAAGAGCAAACCAGCATTTTTGGGATCGCTCCAGGGGAATTCGGCTCTCAAGGATAGGATCTCGCTGCTGCTCACCAACGTTCGCTTCGCTCACAGATTGGTGGCAGGTTGACTTTGCCGGCTGACTTGACTCCAGGAAAGACCGTGTCTACGATGTGACGCTTCAGACAACGAAATTGCAGAACCCCTTGCCTGATAAGCATTTGGGTGTTTTTCTATTGCTGCCATGGGCTCTTTCCAAATTCAGAGCCAGAGGAGCGCCGGGCTGAAGCCAGACCCCTTGGGTGGGGCAGACTACTGAGTGTGAGGCAACCTGCTCTCCAAGGTTGAGGACGTGTGGGAGATTCCTGGAGAACCACCGACTCCTTTTCCTAACATTGTCTAAGCTTGTTGATTACAACTTGCTCAAGACAGCTTTTTCGACAGAGTTGGAAAAGCAGGGTTTCAGGAGCAGGGTTTCCAGAGCAGAGCAGCCTCAAAAGAGTCACTGTGTTTTCACAACCCGAACTCATCAGCACTGTTTGAGGAGAACAGTCGCAATGACCCACGTCGTTGCCAAGCCTTGCCATAATTGCCGGTACACCGACTGTGTTGTCGTTTGTCCGGTTGAGTGCTTCTACGAGGGCGAAAAGATGCTCTACATCCACCCGGATGAGTGCATCGACTGCGAGGCTTGCGTGCCCGAGTGCCCCGTCGAAGCGATTTACCACGAGGATAACCTTCCCGACGAATGGGGCGAATATATGGAAATCAATGCCCAGATGAGCCAACAATGCCCTAATATCACCGAGCCCAAAGAACCCCTGGCACCCAGACCCTCTTAACTGTTGCCGACTCGTGTTCGTGGTCCGTCAAGAAAGAGTTGTCGGATGGAATCGCAGTCGCTTCATGGGGGCAATGCGTCATGCCATCCGACAATCTCTGCTTGACAATGTCCTAGTGGTCGGTTTCCTTCTGATTTGGCAGTTGGTTCTCGTGGAATCGGGGTATTCCCGTCTAACCGACTGCCAAAATCAACCGACTGCCAAGATCAACCGACTCCAAGATCATAGGAAACAAGGCACCAGGTCCCATCCTAGGGCCAGCGACTCAGGCGATTGACCCAAAATGCTGGGTGTGAGAAAAAATGCCAGCCGGGCTGTGAGGTATACCCCCGCAGCCCGGCTTTTTGTTGACACTTGAAGAAAAACGGGTCGGACAACTAGTTGCTTGCCTTCCCTATCCACCAGGCGGTGACACCTCGGATTCAAGAGTGCAGGCTTGCCCTTGGTTGCGATGGGAAAAGCCAGTGTTGGCTCAAGAAGCCAAACCGAAAATTCTGAGGGCCAAGGCCGATTGCCAACCAATCCTCCGCCGCCCTGATCAAAATGGTTGGATTACTTCAAATCCACCGACCAGTAGGCCTCGTCAATAAAACTCTTCCAACTGTGGTACTTGGGGTTGGTCAGCTTGACGCTCAACAACGGACTGCGGGTTGGCTTGAACGGCTTGCGAATCAGCCGCATCTGAGCTTGATCAGGAGTCCGCCCACCCTTGCGGATGTTACAGTCCACACAAGCACAAACAATATTCGTCCAGTTGGTATCCCCGCCCTGGCTGCGGGGTTTGACGTGGTCGAGGCTGAGTTCGCTCGTGGGGAAGTAGTTGCCGCAATATTGGCACTGGTTGCGGTCGCGGGCGAAGATGTTGCGGCGATTGAATTTGACTGATTGTCGTGGAATTCGATCGTAACTGAGCAGACGAATGACCCGAGGAACCTGCAGCTCAAAATTGACGGTACGAATCCAATCGTCGCGAGGGTCTTTCAAACTGGCCCGCAACTCACTGATCTCTCGCCAGCTCTCGAAGTTGTAAGTGCAGTACTGGCCTTGATCGATGTCGATCACTTCGGCCAAATCGCGGCACAAAAGGGCAAACGCCCTGCGAACGTTGACAACATGAATCGCCATGTAGAGGCGATTGAGCACCAGCACACTCGCGGCAAGCGGGCCCGAGGAAGAGCGGACGGCGGTCGGTGAGTCGGTGGCTAACGGCTCTGCCATACCTGTCTGATTCCCAAGAAGAAAGCGTGTCAGACGGCATCGGCAGTTGGCCCCGGAAGTGACGACGTTAATCAAAGATCAACCGGTCACTGGCCGGGGCCCGGGCCACTGACGCCCTGGCACGCACGGCCTATGCTGGTCGGCTATGGTCACTCGAAATCTCGTGGGCCTAAACACGTTCCGCGCCGCCTCGAAAAAAGTCACTGCCTGTGTGAAACGTCCCGAACTGGGGCCGAGATGACCCACGCACAGACGCCAAAGTCTCGAAACCAGACCTCAAATGTCTGAGGGTGCACATCCATGGATCTGCAACACTGTGTCAGGCCACACCCCAAGAGAGCCATGCGGCCGGAACATAAACTCGGTTGTTGGATTGTGTTCCTGCAAAGCTCAAGCAGGATCAAAAGTTTGCTTCCATTTTAAGCACAAGTCTCCCCAGTACACCACACATGGGTTTCCAACTCCTTTTGCGGCCTAACTTCAATGCTCAAAGGAGATTAGGTCAATATACTTCCAAGAACCATCTTTTCCTCATCGAATTTTCACATTTCTGCTGACGCAGGTTGTGCCAATCATGGGGTCTTGACCACAACCCATCTCAACTGAGTTCCTGGGCCGGAATCGCCCTGACTCTGGCTGCTTGAGTCTGGCTGCTTGAGTCTGGCTGCTTGAGTCTGGCTGCTGAAGTCATCACGACTCCGTGCCAGCAGGACTTCGGCAGAGCCAATCAGTAGAAGGCCACTGTGGTCCCATCGGGCCAGTGGAGGGCCGGCTGCGCTTCTCCCACGGGAATGCGAGCAAACCACACCTGTTGAGGACGACTCGTCTTCAGTTGAAGCCATCGCCAATAACCCAGCCCTGGTTGCAGCCCAGCAGAGCCACTGACGATCTCATCAACCCCGGAGTATTGCTTGAGGTCCTCGGCTTTTTGGTCCGAGTTGTTTGAAAAGGGATGTCCAGAAGAGCAAGCTTGCTCTAGCTTGTTAGAGACGAGGTGCGGAGGGATTCGCCAGTTGTCGAACCAGCGTCCGTAGGCTTCCCAGGCCGCACGGCGTTGAATATGGAGGGGGTCCCAGCCATACCACCTGCGGGAGTGATCCATCAGGATCAGCCCTCGGTCGGCAGCCAACTGGGTCAGGTGGTGGTTGAGTTGGAGGGCCTGTTGTTGGACAGCCCGCAGGGATAACCGGCAAGTCGGAAAGTAGACAGTCCGCAGAGCGACAAACCAACGTGGATCCAACGTTTCGAGGTTGGCCACTGGCAAACGGGTGAGGACGACCTCGGCACCAGCCCCCTGAAGCTTGTCCAAGACTTGCGCGACCCACCGAGCGATTTTCCTGGCCTGCGAGCCATACAAGATATCGTTGCCGATGTCGGTCACCAGCGCAAAGGTCTCCGACGGTCCCTCCGCCAGAGCATCCCAAAGACCGCACTTGTTGATCGGCGGCAAGCTCCGCATCAGCACCGAACTGGTCACTCCGTAACTTCGACCATGTCCGAGGGCCGTCAGGACACGAAAAGGGCGACCAAACCGCTGATAGCACAGCCCGAGAATCGGGGAAATCAACCGAGAAACATTGCTGGCCCCCAACAGCACAATACGGGGTCCTTGAGTCTGGTGATCGGCACGAGCAAGTGAATGCTTATGGTTGATCAAGGTTCTCATCAACAGTCCTCAGGCAAGTTGGCAAGCTGACATGTCACGGGCTGGGGACTCTTGGGGCTGCCGTTCTTTGGCAGAGATGGTTGCGGGGCTTGGAGATGCTCTCAGGGTTGAGTTCGTTGGTCCAGGGCCGTTTTTCAGTTGGATCGCCTCAGAGAGACTTCTTCGCTGCGGAAGTTTCAGCGAGGAGATCGACCAGGGGGAGCCTGAGGAGGGTCGAGCTGAGTTTGGGAGGGTCAACTGGTTTCTGGCGTCATCGAGGTCCTCGAGGTTCAACGCGGCTTGGGGGATCTTAACGCCAACCTCCTCCGAAACCGCCCCCGCCGAAACCGCCCCCGCCGAAACCGCCACCGGAGTTAACCAGCATGAAGTAGCTGTTGATTCCTAGTAAGGCAAACATGATCCCAAGGTACCATTCTTGCCAGAGGAAAAACGCGATCACCGCCAAAGCAGCTGCAGTGAACACCGAGACTCGCAGAGTGGTCGACCAGGCCTCATAGGGTTGCTTGCGACGCAGCAGCTCATAGGTGATCTGCCCGCCATCGAGCGGGAAAACGGGAAGCAAATTCAGCAGTCCCCAAAAGACATTCACATACAGCAGCTGCCGTAGCAAAAACCCAACGTTTTCATTCTCAGGAGGGGTACACCAAACACTCACCAACGAGGTGTAAAAGACGGTGACCGCAGGAGGGCGAATGTGGTCGTTTTCCAAAAAGAACGACACCTGCAGCGGGCCGTAAGCCAAAGCCACCACCACAAGGATCACACCGGCAAAGACAAAGCCAAAACCAGGCCCGTTGAAGAGCACCAACAAATCTGGCCCGGTCCGACCTGTGCGTGAACCCACCGCCAGGCCACCCAAAGCCCACAGGACAATGTGCCCGCGTTGTCCATAGCGCATGCCCGTCAGAACGTGGCCCAACTCGTGAACCAGAATCGACACAAAGACCACCGCGACCCAGAGCAACAACTCCACAGGCCGATTGTCTGGTCGCAGGCCCAGCAACACCGCTGCCACCCAAAAGAAGGGATGAACCCGCACCGGAATCGAACCAAGGCGGAAGTGTAAATCGGCCTGTGTTGGGTGCGGTTCGGGAAGCACGAGGGGGCCCTCGGAATTGACCAGCTGACCAAGACCGTTCGTCAGCCAGTTCTTAAAAACCACCTGGGCCGGAACAAACGGTCTCAGCTTGGCCGTTGACTTCTTGGTGAGCCTCAAGCAGTCTGCAACAACTTCAACTCACAGAGGAGTCCTTATCCTAGGACTCAGGCCAGCACCGGGCAAACCTCGCCACGCCCCAATCCAGTCCTTGAGCAGTCAATCCCTCACAGGCCGAGCCTCCACAGGCCAAGAGCCCAGAGCGGCGATCCGTCTTTGAAAAGCCAATTCCCCGAGCCAAGGGGCGAAGCTTCCGACCTTGCAAGAGCTGGTCTCTCCTCACTGAGAGCGGGATCATCGGGGGGCAGGCGGAGCAGGTGGGTGGTCAGAAACTTTTCTGAGTCGCTCTCGGGGCAAAGGTATTTCGTCAAATTGATGAAACAATTAAGAATGAACCTCAAGAAAACGCCCAGAAACTCGCTCCAACCCTTGACACTGTTGTGGCAGAAGGGACCATGCCTACCTCACGATGTCCGGCCCAAGCACCAACACCGCGGCAAAAGACGGTCCTTGCGTGAAACCGACGGAGGTCATCTCATTCTTGGTGCAATCTCTCTTTGAACCTTGTCGGGCGATCACGACTTGACCACGATGGCCTCAGGGGGTCTTGTTGGGACAGTCCACCCAAGAAAGCTGCGTGTTGGAAGACGAGGCAGCTGCTTTTCCTTGGAAAAATCTTCTCCTATGATCATTGGCGTTCTGTGCGAGACCTATCCTGGCGAGCGTCGCGTTGCGGTCGTGCCCGCCAGCCTCAAATCTCTGACTGAAGCCGGCCTGGGTGTTGTGGTTCAGACAGGCGCTGGGGGCCAAGCGGGCTACCCTGATGCCGATTACCTGGCCCGGGGGGCAACCATCGCCAACAGCCGCGAAGAGGTGTTTGACCAGGCCGATTGTCTACTGCAGGTGCGAACCTTGGGGGCCAATTCCCAACGGGGCCGAGAGGATCTCGATCGATTCAGAAGTGGGCAAACAGCCCTCGGTCTGGCTGATCCGCTGACAACGCCACAACTTTCTCAAGAGTTGGCCCAGCGAGGCGTGCGACTGTTTGCGTTGGAATTGCTCCCCCGCATTACCCGCGCTCAAAGCATGGATGCCTTAAGCTCCATGGCGACCATCGCCGGGTACAAGGCTGTGTTGCTGGCAGCCAACACACTGCCGCGGCTCTTTCCCATGTTGATGACCGCTGCCGGGACCATCACGCCGGCCAAAGTCCTGGTGCTGGGGGCCGGGGTCGCCGGCCTGCAAGCGATCTCGGTCGCTCGTCGTCTTGGGGCTGTCGTCAGTGCCTACGACGTGCGTCCCATTGTGCGAGAGCAGGTCGAAAGTGTCGGCGGGAAATTCCTCGCCTTGGACTTGGAACTGGCCCAAGCCGAAGACGCCGGTGGCTATGCGAAAGATCAAACGGCCGACTTTCAACAACGACAACAGCAAGAATTGGCCAAGGTGATTGCGACGCAAGATGTGGTCATCACCACAGCAGCCATTCCCGGCAAGCCTGCTCCTGTGTTGGTGACCGCTGAGGCGGTTCGGCAGATGGCCCCGGGAAGCGTCATTGTTGATCTGGCCGCCGAACGGGGCGGAAACTGTGAGCTCACTCAGCCAGATCAAACCATTAGCGTCGAGCCTGGGGTTACCATCATCGGCACAGTGAACTTGCCCGCTCTTGTGCCCTTTCATGCCAGCCAGATGTATAGCAAGAATGTCACCACTCTATTGCTGCACTTGGTCAAAGATGGCCAATGGAACATTGATATGACCGATGAGATCGTCATCGGCACACTCGTCAGCCGCAACGGTCATATCGTCCACCCTCGGCTCCGCGAGCTGCTCGGGCTGGAACAAATTGCCCAAACCGCTAGCGAATAACCTGTTGATTGCTCAAGTCGCCAACGGGGGGCGTCCAACCGAGGCCCTCAGGGCCAGACCTGCTTGCCTCAGAATACCTCAAGAAGCTCTCGGGGAACCAAAGAGTTTCAAACACGCTGGATCTCAACGCAAACGTTCAACGAAGAAACCTCCGGTTTTCAAGGGATCAGACTGATGGATGTGATTGTCGGGGTAACCATCTTTGTGCTGGCGGTCTTTGTGGGCTTTGAGATCATCAGCAAAATCCCTCCAACATTACATACGCCACTGATGAGCGGATCCAATGCGATCAGTGGAATCACGATTGTGGGGGCGTTGTTGGCGGTTGTCTACAGTAGCCAACCTGGGGCTATCGCCAGCGGTCTCTTAGGGTTCTTGGCAGTCGTGGCTGCCACGGTCAATGTCGTCGGTGGGTTCTTGGTCACCAACCGGATGTTGCAGATGTTCAAACGCAAAGACTGAAGTCGTTCCTGTTCGTTTGGTCCCACATACTCAGCCTCGGTCCTATCAGCTGAGGCTCAACAAACCAGCAGACCAAGAGCTGCCTTCGTTGACCCGGCACACAGTGGGACAGCCAGAGACCTCATCGAAAGCTCAGATTGCCGGTCGTTCCTCTCGAACTTGGTCGAAGCCTTTTCAGGGAATCACTAGACCCTCATGAATGAGATTCACTGGCTGATCCAGTTGGCTTACCTGCTTGCTGCATCCTTATTCATCTTTGGCTTGAAGGGGTTATCTCACCCGCGTTCGGCGGTTCGAGGAAATCTTTTCGGCGCAAGCGGCATGCTCGTGGCAGTTGTGGCGACCCTGTGTACCGGGCAACCGTTTTTGATTCTCGTCGTCTTGGGGATCGCCATCGGCAGCGTCCTGGGCTATCTCCTGGCAACGCGTATTCAGATGACTGATATGCCGCAGATGGTGGCCTTGCTCAATGGCTTGGGGGGCTTGGCAAGTTTGTTGGTTGCCGGAGCTGCTTTGTGTACCGAAGGTCTGCTCGATGCAGCCTTTGGCTTGACCACATCTCTCAGCGGCTTCATCGGTGGGGTGACCTTCACCGGCAGCCTTGTCGCGTTTTGCAAGCTGCAGGGAATCACCATCCCAGGGCTGATCAGTTCTGGGGGGACGTTCCTGCCAGCAAGGCATCTCATCAACGGCGCGTTGGCGGCTGTTTGTGTGGGACTGCTGGTGCTGTTGACTTCTTTGGCAACAGCTTCTTGGACTGTCGAAGTGATTGAGACCACCCAGGACGGGGTCAATCGCTACCAAGGGGAGTTCTCCGCTGACGAACTGAAGACGCTCAGCCTTCAGGCCCAAGCCAAGCACAGCGGTCCAGTCAGCGTTGAGGTCGTCCGCCTCAGCGGTTGGCCCTTGCAGGTCTCCTACTGGATGTTGGTGCTGGCAGCGTTGGCCTTGGGCGTGCTGCTGGTCATTCCCATTGGAGGGGCCGATATGCCAGTGGTGATCGCCTTGCTCAACAGCTACTCCGGACTGGCCGCCGCGATGACCGGCTTTGTCATCAGCAACAGCGTCTTGATCATCTCCGGCAGTTTGGTCGGAGCCAGCGGCCTGATTCTGACACAGATTATGTGCAAGGCTATGAATCGCTCGCTGGCCAACGTGCTGTTTGCTCGCCTCGGTCCTGCCGAGACCGATCGAGGCAACCAAGACGAGGTCTACGCCGGGCGTATCAAAAGCACTTCAGCCGAAGAAATTGCCATGCTCTTGGAAACAGCTCGTCGCGTCGTCGTCGTTCCCGGGTACGGGATGGCTGTCGCCCAGGCCCAGCACCCCGTTCAAGAGCTGGCAGAACTGCTGGAATCCCGCGGCACCGAAGTAGAATATGGGATTCATCCTGTTGCCGGCCGAATGCCTGGACATATGAATGTGTTGCTGGCTGAGGCCGAAGTGCCCCACGAAAAGCAAAAACAAATGGAGGAGATCAATCCGACATTCAGCCAGACCGATGTGGCGATCATCATCGGGGCCAATGATGTCGTCAACCCTGTCGCCAACACCGATCCCAAAAGCCCCATCGCGGGGATGCCCATTCTCAATGTCCACGAAGCCCGGACCGTTGTGGTCATCAAACGAAGCCTCAGCCCAGGATTCGCAGGGATCCCCAACCCCCTCTTTGCCCAAGACAACACGCTAATGTACTTCTCTGATGGAAAACAAGCCGTTGTCGACTTAGTGCAAGCCATGAAAGAATTAGCTTAGCGAAGCATCGAGTTACCTGGTCATCGGGACCAATGACCGCCGTTGCACTGAGTTCTCTCCCCATCGAGGCTGTTTGGCTGAAAACCCTAGTGGTCGGTTTCCTTCTGATTTGGCAGTTGGTTCTCGTGGAATCGGGGGATTCACGTCCAACCGACTGCCAAAATCATCCGACTGCCAAAATCAACCGACTGCCAAAATCATAGCAAACAAGGCACTAGCCACCGTCTCCTCAGGTGAAACTGGCTCAGCCTGAGGATCTACGGCTCGCCTTCTGCCTGGCCATCAACCCAGAGACTCAAGAAATCAGACGACCACTGGTCATAGGAAAGATGACCCAGGCAAAAGGATTGTTCCTGAGCGAAACAAGTGCTCTCGGCTTAGGAGGACGTTCGCCGGGCAGCCCAGGTCCAGTGGCGGTCGCTTGTCTGCTGGACCGTTTTCGGATCAAAGCCCAACTTGCCAACCAACTGGCGGATCTCCTGCAGATTTAGGGCCGCATGAAGAGAGTCGGCAAACAGCTGCCGCTGGTGGTCGTTGCAGCCAGAGGCATAGATCTGCACAAGGGCGTCTAGTTCTGCCCGATTCGCCGGTCGCATCAAATCCCGCACAAATAACACCGCGTTGCCTCGGGCAATCCGCGCGGCTTCTTGCAGCACCAAGATCGGCTCAGGTAGGTGATGCACAATACTGTTGCTGATCACCGCGGAAAACGTCTCGCTCGGCAAATCCAGGGCTTTGGCATCGTCTCGGCAAAGACCAACTTGCTCGGCAAGACCCGCAGCCTGGACGTTCCTTTCGGCCACCTCCAACATCGAATCCGCCAGGTCAATCCCGAGAACCTTGGCATCAGGCCAACGTTGGACCAGTTCGATAGGAATGTGAGCCGGTCCGGTGCCCAGATCGACCACAGAAGTGAGATCGGGTTGGTACTGCAGGAAATCATCGATGAACTTAGTGTTCACTTCTCGATGATCCATTTCATCATAGTCACGGGCGTCATCCTGCGTGTCCATGACCTCCGGTTCAAGCACTCGTGACAGCGGCTGGTTCACCTGGAACTCCTGTTCGTCTCTCAACAAGGTGGCCTGACCCAGACTCAGCAAGGATCGCTCCCGAGCGGAACATTCTTGCTCATCCAAAACGCGATCCGGGAGAGAATCCCATAGCTCCGTCACTCTCCAGGAGGATGGCTCGCAATCACCGGTCTGGGGCCCGGTCAGGGGTCCCAAGCTACCGAGTCGTCCCAGCGGGGACTTCTATGCGGAAGAGATCTTTCCAATCGACGTTGCCAATGGCCCAGACGGCCAGAAAAATCCCACCCACCACAAACACAAGCCCTAGGAAAAAGGAGACTTCCAAGGAGGCCCCTGTGGAGCGTCGAAACGATCCCCCAACCGCAGACGAATTCTCCACCAGGGGTTCCGACTTGGTGCCAGCCTGATGCGTCGCCGAAGTCGGATTCGCCCTGAGCTGAAATTGTCCAGGAGATACCGGCTGGCTGCTTGCCAAGGGAACATTCCCTACTAGCGGAACATTACTCGCCGGTGGGACCGGATGCTCTGGGCCTGGCTGAGTAAAAACTTGCGGCGGAGCAATCGGCGGCTGACCGACCGGGGGAAGTCCAGGCCCAGATGGAGAGGCAGAAGGTGCTGGCGAATCGGAGGAAAATTGCCAGGGTGCCTTGGGGGGTTGCTGATTCATTCTCGCTACGTCAATCAACAGGTTCCACTTTCTCTCAAGAATCTGTCCAACCAAAGATTCCAAAGAGTGCTCGGGGAGTCCTTGCTAGAACATTCTCACGTAGGCTCGGCGGCCGTCACCGGTTTTTCATTGTACCGGCTTGCAGGTGTGATTGCGAATGCCCCGATGTGGTCAAACAATCGGCTGTCGTTCAATGCCTGGCTGTCATTCAATGAGGACGGGCATTGGTGAAGAGGGCCTGGAGACCAGTTAAGGGGAACTTGTTGGGGTGTCGTGATCGGAGCAGGCGGCCAACGCGCGGCCAGCGGCCTCACGGACAGCCGGATGGGCGTCTTGCTCGGCGAGGTCGGAGAGCTTCTCCCGGACTGTTTGTGGAGGGAGTTGCGAGTCCCCACGTTCCATCAACTCACCAACGGCGGTGATCGCAGCCACTCGGATGTCCCGGTGCGGATCGGCCATCAGATCGAACAACGCTTCCGCCGCTTGATCCACGCCGGCTTGATCCACGCCGGCTTGATCCACGCCCGCTTGATCCACGCCGGCTTCGTTGACGCCGGCTTCGTTGACGCCGGCTTCGTTGACGCCCGCCAGCCGCTGGATCGCCACCGCAGCAGCTAAGAGAACATATTTATTAGGATCGTCAAGTAATTGCTTGAGACCATAGAGAGCCTCAGCACGTTGTTGATCATTGAGCTCGAATTCCCCTAACCTTTTGGCGGCTTGCTGTCGCAAGTAGATGCTTCGGTCAGAGAGTCGTGCGAGCAGGACGGCCGGTTCGCCCGACGGCTCGTTGGCCCCCATAGGTGTGGTACCCCCTGGCGGTGAATCCCCTTGGACCGCAGATTGCCTAAGCATCCTAATCGGACCAGACCTCCAGGCCAGTGAAAGTTTTTTGAGGGGGGCCTGTTAGCTGAGGTTGACAGCGATTTCTGAACGTAAGTCGTTACCAGTAGGGCGTCTGGCTCAATTGAGCCATTTTTCGGGATTTTTCTCTCTCAGCGAGACACTCCAGTTGCGAGTTCAGGCAACTCTCACTAACTCGATCGGAACTGCATCAAAGGTCCTCGGAGGGTCAGTGAGGTTGCCGTTCTCGAGCGGTGCCCAGAAAATGCTGGGAAGATATTGGGGAGGGTGAGGTGCAATGAGTGATCTGGACTTCGGGAACGCTAAGGCGGGAGACTCAAGTTGGTCAAGGCCAGTCTGCAGGAAGCCAGGGCTGGGTCGGGTCAGGAGACTTAGGATCGGGGTTCTTGAGCGAGCACTCGTTTGACGATGGTCCGCAGTTTGGGCTCAGCGGTGTTGGCCACGCCGATGATTTCCTCAACATTGGCGGGCTGGAGGGCATCTGGAAGGCACATGTCGGTGACAATGGACAGCCCGAGCACACGCATCTGGGCATGTTTGGCCACGATCGCTTCGGGAACGGTGGACATTCCCACGATGTCTGCCCCGATGCTCCGCAGAAACCGGTACTCCGCCCGGGTCTCGAGATTGGGCCCAGTGACGGCCACGTAGACACCAGGGTAAGCCACAATGTCGGCCTGGCGTGCGACCGCCAAGGCACGATCGAGCAAAATTCGGTCGTAGGGCTCCAGAAGGTCGGGGAACCGCGGGCCCAGTTTGTCGTCGTTGACTCCGTGGAGCGGGTTGCCGTGCATGAGGTTGATGTGGTCTTCCAGGACCACGATATCGCCTTTGCGATATTGAGGGTTCATTCCCCCGGAGGCACCGCTGAGCACCAGCAAATCAGCCCCCAGAGCCTTCATCACCCGAACGGGGAAAGTCACCTGGCTGTAAGTGTACCCCTCATAGATATGGAAGCGTCCTTCCATGGCCGCCACAGGAAGACCCTCGAGGGTCCCGCAGACAAGCTGGCCGGTGTGACTCTGCACGGTCGAGACAGGAAAATTGGGAATTTCCTGGTAGGGGATGATCGTGGGTGACTCGATCTCCTCTGCCAAGCCACCCAGCCCCGTCCCTAAGATGATCCCGACCGACGCTTGCCCTGACCACTTCTTGCGGATCGCCGTCACGGCCTCTTCAATCTGACCGGCCAGTTCCAACATCAGTCCCATCCTTCCCGGGAAATTCAATCTGCCCGCGGCCGCTTTGATCGAGGGATGCGTTGATCCGCAGTTTGCTGACACCCACGGCACTTCCAGGCTCTCTGATAACAGGCTCTCTGATGACAGGCTCTCTGACATTTGAGACCTGTTGACATTTGAGACCTGTTGGCACTTGAGACCTGTTGGTGCCTTGGCTTTTGTCCGCCTCGGGTGTTCTAACGCCTTGTGTGGATCGCCTCGGCTGCCTTAGGGCGAGTAGCGACGAAGAAAATCCTGGAAGGCCGGCTCGTCTCGCAGGGCGTCGAGGTCTCGGTCGGTTTCCAGGTGGAGCCAATCGGAATAGCCCTTCTGGACAGCTTGAATCAGCTGCTGGATGGCTTCCTGCTTGCGGCCCATCAAGCTCAGGATGCAGGCCAAATCGTAGGCCACGACACAATCTTCGGGCAGCAGCTCGGAGAGCCGCGTTTCCACCTCGAGGCCGCGGTGATGAAATCCCTTCCGCGCCCAAGCCCTGGCTTGGCAACGCAGAACGTCGACATAATCTGGTGATCTTCGGAGGATTGCGCCAAAGAACTCGACCTCAAAATCCAGTTGGTCACGATCCCGAAAGGGGGCAATCACCCCTTCCGGAAACGTAGGGAGTTCATCGGCGTGGAACGGCATCTGCTCATTCATTTTCCTTTCCTCCCGATGGATGGAGTAGTTGTTGTGGGGGCGATCCCAGCTAGAGACAAATTGTTTGTCAAAAAGGCTCGCCCGAAAGATCCTCTCCCATCGGCGGGGGTGACCAGGCTCCATCCCCCTTCGGTTCCCGTGTGTTCGGTCTTCAACACACTTGCTGTTGCGGAAACCATCGGCTGGCCACGGAGTCTCAGCTGCAGACTGCCGTGGATCGTTCTCAGCGGCTGGATAACTCAAGCTTGACTGTTCCTGATTGTGGCCAAGGTCCAACCTGTCGGACACTCAATAGCTCCATGCACCAACATCGTGGTGGGCAACCGCCACATCGGGGATAGTCCAACCAAGGAGTCTCAAGAAAACTTGGCCTGCCACGGTCTCAGTCGGAGCGAGTTGGCTTCGCGCCCGCTTAATGAATCGTATCCTCGGTGAAGTTCAAGGGGTATCGCCGATTCCGCAACGCGGAAACAGGCCCCGGCTGCCATCTGGCGTTATGAGCTACTCCTCTTCGAGAGTTTCACTCTCCTCGGTTTCGGGGCCTTCTGTCTCTTCCTCGAGGTCGCCGGCCAGGTCGGGTTCAAGTTCCACGCTTTCGGGGTCGACATCCTCGTCTTGGTCGTCGGACTCATCGCCTTCGGTGAGCAGGTCGTCGTCATCGAGAAGCTCGTCGTCCTCGTCTTCGTAGTCAAAGTCGTAGTCAAACTCGTCGTCGAAATCATCTCCCGAAGCCGCCTGCAGGTGCTCCGACAGCGTCGCGGCCACCGATCGCTCGGCAGAGGAGCGATTGTTAAGCTTGCCAGCTGGAAGGTGACTGGTCAAGAGTTCAGTCACCAGGGAGAAGCGAGCTTTGCTGTTGGCGGTCTTGGCCAGAAATCCAATTGAGAAGGAGGACATGCTCTCCTCCGGGGCAATGCCACCGGGAACTGTCTTTGTCAAAGAGACCCACTCAAGACGACGCAGGTGGCAGGATGGAATTGGCGGCACATCCAGCGATGATGAGCCTTTAGCCTTTGCGCGACCAGTTTCGATCTCGCTGCGGTGATGTCAAGCACCACCAGGGGATCTGCCGGGAAAGACTCCCGGTTGCCCCCAAAGGTTCTCAACCTGCCGGGGACCAGAAAAGCCCTCAGCACCGCCGCTGAGCCTTCCGGTGGGGAACATCGGATCAGCAATCTGCCGGAGCGTCTGGCCGGCCGCGGCGGTGATCTGGTAGGCTGGCAGTAGGGCTCGTCCAGAGACGGTCTGCCCCATCCAAACACCCTCTGCTGGACTGTGGTCTCTTGTCGAGGCCGGCCAACTCCTCAACGTAGGATCCAGCCCTCAGCGACCTTGGCTTGCCAACATGTTGGAGACACAAACAACCGGCCGACAGGCTGTCACCCTCAAACCAGAATTCTCCAAACAATTTGGAATTGTCCCGAGTTGGACCCGCCAAAGAGGGGCCCCTGTTGGTATTGCACTTGTCAAGCCTGAACTTGACTAGCTTGAACTTGCCAGGATTGGACTTCACAAGATAGGGCTTGTGAGGCTTTTACTTGACAGGCTGAGCAGCTTCTGAGAGCTGATTGGCCCGGAAAAACGAGAGCAGCCAGCGACTGATGACTCCAAGCGCTGATCCCAACCGTGCCGATTCGCCGTCCCTCCCGGAAACGCCGAGCCCACTGGCAGGGGGGCGGATCGTCGTTGTGATGTCCGGCGACGATGAAGATCGGACCTTGCTGCAGCATGCTGCGGTCTTGGCCGGCGGCTTCGACATGCAGACCGTCGAGCTGCTTCACGTCTACGAGGACCCGTTCGTTCCCCCTCAATTGCAAACCGACGGAGTCTCCAGGCCCTCTCATGAGGATCTTACCCAGCGGATGCTGGATCTTTACAGTGCCCAACCGGGCTGGCCCTCTTCGGCCACAGTGCGGACACAACTGGTCAAGGGGCCTTGGGTCTACACGGTGTTGCGTCATCTCCGAGCAGAACAGGCCGATTTGGTTTGTGTGGGTCATGCTGCCGGTGATCAGCAGCCCGGGTTGGGTGCTCGTGCTCGTGGGTTGTGTCGGAAGTCTCCCTGCTCTGTGCTAGCAGTCCCTTTGGAACAGCCAGCACAATACCACCGGTTGCTTGTGCCGATCGATTTTTCTGAGCCGTCGCTTGAAGCCCTCAAGGCAGCGCTGCACTTAGCAAACGCCCGGCAGGAGCAAGGCAAGGATTGCCAGGTGATCCCAGAGCACGTCATCGACGTGCCCGCTCGTTTCGACGTTGCCGGCTGCTCGTTTGAGGATTTTGCCGCCAGCTTGCAACAAAACTCCCAACAACACTGGGAGCAGATCCAGCAAGATCTTCCACAAGCCGCTCAACTCCCTTTGCGGATCGACCTGATCCCCCACCAAGATCGGTCCCACGATATCGCCCATCGGATCGCCTGGGCGGTAGAAACAACTCAATCCGACCTGATCGTCTGCGGCTCGCGTGGTCTCAGCGGGTTGGCCAGTTTCTTGCTGGGAAGCACCGTTGAGGGCTTACTTACTCTCACCAAGCAACCTTTGCTCTGCGTCAAACGCAAGGGGGAAACACACGGTCTACTCGACGCTCTGTTTAACGCCTAAGCAGTCTTTGTTGACTCAGCAAGCTCAGCTCAGCAAGCTCAGTTCAGCAAACTCAGAGATTGTCGGATGGCATGACGCATTTGCTGCATGGAGAACCTGCTATCCCTTCCGACAAATCTTTCTTGACCGACCACTCGTTGGACTGTCCCACTCGAACAGCGGAGCTAGGCGACTGTGATTGAAGCTGATTGATCATGACTTGCTAACCTCAACGGGCATCTCCTTTGGCCAGGGCACCACTGCAACGGGGTTTTCCTCCGACGGCTCGAGCCAGCTTGCGGCCCTCCAAGGTCAGGAGGTTCCCTGCCTGCAGGGTGCCCGGAGTGAGAAAACCACCTGCGATCGGTCAGCCATAACGTCCGACCACTGACCAATTCCACAGGGGCGACGATTGTCGATGAGTTCCGCCGAGCCGACTTACACCGTGCAGGCCCGGTATCTGTTCCCGCTGAGCGGACCGCCTGTTGAAGATGGGCGGTTAGCCTGGCAGGGAGAGGTGATCTGCGCTCTCAGCCGGGCACGCTCTTCCTCCCTTTCCTCCGAAGGCTCTTCGAGTTCATCAGGAGGGAAAGACTTTGCGGAAACCGCCGGTTCCGGCCCCAAGACGCCAACCACCAGTAGCCCTGAGAACTCCAAAACCGCCAGCCCGAAAGGGGCCCACTCCAAGACGACCAGCCCCAAAAATCCAGCCACGAAAAGCGCCAGTCCCAAGAACTCAGGTGTTGAGCAGGCTGAGCATTCCGGCGAAAGCAGCTTGGCCGATTGGTCCAGTAGGGATTCAGCAGAGGCAGAGACTCTTCTCAGCCAATTGACCGAGGATCTTGGACCGGTTGCCATCCTGCCGGGGCTGATCAACGCTCATACGCACCTGGAATTCAGCGACCTGGAGAAGCCTTTGGCCACGGGCGACTCCTTTGTCCACTGGATCCGGGAGCTGGTGGCCTTCCGCGATCGTCCTCGTGACGGGGGCGAGACCTCGGTCGCTATGGGTTTGGCACAGTCTCTGCGTCAAGGGGTCGCCTGTCTGGGGGAAATCGCCCAAGAAGGATGGACACCGGAGCCTTTTGCTCATAATCCCTTGGAGGCGATTGTGTTTCTGGAGGTTTTAGGCCTCAAGCAAGAGGGTGTGGCCGAACGTCTGGAGATCGCCGAGAAACATCTGCGTCGCCGCAAACATCGGGCCCATTGGACCCCCGGCCTCAGCCCCCACGCGCCGTATTCCGTTCATCCAGAGTTATTGCAAGGCCTTGTTAAACTGGCTCGCGAATACTCTTGCCCTCTGGCGATGCATCTGGCTGAAAGCCAGGAAGAGCTGGAGCTGTTGCAGCGAGGACGAGGGCCACTGCGGACTTTGCTTGAGGATTTTGGGGTTTGGGACTCTCAGTTGTTTCCCGGAGACATCAGGCCCCTAGATTATTTGAAGATTCTCTCCCAGGCACCGCTCTCGCTGGTGATTCACGGTAACTATCTCGATGAGGAAGATGTTGCCTTTCTGGCCGAACAGCGTGATCGCATGTCTGCGGTGTATTGCCCCCGAACTCATGGATTCTTTGGACACCCCGAACACCCCTTGCCCCGCTTACTCGACAGCGGGGCCCGAGTCGCCATCGGCACCGATAGCCGGGCCAGTAACCCCGATTTGAGCTTGTTGGCTGAGCTCCAATATGTGGCTCGTCAATTTCCTGAGTTGTCTGGGGAAACCATCCTTCGGCTGGGAACCCTCTCTGCAGCCGAGGCTCTCGGACGCAGCGACCAGCTGGGCGACCTCCAGGTTGGCAAACGGGCAACCTTCACGGTGGTCGCCCTGCCTCCCTACGACGCGCGTGACCCCTATGAGCTGCTCTGGGATGAAAATTGCCACGTTCTCGGTAGTGTCGTGGATGGTCAGTGGGTCCACCGTGAGGATTTCTAGCCTCTATCTCAAGGCACGCTGGTCGGCCAGAGGATGCGCTGGGCTTCGGGCGGCTGGCCAGGAGGGCGAAGCAGGCGAATCCAGAAGATTCGTCGATGCAGCCGGACGCCGCCA